>NZ_JAVTSN010000051.1:0-49870 GCF_032678585.1 Pedobacter psychrodurus | reverse complement strand
TTATCGGGAATAAACGTGCCCGACCGACCCTTGCGCAGCTTGGGGCATGCCCAAAATATTAAAATTAATTGACCGATCGTAAACCGAATGATCAATTAAATATGTATCGCTCTGTTGTCAGTTGCAGCAAGTGCAGCTTCTTTTAAGGCTTCAGTATAGGTTGGGTGCGCATGGCAGGTACGTGCAATATCTTCTGCAGATGCACGGAATTCCATGGCAATAACCGCTTCAGCAATCATATCAGCAGCACGCGGACCAATCATGTGTACACCTAAAACTTCATCCGTAGCAGCATCTGCTAGCACCTTAATAAAACCATCAGTATCCATACTTGCTTTCGCACGTCCACTGGCTTTGAAAGGGAATGAACCTGTTTTATACTTAACTCCTTTTTCTTTTAACTGCTCTTCGGTTAAACCTACTGAAGCAACCTCTGGCCATGTGTATACTACACCTGGGATTAAGTTATAATTGATATGCGGTTTCTGGCCAGCAATTGTTTCGGCAACATAAGTACCTTCATCTTCTGCTTTGTGCGCCAGCATTGCACCTGTAATTACATCACCAATGGCATAAACACCTTTAACCGAAGTTTCTAAATGCTCGTTAACAGGGATTTTCTTGCCTCTCTCTTCTATAGTGATTCCGATTTTATCTAAACCTAAACCTTCGCTGTAAGCGGTACGGCCAACAGCAACGATACAATAATCAGCATCTAAAGAAATGGTTTCGCCTTTTGGTGTTTCGGCAGTAACGGTTACGGTTTTACCTTTGGTGGTAGCTCCGGTCACTTTGTGGCCCATATAAAACTCCATGCCTAAAGTTTTCTTTAAAACACGTTGAAGTTCTTTACCCAAACCTGCATCCATCGTACCAATGATTGATGGCAAAAATTCAACTACAGAAACTTTTGTACCTAAACGGGCGTATACCGAACCCAACTCTAAACCGATTACACCACCTCCGATTACAACCATCGTTTTTGGCACTTCTTTAATGTTTAAAGCTTCGGTAGAAGTAATGATGCGTTTTTTATCGATTGGTAAAAATGGTAGAGCTGTTGGTTTAGAACCAGTGGCAATAATTACATTTTTAGCCGATAATGTTTCGGTAGAACCATCAGCTTTGGTTACCAAAATGGTATTTTTATCTACAAAAGAACCTACACCTTCGAAAGAATCGATTTTGTTTTTCTTAAAGAGATAAGTGATACCAGCTGTATTCTGAGCAACAACATCGTCTTTACGGGCGATCATCTGTTTCATATCAACCTTTAAATCTTTTAAGTTGATACCGTGCGTAGTGAACGTGTGGGCAGCGTTGTGATAGTGCTCTGATGAGTCTAACAAAGCTTTAGATGGAATACAGCCTACGTTTAAGCAGGTACCTCCAAAAGTTTTATATTTTTCAACAACTGCAGTTTTTAAACCTAACTGAGCACAACGGATTGCGCCTACATAACCGCCCGGCCCTGAACCGATAACAACGACATCGTATTGCATAATTTCTTGATAATTTTAATTAGCCAAATGTAGGGAAAAAAGGCGGAAAGCTGAAAGCCAATTGGCCAATAGAATGTTAGGCTAAAGCCTTAAGGGCTATAGGTTGTTAAGCTTAAGAAACATTTTACTTTACGACGATAAAAACAATAACAATCCCAGATAGCCCCGCTCTTGCAGGGCTTCTTTTGAACCAGAAAAGAAAGTTGTCTTAAATTATGCGTCACTCGATGCCTCCTGACTAAATTACTCAAGCCTACCCTGGGTGTATAGCTATAACAGGATAAGACAAGGTATCTATCAGAATGACACCAGATTAACAGTAAGTCCGCAGCAAGTCCGCATATAGTCCGCGTTATTAAGCCTAAATGCGGACTATAAACGGCTACTTATCAGATTTGTAGTACATCTGTGTGCCAGCTGATCTAAACCATTTGGCTTTCTGTATGGGCTTACTGTCGGTATTCAGATCGGGATGATTTTAATTTCTGGCCATAGGAAAAAAAATGGTCCGGCAAAACCTGAGCCACCCTGCATTTCTTATCAGTCACATCCTTAATCTGCTTGTCCGAAAGTGAGCAGGTTGCTATCTGGATCGAGCATCGAAAATTCTTTTTGCCCCCAGGGTTTAGTTTGCAAACTTCCATTTGGATGGATGCTTTGTTTGGTATCCAACATCGATTGGTATAAGCCTGCTATATCATTTGTACGGATGTACACCTGGCCATAGTTTTCTTTGGGTTCGAGTGCTTCGAATAAAAAAAAGTGAATTTGCACATTATCCTTTTGTACCATCAGGTAATCCTTAAAGTCAGCAGCTCCAATATCTTTAAAACCCAATTTATTCACATAAAATTCTCTCGTGATGCTTTTATCACGCATGGGCAGTTTTGGATTAATTTCTGTAAGCATATGTTTTTATTTCAAAAATGGACATTTTTTTGAAAAGCCGCACTTGATCGAGATCAGGAAATTTAGTGCTTTGCCCGCACCCGGCTCAATGTTTCGGGACTGATTTTAAGATAGGAAGCAATCATTTTCACGGGAAAAACCTGTACAATAAGTGGTTTGGCTTTTGTGATGTAACTGTATTTTTGGACAGGAGTTAAGGCATTGTCAAACAGATAAGTTCGGTTACCGGCCTGATCGAAAAGCCTACCCAAACCCAAAAACGACTGCGACCTGGCAATCAGGCTGTGTAGGTTGATTAAGCTCAATTCCAGTACATCCGACTCATCAAATGCTTTGATCGTGGTATTTGATGGCACTTGATTGATCAGGCTGGGATGATTAAACATCCATTCCTCTGGCAAATGCAGATCGATAATGGTTTCAGTTATTCCATCAGAATGAAATTGAAAAAAAGACCCTGATAGAATAAAATAAACAGATTTGCAAATCTCACCTTCGGGCAAAAGTATATCGTTTTTATGGAACGACCTTTGGACAATATGTTCTTCAAAAAGAAGCACATCGCTAGCTGAAAACTGCCCAACACTATTTAAAATTTCCTGGGTGGTCATATTACATTACATCAATCCCTTTTCCAACATAAATGTTTTGGCATTTGCAAAGCTGAGGAACAGCTCATCTGCGATCTTTAACTTTTGATGGGCACGCACATTATTCTGAATGGCATAACAGGTAATACCTGCCGCCAGCGCCGATCTAACACCATTTAAGGTATCTTCAAACACAATACATTCATCCTTTTCTAAACCCAGGCGCTCCACACAGAGGTTGTAACTTTCAGGATCGGGTTTAGATTTACTCACATCTGTACGGGTAATAAACACACTGAAGTATTTGGCCAGGCCGTTCCGTTCAAAAACAGCTTCTACATCCATTTTCGGACTGGCGGTAACCACGGCAAGCGTAAGTCCTTTTTCATAAACAAACTGGATAAATTCCAATGCATAGGGCATTAAAGCAATATCAGTTGATCTGAAACCATCAAAAGTGATCTTTTCCCTTCTGTTGATAAAGCCCTCCAATTCCTCGTCAATTTTGTATCGGTCGATGATGGTTTTTGCATTTTTAGGTAAGGGAATTCCGGCATAATTGCTTAACCAATCTTTAAAATCAATAGCAACTCCATAACCGCATAAAAAGGTATTCCAACAATCGAAATGAAACTTTTCTGAATCAATTAATGTCCCATCTAAATCGAACAACAACGCTTTTATTTTACTCATGATATATTTTTAAAGGAACTGGCTTAAGGGATGATCTCGAAAAGAAAAAATTGCTGCACCTGCGATTTTCCGAAATTATTATCGACGCAAAAAATCAGAGATTGATGTCCGTTAGGTAATTTCGGACCGAAGGTTACCCCTTCAAAGTTATCGATATGCCTGTTTAAAGTATCAAAATCGAAAAGTAACTTTTTGGTTAAGGGTTTTGGTGGTTTTTGTATAAAAGATGTATTCTCGATTTCGTTTTCAGCACCGTTTAAATCAACCAGATACAATTTTAAAAAAGTATGGTCATCATGCCCTTTCGCCCAGGCCCGCTCCATTACCAAAAGTGTATGATCGTTAACCGCTAATATTTCGGAGATTCCGTTTACATTCCAGTCATTTTCAACAGTAGGCTGAACAGGCAGGGCATCAAGCTTATAGGCATATTGTGCAACATTCTTTTTAGTTGCCACATCGAATTTCAAAATCCGGGTTAAAGCCTTGTCATAGCCAAAAGAAGACTGTGGCCCATCCTGATACAAGGGCTCTTCTAAACTGGCGTATAATGTTTTGTAGTTGTTGGCATAAGTCAAGCCTTCAAACAAGGCATTCTTCCTCGGACCATTTTCCGTTTTTGTGAAATGAAAACCTCTGGGCAGCGGAATGGTATTAAGGAATTTCCCTTCAGTAGAAATAAAAGTCAAACTGGGTTGAACGATTATCGTATCTCCGTTTTTAAACAGCCTTTCACCTTCACTACTCCAGATTAACTGTTTGTTTAATGGGTTATAACGTACCGATTCGCCATCTGGCTTAACACTTTTATCGGTACCATATTTAGGATATGGTTTTCCATTTTCCTGCAGCATATAGGTAAGCCCCGTGATGCGGACGGTATCAATTTTATTTTCTTTTAGATCAATCTGTGCAGTATAAATCCTGGCCGGACTAAACTGCGATGGATCATCGCTGATCAGATAATATTGGTTTTGCTTTACATCATAATCTATCCCCGATAAACCACCAACAATAGTATTCTGGAAAGTTGCGTTTAAGGGCATGATGTATTCGTTTAAAAACTTAACAGACGAAATACTGGT
This sequence comes from Pedobacter psychrodurus, assembly GCF_032678585.1. Taxonomy (GTDB): domain Bacteria; phylum Bacteroidota; class Bacteroidia; order Sphingobacteriales; family Sphingobacteriaceae; genus Pedobacter; species Pedobacter psychrodurus_A. Next base: position 45,091 of record NZ_JAVTSN010000051.1, on the reverse strand, counting down.
CTCTTCCTGTTTAACTGCAACATACCTGGTTGTAGAACATGACGAAAGCACAACAACAAAAAAGGCATAAACAAAAGAAAGCTGATGTATGGGTTTCAAATCGATATGTTTAGACCGTAAAAATATGGATTTTTGACGGCTGGAGGTACGCCACCCTGAATTTTAATTGTGGTGTTAGATGTTACCATCTGACACGGAGTGGATTTAATGAAAAACCTCCATTTTCTACAAAAATGAAACAGTCGGATGTTACCATCCGACTGCATATCATGTGATGTCAGATGTTATCCTCCGACACAGATAAAAATTAAGCTTAAAACAACTTACCAATCACACGATAAGTAATATTCGTTCCATCTACTATTTCTTCATAATACACATCATCAGGTGAAACAAAATACTTTTCGTTTTTAATGGTTACTTCTCTAGATCCCTCCGGCAACTCGGTAATAATATCGCCAATGTTGTGTGTATCAACCAGACCATCAGTTGTATTTAGAACCCCGTCTTTTCCGGCAACCACATATATGGTTTTACCGTCGGCATTTTCCTTTTGTGTATAATAAACGCCTTTATATTCGTAATAATCAACACCGTTAATGGTCACCTGATTTGCATCCGATGGCAAGTTTGGCACTTCAGCACCAACCGGTGGCGTTACCACCTCATATTGACTATCATTTTGTTGATAGAATAATCCTCCGGAATAATAAAACTGATTGGCACCATAGTAAAATGGATAATATCCATAAGGCAATACACTAATTCTGAACCCTAAAAACGGTCTGTAAAAATTGTAATAACTGTAGTATGGCCTGTAATAAGGTCTTCCATATCCCGGGCGATAACCATACCCTGGTCTGCCATAACCTGGCCTACCATAACCCGGGCGATAACCTACACCCGGACGGTTACCAGGTCTGTTATAACTATAATTTGGTCTTGATCCGCGGCTACTATTACCTGGTGAATAACTGCCTCTACCTGGTACCTGCATAGATGGTTGTCTGGAAATAGAACCTCCACCTCTCGATGGGCCTATAGAACCAGATCTGCCGCCACCGGAAGAACCTCCGCTCCTGCTTGGTCTTTGCGCAGAAACGCTTTCGATACTTAAGGTTGCAATCATCGCTGCTGCAGCGAAAACAACCAATGTTTTATTTAATAACCTATTCATTTTATTGTGTTTAATTCGATTATCTATATGACGATGAAAATCCTTAAAAGATTATCCCTTAATGATATTTAACTAAATTTTGATAAAGTGATGACGAATGAAGCATCTGATATTTAAACCTGATGCAGAAGGGAAAGGCCGAAACCCATCCTGTATCGTACATCTGCCATTATACTTCTTCCATCTTTCCATCATTAACAAACCTTTTACGGCTTGTTTTTTTTAATCAATCGTGAATCACCTATATTTAAATTTTATTTCTAAAAACTAAACAAATGAACTTTACCAGAATTTTCAGCCTTCTATTTTGTCTGTTTATTTCTAATGAATTATTGGCCCAGCAAACTGATTCGGCATACGTTAGAGAAAATTACACCAAAATAGAGCGCCAGATCCCCATGCGAGATGGAGTTAAACTATTCACTTCCATTTATATACCCAAAAATCAATCCAAAAAATATCCCTTTTTAATTAACCGCACGCCGTATACCGTTGCGCCCTATGGCGAAGATAAATATAAGCTTAGTTTGGGTAATTTCCCCGCGATGATGCGTGAAGGATTTATTTTTGTTTACCAGGATGTGCGTGGCCGTTGGATGAGTGAAGGCACCTTTGCCGATATCCGTCCGCAAATAGCTGGGAAAAAAGGCAAAACCGCCATTGATGAAAGCACCGATACCTACGATACCATTGATTGGCTGGTTAAAAATGTAAAAGGAAATAACGGCAATGCAGGGATTTATGGCATTTCGTACCCTGGTTTTTATTCCACTACTTCGTTGCCAAATGCGCATCCGGCTTTAAAAGCCGTTTCGCCGCAGGCTCCGGTTACCGATTGGTTTATGGGCGACGATTTCCACCATCGTGGCACTTTATTCTTAATGGATGCCTTTAGTTTTATGGGCAGTTTCGGTGTTCCACGTCCTAAACCCATTACGCCCGATAAAGGACCTAAAGGTTTTCAGTTTCCTATACAAGACAATTACCGTTTCTACCTGGAAGCTGGATCAGTTAAAAACCTAAAAGACAAATATTTTGCAGATAGCATTAAATTCTGGAACGACTTATTTAAACATCCGGATTTGGATACCTTCTGGAAAGCGCGATTAATTACCCCGCACTTAACCAATGTAAAACCTGCCGTGATGGTAGTAGGCGGCTTTTTCGACGCCGAAGATGCTTATGGAACCTTTGCCACTTACAAAGCAATCGAGAAACAAAACCCCGGCGCCAATAACATCCTGGTGGCTGGCCCCTGGTTTCATGGCGGCTGGGTACGCAGCGATGGTTCTTATTTTGGCGATATCCCTTTCGGCAAAACCACCAGCATCGATTACCAGCAACAATACGAACTCCCTTTCTTTAAACATTATTTAAAAGGTGAAGGCGATTTTAATGCTGCTGAAGCAAATATTTTTGTAACGGGCAGCAACGAATGGAAAAAGTTTAAAACATGGCCTCCACAAGAAGTAGAAAGCAAAAACCTGTATTTACAGCCTAACGGAAAACTGGCTTTCGAAAAAGTAGGCAGAACCGATAGCTGGGACGAATATGTGAGCGACCCGAACAATCCGGTACCTTATCAGGATGGCATCCAGGCCAAGCGTACGCGTGAGTATATGATCGACGATCAGCGTTTTGCCGCCCGTCGCCCTGATGTTAAAACTTACCAGACTGATGCTTTAACGGAAGACATTACGTTAACCGGACCTGTTTTAGCCAACCTTGTAGTTTCAACTACCGGAACAGACGCCGATTATGTAGTGAAACTGATCGATGTTTATCCTGAAGATGCGCCAAACCCTGTACCTAATCCAAAAAATTTAATAATGGGTGGTTACGAAATGTTGGTACGTGGCGAGATTATGCGTGGTAAATACCGCAACAGTTTCGAAAAACCCGAAGCTTTTGTACCTGGTACCATTACCAAAGTAAATTATCCACTGCCAGATGTTGCACATACCTTCAAAAAAGGGCATAAAATCATGATCCAGATTCAAAACTCCTGGTTTCCTTTGGCCGATCGCAATCCGCAGAAATTTATGGATATTTATCAGGCAGAACCACAGGATTTCCAAAAAGCCACACATAAAATTTATCACGACGTGCATAACAGCTCGTATATAACCGTTTCAGTGTTGAAATAAAGCGAAAACCCTCGCGCGCGTTTATAACGCGTGCGTAAATAACAAACCGGCTCACGCTCGTTTCTAACGAGTGTGTAAATAGTCAATCGTTTTTAACGATGCAAAAAACATTACCCGGTTCGTGTCCCCACGAACCGGAAGCTTATTAAAATACCCGCTTAACTTACTTGTTCAAAATGAAATACTTAAAACTCCTCATCATTCTGCTTTCAGCCTCTTCTGCCTTTGCGCAGGGCGATGCTGGATACCCGAAAGCCAACTATACCAAAAAAGAAGTTTACATCCCCATGCGCGATGGCACCAAACTTTTTACCGCCATTTACACGCCTAAAGATGCCGCAAAGGATAAAAAATATCCAATGATCATGCAGCGCACCTGCTACAGCGTTGCGCCTTATGGCGAAGATAAATTCCCTGCACGTTTAGGTCCGTCCGAACTGATGATGAAAGAAGGTTATATCGTTGTGTATCAGGATGTACGCGGACGCTGGAAAAGCGAAGGCACCTGGACCAACATGACGCCCGTTATCGATAACAAAAAAAGCAAAAAAGATGTTGATGAAGGATCAGACACTTACGATACCATCGATTGGCTGGTTAAAAACGTAGCCAACAACAATGGCAAGGTTGGTCAGTGGGGAATTTCTTATCCCGGTTTTTATACCGCAGCAGGAATTTTGAGCAATCACCCTGCCTTAAAAGCATCATCGCCGCAAGCACCGATTTCTGATTTCTTTTTTGATGATTTCCATCACAATGGATCATTTTTACAAAGTTATTTCTTCACCTTCCCGGTATTTGGCGTACAGAAAACCGATACCACTTCTAAACCCTGGTACAACAACCAGATGATTTTGCCAAAAACAAAAGATGGCTATCAGTTCGCTTTAGATCTTGGTCCTTTAAGCAATGCGGATAAATATTATAAGGATAACTTCTTCTGGCAGGAAACCGTTAACCACCCAAACTATGATGAGTTTTGGCAAAAACGCGGCCTGTTAAAACATTACAACACCATTAAACCTGCAGTAATGCTTGTTGGCGGCTGGTACGATGCCGAAGATTTATCAGGTCCTTTGAATATCTACAAAACCATCGAAAAGAAAAACCCTAACGCCTACAATACGATTGTAATGGGCCCCTTCGGGCACGGCAGATGGAGCCGCGAAACCGGCCACACCATGCATAGCAATGTGTATTTCGGAGATAGCATCGCTACCTTCTACCAAAAAGAAATCGAATCAAAATTCTTCAACCATTTCTTAAAAGGCAATGGTGATAAAAACTCTGGTCTGCCAGAAGCTTATATGTTCGATACCGGTAAAAAACAATGGGAAACCTTTACCAAATGGCCAACAGAAAAAGCGAGCAAACAAAAACTATATCTAGGTTCCGACGGTAAACTCAGCATGACGGCTCCTGCTGCTGCTGGTTCTGTAAATTACATCAGCGATCCTTTAAAACCCGCTCCGTATACTGAAGATTTAACCACTACATTGGGTTTTACGCCGCACAACTACATGAGCGAAGATCAACGTTTTGCAGGCAGAAGACCAGATGTTTTGGTATACCAAACAGAGGTATTGGATAACGATATCACTTTAGGTGGTGAAATCATGTCGCACCTTAAAATTGCGACCACAGGTACCGATGCCGATTTTATTGTAAAACTGATTGATGTTTATCCTGCCGATGAGCCCAACAACCCTTACATGCCAAACAAGAATATCATTTTAAGCAATTACTGGCAAATGGTACGTTCGGAAGTGATGCCAGCCCGTTTCCGTAACAGTTTCGAAAAACCTGAGGCTTTGGTGGCCAATCAAAAAACCGACGTAAATTTTCAATTGCAGGATGTATTACACACCTTTAAAAAAGGACACCGGATCATGATCCAGGTACAGAGTACGGCATTTCCTTTATTTGCCCGTAACCCACAAAAATTTGTAGACAACCCTTACAAAGCAACTGAGGCAGATTACATTAAAGCCACTCAAACCGTATTTAACGATAGTTTTATTGAAGTTGATATTATAAAATAGCCCGCGCGGCTCGCGCGCGTTTCTAACGCGCGCGAATAGCCCCGGTTCGTGTCTCCACGAACTGGAAAATTGGTTAACCCATAAACAAATGAAAAAATTAATTACACTCCTTGCCCTCGCCCTCAGCATTTCAGCCACAAAGGCACAAATGCTTGGCAAACACCAGGTAAACTCCCGGGCCGATAGCCTGCGGGGTACCCTTACCCCTTTACGTACCTGTTACGACATCAATTACTACCACCTGGATGTAAAGATCGATATCGACCAGAAATCGGTAAGCGGAAGCAACGAATTTGCTTTTACTGCCACACAGGACTTTACCAAACTACAGTTCGATCTTTTCGATAATTTAAAAGTAGATAAAGTAGTCTATCAAGGTACCGATTTACCTTTTACACGTGAGTACAATGCTGTTTTTGTTACTTTCCCTAAAACCATAAAAAAAGGAAGTAAAGATAAATTCACCGTTTTTTATTCGGGCAACCCGACAGTAGCTAAAACACCACCCTGGGATGGCGGTTTTATCTTTAAAAAAGATGCGGCAGGCAATCCATTTGTTTCAGTGGCCTGCCAGGGACTGGGCGCCAGTGTATGGTGGCCAAATAAAGATCACCAAAGCGATGAAGTAGACAGTATGTTGATCAGCATTACCATACCCAATACCTTACAGGAAATATCAAACGGAAGGTTGAGAAACACGGTTGATAAACCCGATGGTTATAAACAATACAACTGGTTTGTAGGCAACCCCATCAACAATTACGATGTAACCTTTTACATTGGGAAATACGCACACTGGCAAGACAGTTACGATGGCGAAAATGGCAAACTAAGTATCGATTACTGGGCTTTACAAACCGATAGTGCAAAAGCCCGCCCACATTGGGATGCCGATGTTAAACCCATGTTAAAATGTTTCGAATATTGGTTTGGCCCTTACCCATGGTATAAAGATGGTTACAAACTGGTTGAGGCACCACACCTGGGTATGGAACATCAAAGCGCGGTGGCCTATGGCAATCAGTTTAAACAAGGTTATCTGGGAAGAGATTTAAGTGGAACAGGCCATGGTTTAAAATGGGATTTCATTACCATCCACGAGAGCGGGCACGAATGGTTTGGCAACAACATTACCGCAAAAGATATTGCCGATATGTGGATCCATGAGGGTTTCACTAATTATTCGGAAGTACTGTTTACAGAATGTACAGAAAACAAAGCTGCTGCAGATGAATATGTAATCGGACTGCAAAAAATCATCAGTAACGATGTTCCGGTGATTGGTCCTTATGGTGTAAACAAAGAAGGTTCTGGAGATATGTATCCAAAAGGTGCAAATTTAATCAGCACCATCCGCCAGTTGATCAATAACGATGAAAAATTCAGACAGATTCTTCGTGGATTAAGCAAAACATTTTACCACCAAACCGTAACCACTGCTCAGATCGAAAATTACATGGCCAAACAGAGCGGCTTAAAATTAGATAAGGTTTTCGATCAGTATTTACGGTATACCAACATTCCTGTTTTGGAATATAAAATCGATAAGGGCATTTTATCTTACCGCTGGTTAACCGATGTAAAAGGCTTCGATATGCCTGTACGTGTAACATTAAAAACGGGCGCTTATACATTAATCAAACCAACAAACGATTGGAAAACCGTTAAGGTTGATGCCAGTATAAATGCTGACAATTTCAAGCATGATCCGTTGTTTTATATCAAAACTAAAAAAGGGTAATCCCCGCCCAGACTTCCGAAGTTTCTCCCAGGGCCATAGCTCGGCTAACTTCGGAAGTTTTATAGGCCTGTTGTGCAACTTTTCGGTAAAACAACCGTCTTATAAGAAAAAGACCATTATTCATCTAAAAAATAAAATCTATAATCATGAAAAAAGTATTTGCAATATTATTGGCATCATTAACATTAACCTCAAGTTATAACGTAATTGCAAAAGATAAGATCAGCATCAACAATTCAAGAAGCAAAAGCGACGACCGCGAGGTTAAAAACTTTAATGGTGTTGCTGGAGCAGGTCCGATCAACATCATCGTAACTTTAGGCAACACCGAAAGTTGCCGTTTAGAAGGCGATGCAGAAGCAATTGCTTCAATCGTAACCGAAGTAAAGGGTAATGTGCTGGTTATCCGTCCACAAACCAGCATCACCAGTTGGTCTAGAAAATACGAAGGCAAAAAAATTACCGCCTATGTAACCGCGAAAGAGCTGGCCAGCTTAACGGTAAGCGGAGAGGGAACTTTAACTGTTAATGGAAAAATCAGCACAGGAAGCCTAACCACTACCATAAGCGGTTCGGGCAGTATTAAAGCAACAGCAGATGTAGACAACTACAGTGGTGTAATCAGCGGATCTGGCGCGATAAACATCACCGGCGGTGCAGACCATGCAAAAGTGGTGATCAGCAGTTCAGGTACCTTTAGCGGTAAATCTTTTTCTACAAAAACCTTAAACAGTACCATTAGCGGTTCAGGAACCGTAAATATTGCCGTAAGCGAAAGCATTAGAGCAGTGATCAGCGGATCAGGAAACATCAATTATTCTGGCAATCCAAGTATCGATAAAACAGTTATCGGTTCTGGTGGTGTAAGAAAAGTATAAAATAATATCTTTTTAACTAAAAAAACATCTGTAATTTCTTACAGGTGTTTTTTTTTTGACTTCTGCAATGGGTCGTATCTTCACAAACAATAACTCCCTGCACTTAGCCGTCTTCATCCCCTCTGCCCCGGCCTGCTAGCCTTGGTTGAAGCAGTACCCTGCAGCAACGAGGTTACGAGGAGGCGAAGCGTACACGCGAAAAACGGGAAGAAATTTATTGTGGTGTACAGGCATTGCGCTCCATAAAAAAACAAATTTATTTCGTGATTTAGAAATGGGCGTGCAGTAATACTTGGCGGTTTTCAGCCCCGCTATCATTCCAAGTCCTCGCCCCAGTGAAAAACTGGAGCTCCGGGCTTTCCATTTTATCGGGTTTAGTTACGCAGGCCGGAAAAAGAAATCCTTCAAAATGTTAAAGAAATTCTGATATAATTTGATATCGCTTTATATTCATTTGTATATTTAAACCACATTATTACAAGAACGCTAGTCACTAAAAAGTGTATCAAGTCATGGGTTTATCCAACTTATTTAAAAAGAAAAACATTACAGAAGAGAATACACAAGCAACAGAAAACGATCCATTGGAGAATTTCCCTGAACTGCTTACTGCAAAGCTTTTATTCCTTGATAAACCAAACCTTGATAGCAATCAGGTTTTAGCGGAGGTAAAAAAATTTTATGCAAAAGTTGAACATTCCTTCTCAGAAAACACTTTTATTTTTTCATTCCCCGATCACACCATTAGTTTCACTGATGCAACAGTTCCGGCACAATGCACCATTATGATACCTGATCCAGATAAATCCGAGGTGGAACTGCCAGATGCCGCTTTTCAACAAAACTGGCATTGGCCCGAAGCCAACCAGATTGCTAAAAGCTGCACTTATGAAATATTGCTCACAGATTTAATGTCGAGAACCTTACCCTATAAAGAACGGCTAAATATATTTATGGATTTTTTAGTGGCGGTGATCAAGGCAACTCAACCAAATGCAGTTTATTCCTCTCCAGCACAAAAAATATTAAACCCCGTCGATATCATTAACATTTGGGATACCGATAAAATACAAACATTAAGTGCAATTTGTAATGTGCGCTTATACAATGTGAGCAACGATAAAGATCACAAAGAACTATTAATGGATACTGTAGGGCTTCATATCATTGGATTGCCCGATTTTCAAATCCGGTTCTCGACAGCCAATGAAAATGAAGTGGCAAATCTATTATGGACATACGCCTACTATGTCTATGAATTTGGTGATGTTATCGTAGACGGAAATACGCTTGAGGGACTAAAAGCCGGTTCAAAATGGAAATGTGAGAAGCAGTTTTCGCTTGTCGCCCCTGAGAGAATCGTAGTAAATGTAATGCCAAATTAAATATTTATCCCAAAGCAGTAAAATTAAGTTTCTCATTTACCTTCGCTTACCAACATCCCTTACCATGAAAAAACAATTAATAGCAATCCTTTTACTATTCCATATCAGCTTCGCTTACAGCCAAACGCTTGATAAAAAATATCTGCCTGTTGTAAATACTTTTATTACCTCAGTTAAAAGTGGTTCGGTAGAAAAGCTGAGCAACAAAATCAAATATCCTTTAAACCGCACATACCCTATCCCGCCGATTAAAAACAAACAGGAATTTATAAAAAGGTATCAGGAGGTTTTTGATGACGACCTGATCAAAAAGATCATTGGCTCTAAAGCATCAACAGATTGGAGTGATGTTGGCTGGCGGGGCATTATGCTCTTAAACGGCGAATTATGGCTCGATACCGATGGCAAGCTCATTGCGGTAAACCACCAATCCAGGCTCGAAGCGAAAGAACAGGCCAGGTTGACTAATACCGACAAAAGTAAACTACATCCATCGATCAGCAACTTTATACAACCCGTTTTAGTTTTCGAAACCGCTCAATACAGGGTCAGGATTGATGATTTGGGCAACAACAATTACCGTTACGCCTCCTGGCCAATAAAAAGTAAAATGAGCGATAAACCTTCATTGTTGATCACCAAAGGCAAATGGACGCCCGATGGTAGCGGTGGAAACCACAACTATCAATTTAAAAGTGGCGATTATAGCTATACCTGTTTCATTACCGTAATGGCTGAGAAAAATTCGCCACCTGCATTATTGGTCATTAGTAAAGCAGGGAAGGAAATCTTATCCCAGCCAGCAAAAAATTTGACTCCTTAAAATCCGTTTATGCTTACCGAAACCTTAAAAAAACTTTTCAGTCGGGATCTTAACAAATTAAAATCCGAAATCGAAGCCTACAAAATCGAATCGAACCTATGGCTTATAAATAAGGAAATCGCAAACTCCGCCGGTAATCTTTGTTTGCACCTTATCGGAAACCTGAACACCTATATTGGCGCTACTTTGGGCGGAACCAGCTACATCCGCAACCGCGAACTGGAGTTTTCGTTAAAAGATATTCCGCAGCAGCAACTTATTAATATGATCGACGCAACCATAACTGTAGTGAACGATACGCTAGATAAAGTTACCGCTGAACAGATTGAGGGCGAATATCCGTTATTGGTATTCCAGGAAAAAACATCAACCGAATTTTTTCTGGTTCACCTCACTACACATTTAACTTACCATTTGGGGCAGATCAATTACCACAGAAGATTGTTGGATGCTTAATTCCATTCGTCATTGCGAACAGGAGCATGAGACCGAGCGCAAGAGTGAAGCAATCTTTTTAAAAATAAGTCGCCTGTAAAATGAAAACCATAAAAGCTATCCTATACCTGATCGTCTTGTTACTCATCATTTCTACTTTAGCAACATTAAAGCTAGAGGCTGCATCTGACGGTTTTGACCGATATGGTTTCCCTTTTACCTTCTTCGATGGCTTTTCCGGAAAGTGCGATAATTGTTATCAAAACTTTGGCTTTAAACCCATTAACTTACTTTTTGACACCTTACTAGCCCTAATTTCTTCATTTGTAATCATAACACTTAAATGTAAATTTGATAAAAGACAATCAAATCACCCATGATACCACAAATCTTTGCTCAACAGGCAACCGAAATATTAAAAACCGATGAATCCATTATCGGCCTGGCCGTTGGCGGTTCCTGGCTGAGCAATGAGATCGACGAGTTTTCAGATCTCGATCTCATCCTGGTGACCAAAGAAAAAGTATCAGCTGATCAATCAGAAATGCGCCGATATGCCCATCGCCTTGGCGATCTGATTTCTGCCTTTACAGGCGAACACGTTGGCGAACCCCGCGTATTGATATGCCTTTACGATAATCCATTACTACATGTTGACCTTAAGTTTTTAACCCTTAATGAGTTTGCCCAAAGGGTAGAAAACCCAATATTATTAATCGACAAAGATCAGCAGCTTCAGAAAATCCTCGATCAAACCGAAGCCAGATTCCCCTACCCCGATTACCAATGGATTGAAGATCGCTTTTGGACCTGGATACATTATACCCTTTTAAAAATCGGCCGGGGCGAATACCTGGAAGCTTTAGATTTTTTCGGCTTTTTAAGAATGGTGGTATTTGGCCCTTTGCTGCATATCAAAAATAACAATCTGCCGCGCGGTGTACGCAAAGTAGAAACACAGCTCCCTCTCGAAGATTTTAACCTCCTTAAAAGCACCATAGCCGAATACAATAAAACATCGTTAATTGCTTCGTTGGAAAATGCGATTGATGTTTATAAAAAACTAAGAAATGAATTGTATACTGATTATATTAAGCAGAACAATAAAGCAGAAAGTGCGGTAATGCAATATTTAGTAAAGATAAAAAATGGCTACTCGGAATGACAAATTAGGCTATATAACATTCCGTGCCTTCCGTGTTTCCCTGCCCTGCCGTTCAGGCGGGCGTGGCAATTTAATGATCTCTAAACAAAAAAGGAGGCTTAAGCCTCCTTCGCATCTTTTTAAAACTGAACCCCGATCAGCCACATATTTTCAATGTAGTTAATCTTCTGACTGGCATGGTCATATTCATCCCAGCCTGTGGTATGTACATTCGTTAAATTGGTGGCCCCAAACTTAGTGGTATTCTGTAAGTAAACATTTTTCCAAACATAAAACTTAAGACCAATTTTAGCAGAAACACCATAACCCGAAATATTCCAGTGGTTGTTACGGCCCAAACCAAATAAACGTACATCAGAGCGTGGCACCATTATTCCGCCACCCAAACCGGTTTCTAAAGTTAAAGAAGTATTGCCCCCTGGTGCTACCCAGATATCATCGTAACGCTCTATCTCAATATTGGCATAATTAAAACCATCCGTATGCTCATAAGTTAACATACTTTCCTTAACATTAATGTTTTGGCCGTTATAATCTCCGGCTAAAGCTCCTGTTGCAACGTTTTCGGGTGTTATATTAGGACCGATATGGCCGGTAATGGCAACGGTTTGTGGGATATCCATCACATATTTCATGTGGTCCCAACCGATGGAAATACTGTAATTATCTTTGATAAAATAACCTAACCTGATGTTATATTGTGGTACGGTGATCAAACCAGGATTTAAATAAGCCCAGCTCAATTTCGATTGTCTATCATGTGCAACCACATCTTTCAGGGTAAAGTCGTAATTAGGTCCTTGAAACCTGATATCGCTTTTGCCATACCACGAACTGTTATAACCCCAATGGAAAAAGAAATCGCCTTTACGCGAAAAATTTCTTTTGTGTTCCGGATTAAATAAACTTTTTGAGGTTGGCGTATGATCAACTGAAGACGTTTGAATCTCTTGCGCTTGCATCCGCTTGCCGAACAAGAGTGCTAAAAATAGAATGGTAAATCTTTTCACGCGGCAAATTGAGCAAAAAGACCAGTCAATTACAACAACTTTAACATTTTGCTAGAGTTGTTGTAAAAAAAATGACTTTAAAACATTAAAACCGTGTATAAACCGCCAGTTGAATAATGTTATTTACAGTATTGCTCGTTAGCCCTTTGCTGGCCTGGTTCATATAACCCGCTTCCAGATCGAACTGTTTCGAAAAACGGTAACCCGCTGCCAGGTACAACCTGTTCTGATCGAAAACACTATTGTTAATTTTATCTTTATTCTGAAGATTTAAAAACACCTCATTCTGCAAAGCCACAAATGGTCCCTTGGTAAAAGCCGGCTGTTTTTTTTGCAAGGGCTGGATCAGCCGCACAAAATAACGGAAACGTTGCGAAAACACATCTTCGCCTGCACGACCGATAAAACGTTGTTCTACCCTAAACCTATGACTGGCAAAAACCGATTCTATTTTATGGCTATAAATATATTGTTCGAAAATACGGTGTTCGTGAAACAGATTCTGACTGGTGCCAATCAGATGCATATCCGTAGTTTGCCACAGATATCCCAAGGCTACATTATGTTTGTTATTAATAAAATATTGTATCGCCGGGCGCACCAGGGTATTTCTTACATAACCCCAATCATCACCCGAACGGACTTGAACATCGAACTGCAGTCCCCATTTATCGTTAAACTTAGTATTGTTTAAAAACATAAACCAACCCGAATTCTGGTGTTGGGTTTGCGCATAAAGTTTTCCAGATGCCACGATGATCAGCACCAGGGCAGAGAATAGTATTTTTTTCATAAAAAGATAAACCGGTTTTATCTGTGTGCCGCTAAATTAAAAGAAAAATGAACAAAGCAAATCATTTAACTTTAAATTAATCCTCAAAAAAGATGTTATACTTTTATCTTTAAGTTTTAATTCATTGAAATCAAATGCGTTTTCTTTTAGGGATTCTGTTACTCATGATTTTGACTGGAGCAAAAGCTCAGAACTTTGAGGGCACCTGGAATTTTGAATATCGTCCTTATCCAACAGCTTTACCAATTAATATGCAAATGAATATTGGCAAAGCAACTGATAAGATGCTTTATCCGGCCAACTTAAAAATTACAAATGGTGATTTTATATTTAGTTATGAGCTCTTACTTGCTCAAAAAAATAGTACCCAACTGGGCATTGGTCGAAATAAGTACCCAATAATAGAAACCCCTTTTAAGATTAAACAGTGGATGCCCTACCTAAATGGCGTACTTACGCTGAGTAAATCCAAAACCGGACAAGCACAATTGAGTTTGCAACGGATGTGGATCGATAACTTTGGACTTTTTATGCGGGGTTTAGATGAGGGCGATGAAATTTACGAAAGCTCAAAAGTAAATATGAGGGATCTTTTATATCGTGAGAAGATTACCTTAATTAAAACAAATTCAACGCCCTGGACAGATCCTCATATTCCAAGGATAGTGGCCCCAACGGGAAAGAATAATATTTATTATGGCATTTACGATCCAATTACCACAAAGGACAGCGTTGTTACCCTGGCCATACAGGATGAAGAGCTTATAGATGCAGACACCATAACACTGATTCAAAATGGCAGGACGATTTTAAACAAACATGCCATTGATGAGAAAAAATTTAGCCATCAGTTACACTTAGATACAGGAATGAATACGCTTGCACTTTTTGCAGATAATTATGGTCGCAAGCCGCCAAATACTGGAAATTTGATTGTTAAAACAAGCGAAAACATGTATAGTTTTGATTTTTCAAACCGCTCAAATGCTTTTGCAACTTTCCTGGTGGCTAAGCTTTACCGAGCATATTCAAAACCTAAACTATCGGAGAATCAATCCATAAGCAACAAGCCTGTAGAAATACAAAAGAAAAAAATTGCTTCAGAAAAACACTTAGACAGAAACCCAGATGTTATTGCAAATATGCAAGTTGAAAATAAGCAAATAGAACTTGAAATTTGGGATGGCCAGGTAGAAGATGGAGATAGTGTCTCTTTAAAGCTTAATGAAGAATGGGTCCATCAAAAAATTGCAGTTAAAAAAACATCCAGGCGGTTTTATCTAACATTGCAACCAGGCAAAAACACTTTATTGTTTCGAGCAGATAATTTAGGGAGTGTCCCACCAAACACAGCTGTGCTTTGCATTTACTATGGCGATAAAACCCGGATAGTTTATCTGGATACCGATATGAAAAGAGACAATATTCTAAATATAGAATTTAGCGCTAAAACGAATTAAACAAATGTAAAAGCTTATTATTTAAATTTCATTTAACGTTAAGCGATTAAAAATTTATCTTCGTTAAAGATTTGGGCATTAAGACATCTTAAATTGCCCTTATTTAACATTACAAAACGTAAAATAGAACAAAAATGATTATCGAACCTAGAATGAGGGGCTTTATCTGTTTAACGGCACACCCTGATGGTTGCGCGCAAAACGTAAAGAATCAAATTGAATATGTAAAATCTAAAGGAGCTATAGATGGTCCTAAAAAAGTATTGGTAATTGGGGCTTCAACCGGTTTTGGTTTAGCATCCCGCATTGCTGCTGCTTATGGATCTGGAGCTGCTACAATTGGCGTATTTTTCGAAAAGGCACCTTCTGAAGGTAAAACAGCATCACCAGGCTGGTACAATAGTGCGGCTTTCGAAAAAGAAGCACATGCAGCCGGTTTATATGCAAAAAGTATAAATGGCGATGCATTCTCTAAAGAAATTAAAGAGAGAACTTTAGCAACAATCAAAGCAGATTTAGGCCAGATTGATTTGGTAATCTATAGCTTAGCTTCTCCTGTAAGGAAACATCCTGATACAGAGGTTTTACACCGTTCAACCTTAAAACCTATCGGTGGAACATATACCAATAAAACTGTTGATTTCCACACGGGTAACGTAACTGAGATTTCGATCGAGCCTGCCACAGAAGAAGATATTGTAAACACTGTTGCCGTAATGGGTGGCGAAGACTGGTCGATGTGGATTGATGCCCTTAAAGCTGAAAACCTGCTTGCCGAAGGTGCAACAACAGTAGCCTATTCGTACATCGGCCCAGCTTTAACCGAACCGGTATACCGTAAAGGAACCATTGGCAGGGCTAAAGATGATTTAGAAGCAACTGCGTTTACAATAGCCGATAAATTAAAAGATATAAATGGCAAAGCTTATGTATCCGTAAATAAAGCATTGGTTACACAGGCAAGTTCTGCTATTCCGGTAATCCCTTTATACATTTCATTGTTATATAAAGTAATGAAAGCTGAAGGCGTGCACGAAGGAACAATTGAGCAGATCCAACGTTTGTATGCAGAACGTTTATACACCGGAAATTCAGTTCCTGTTGATGAAAAAGGAAGAATCAGAATTGATGATTGGGAAATGCGCGAAGATATTCAGGCTAAAGTGGCCGAACTGTGGAAAGAAGCCACTACCGAAACTTTACCTGCCATAGGCGATTTACCAGGTTACCGATCTGATTTCTTAAGCTTGTTCGGTTTTGAAATCGACAAAGTAGATTATCAGAAAGATGCTCAGGAAGTAGTAGAAATTGAAGGTTTAGTAAACTAACCTAATAAGAACGTCACCCTGAACCTCCATCGTCATTTCGACTGGAGCAAGGCGGAATGGAGAAATCTAATAATTAATAGTAATCGGCTGGCCCTATAGCCAGCCGTTTTTATACCAAAACCCTATGAATTTCGATTTACAGCCTACCTTAGAAAACAATTTGATTAAAGTAGTTCCGCTAAAAGAAGAAGATTTTGAAGCACTATTCGCCGTGGCCTCCGACCCACTGATATGGGAGCAACATCCCAATAAAGACCGTTACAAAAGAGAAGTTTTCGAAAATTTCTTTAAAGGCGCAATGGAATCGAAGGGTGCTTTTATCGTTTATGAAAAGCATACCAATAAAGTTGTGGGCAGCTCCAGGTACTACGAATTAGATGAAGCAGCAAGTTCAGTTGCGGTTGGTTATACCTTTATTGGCCGCGATTTCTGGGGAAAAGGACACAACAAAGCACTAAAAACATTAATGCTCGATTATGCCTTTCAATTTGTTGATCATGTAATCTTACATATTGGCGCAACCAACTTCCGGTCGCAAAAAGCTTCTGAAAAATTAGGCGCGGTTAAAATTTCCGAAATTGAGGTAGCCTATTATGGTGAGCCCGTAAAGTGGAATTTTGTATACCAGATTGATAAAGCAAAATGGACAGAGAAGGTATCATAAGGCTTTAACCACAGATTTACACACCTGTCCAGCCGGATCAGGCGGGGATAAACACAGATGTTGTTTTATGATCTGTGGTAAAATGTAATAAAACAGTTGCCATAGGAATTCTGAAATCAAGAAAAAATTTTCCGTGCTAATCTGTGCTTCCGTGACTAAATAACTTTGAATTATCTGTGTTCATCTGCTTTATCTGTGGTTAAAAAAACAATTGACTGATAGGCACTGAAACTAGAAAAAGATTTAATTCCGTGCTAATCTGTGCTTCCGTGGCCAAATAATTTTGAATTATCTGTGTTCATTTTCTTTATCTGTGGTTAAAAAAACAATTGACTGATAGGCACTGACACTTGATAAAAGATTTAATTCCGTGCTAATCTGTGCTTCCGTGGCCAAATAACTTTGAATTATCTGTGTTCATCCTCTTTATCTGTGGTTAAAAAAGAGAACGGTTGTTTACAGGTACTTAACTAGAAAAAAGATTTAATTCCGTGTTAATCTGTGCTTCTGTGGCTAAAATTCTCCAAATTTCTGTGGCAACCATCCTTTGCCATTCAGATCTAAATAACAAGAGCATAACCGAATAAATCGTATTTATGCTTTAGTATTGTTATCTTTGTATAATTCTCCATTCCACTCACCTTTCAAAACAAAAACAATTAAATAAAATATGGCTAAATCTCAGGCAACATACAGTAAAAAAGAGAACGAAAAAAAACGATTAAAAAAACAAAAAGACAAACAAGAGAAAAAAGAAGAGCGCCAGGCGAATGCCAAAAAAGGTTTAGCTCTTGAAGATATGATGGCTTATGTTGATGAAAACGGAAACATTTCGTCTACCCCACCAGATCCGAAGAAAAAGAAAGTAATCAACACTGAAGATATTCAAATCGGTATTTCTAGACAAGAAGATATCATCGACGAAAATCCTGTTAAAAAAGGAACAGTTACTTTCTTTAACGACAGTAAAGGTTACGGCTTTATTAAAAACACCGAAACTCAAGATAGTATTTTCGTTCATGCAAATGGTTTGATCACTCAGATTAAAGAGGGTGATAAAGTGACGTTCGAGGTAGAAATGGGCCAAAAAGGACCAACTGCTGTTAAAGTATCAAAGGTTTAAACAACCACAATTCAATTCTTTTTGCAATTCCTAATTGCAAAACATGATTAAAATTCTGCAGAAAATTCTGCTGCGCTAGGTTTTATAACCATATATAATTCCGTCTATTTAAGCATAAAACCTTGCGCATAATTTTCTTCTGAAAAGAAGAAATCAACCCCACAATTAATTTATTCATGATTAGAAATGAGCATCCTAACGGGGATCATGATTTCCTTATCAACTGACTATTTAATTTGTGTACTTTTCTATTATAGTTTCCAACCTCCATCAAGAGTTGATAAATTCTTGTTAAACAATATTAATTTATCAACTCTTTAAATCTTCCTAACTGTTTCATTATGTGTGTTTACCCTGATTTTTCTATTGGAAAAATAAAAAAATATACAATCTCGGTGTGGAATTTGTGCAGGGTTTACATCATTACAGTACACACAAAGAAAATAACACTATGAAAAAGTTAATAGCACTTGCACTGGTTGCATTTTTAGGTTTATCGTCAGCGATGGCTCAACAAGTAGATTTACGCAGAAAAATTAATGTTAGCGGAACTGCAGAAACAGAAGTTACACCCGATATTATTTATATCGGCATATCGCTTAAAGAATACTTAAACGGAAAGAAAAAAGTAGACATTACCGAATTGGAGAAACAATTGTTTGCTGCGGTACAAACAGCACGTATTGCAAAGGAAAATTTAACCATCAGCAATCTAAGCAGCTGGAACTATGCCACCGAGAAAAAGAAAAACCCTGATTTCCTGGCCAGCAAACAGTACCGTTTAAAAGTGAGCGATCTAAACAAATTCAATGCGATATTAGAATCGATAGATGCCAAAGGGATTGCCAACACCAATATCGAAAGCTACGATTACTCTAAAATTGAAACCTTAAAAAAAGAGCTTAAAGTTAAAGCTTTATTGGCTGCAAAAGAGAAAGCAGCTTATATGGTAGAGGCTTTAGGTGATAAATTGGGTGGCGTAATTGAGATACAAGATGGTGGAGACAATGTGATACAACCGGTTTACAGAAATTATGCAATGAAAGCTGAAATGGCCGATGCCGCTGGAGCACCAGAAATTGATTTCAAGAAAATTAAGCTGAGTTTTACGGTAAATGCCATTTTCGAGATCAAATAAAAATTTTAACCGTTAAATTAATGCTTTTTAGAACCTACCAGAACATTTTGGTAGGTTTTTTGTTAGGTAGAGGTCGAACACTAAAAAATTAGATATTATGAAAAAATTCATCTACACGTTAGCCTTGATTTTTGCTTTAGGCATTAGTTTTAATTCAGCTCAGGCAGCTGATAAACCTGCGAAAAACCCAACAGAATTAACTGCAGAACAGACAGTAAAACTGGAAAGAATTAAAACCCGTGTTGAAGAAATCAGAGACATGGACAAATCGAACTTAACAAGAGCAGAACGTAAAGCTTTACGTAGCGAGTTAAGAGAATTAAAAGGCCAGGCCCGTGCAGTTTCTGGAGGTGTTTACCTTTCAGTTGGTGCAATTATCATCATCATTTTATTATTGATCTTGATTTTATAATCAATACAGAAAACTCATCTATCTATAAAAAACAAAAAGCTTTGCATTACTGCAAAGCTTTTTTTATGCCCTCACCCTTTTCAATGGGTGGAGAATATGTAGTGTCTGTGCTTTCCCTTTCCTGCAGGAGAGGGATGCAAAGACAGAAGCCTAAGCAGTTGCTATAATAGGGTGAGGTTTAATCAATAATATCAAATCCTGTATACTTCACCAGAGCTTCCGGAATTTTAATGCCATCTTCTGTTTGGTAGTTTTCTAAAATAGAAGCTACAATACGCGGTAAAGCCAATGCACTACCGTTTAACGAATGCGCCAATTGTGCTTTGCCTTCTTTTCCTTTAAAACGCAGCTTTAAACGGTTACTTTGATACGTTTCGAAGTTTGATACAGAAGATACTTCTAACCAGCGCTCTTGCGCAGCACTCCAAACCTCCATATCATAAGTCATGGCAGAGGTAAAACCCATATCGCCACCGCATAAGCGTAAAACACGGTAATGTAAGCCCAGTTCCTGTAATAAAGACTGCACATATTTGCTCATGTCTTCTAAAGTCTCGTACGATTGATCTGGGTGCGTAATTTGCACCACTTCAACCTTATCAAACTGGTGTAAACGGTTTAAGCCACGTACATGAGCGCCATATGAGCCTGCTTCTCTACGGAAACAAGGGGTATAAGCTGTATTTTTAATCGGCAACTCTTCTTCCTTAACAATTACATCGCGGTACAAATTGGTTACCGGAACTTCGGCGGTAGGGATTAAATATAAATCATCTACCGTTGAGTGGTACATCTGTCCTTCTTTATCCGGCAATTGTCCGGTACCAAAGCCCGAAGCTGCATTAACCAAATGAGGCACCTGCATTTCCTTGTAACCTGCATCAGTAGCGTGATCTAAAAAGAAATTGATCAATGCACGCTGTAACTTTGCTCCTTTTCCTTTGTAAACCGGGAAACCAGCACCGGTAATTTTCACACCCAGTTCGAAATCGATGATATCATATTTTGCAGCCAGTTCCCAGTGTGGTAAAGCCTTGGTTGGTAACTGAGCAGGTTCACCATGTGTTAGCACCACCTCGTTTTCTTCAGCAGTAGACCCCTGTTTTACCAAATGATAAGGTAAGTTCGGCAACTGAACGATTAAATTATGCTGCGCTGTTTCCAACTCATTCAGTTTATCGCTCAGGTTTTTAATATTTTCTTTATGAGAAGCAGTTTGTGCTTTAATTGCTTCGGCTTCTTCTTTTTTACCTGTGCGCATTAAATCGCCAATTTGTTTGGCAGCTGCATTCGCTTCAGCAGAAATACTATCCAGGGAAGTTTGTGTAGAACGGCGGTCCTCATCAATTTTGATGATTTCATCTACCAGTTCTGGCTGTTTAAAATTACGGATACTTAAACGTTCTAAAACTTTCTCTCTATTTTCGCGGATATAGTTAACTTGCAGCATTATTTAATTTTTTAAGCAAAGATAATAATTAAGTCGTCATTGCGAACGCAGTGCGGCAATCTCTCCATAAAAAGATTGCTTCGT
The DNA here is from genome assembly GCF_032678585.1 of Pedobacter psychrodurus. GTDB lineage: Bacteria > Bacteroidota > Bacteroidia > Sphingobacteriales > Sphingobacteriaceae > Pedobacter > Pedobacter psychrodurus_A. Next base: position 23,836 of record NZ_JAVTSN010000051.1, on the reverse strand, counting down.
CGTTCCTCCCTCGCAATGACGGACACAGAAAAATATGGATGGCAAACTATTTCTCGTACCAACGCCGATAGGCAATTTGGAGGATATGACCTTTAGGGCAATCCGTATATTAAAAGAATGTGATTTAATACTGGCCGAAGATACCCGTACCAGTGCGCCAATGCTTAAACATTTCGGCATCGATAAAAGAGTTTTTTCGCACCATCAGCACAATGAACATAAGGCCACTTCAGAGATCATTAAGTTTTTAAATGAAGGACAAAAAATTGCCTTGATTTCTGATGCAGGAACACCAGCCATTTCAGATCCAGGTTTCTTTCTGGTACGCGAGGCGATTAAAAATGATATCGCAGTAGAATGTTTACCAGGAGCAACGGCTTTTGTACCTGCTTTGGTTAATTCAGGCTTACCTGCAGATGCATTTTGTTTTGAAGGTTTTTTACCGGTAAAAAAAGGCCGGCAAACAAAATTTAAAAAGTTAGCCGAAGAAGACCGCACCATCATACTTTATGAAAGTCCACACCGTTTATTAAAAACTTTAGAGGAGTTTGCACAGTATTTAGGGGCCGACAGGCAGGCATCAGTAAGTAGGGAGCTGACCAAGATGTTCGAAGAAACCGTTCGCGGCACTTTGGTAGAAATAAAATCACATTTTGAAAACAATACTTTAAAAGGAGAATTTGTAATTTGCATAGCGGGGAAGCCCAACATTAAAAGCAAAAACAAATATGATGATGCCGAAGCGTAACATCAAAAACATAAACAACACATCAATTTTAAAAATATTATGATTAGCATAGATAGATTTCTAAGTGACGAACAAGACCCTAAGGCGGTTGAAAAAGTTATTGGAAAATTAAACGACCTCTTAACCACGGGTGAAGAGCTTTTATATTTAGCGGTACAGAAAAAACCTGCAGTAAACTTGTTACCAGATAGCATCGCGATTTCTAACAAACGGATTTTTTATTGCGAGCCCGGTAACTTAGGTTTAACCATGAACTTTAAAGATATTTCATGGAAAAGCATTAAAGAAGTTTCTTTCAAAGAAGAATTTTTTGGTTCTAAATTTATCTGTGTACCACAACATGGCGAAAACATCGTAACCGAATTTATCCCTAAAGTGCAGGCGCGTAAATTGCACCAGGCAGCTAACCAACAGTTAGAAGAGTATAAAGAAGTGCTCCGTCAACAAAAGTTGGAAGAAAACCGTGCAACAGCCTCGCCTATTAATTTAAATGCACAACCACTTGCCGAAATCCCAGCTTACGAACCCACTCCCGAGCCAGTACAACCGGTTATCCAGATTGCTGAAGTAGTAGAAGAACCAGAGGATGAAACCACTTTAAAATTGCGTAAGCTTAAAACTTTGTACGATAAACACTTGATTACCCAGGAAGAATACGAAGCCAAAAAAGCAAATATTTTAGATAGTTTGTAGAACTAATTTCCTCCAATTGTCACGTTGAGCCTGTCGAAACGCCAGATTATAGTTAATTAGTCCTTCGACAGGCTCAGGATGGCAATATTGCGCCAGCACTTAAAATGAACAAGAAACAAACTTACCTCCTCGCCCTCTTAAGTGCATTTTTACTTTGGCTAGCCTGGCCACCAATGCCCTTTGCCACGCCATTATTGCTGATCGGTTTGGTGCCTTTATTCATCGCTCTTGATGCTATTTCGGGCAATACGACAAAGAAACAGGGAAAAAGAATTTTCTTAACAGCAGGCATAACCTTTCTGGTTTGGAATACGGCATCCATTTATTGGGTGTATAATGCCATAAGCGCTTATAATGGCCCTTTGGTTGCGATACCTGTTTGCTTAATTCCTTATGGATTAGGTGCACTGTTAATGACTTTTGCCTTCTGGCTATATTATCGCCTGGGTAAATACGTAAATAAAAAGATCGCTTACCTTGGATTGATTGCCTTTTATATCGCTTTAGAATATCTACAGCAAACCTGGGATCTGGCTTTCCCCTGGATGACTTTAGGAAACGGCCTGGCCGGAATGCACCAACTGGCACAATGGTACGATTACACAGGCATTTACGGAGGTTCATTATGGATTTTGGCAAGCAATATTTTAGCATTTGAAGCTTACAAAAAATTTAAATCACAAACGGGTTACTTAAGGTTTAGAACTGCAGGAATCTGGTTTTTGGTCGTGATTATCCCCATCAGCATTTCTTTAACAAAATACTTTACCGCCGAACAAAAAGGCACGCCAAGTAACGTAGTGGTGGTTCAACCCAATATAGATCCTTATCAAAAGCTGGAAAATATTCCCCCTTTAGAGCAGGTTAAAATCTTAACACATTTATCAGATTCGGTCGGGCAAACCAACACCGAATATTTTATCTGGCCGGAAACAGCTATACCAAGTTACGACAACGAAGATCGGATCCGCGAAACAGCAACTTTTGGTACCTTACAAAACTTTATCAGTAAATATAAAAACGGCACATTGATTACCGGAATAGAAAGCATTAAAATCTATCCCGACAAAAAAACACTTTCTGCGCGATACGATCCGCGGGCAAACCTTTACGTTGATCATTTCAACACCGCCATGCAGATCGAAAACTCTGCTGATGTTCGGTTTTATCATAAATCCAAGTTGGTACCTGGGGTAGAAAAAATGCCTTTCCCAAAAGTATTTTCATTTTTAGATGGCGTTTTTGCCCAATTGGGAGGTGCTGTTGACGGATGGGGCTGGCAGGAAAAACCGGATGTGCTTTATGCGCAGAGTGGAATCGGAGTTGCACCGGTAATTTGTTATGAAAGTCTTTGGGGCGATTGGATTGGCCAATCGGTTAAAGATGGTGCTCAATTTATTGCCGTGATCACAAACGATGCCTGGTGGGGAAATACCTCAGGCAAAGACCAGCACATGATGTATGCCAAACTCAGGGCCATTGAAACACATCGTGATGTTGCCCGTTCTGCAAATACCGGGATCTCCTGTTTCATTAATCAACGTGGTGATGTAACGCAAAGCACCAAATGGTGGACAAGAACGGCTATTAAAGGCAACGTCAACCTAAACGACGAGATTACGTTTTATGTGAAGAGCGGCGATATCATTGCAAAACTATTCAGCTTTTTAGCCGTTATATTATCTTTAATTATACCTTACAGAAAATGGGTCAAAAAATAAAGATATTGCTATTACTGCTGATCATTTTCGGGGGCACAAATACCTATGCACAGGTTTATTTAGATAGCCTGAACAACCAGGCCAATGCGATGTTGATTGCGTATAGTAAATCCGATTATAAAACCTTATTAAAACGCACCCATCCTAAAGTAGCTCAAACCATGGGTGGCGTAAAATCGGCAGAGGCAAATTTACGAAAAAGTATTGAGGCGTTAACAGCAAGCGGCTTTTCATTTAAGAATGTTAAGCTTGGCAAACCCTCTGATGTTGTAAAGACTGGCCAAAACTATCAATGCATCATTCCACAATTTGCGACTGCCGAAATAAACGGGAAAAAGCTTGCCGTAAAAAGTAACCTATTGTGCATGTCGTACGATGGTGGCAAAAACTGGTATTTTATAAATGCAGAGAAAAGCCAGGAAGCCTCACTCCGAAAATTAATACCCGAGATCAGCAGTAAACTGGTTATCCCGAATACGGAATTCGTTCCTCAATAAATCTTAGCTTACACAAATGAAATACCATAAAAACTTTAGTTGGTTTATACTCCTTATTATACTTGCACTCAATATCGGATGCGATCAGGTATCAAAAAACATTGTAAGGAACAAGATCAGCGATTACGAACACATCAGCATTATTAAAGACCGTTTTACCTTAACTAAAGTTGAAAATAGTGGCGCGTTTTTAAGCCTTGGCGACAATATGCCTTATATTTTTAGGTTAATCATTTTAACAGGCCTACCGCTATTGTTTTTAGGGTATGGCTTATATTTCCTCTTCGCCAAACGAAACCTCCCGAGCAGCATGCAAATCGCACTGTGCTTCTTAATTGGTGGTGGCATAGGTAATCTCTATGATCGGATTGTACATGGTTCGGTTACTGATTTTATGCATATGGACTTATACCTCTTCCAAACAGGGGTTTTTAATTTTGCAGACATTTCGATCATGATCGGTGTGGGCATATTGCTTTTTCAATCGTTAAGAAGTAAAATGCGAAAAGAAGAGCCAATAGAAGAAGTAGAATAATTACAGATTTCTTAACAAAGAATTACCGCCATTAAACAAACATATATTTATCTTTAGGTGTTAAACAATCAAAAATAAAATCCCAACATGAAAAGAAATGCAACAGCCGTATGGCAAGGTTCTATTAAAGAAGGTAATGGTAACATTACTACACAGAGCACTACTTTAAACAATACTCAATATTCTTTTAACTCTCGTTTTGCAGAAGGTGTGGGTACTAATCCAGAAGAATTAATTGCTGCTGCACATGCAGGCTGTTTTACGATGAAATTATCTGCTAATTTAACTGAAGCAGGATTTACAGCCGATAAATTAGAAACGAAATGCGAAATCAACCTTGATCCTTCTAAGGGTGAAATTGTAGAGTCGCACTTAACTTTAACAGCTTCTGTACCTAACTTAACCCAGGAGAAATTTGATGAACTGGTGGCTGATGCAGAAAAAAACTGCCCAATCTCTAAATTATTAAATACAACCATTACAGTTGATGCTACTTTAGCATCATAAATAATCTTTTTCTGTCATGCTGGGGAACGAAGCATCTGCAACATCACGCACTCCTTTCTACCTCAGCACGATAGCTTATCTGTATTTCCAGCAAAAAAATATAAGATTAATTGTATAACTTAGTTTCTCCATCTAAGTTAACATGAAAAAAACGCTCTTATTTCTAGGCACTGTTTTACTCTTAAACAGTTGTGTCTCTTTTAGCAGTAAAAAGGAAAGAACATTTAGTACCGTTGCTGCTGTTGAAAACACTAAAATCGAGGATGCTGCTTCTGAGCAGGATTTATTTCATATTGCCAGTTTCGATACTGATGTGGCAGTAAGGAAACTCGCCGTTAGCAAGCTAAGCAATCAAGCAAACTTATTTCATGTAGCCAGTTTTGATACCGATATTGCCGTAAGAAAACTTGCCGTTAGCAAATTAAATAATCAAGAAAGCTTATTCCATGTTGCCAGCTTTGATACCGATGCCGCGGTTAGAAAGCTCGCTGTTGCAAACTTAAATAATCAAGAAAATTTATTTCACATTGCCAGCTTTGATACTGATGTAGAGGTAAGAAAACTTGCAGTTGGCAATTTAGATAATCAAGAAAATCTCTTTCATATTGCCAGTTTTGATACAGATGTCGCGGTAAGAAAACTAGCTGTTGGCAACTTAGGCAATCAAGCAAACCTATTTCACATTGCTAGTTTTGATACTGATGTAGAGGTAAGAAAACTTGCAGTTGGCAAACTAAACAACCAAGCTAACCTATTTCACATTGCCAGTTTTGACAATAATGTAGCGGTAAGGAAACTTGCAGTTGGTAACTTAAATAATCAAGCAAATTTATTTCACATTGCTTGTTTCGACCAGGACAAAGAAGTAAGAAAACTGGCTGTTGGCAAATTGGATAACCAGGCCAACTTAACTCATATTGCTAATTTCGATACTGAAACAGACATAAAAAAACTAGCATTAGCCAGACTAAAAGCCGACTAGATAGTTTCAGTTGACAGTTTTCAATTCATAAAAACAATTGAACAATCCAACAATTTAAACCATTGGGCTCCCCCCAACCTCTCAACTTTCAAACATTACAACCTTTCAACAGCCTAAGCCATATATTTCCCTACTATCGGCATTCTTCTGCCCATGCCAAATGCTTTGGGCGATACCCTTAAAATCGGTGGGGTTTGATAACGTTTAAATTCGGCGATATTAACCATTTTCAAAATACGCTGTACCAATGCTTCATCAAAACCCTGGGCAATAATACCTTTTGAACCCTGTTTCTTTTCGATGTGCTGATATAATATTTTATCAAGAATTTCATATTCAGGTAATGAATCTGAATCTTTTTGATCGGGTCTCAATTCTGCCGATGGTGGTTTAACAATGGTATTGATTGGAATAATTTCCCTTTCTTTATTGATGTATTTTGCCAACTCAAATACCTGCATCTTATACACATCACCAATTACACCGATTGCGCCGCACATATCGCCATATAAAGTACCATAACCTACCGCACACTCACTTTTATTAGAGGTATTGAGTAGAATATAACCAAACTTATTGCTCATGGCCATATTGATAATACCCCGGATGCGGGCCTGAATGTTTTCTTCGGCAAGGTTAAAAGGCAAACCTTTAAATGCTGGAGCCAATATATGATCAAAAGCTTCGGCAACTTCTTTAATCGGAACAATTTCGTGCATACAGCCTATATTGTTCACCAGATCCAAAGCATCCTGAACCGAATGGTCGGAAGAAAATTTTGAGGGCATTAATACCGCCATTACATTTTCGGCTCCTAAAGCGCGGCAAGCCAAGGCACAAACTACTGCGGAATCAATCCCGCCAGATAAGCCCAAAACTGCTTTGCTGAAACCTGATTTTCCGAAATAATCTTTAATGCCTAAAATCAGCGCGTCGTGGATCTGCTCAATATCAGTCATTCTTTCCGATTGAGGATATTTATTCCGTACATTTTCAACCTCTTCCAGATCGAAAACCTGAAGATCTTCTTGAAAATATTTCATTTCGGCTTTCATTGCACCATCTGCGTCGAAAACCAGCGAACCTCCATCAAAAATAATTTCTGTTTGTGCACCAACCTGGTTCACATAAAATACCGGCAGGTGATATTTTTTTGCATTATCAGCCAGTACCTTTATACGTTCATCATCATGCGTGTAAGAGAAGGGCGATGCCGCAATATTGATCATCACATCGGGCTGCTCTTTAATCAGTTCATCCATCGGATTAGAAACATACAATGGATTATCGTTAATATTCCAAAGATCCTCACAAATGGTCAAAGCAATTTTTTTACCCTTAAAATCAATACAGCCAAACTGTGTGGCAGGCTCGAAATAACGGTATTCATCAAATACATCGTAAGTAGGTAAAAGTGCCTTTTTAACAGTAGCCTTCACTTTTCCACCTTCAATAAAATAGGCTGCATTAAATAAATCCTTTCCCTGTAATACCTCGTTTTTAATCGGTAAACCAACAATGCAGGCAATATCGGTACAATGCTTGGCTATTTCCTGAACAGCATTTTCGCAGAGTACAATAAACTCATCAAACTCTAAAAAGTCCCTTGGCGGATAGCCACAAATCGCCAGCTCGGCAAAAACAACCAAATCAGCGCCTTTATCTTTCGCCAATTGAATATTTTTGGTTATTTTCTTAGTGTTGGCCTCAAAGTTTCCAATGTGATAATTGAGTTGTGCTAGCGCTATTTTCATTTTTGTAGTATCAAGGGGTATGTAGTATCAAGTATTGAGTAGCAAGTATCGAGTATTGGGTATCAAGTATTGGGTATCGAGTATCAAGTAAAGGATATCAAGTAGCAAGACAGATTCCTTCTTAAAAGAATACGCCAAAATTAAGTGCCAGGTAGTGGTTTTTAACGTTTCTGCCTTTATCCGATACAATATTAGTGAAACCATTGTTAAAAGTTAAACCAGCAACAATACTGGTATTACCCGAAACATCAAATTCGCCACCGCCACCAATAATTAATCCCGCACGATAAAACTTAGTGTAATCATAGATATTCGTATCCTCTATTTTTGTACCACTTGCTACAGCATCTTGCTTTGCATTCAAAAGAAACGAATTGGACAGACCAAACTGACCATACCAGCGTTTACCATCCGCCTTTATCGTTTTTAGTTTAACCGTTAGAGGAAGGTCTAAATACTGAAGTTTATACTTTAAGTCGTAAGCTACCGGAACGCCTGAATTAGTGCCATTAGGTACCATCGGAATAATATTAGAAGGATTTACTTCAGTACTTTTACCATTAATAGTAGTGATGGTTAATGCGGTAGCAAAACTATAATTAGGGGCGAAGTTAAAATCGCCGATCAGTCCATAAGAGAAACCCAAAGCAACACCATCGGTTTTCCCCTGCTCCGGTTTAATCCACCCAAAGGTTGGTGTAGCGGTTAAGCCCAACCTAAAACCATAACTGGTTAAGGGAGAATTTTGCGCCCATGCGCCAAAACTTAAAAGAGACAAAATTAAAATGGTCGATATTCTTTTCATGCTATAGCTGATTATATATATTTGTTCTACATGATGTATAACGTAAAACACTGGCAAATTTATCTAATTTTTCTTTTTGCCATCATATTTATTTCCTGCAGGCAGAGCAATAGGCCCGATGTTAGTCATATACAGGTAAATATCAAAATCGAAAGATTTGACAATGCGCTATTCTCCGGTAAAAATAAGAATATTACGGAAGTGGATAAACAGCTTAGCTCGCAGTATGGCACATTTTACGATGACTTTATCCACCGGATCCTCGATAGCAAATATTCAAATACCGAATCGTTGGCCAATTTATACCGCGATCAGGCTTATACCGATTTAACCAAAGAAGTGGATAGTGTTTTCCCGAACCTAAAAACTCAGGAAGAGGGATTGAACGAAACCTTCAAATACATTAAATATTACTATCCAAAAGCTAAGATTCCGAAGTTTATTTCCTTTGCTTCAGGTTTTGCTTACCAGATGCCGGTTGGCGATAATTACCTGGGTATTGGTTTGGATATGTTCCTTGGTAAAGAGAGCAAATTTTACAGGGCCATTGTACAAAGTGTTCCCCTATATCTTTCGAGAAGATTTGCCCCCGAATACATCGTACCGCGTGTAGCGGAAACTTATGCACATGAAGAGCTTTTTGCCGAACCTGATGAAAATAGGACGCTCCTGTCTAAAATGATTTTCCAGGGAAAGGTTTTATATTTTCTAGATCAGGTTTTGTCCGAAAATATGGCCGATTCTACCAAAATAGGATACACGCAGCAACAATTAGATTGGGCACAAAATTTTGAAGGTGATATCTGGGCATATTTTTTGGAGAACAACTATTTATATGAAACCGATTACCAAAAGATCCAGGTATTTTTATCAGAAGGTCCCTTTACCCCTGGTTTAGGCGAGAATAGAGATTCGGCACCAAAATTGGGTGTATGGATGGGTTGGCAAATTGTAAGGAAATATATGAAAACACACCCTGATATTACTTTACAGCAATTAATGGACGATAACGATGCACAGAAAATTTTGAATCAATCAAAGTATAAACCGAAACAACAAAAGTAGTCTATCAGTCTTGAGTCCACCGTCCTAAGTCGGGAAGCACTAATTTAAAAAATCATCCCAAATTAAAATCTATGAAAGTTGGCATTGTATTATCAGGCGGAGGCATTAGGGGAATAGCGCATTTAGGCGTTTTAAAGGCCTTTAGCAATTTAGGCATTACCTTTAGTCACATTAGTGGAACCAGTGCGGGAGCGATAGCCGGAGCCTTTTTTGCTGCAGGCATAGATCCTGAAGAAGGATTAAGTATATTTCTTAAAACCAAACTATGGCGTTTTGTTAGGCCAGCTGTAGGTTCATTGGGTTTGATTAACATTGAAAATACTTCTTTAATTTTAAAAGAATATTTTCCTGATGATACGATTGAGAAACTAAAAATACCCTTAACCATTGCTGCAGTAAATTTTAGTGAAGGCCGATTGGTTTATTTTACCAAAGGTCCCTTAATTAGAGCGATCCATGCTTCGAGCTGTATACCTGGTATTTTTAAACCCATTATGATTGATGGACAGATGTATGTAGATGGTGGCATTTTAAACAATTTCCCTGTAGAACCTTTAATGGCAGATTGCGATTTCATTATCGGCTCTTCCTGTAACCATCTTAAACCTGTTGATAAAATTACCGGTATTACCAATTTAATGGGACGAGCAGGCGTAATGTCGATCAACCATGATATGGAAAGAAAAGCAAAATTTTGCAATGTATTAATTGAACCAAAAGGTTTGGGGGCAATTAGCACCTTCGATATGAAACGTGCGGAAGATATTTATTGGCTGGCACACGAGGAAGCCCTCATTACCATCAAAAACAGTCCAACAATCTCCGAATTGATCACAAAATAAATTATTATGATCACAAAATATTCAACTTCAAAAAAGTAGAATTTTAACTACAAAAATAAGATCAATCATTACAAATCAATACATATAAAAAATACGAAATCGAGATAAAAAGATTACATCTTTCTTGGTGTTCATGTAATATTATTTTACATTAGGATTATACTTTGCAAAATGCAGGGGAATAAACCTAAACGTCTGTCCATGTTTTTCAATCTCATCATTCTTTTTCAAAGAAGGAGAATTCATGTTTTTACGATCTTCTAACTTGATTTCCCGTCAAAATACAGATCAATAATGTTTACCTAAAAGCCTAAAAAACATGAAATTCTTAAAATTAAATAAACCCTTGATTGCCGCTCTCGCATTAACAGTATTATTTTCTTGCAAGAAAGAAAGGCCAACAGAAAGCTCAGATGTATAACAATCAGAATTAACTGCTGCTAACCGGCTTAGCAGTATCAGGATCTGCACGGAAAAAACTTTAGATGGCACCACACCACGGGGCGCCCTCCTAACAGAAACAAAATGGGCACCAGGAAGCACAATTAAGGTAAGTTTAAATGGCAGTACTCTGGCCATTAGAAATAAAGTGATTCAATATGCCAAAGAGTGGGAAAAATATGCCAATATCAAATTCAAATTTGTAACCAATGACCGAACCGCTTCTATTAGGGTAAGTTTTATTGAAGATGGAAAATCCTGGTCGTACCTGGGAACAGATGTGAAGTATATACCAAGGGATAGTGCAACAATGCAATATGGTTGGTTCACATCAGAAACAGACGACTCAGAATTTAGCCGCACGGTTTTACACGAATTTGGCCATGCTTTGGGACTGATCCACGAGCACCAACACCCTTTGAATAAAATTCCTTGGGATAAACCCGCTGTTTACGCTTATTATGCAGGCTATTGGACTCAAGCAGAAGTAGATAGTTACCTATTTGCAAAAGAAAACATCTCGCAAACCAATTACAGTGCTTATGACCCAAGTTCGATTATGCATTATTCTGTTCCAGAAGAATTAACAATTGGAGACTACGAGGTAGGATGGAATACCGTATTATCACCAACCGATAAGTCATTTATCCGCACAGTTTATCCATTTAAAAAATAAACTAATACACCTGGTGGTATCATTTACCACTAGGTGTACTTTGCATTCTAACCTATTTAATCCTTTTTCTCTCTATTATATAGCCCGTTATCTTCCGAATCAATTTTAAAATTTCATTCTTAACTGATATTATTTCAAAATGTAATATTTAAACTACATAATTTTTTCAATTTATTACAAACAATTAAGTGTAAAATATACACTTATGCAATAAAAATATTACATTTTTCTTGGTGTTGATATAATATTATTTTACTTTAGGATTATACTTTGCAAATGCAGAGGTAATTATCCTAAATACTAACTTATGTTTTTCAACCTTATTGTTCTTTTTCAAAGAAGAAGAATTCCTGTTTTTACGATTTTCTAACTTGAGTCTCCCAGACCAAAAACAGATCATCAATTTTTACCTAAAAAAACCTAAACCATGAAATTTTTAAAATTAAATAAGACCTTACTTATAGCCCTTGCGCTTACCACTGTATTATATTCTTGTAAAAAAGAAAAATCTACTGAAACGGCAGATTTGCAAAAACCTGAAATATCGGGTGTTAATCCGCTTGGCAATATCCAGATTTGTACCGAAAGATCTTTAGACGGCATTACCCCAAGAGGCGCTGTGCTCAAATCGACAAAATGGGCGCCGGGAACCACGATTAAAGTAAGCCTAAACGGAAGCACCGCAGCTATCCGCGCTAAAGTAATACAGTTTGCCAAACAATGGGAAACGTATGCCAATATCAAATTCAACTTTGTAACAAACGATAATACCGCTAAGATCAGAGTGAGTTTCGTAAGCGGCGACGGATCCTGGTCGTATATTGGTAAATCGACTCCTAGCACCGGTGCAACCATGAATTACGGTTGGTTAACCGCAACTACAGCAGATTCGGAATATAGCCGCGTAGTAATTCACGAATTCGGTCATGCCCTAGGATTGATCCACGAGCACCAACATCCATTGGTAGCTATTCCCTGGGATAAACCAGCTGTGTATGCTTATTACGCTGCTGCACCGAATTATTGGAGCCAGGCAGATGTAGATAATAACTTATTTGCCAAATACAGCACTACCCAAACCAATTATAGTGCATATGATAAAAATTCGATCATGCATTATTCAGTTCCAAACGAATTAACCATCGGTGATTTTGAAGTGGGATGGAATACTGTATTGTCGCCTACCGATAAATCATTTATCGCTACAGTTTATCCATTTTAGAAAATAAATAAATACACATGGTGGTATAGTTCACCACTATGTGTATTTTGCTTCTATAAACCGAAAAACAAATATGTCTATCGCTTTGCGGATTTCTTTTATCAAACCACTTTTGGCCTGTTTGACGCTAATTCTCTGCTATCAAGCTGTGTCGGCACAGGACGTTTCACAAAAATGGGAAATAAAGCCTTATGTTGGCCTTCAGCAATCGAGGTTCGACTGGTCTATTGCAGGTAACACTGCCGGTACCAGTCCGAATATATTATCAGAGCTGATCTGGAAAAAGCTTAAGGGACCCAGTTTTGGTTTAAATATCAAATACAACATTACCAGTCGGCTTAGTGTAAAAGCAAGTAACCAATATAGCAGTATTACCAAGGGTGATGCAGAAGACACCGACTATGCAGATGATGACCGGCAAAGTGCCTTTTATTTTGACCTGCTCAATGCAAACAAGGGTTATACGTATAACGGCAACCTGCGGCTCAACTACAAACTTTTAAAGCTGGGTCAGTTCAATATTAATCCGACTATTGGCCTTTCCTACAACCAGCAAAAATTTCATCTTTTAGAAAGTGCAAATAACCCTGCTAGTAATGGTCTAAACTCTACTTATCAGGTAAAGTATAAAGGTTTTGATTTTGGGACTGAATTTGTTTTTAAAACACAGCATTTTAGTTTGGGAGCCGAAATATTGGCTGGATTTTATACCTACTCCTCAAAAGCCAATTGGAATTTAATCCCTGACTTTGCAAAACCGGTGAGTTTTACACATAAGGCGAATTCTTTTGCATTAAGTAGCGACCTCAATCTTTCAGTACCGCTGAACAAGAGTTTACGCGTAGAGTTAGATTACCTGATCAATAATATTAAAACTTATTCTGGTGTAGATAAGGCTTATTATAACAACCGTAATACGGAAGAAACTCAATTTAATGGTGCAAATTTTAGAAAAAATGCAGTTTTATTGGGCTTAAATATTAGCTTTTAATTTTTTAAGGCTATGGCACATCGTCCTCGTTTTCAACGAGGATGGAGGAGAAAGACGATTTTATCGTCGATAAGAGAGAGGCTAACGATTATTTTAGCCACATTACAAATGTGGTTCTCAATAATCCTCGTTAAAAACGAGGACTATACTACTTTTTATTCTTTATCTTTTTAAAGCAACCAAACGTTCTCCTTCTAAAACAGGAATTGCTTTACAAAGATTTAACTGCAGGCAAAATACCACATCTTCTTCAATATTCAATTGGGCCAAACGGTGACTATGTGAAGATTTATGAAGATATTTCCGCAAATCTACTTTAGCTAATGAATACAAATCTTCTGCGGCCACACTAGAATCGTCGAAATGTTCGAAATTTTGACGGAGATTATTGACTACTGCTCCAGCGAATAAAGTATCTTCCAAATTGAACTGATCCTTCCAACCGGCACACAATAGGAGCACATTTTTATCCTGGCTTTTGAGGTAATCGCAAAGCGTTTCTAAATTCAGGAATGAACCAATTACCACTTGGTAAGCTCTTTTCTGTGCCAGATATAGCGCTTTGGTTCCATTCGTAGTGGTTAAAACAACAGTTTTTCCACCTACTTTTTCTTTCGTATAAGAGAAAGGCGAATTTCCGAAATCATATCCTTCTACTACCTCTCCATTTCTTTCTGCCGCCAATAAAAATCCGCTGTCGCGATAGGTTAAACAATCTTCTACATTTGCTACAGGTATTATTGCTTCTGCACCATTATCTATCCCATAAGTAATAGACGAGGTGGCTCTTAAAATATCGATAACCACCACAATACTTTCCTCGATATCGTATAAATCGATCAAGGCTGGCGTTAAACAAACTTCTATTTTTTTTGACATTTGAGGGGTATTAAAGTAGCAAGTATGAAGTAGCGAGTATGAAGTAGCGAGTATCAATTAGCAAGTATTGAGTATCAAGTAGCACGACAAATTTATCTTGATACTTGATATTCAATACCTGATACTCTTCAACTATTTATAAAAAGGAAACTTAACCACTTTAGCCTTGATTGGTGTATTGCGGATTAAAATAAAAACTTCAGTTCCTTCTTTCGTGAAATCTTTAGCGATATAGCCCATACCAATAGCTTTTTGTAACGAAGGTGCCTGGGTACCGGATGTTACCTTACCTATGATATTTCCTTCAGCATCAGCAATTTCGTAATCATGACGGGGAATCCCACGATCGATCATTTCGAAACCCACCAATTTCTTTTGAATACCAGCTTCTTTTTGCGCCAATAATGCTTCCGAATTGGTAAAAGTTTTAGAAAACTTCGTAATCCAGCCTAAACCTGCCTCAATTGGCGAAGTAGTATCATCAATATCATTTCCGTATAAACAAAAACCCATTTCTAAACGTAAAGTATCGCGGGCACCTAAACCGATTGGCTGGATGTTATATGGTGCACCAGCTTTAAAAATGGCATCCCAAATTTGATCCGCATATTGGTTTTCGAAATAAATCTCAAACCCACCTGCACCAGTGTAACCTGTTGCAGAAATTACCACGTTATCAATACCTGCAAAAGTACCTTTAACGAAAGTATAATATTCCATTGAGGCCAAATCAACATCGGTCAAACTTTGTAAAGCATCAGCCGCTTTTGGACCCTGAATAGCCAAAAGTGAAGTCTGGTCGGAGATATTATGCATTTCTACCGCTTTCGAATTAAACTGTTGGATCCAGTTCCAATCTTTCTCGATATTGGAAGCATTTACCACCAACATATAGGTTTTATCATCAATTTTGTAAACCAAAAGATCATCTACAATACCGCCGTCTTTGTTCGGCAAACATGAGTACTGAACTTTTCCATCGTATAATTTAGATGCATCGTTACTGGTTACACGTTGAATCAGATCTAAAGCATTTTCACCTTTCAGGATAAACTCACCCATGTGGCTTACATCAAAAACACCCACACCATTACGAACAGTTGCATGTTCGGCGTTTATACCTTCGTAAGTAACAGGCATATTGTAACCTGCAAATGGAACCATTTTAGCGCCTAAAGCGATATGTTTTTCTGTTAATGCGGTATTTTTCATCCGTAAGTTTTATTTTTTTATGATAATGAAGCTATTTGATCTTTTATTCAACTGATTAAGCTGGAAATTAGGAGGTTTCTCCCTTAATCTTCCTGGGGTGCAAAACTACTAAGAAAAAGACAAAATTTTGAGGTTATTTTAAGGGAGTTTTAAGTAGATTTTTATTAGATCCGTAATGCTGAACTTCTTTCAGTATCTAGATAAGACCTTACAGAGTTGACAACTTCAACTCTTTGTGCCTATTAAAGTTTTCAACTCATAAATATTTTACGCATTCACCAGTTCCTCATAAATCTTCAACATCCTGCCGGAGATCAGATGAACACCATGGTCGTTTTCTACTGTTTTACGTGCATTCTCTCCTATTTCCATCCAGCGTTTAGGGTTGATGATACACTGCAAAATAGAACGGTAAAATTCGTCTGCCGAATCGGCTATTAGAATATCATGACCATGTCTGCAATTAATCCCTTCAGCCGCAGTAGTGGTGGCGATGATGCATTTTTTCATGGCCATGCCCTCAATAATCTTTACCCGCATTCCGGTTCCCGAAATTAAAGGGACAATCATAATCGCCTTCGAATTCATAAATTCTACAGCGTCAAACACCTCCCCTTCTACAATGAGGTTTTCCGAATCGTATTCGAAGAAATGTTTCTGCATATTTTTCCCCGCAATATAAAAACGGAGATCTTTATTTAACTTCTCGATATCAGGCCAAATATCATCCAGAAACCATTCTAACCCTTCCTGGTTTGGCCGCCAATCCATCGCGCCCAAATGAAAAAGTGTAGGAAAACTGGTTTTGGTTTTATCTACTTTATATTTTTCCAGATCAATGGCAACTGGAAATACCGACATCGGGATTTCGCAGCCAAACATTAATATACTTTGCCGATCGGGCTCGCTAATGGCGAAAATATGGTGAAAACGGTTAATCTGATCGGTTTCGTAAGCTTTAAGCCGCTGTGCCAAAAAAGCAAGGTATTTACGCCTGATCAGAAATTTTTCTGAATGTGAAAGGCGTTCCCATAGCGTAAATTCGATATTATGCGCCCTGTAAATTAGTTTGGCATTGCTATTTGCTTTAACTACATCTAAATAGGGCACAACAAAAAGGCCTTCGAACTGAATAATATCGAAAGCATTTTCGCGCAGGAGATTTTCCAACTGCCGGGCGGCATCTTCACTGTAATACCTGGAAACATTGTAAGATTCGTTGGTGAAAATATTAAAAAATGCCGACCACACGTTTACATCGGTATCTAAATCGTAGGTATGGTATTTAATCTGTTCAAAAATGGGATCGTAAATATCTTCGATATCAATTCTTCCTTTTGTGGGGTTTAAACTAAACAAAGTAATCTCCGCACCAAGTTGCAGCAAACCTTTTATGGTATTATAAACCACAATGGGATAACCACTATTTGGCGGAAAGGGAACCCGCTTAGTAATCAACAGAATTTTCACGATGTGGTGAAAATACGAAATTTTAGGCGTTTTTTGAAAACAGTTCTAACTGAGGGTCGCTAACATTGAAAGTTTTGCGGTGAAAAGGCGATAATCCGATTTCGATCACAGCCTTGCGGTGTGCAATTGTTGGATATCCTTTATTCTGCTGCCAATTGTAATGTGGATAATCAATGTGCAGATTGGTCATAAATTCATCGCGGTGCGTTTTTGCCAATATAGATGCCGCAGCGATATTTAAATATTTGCCATCACCCTTTATAATACAGCTATGTGGAATCTGCGGATAGGTTTTGAAACGGTTGCCGTCGATTACGAGATATTGCGGCTGTGTATGTAATTTTTCAATCGCCCTGTGCATGGCCAGAAACGAGGCATTTAAAATATTAATGCGGTCTATTTCTTCATGATCGCAGGATGCTACCGCCCAGGCTAGAGCTTCCTGTTCTATAATCGGCCTTAACAAGGCTCTTTGATCGTGCGATAGTTGTTTCGAATCATTTAAGCCTTCCAACACAAAACCTTTTGGTAAAATCACGGCAGCTGCAAAAACAGGACCTGCAAGGCAACCTCTTCCAGCTTCATCACATCCCGCCTCTAATAATTCTTCCTGATAGCAGTTTAACAACATGTTGCAAATTTACTGAAATAGAGATACTAAGGAAATTATTTTGTTCAACATCTTTTAAACATTAATTTTAAGGATAAACAATGCCAATGTACACTACTAAACTCACTTTCCTTTTTTCTTTGATTTGCCTTGTAGGTTTTGCACAAAAGAAAAAATATGAGATAATAGAACCACCTTCGAAAGAAATTGGTGATGTTTTAGAAAAACGAATGGTTTGTATTTACAGAAACATTTATGCACCTGAAGCGCGATTAAGATTTTTTCCTTTTAATGAATTCAAAAAGATCGTATTGATCTCCTTCGAACTGCCAGAAGCAAGTCCTAACATTGTCATTTATGATACAGATAAGCCATTAGTTAACGCTCCAGACAAGAACGAAGTTGACCTGCCATTACTAATAAAAAAACTAAAACTAGATCAAACGAGAATTAAAGAAAAGAAGATTTTATCAACCTTCGAGATTGATAAGCTAACCGACATTTTATATAATTTTGGCTATAAGTCTACCAAGAGCTATAAAGGATTACGTATAGCAGATGAGGGATACAGTTGTTATAATCCCAGAAATGCAATTGTATTTTTAGATGAGAATGGATTGATTGCAGAATATATTGAGATTTGTTTTGAATGCCGTCGAAGAGAAGAAAGTTCAGAAAAAATAAAATCCGGAGAGTTTTGCACCGAGAAGTATGATCTGATCAGAAAATATTTTTATGCTGCGGGGATTAAATACGGGACAAACAAAAGTAAAAACTAATCGTAAATCATGAGATACAACGAAACCTTAGCCCTGCGTGTTGCCGAACGTTTAATGCACCTATCCGATGTAGCGGAAAAAGAAATGTTCAGTGGCCTCGTTTTTATGGTGAATGGCAAAATGTGCATTGGTGTTTCCAAGAATGGCATGATGGTGAGACTCGACCCCAATACCTTAGAAAGTTTATCTCATAAAGATGGCTGGGAGCAGATGGTGATGGGTGGTAGACCAATGAAAGGTTATATTTCTGTTTCAGAAGATGTTTTAGGTCGCAATGATGAACTCGATTTCTGGTTAATCTTGCTTTGGCCTTCAATCCATTGGCGAAAGCATCAAAGAAGAAATAATCAATTATGTGCGCTAAGGCCCCACTGAATGCTTAAACACTAGCAAGAGCCATATTTTTTGATTAATTTTATCTTTCTAATCAAATTTTATGAATAAAGGGGCTGCTATAGCGGTATTTCTGCTATCTATTTCATTCACTGTTCTGGCTCAGGTTAAAAGAGCTGCTACATCAACAGAAACCAAAGAAGTAAATACATCACAATTAAAAACGCAGGCTCCTGAGGGGCATTACTGCGATTATTGCAAACTAAATTATCCGGAATCGCATTTCCCCTGCATCATGAAATCCATCAAAGGCAAACTGGATGTAACTACCGGCGAGGTCAGTTTTGTTGCCGGGCAACCCATAGGCGGTATTGTGGTTAAGGGAGGTAAAAATCCTGGAGGAAGCGCCATCAATCTGGTTACCAATCAAAATGGGGAAATAGAATTTAATAACGAGAGTACCGGAAATTACAAATTGATCATCACTGTTCCTTCAACTAACCCAAACTCAAGGGTAGCGGGTTCGCCAATTGGAGGGATAGTTGTGAAAGGCGGCAAAAATCCAGGTGGCAGTTTGATCACGGTAATCTCTAACGAAAATGGCGAAATAGAACTTAATAATCTTGCTGCCGGAACTTATAAATTTACCGCGCTTGGCGCTACTTCAGCAGAGAAAAGTAATCCTTTGTATAAATCGAGTTATTCGGACAAAGTAAATCCTTTACATCAGAACTAAAATTCGTTAAATTTACGTTACCTTCCATTTTTGGCACTATTATGGAATCTTTCAAGTCTGTGCATCTTTAAATTGTTACACATTTAAAACACACATTATGAAACGTTTAAATTTAATATTGAGCTTTGCCTTTCTTTTGATCGGTGCTCAATCATTTGCCCAAACCAATAAGGAAACTACCGTAAAAATTGTAGCGGATAAACATTATACTTTTGTGGCCAACACTGCCTTGCCCATGTCGAATATGGACATCAATAGAATATTGACGATGATGCCTGGTGGGATGGGTGGCTCTACGATAAACCTAACCGGATCGCAATACGATGTAAGGGTTACCAAAGATAGCGTTGTGGCCTACCTCCCTTATTATGGAAGATCGTACTCTGCACCGATAGATCCTAGCCAGGGTGGAATTAAATTCACCTCAAAAGATTTTACCTACACCGAATCGAAAAATAAAAAAGGGGCTTATACCATCCAGATCAACACGAAAGATGTAAAAAGAGAAAATTATCGCTTTACCATCAACATTTCGACCAATGGTTATGCTTCATTAACGGCGAGCAGCATCAATAAACAGCCAATTATCTTTAATGGTTATTTAGACGAGCCGAAGAAACAGGATTAAATTTGTCATCCTGAGCCTGTCGAAGGACCTACTTAAATCTATGGTAAGGCGTTTCGACAAGCTCAACATGACATCATGAGGAGGAATGAACGTATCTTATTTTTTCACCAACTCAATCTGAAAAATATGTGGCCATTTTTTACCGGCCACAAATAGTCTTTTGGTGGCTTTATCATAAGCAATGCCATTTAAAACATTATTTGCTTTTTCGTCTTCGGTTTTAAAGTAGTCGGCTGGCAATAACCCAGATAAATCAATCTTGCTTTCTACCGCGCCAGTTTCCGGATTGATCACCAGAATTTCGTTCGTTGTGTAAACGTTTGCGTAAATTTTACCATCAATAATCTCCAGTTCATTCAGGTTTTGAATGGCGCCTTTATTATCGAACACATCAATTGATCCGATTTTCTGATAGGTATCTTTATTCAGGAAAAAGATGGTATTGGAACCATCAGTATTGTATACTTTTTCTCCATCGAAAGCCAAACCCCAGCCCTCTCTTCCAGTGGTATAAGCAAACTCCGACAATTTCTTAAAAGTAGCTTTATCGTAAACAAAGCCTACTTTTTCGCGGTACGTTAACTGGATAATCTTATTTCCGATTAGGGTTATCCCTTCGCCAAAATATTGTTTATCTAAATCTGCTTTCTGAAGGATTTTCCCTGTAGCTGGATCTACTTTACGCAAACTCGAGTGACCATAATCGCCAGCGCTTTCATAAAAAAAGCCATCATGATATTCTAAACCTTCTACATACGAAGCCGTATCGTGAGGCAAACTTTTGATCACTTTATAGGAATATTCAACCGGTGCCTGAGCCGCCAAAACATTAATGTTCGAGGTTAAATCTTCTGATTTTCCGCCACCAAATATTTTCGCGGTTAACAGGTGGTTGCCCAACTTTAAACCTGCAGTTTTTAGCTTGATAGCTGAGGTATCGGTTTTCGAAAGCACCTTAATGGTATCGATCAAATAAACTACAGAATCTACTTTTGGTTCGGTACCAAATTGCACTTTAACATCAAACTCGTTTCCTGAGGCCACATTAAGACCAGTCATCGGGGAAAGAAAGCTACGGTATGTTGTGGTAGAATCGTCTTTACAAGAGCTTACAAATGCCATTGCAATTCCGATAAATAAGAAATTTTTGATTGGGTTAATCTTTAGGCCAAAACGCATCTTCAATATGTTTTAAATTATAATTTTTGTTTTTTGTAAATGTAATCGCAATAATATCAAAACGGACATCATTTTGATGGTTCATTAATTCAATATAGGCATTAGCCGCCAATTCCATCTGAATTTGCTTGGCTTTGTGCACAAAATCTTCGGGATAGCTGAAGGCCACAGAACTCCGGGACTTCACTTCTACAAAGATCATGATCCCGTTTTTATACACAATTAAATCTACTTCTGCTTTACCATAGGTCCAGTTTTCATCCAAAATTTCATACCCTTCACCTTCCAGATATAACTTCGCAATGCGTTCTCCTTCTTTACCTAGATCATTGTGAAGCGCCATATCTTTTAATGAGTGATTATTGAATGAGTGGTTTTTGAGTGATTGAATGCCTATTTCAAATGTATTATAAAATGATTAACACTGAATATTTAATATACCCTATTCTATCATTCTACCCTTCTCTCATTATTTAACGATAACTGAGCCCAAAAACTTAGAAATCTCTCTTTCCACCCCTTTAATTACCCCATAACGCTGCATCAAAATCATTTGGTTATCCTCGTTTTTTTCGTCTTTTATTTCTTTCAACAGGTTCATCAATATCTTTTCGACCTTCCTTTTTTTAAGGTGAAAAATACCACCCAAAATGGTCGCTTTTAAATTCATCGATTCATCTTTAACGTAGATGAGGTGTTTATTAAGCCAGTTCTCGCTTAATGCGTACTCTGAAGTTGAAAGTGTAATCGCCAGATCGGCAATATCCCGATCCTGATGTTTAACAAAATGGTTAGCGGTTGGTAATCTTCCATTATCGATCTCTGATTTATAATAATCGATAATCCGCTTGCAAAGTGGATCGTCAAATTCGACATCGCTCAGATTCTGCATAACGAACGAGCCGATGTACATATCATCAATTTTATCCCAGTTTACAAATTCGTGCCCAAAAGCCAGTAATAAACGTACAATTTCCTTTTCCTGATGTTCGTTTTCTTCTACAGGAGCCTCATGCCCCATCGGGCCTGCGCTATCGTCCCATAAATCGTCGGGTGGACCCAGCGGCTCAGGTGCCCCAGAAGAATATGGCTTTGGACTTGAAGAAGGGTTAGCCCGTTGATTGCTGTCGAAGTTTTTCTTAAGCTTGGCCGAACGCATTTTATTGAGTTCGCCCAATAAGATATGTTCGTCGATTTCGAGCAGGCTGCTACACTCCCGGATAAAAACTGAAGCTTTGATCTGATCCGGGATTTTAGCAATACTTTCTACAATGTCGCGGATTATTCCTGCACGTTTGATGGGATCGTTACCCGCATCTTTAAGGAGCACATTCGCCTTGTATAAAATAAAATCTTTTCTATTCTGTTCGAGATAGGTTTTAAATGCTCCGGCACCCACGTGGTGCATATAAGAATCAGGGTCATGCCCATCGGGAAAGGAAACGATTTTAACGTTCAGCCCTTCTTCCAAAATCATGTCCAAACCCCGGAGCGAGGCCTTGATCCCCGCCGCATCACCATCAAATAAAATGGTAATGTTCTGCGTAAAACGACCGATCAGTTTAATCTGCTCTACCGTTAAGGAAGTACCCGAAGAGGCCACCACGTTTTCTATTCCAGCCTGATGAACAGAAAGCACATCG
This sequence comes from Pedobacter psychrodurus, assembly GCF_032678585.1. Taxonomy (GTDB): domain Bacteria; phylum Bacteroidota; class Bacteroidia; order Sphingobacteriales; family Sphingobacteriaceae; genus Pedobacter; species Pedobacter psychrodurus_A. The sequence continues at coordinate 888 of NZ_JAVTSN010000051.1, read as the reverse complement.
GCATAACCTTCGGCCAGGTAACAGTTATCTAAATCGCGGATGGCTTTTTTGGCGTGGAATAAACCATATAACACATTCGATTTATGGTAAATCTCACTTTCTGGCGAGTTTACATATTTCGGAACATTTTTATCGGTTTTTAATGTTCTACCTCCAAAACCGATAATCCTGCCTGTAAAATTATGGATCGGAAACATCACCCGGCCACGAAAGCGGTCGTAAATTTTGCCGTTATCGTTTTTGATCGATAATCCGGTGGCTTCTAAAAATTCTAATTTATGACCTGCGTTGATTGCACTTTGTGTCATCGCATCCCAAACATCGGGCGAATAACCCACTTCGAATTTCTTCAGGATGTCTTCCCTAAAGCCACGTTCTTTAAAATAACTCAAGCCAATGCCCTTGCCTTCGTCTGTTTCCCAAAGCTGTTTTACAAAAAATGCAGCAGCATATTGCGAAACGACATAAAGACTTTCCTTGGCACTTTGTGCTTCGGCATCCTGAGGACTTAATTCGGCTTCCTCAACTTCTATATTGTATTTATTGGCTAAAAACTTAAGCGCTTCCGGATATGAATATTTTTCATGATCCATAATAAAGCGCACCGAATCGCCTCCTTTACCACAACCAAAACATTTGTAAATGCCTTTGGTTACAGACACGTGAAAGGAAGGTGTTTTTTCGCCATGAAAAGGGCAATTACCAATTAAACTGGTTCCGCGTTTTTTTAAGTGCACAAAATCCCCAACTACCTCCTCTATACGGGCGGTATCCATTATCTTATCTATCGTTTCGCGGTTTATCATATATTGTTATTGTTCGTCATTGCGAGGAGGCACGACGAAGCAATCTTTTATGCTGTTTTTATTTTCAATTTGTCATCACCAC
>NZ_JAVTSN010000050.1:0-50884 GCF_032678585.1 Pedobacter psychrodurus | reverse complement strand
CAACATAATTTTATTATATCATTTAATATCCATTGCTGAATATTATCGCCATTAAATTTTTAATATTCGATTACCACCTTACCAATGGTTTTACCACTTTCCAATAAGCGGTGCGCTTCTTTTAAATTTTCAGCCGTAAATCCTTTCAATGTGGTATTTAATGTTGTTTTAAGTGTGTCATCATCGAATAGTGCTGCCAGTTTATTTAAAATACGGTGTTGTTCTTCCATATCATCAGTTTGATACATCGAGCGGGTATACATCAGTTCCCAAGAAAAGGTAGCGCTTTTATTTTTTAGTTTATTCAATGCGATAGGTGTGGCTGAACCGGTAATGGAAGCAATGTGCCCCTGTGGTTTAATCAATTCTACTATGGCATCCCAATAGCCATTCAGGTCTACAAAATCCAGAATAAAGTCTACTTCCTGATAACCTGCCGCCCGTACTTCTTCGATCAGGTTTTTATGATCTACCACCGCATCAGCACCCATGGCTTTGCACCATTCTTTTGTTTCGGCACGCGAAGCCGTTGTAATTACCTTTAGTCCGCTTACTTTTTTGGCAAGTTGTATGGCTATCGAACCTACACCACCAGCACCTCCAATAATCAGAATGCTTTTTCCTTCATCTTTCTCACTGCTTATACGCATACGGTCATAAAGTGATTCCCATGCGGTAAGTGCGGTTAGCGGCATTGCAGCAGCCCCGGTATCACTAAGTTTGGTTGGTTTTAAGCCAACAATACGTTCATCAATCAACTGGTATTCGGTATTTGAACCACTTCGTGTAAGGTCGCCAGCATAATACACGGCATCGCCTACTTTGAAAAGCGTAACAGCTTCACCAACAGCTTCCACTGTTCCACTTGCATCCCAACCGATTACTTTTGGACTTTCGAGCACGGTATCTTTAGCACTGTTCTGGCGGATTTTATAGTCGACCGGGTTTACACTAATGGCTTTTATTTTAACTAAGATATCCCGGCCCTGCGGTGTTGGAATAGGTGTATCAAATTCGATAAAACTTTCGTCTTCTGTTATTGGGAGCGATGTTTTAAATCCTATGGCTTTCATGTGTTTTTATTTTTAGCTGTAAAGTTATTATAATTTTTATACAGCAAATATAAACTGATATTGTTTGTTTATTCAGTATAAATTTGCTTTTAATTGGTAAATTTGCGCTACAGTTTAACACGTGATGAATAGAGAAACTTTATACGAACCTTTTGAAATTGTTTGTCAAAAACTGTATGAATGCTTAAAAGAAGGCCATAAACATTTGTCTTTCGAGCTGGTTTATATTTTATCGGGTACAGGGAAACAATGTATCAATAACAAATAAATTCGATTATCGTGTGGGGCATATGTTTTTGATTACACCAGAAGATTGCCATTCATTTGAAATCGAAACCACTACAGAATTTTTCCTTTCTGCGCTTTGGAAATGTATATATCCGATCGAAAGACTTTCGTACTGATGATGCACAACGTATGGAGTATATTCTGCAAAATGCCAGTCACCAAGCAGGTTGCATCCTAAAAAACCAATCAGATAAGCCTTTTATTAACTCGCTTATTGAAGCAGTGTTTGCAGAGCACTTAAACCACGATCTTTACAATAAAGAATTGATCACTAAAATGATTGATACGATTATTGTAGTAGTAGCCCGCAATATCGCCAAGTATGTGCTAGTGGCTGTAAAATAAGATGCCGAAGAAAAAACATTGACACTGCTAAATTATATATAGGCCAATATTTATCATCCGGAAAAATTAAGGGCTGAAAAATTAAGTGATGAATTTGGTATTTCTGAAAATTATTTTGATAAGTATTTTAAAAAACACACCAATGAAACATTACAGCAATACATTGCCAACTTGAGGATAAAACTCATCGAGGCACATTTAGTTTCAGTAACATGCGGATCAATGAAATTGCCAGAATTAAGCTTTACCGACGAGAGTCATTTGAATAAGTTTTTTAAATCTCAGAAAGTTGTGAGTCTTAAAGCTTTTCGAAGTGCTGTTTCGGGCTGACCTTATAAGCCTTAATTTGCTAAAGAAAGAAGGACCCTAAAGCATTCCTGTAGTGGGGAGTAGGCGTGGACGCCTATGTTCTAAATGATTGCCCTATCTAAATATCTGTTTGGAAGGGAGTTTTATCCAGGAAATTTATGTAGTTTAAGTTATATATAGTCTTTGGATGTTTTTTTTAATTTTTCCGTTTTTCGTAAAAAAAATAGCTGATATTGGCTTTAACTATTACAAAGTTAAAAATAGTCAAAAAAAATAGCGGTTTGTTTATTGCATTGACATTAAATATCGTATATCGCATAAAAGTTGAAAAAGCACAAGCTTTAATCAACTATCCTTACGAATCTATGTTTACTAATTCTGAATCGACATTTTTAAAAATATGATTTTAAAGCGCTTGAAGGTAGCCCTTAAGCCTTTAGATATAAAGAACGACTTTCTCGAAATTTCAACCAGCTATACGGGAAAAGCTTACGAGGTCCGCATAATGGGTGGGCGTGATGTAAATGGTAATTATTTCTGGGAAGTGCTCCGGGTAATTAACAGAAGTATATCTCTTCAAATCTTGGTTTTAATCTTTCTAGAGTAAATTCAGGCTAATTGTTAGAGGTCACTTTTCTAAAAACCTTTTAGTTTCTGTATATTTTTTGTGCAAAATCATTAGTAGGTAGAATATGAAACCTATTATTTTACTTATGGCCTTAAAATAACTCAAGTCCAATCACCTAATGGCTGTAAAGGGCTATATGATACTATTTGTGGGTGCTTCACTTTTATGATCTTCATAAATCACCGCACGATTTTTTTAAACATCACCTTTCGGATGAAGGATGGTGTTTAAAATTTGCATTATGGGCATTAAATCAATATGTTAATCAGCATTATCACAATACCAACCCGTGCTGATAACTGCAATTTTCCTGTTTTTTATGGTTAATAGGGTTTAATTTTTAAATGATACAACTGTTTTCAACTGTTACTAAAATAAGATTCAAGGCAGTTTTAAGAAATTGCCCTTTAATACCAAAAGATTTTGTCTCCAGCATCCGATCAGGCACTTTTTCGCTGGAGCGTTCACATGCCGCGCTCTGGTTCTGGTTGATATATCTAACGATCCCTGCCGCAATGGCGTAGTTCATCATACAAAAATAATAGGGGATAAAAAGTGGTTTGATTCTGATGATTTTCCTTTCCATCAGAAGCCCGAGTAATGCCAAGGTATAAAAGATGCATTTTGCAGTCAACAAGAGTGAATAAAATGCATCGCCTTGCTGGGATACAATCCAAAATATTTGCCAATAGGTCCAACACTAAAGAAAAGGAGTGATGGTCCATCTCAATACCCGGTGCGATAGATACTGAAAGTTTAAAACCGGATAGCGAAAATGGTTGGCGGCAACTTTAAGCCAAAGAATCGACTGGATTCCACCTGCGGCAATCCGGATCTTTCGCTTAAGCTCTTCAGTGCTATTTTCTCTTACCTACACTCATCGATTCCTTGTGGAGGATATGTGTTTTTCCGGTAAACCAGATTTTTTTACCCGCACGCTTAAACATTTCACACCAGTCTAACTCCTCGTAATACAGGAAATATAACGCTGGCATCATCTCGATACGATCGATATCTGTTTTTCTGCACATCATTGCAGCGCCATGGCATTAAGCTGTTTCATGGCTGGTATTTGCATATTGGTTTTTATGTAAATCTCCCAATCCAATGGTTTTATTTCTTGCAGTAATCAGATTTATCGGCGTATAGCCGGAGTATTGGATAATATCCGGATCGTCATGATAAAGGATTAAAGGGGAAAGGATGCCGATTTCCGGATGGGCATGCATTTCTGCGATAAGCTGCGCTATAAATCCAGGGATGAGTTCAGTATCGTTGTTGATCATCAGAATGTAGTCGCCGGTAGCTTGTTGTATGCCCAGGTTGTTGCCGCCTGCGAATCCCAAATTTATTTCCGAACGGATGTATTTTAATCCGGGATAACTGGCCTTGAACCGGATTTCATGATCTACCTCACTGGCATTATCAATCATGATGACCTCGATTTCGTCGGCAGCGCAATTTTGTTTGATGGAATTCAAAATATCCAGGGTAACGCCTGGCTGATTATAGTTTACGGTAATAATTGATGTTAATGCCATTTCGACAAACTTAGCTAAAGCAGCGTAATCGATCTATAGCCTTTTTGGGTGGTTTGTTTTAGCCAATACTGATAAGGCTTGGTCAAAAATATACCCGAAGGCTGATCACTGTAGTATGGTCATCCGTAAATAACAGCGAATTATCTCTTATGAAGCGTATTGTGTTAAAACACAATTTAATGAATAGCGAAAAAAGGCTATATGGAAGCTGAAAGCCTCGTGGTAGTTTTGTCCTTTATTTACTAACGATCTAAGTATTAAATATATCTACCTATGTTATACACTACTGCAATGAAAATCAAATCCAAATGTTTCTTGATATTGCTGCTGATTGTATGTGCAAATTCGCTTTATGCCCAGCAGATTCTGCTGATTGGTTCAGATTCGAGAGAGGAAAATAAAAGGGGCAATGCAGACCTGATTATGGTGATCACTGTAAAGAATAAAGAAGTTAAGTTGACTTCCATCTTGCGGGATACCTATGTATACATCAAAGGTTATGGCAATCAGAAAATCAATGCCGCATATCGGTTGGGCGGGCGAAAATTATTGATTTCCACCATCAATGCAAATTTTAAAACCAAACTGGTGTCTTCTATCGTTACCTAAACAACGTTTACCCAGGTCGCAGGTATTTCCGAAGGGGAATTTGTACACCAATGAGCGCATCGATGGTGTAGGCCTTGTGCTCAAAATCAATAATTTCAGGAAGGCATCGTATGATTTAAATGATATGATAAAATAATGAATCGTTTTTGCGATGTAATATTAAATGAATAGTGATAACATGATAATGATATAAATGAGAAAAGGAAAAATACTGAGTGTAGATCCAGCCCGCGGACATGGCCTGATTGAGGATGAGAACGAGCAGGAAATAATATTTAATTTGACAAATTTGAATACAAAGGTTGATGTTAGCGATGAAGTGCTGTTCGAGATTGCGATGAGTGTTTGCGGTCTGGTGGCGATAGATATTATGGTATTGTAAGCCGAACTGCGCTTTGCCCTTAATAAAATTAGCGCCTATTGCGTGCGTTTCTTTTCCTCCTCACTGGCCGAAGTTCTTTTTCTGGCTGCTGTTGGATTACCGCCTAACCGATACGAGAAACTTAGCGTTGCACTGCGTGTATCGTTTTTCTCGTAAAATCCATTACGTTGATTTTCATAATCAACATCAATGCGGTAGGCATTTCCGTAAAATATATCGTTTACCGCCAACCTTAAAGTGCCTTTGCCTTTAAACAAACTCTTGCTCGCACCAGCGCTTACATCATAAAGCTGTGCAAGTTTATAAATACCCTGTATGGTAGGGGAAGAGTACCATGCGCTAATTTCTGCTTTCAGTCCATGTGTTTTGTTCAGGGTAAACGCATGGTTCGAACTGAGGTAAATGCCCAAAACATGATAATCATAACGGGCCTGTAAATATCCCGACTTTTCCTGGCGATAAGAGCCCTGTGCGTAATTATTGATCTCCCACCACGAAGCTGGCTTGATAGGAAAGGAAGCTGAGAAACCCAATTCCTGACTTAAATCGAGATTTCTTTGGGTATCATAAAAGAGTTTTGACGTATTTTCTTGTACAGAGATATTGCTGAAATAGTTAACCACCCGTCTTAAATAGAATGAAATATTGTATTGTTGTTTATAGGTATAGCCCAGTTCGCCATTATATATAAAGGCAGGCTGTAATGCCGGGTTTCCTTCCAGGTATGTGTAGGGGCTGGTGTAAGATTTAAAAGGGTTAAGCCTCCAGTACTCAGGTCTGTTGATCCTTGAATTATAAGTGAAATTTATTTCATTGTCTTTATTCATTTTATAAAGCACAAAAAGCGTTGGAAAAAGTTTGAAATAGTTGTTTTGATTGTTGGTGTTTAACACCATCGACTGGCCATTGGTTCGGGTATATTCGGCACGCAAGCCACCTTCAAAACTCCATTTGCCAACATCGCCAGTAATACTGGCATAAGCGGCCGTTATATTTTCGGCATATTCAAAGCGGTCGCTGCGGTTGGCTACAAATTCGATACCGGTAGCCGGATGATTATAAAAATCAAAACTGTTGCTTGTACGGATACTGCTGTACTTTAGACCCGATTCAAATGTCCATTTCTTCCAGAACTTATCGGTATAATCCAGTTTGCCTGAGTAAATATCAATATTCTGGTTAGATGGAGTAAAGATGTTGTAATTGTCGGGAAGTAAACTCCCGTTGCTCAATGTGCCGTAAGTATCTACCTGCTGACTGTTTTTGTTCTGGTAGGGCACATAATCCATATCGATGTTAATATTCCTGCCACTAGTATCCAGTTTGATTTTGTAATTCAGGTTAAAGCTATATTGATATGCACTTCCGCTAGAAAGATTTTGGGTGTGGAGGATAGAATCCGGTAATAACGCATGGTTATTCACGATGGTGGTTATCACCTTATTCGGCCTGCTGTTATTGCCATTGTAGCCGTTTACCAAAATACCGATTACCTGTTTATCGGTCAGGTTGTAATCTGCGCCGATTTTATAGCTATTGGCATTCCCCGAGCGTAATCCTGATTTATCATTCCTCCAGTCGGCATAGTTTCCAGGCGAATCGAAAATGACGTATTCACTTTCCGTGTGGTCTTTTTTACGTCTGCTGTAACCATAACTGCCATATACATTCAATTTGTCTTTCCGGTAATTGAATACCATACTTGGATTGTAACTGCCATAGGTAGATTGGGTATAAGCACCAGAAAGTACCATATTAAAGCCATCACCTTTTGGTTTTTTAGAAATAATATTGATTACTGCACCGCCCTGGGCATCATATCGCGCAGTGGGATTGGCAATAATTTCTATTTTGGCAATATTATCCGAAGGTAAACTACGGAGGTAAGCGGCCAGGTCTTCTCCCGATAACCTGATGGGTTTATCGTCCATATAAATCACCACTCCCTTATTGTTTGCCGTTACCCCGCCATCAAAACGTGTTTGTACACCTGGTGCTTTACCCAATGCATCCCAAACCGTTGCACCACTGGCAACAATGCTATTTTCGACATTGAAAATTACCCTGTCGATTTTCCTCACGATCAGCGGTTTTGAGGCCGATACCGTTACCTGATCCAGGGTTTTTTCATCACTGATCATTACGATCACAATTGAATCCATTGGAAGATCTACTCCTTTAGTCGTGCTTTGAAATCCAACAGCAGTAGCCTTTAAAAGGTAATGGCCTTTGAAAGGCTGCTGGAAACTGAACAGTCCGTTTTTTGAATTCTGGGAGGTTAAGGTCGAGTCGGCATGGTGCAGACTAATGCTTACGCCATCAATGGGTTGGCCGGTTTTATCAGTTACCAAACCTTTACGCAATTGCGCTAAAGTGATTAATGGCGAACAGAAAAGAAGGAGTAGGATTAACTTTTTCATGTTTCAAAACTAAATGCTTTGCATGTAAAGCAAAGTTAAGCTCGGTTAAATAGGGTTAAATCTTTTGCCTAAACTTTCATAGACAAAATGATTTGCTCAATTTAGAGGGATGAAATGGCTTAGCTCCAGATATGTACTTCCCCTGGCGGTGATCACACTGATCATTAGCTTATGCCTGCAGTGTGCATGGATAAGGCAATTGTATCTGGCACAAAAGAAATCTGTTGCTATAGCACTCGAATCTATCGTGAGTGATGCTTCGCGGCGCATCACCTATCAGAGCATTGCGAAAGGACATGAGAAGAGCATCCGTTTTCAGCAGTTTTTCCTTTCGCCAGAGTGGCTATCGCTGAGGCAGGCATTTGATGAATTAAAAGTGGATAACCTGCGGAGCCAGTTTCATTATGGAATTACCAATGACAGTTCGGTGGTGGAAATGAGAATGTCGTTCCTGAACGATCCAAAAAAGAAAATCAACCATAGCTCTACGGCTGTTACCGATGGAAAATCGCAGCGCGAAGTTTCACTGCAAGATCAGCGCGACCTGAAAGTAATGGATAGTTTGGTGAACCGAGGGCTGGATCGCCTTGGTTTGCATATCGCTAGAAATTATCTGCTTTACGACTATTCTGATGGAAAACTGGTCCAGGGAAAAGCAGTTGCTAAATCCTCATCTGCTTTCCTTAGTGGGAAATATACCTATAACCTAAAGTTTCAGAACAGGTATCAGCTCGTGATCCCAACGGTTACCTGGTTAATCGTCTATCAGATGCGGTATTACCTCATTTCGTCGTTCCTGATGCTGGGGCTTACCGCTGCGGCATTCTACCTGCTCATCAGGCTGATGAAAAACCAACAGCTTTATGCACAGGCGAGAATGAGCTTTACCAGCAATATGACGCATGAACTGCAAACCCCGATCTCCACGATTGCTGTTGCCCTCGAATCGATCAGCAAGTATCATTTAATTGATGAGCCTGAAAAGCTGGAGAATTACGTTAATATAAGCCGTCACGAATTGCAACGTTTGCAGGCGATGATTGAAAAGGTGCTTAAGCAGGAACAGATGGATCTGGGAAAGACAAAATTGCAGTTGAGTCTCTTCGATATTCAATCCGTACTAAAACAGGTAATGCTTTCTATGGATATTCAGGTGCGCGAGAAAAATTCACAGTTGATACTTATACCTAATGACGAACCCTATTTTATCAAAGGTGATGCGATGCATATCGCTAACGTATGTTACAACCTGATCGATAATGCATTGAAATATTCGCCAGCGCAATCTAAAATTGAGGTATCGTGCAGCATTGCTAACCACGAATTAACTATCAGCTTTAAAGATAATGGACAGGGAATTAAAGAGATTTACCAGCAACAGGTTTTTGAACGCTTTTTCAGGATTTTTAACCAGGATAATATCCACAATGTAAAAGGCTCGGGGTTGGGGCTTCATTATGTAAAGCAGGTGGTAGAACTCCACGGCGGGCGGGTTGCGCTGCAGAGTAAAGTGGGTAAAGGAAGTAATTTTATGATCATTTTGCCATTGTATGAAGAAAACTAAGGTTTTATATGCAGAAGATGAGCCTTTTTTGGCGCGCATTGTACTCGATGGTTTAACCAGCAGTGGTTACACGGTGAATCTTGCTGCGGATGGACAGTTTGCCTGGAAACAATTTGTAACAGAAAAACCTGATATCTGTGTGCTCGATATCATGATGCCGGAAAAAGACGGTTATACCCTGGCAGCTGAAATCCGGAAATCAGATCCCAATATCCCGATTATCTTTTTGAGTGCAAAAGCCCTTACCGAAGATGTGGTGATGGGATTTAAAAACGGAGGCAACGACTATCTTAAAAAACCCTTTAGTATTGATGAGCTGCTGGTGCGGATGGAATCACTTTTAGAGCGGTTTGGCCCGGCCAACAAAGGGGAGAATGAGGCCATTAGAAAATACCAGTTTAGAAACTGTGAACTGGATCCGGTTGCCCAGAAATTAAAAACTTCTGCAGGCGAATATTCACTTTCTTATAAGGAAGCCATTTTGCTCGAATTGTTATTAAAAAACCGCAATAGCATTTTGGAACGGGAGGATGCTTTGATTAAAATATGGGGAGAAGACAGTTTTTACAACGGCCGCAGTATGGATGTTTTTATGGCACACCTGCGCAAACTCTTAAAAAGCGAACCTGAAATACAGATCATCAGTTTAAGGGGAGTGGGGTATAAACTTATTTGTTGAGTTTACTCGGATATAAAAGTTGCTTTCTGGAGCCAGTCTTCGTGGTTGAAACTATTTTAAAGCACAAGTCAGGCCTTCGCTTGAGCCATGGCGCTAAGACTTGCGCCAGTCTTCGTGGTTGAAACTACCTTAAAGCACAAGTCAGGCCTTCGCTTGAGCCATGGCGCTAAGACTTGCGCTAGAATGGGCTCAGTTAACCGATTAACCAATTTAAACAGTTAACCCAGTGAACCAATGACCAATGAACCAATGGATCAATGAACTAATGACTAATGAACCAACTACTCTCTTTATTATATTTCCCCCTGTAATCTAAAGGCGATAAACCGGTATATTTCCTAAATACTTCACGAAATGCTTTTATGTCTGCATAACCTACCTCGTACATCACTTCATTAATTGTTTTACGGCTCGTTTCGAAAGCTTTTTTAGCCATCTCTATTTTAACCCGCTGCGCATATTCAATAGGGGTATTTCCGGTGGCCTTGATAAACCTTCTGTCGAAATTCCTGCGGCCAACATTGAATTTTGAAGAGAGGTCGCCAATTGTAATTTTTTCTTCCAGGTTGTTCTCAATATAGTTCTGGGCCTGTTTTACAACTTCGTCCTCATGTTTTTTCTGACCGTTAAAAATCGTGAACTCCGATTGCGTGCTCCGGTCTATCTCAATCTGGAAGACTTTAGAACAATAGATTGCTGTTTGCCGGTCGTAATATTTTTCGATCAGGTATAAGATCAGGTTTAAAAAGGAATAAGCACCGCCATTGGTATAAATTCCCTTTTCATCGGTAATCAGAAGATCAGTTTGCAAATGTACTTTCGGGAACATCAGTCGAAAATTTTCAGCGACCGACCAGTGTGTAGAACAAACTCTTCCATCTAACAAGCCCGATGCTGCAAGCAAAAATGTACCAGTACATATGGTAGCGATTTCAGCACCAAGTTGATGTTGTTGCTGCAACCAGGTAACTAAGGCATCATTTCCCTTCAGCGCAAGTTCATAGTTGTGGTTGAGTGAGGGTACAATAATTAAGTTAGTTTTAGCGATTGCAGCAATCGTAGTGTGTGGTTTAACCGAAAACAGACCAGAATTAAAATCTACCTGTGGTGATACCCCGGCCAGTTGGATGCTAAACAGCTCCTGTTTTCCTGTATTTTTCCAGTACAAGTTTGCCCTCGAAAAAATCTCGTAGGTTCCTGTAATGCTGCTCAAATTGTTCTCTCCGTTGGGTACTATGATCGTCAGGTGTTTCATGGCCGTTATTTTTATCCAAAGATAAGAGATATCGTTGTCCAAATCAACCCGCTATATTGTCCATTTAACACCCTAATGGATTGTCAATTTCTCTATTACTTTGTATATCAGTAAGAACACAGAGCCTTCGGGTTCAGCTGAAACACTTAAAACCTAAAAATGAAAATCATGATTGTACCTTTTCTATTAACCGCACTACTCAGCTGCCAAAGCCCGACAGGAATGCCTGCCCAACCACAAGAATTAACAGATTCAATCAACATAAAAAAAACGACCATGAAAAACAAAGACTACACCACACAGATTGTGGTAAACAAAAATCCGAAAACCGCATTTAAGGCCATCCAAAATTTCAGGGGCTGGTGGTCGGAAGAAATTCAGGGCACAAGCGATGTACTTAACGAATCCTTTTTTTACCATTATAAGGATGTGCATTTGTGCAAACTGAAACTCATCGAAAAGATTTCCGATCAAAAACTCGTATACCTGGTGATCGATAACCAGTTCAATTTCGTGAAAGATAAAACAGAATGGGTAGGTACCAAACTGATTTTTGAGTTAAGTCCGGAAGGTAACCACACCAAAATCGTATTTACCCATCAGGGTTTGGTGCCCGAATACGAATGTTACCAGGTTTGCCAGGATGCCTGGACCAGCTACATCCAGGGTAGCCTGAAAAACTACATTGAAACCGGAACGGGAAAACCTAATGGAAAAGAAGGTGGCCTTAACGCCGAACTCGTTAAAAAATGGGGCTTGCCAGATAAATAATGGATAAACATATGCCTCTCGTTTAGTAACCCGCATTGGGAAAAACCGATTATACATTTAATTGAAATAAAATGGAACAACAAAAAGATTATAGCACATCAATCCTGGTTAATAAAACATTGGAAGAAGTATTTAACGATATCAATCATGTGAGCGGATGGTGGCAAGGAGAAATTAAAGGCGACACCGAAAAACTGGGCGATGAATTTACCTATCAAATGGGCGAGGTTCACTTTTCTAGACAAAAGGTAATCGAATCGCTGCCCGGAAAAAAGGTAGTATGGCTGGTTACCGATAGCGAAATCAGTTTTGTATCTGATCAAAAGGAGTGGGTAGATACGAAGATCGTGTTTGAGATCAGCCCGGAAGGTGATAAGACCAGATTAACTTTCACCCATCAGGGACTTGTGCCAGCAATCGAATGTTATGGCAGCTGCTCCGGCGCCTGGCAAAGCTTAATTGAAAAAAGCCTGTTCAGTTATATCCTTACCGGCAAAGGCGTAGAGGTGTTTTAAATGATGAACTTCAAAGCGTTGGTTTCTTGGGCTGGGTGATGGTGCCTGAATGTAATTTAATCCTTTGGCTCGGCTAGAGTGGTCGTCATCCGATAGCTATCGGATCCCGCGCAGGCGGAAATCGTAATGTATACAAATATCAGCCCTGTTTTAAGCCAGAGGTGCAGAGACTTGCGTTAGATTGGGTGCTTTAAAATCTGCGATAATCTGTGTGATCTGCGGGAGAACTTTTTTGGTTAATTTGTTCCCGCAGATTTAAATTGATTCACGCAGAAGCCGAAGGATTTTACCATATAAACCATTTAAGAAACATATAAGCTTATATGGTCTTATATTTCTGATATGGTTAACAATGAATGTTTAATCAGAAAAAGGTCTTCGACTACGCTCAGACTGACAAAACGTAATGTAAGTCTTGGCGGGCGGTGGCGCTAAGAATTGCGCCAAAATTGATAACAGGAAATTCCAAACGCTTTAATGTTTAAATATTTTTCTAAATTTAATCATTATATCAAGCCCATATGAAAACCTTTTTTTTCGCTTTCCTAATCATTCCAGCCATCCTCCTAAATGCATGCAAGCAAAACAATTCGACCATAAAACATGATGGAATTGATCAGGAAGATACGCTAACCATTGCTACAGAAGATATTCTGACTTCAGATGTTTTAACAAAAGAAGAACAGTCAAAACTTAAACCTGCTGATGTGTTAAACCGCTTAAAGCAGGGCAATATCGATTTTACGAAAGACAACCTAACCATTCGCAATACCACAGAAAGGGTAAGAAAAGCTTCGCTTGGGCAATACCCGAAGGCAGTTATATTGTCGTGCCTGGATTCGAGAGTGCCGGTAGAAGATGTTTTTCACAGTGGAATCGGCAACCTCTTTGTGGCCAGGGTAGCGGGTAATATTATCAATGATGATATTTTGGGAAGCATGGAATATGCCTGCAAAGTTTCCGGGGCCAAGCTTGTACTGGTACTGGGCCACGAATATTGCGGTGCCATTAAATCCGCTATTGATGGCGTAAAGTTGGGTAACATCACTAAGTTGCTCGAAAAAATTAATCCCGCTGTGATCAGCGCCAAAAGCACCTTTAAAGGCGAAACTGTGTCTTCAAATCCATTATTCGTAGAAGCCGTTTGCGATGAAAATGTAAAACTGTCTATTCAGGAAATTAGAAACAGGAGCGCAATTTTGAAGGAAATGGAATCAAAAGGTGAAATATTAATTGTGGGGGGAGTTTATGACATGAACTCAGGGAGAGTCGAAATATTTGAGCCTGTTAAGTAAAGCGTCACATCAGCAGAATATAGCTATGGAAAAAGTACACTCACTAGCGTAAGTCTTAGTGGTTAGGACGATGTGGGCCGGTAGACTTGTACTTTTAAATGTTTATTTAATGAAAGCACAAGTCAGGCCTTTACTTGGGCCTGGACTCTAAGACTTGCGCTAGAGTGGGTACTTTAAAATCTGCGGTGATCCGCGGGAGAACTTTTTTGTTTAATTTGTTCCCGCAGATCTAATTTGATTCACGCAGAACAGCTTAATCATCCTGAGGGGTCTGGGGCGCTAAGACTTGCGCTATATGAGGGAGAAAGATTCTTCGCTGTGCTCAGAATGACAGATGCTCAGAAGCTGCTTCATCTCCTTTGAATTTTGCTTTAAAATCTGCGATGATCTGTTTAATCTGCGGGAGAAGCTTTCAGTTAACCGGTTAAACAATTAACCAGTTAACCAAAAACGCAAAATCATTACCCCGTTACTTCTGTACCGCCAGTGCCAGCGGTGCGGCGGGTTTGCAATAACGTGTACGTGCTAATATTCTGGTTCAGCAAGTTTACGGTGGTTGCCCATGGCTCTGCACCATCGTTAATATCGAGGTTAGAATTGATCCGTGTGCGGAGTTTGTAGTACAGGCTGTTCGCCGTATTGCGCAGTTCCTTTAATTTTTCGGTGGGTGCCATGGCCAGTTCTTCATTCCTTTTGATATAGGCCAGATTAAATTCATTGTTGGCCGTTTCGAGCTCGGTTAGCCAGCTGCCCAGGTTTAAAGCGCTTACCGCTTCCTGCAGTTCAGGTTTGTTCTTCCAGTCGTTGGCAATATTGCGCAGAATAGTGGTTTCGCTCTGGTAATTTTCTCTTGCTATGCTGGAGCCGAAAAGCGCCAAATGAGCCGAAAGGGTTTTACCATGTTTGTTCACTACCGCATCGGCACTGTACGATAAACTTTGCACCTGCAAACTGATGCCGGTGATGGCATCATCCCTACGTTTATCCATAGCTTCTAACTCTTCGGTTACCAAACTGGCCTGACTGATTTTAAATAGCTTTTCAACATTATCTTTTGCTAAACGCAAGGCTTCGTACTGTGTACTAACGTTAAGCTTTTCTGGATTGTTTTTCGATACGATATTTAAGGTATCGGTTATAAACTGGATATACTCTCCATTTCTGAGCGTTTGTAATGCTAAATTGTTAATCATAGTAGATTGATTAATGTTTTTTATTGTTTAATAATGATTTCTAGCTGCACATTGCGGCTAGTCATCATGACCTTCATGATTTGTCGCTTCATGCTGCAGTAGGCTTTCATGATACTCATGATTTGCCGCTGCACATTGCAGGGAGCTTTCATGACCCTCATGCTGAAGCACTGCACACTGCAGCGAGCTTTCCTGATCTTTTGCCCTTTTTAAACAAAAAAGATGCTTTTCCAGATGTTTTTCTGTTGCCCTTACAGCTTTTCCCAAACACGGAGGTGCCCTAATCAGGCCTTTTATTGCCATAGCTAATTAATTTATGGGTATAAAACCCGTTAATACATTTTGGGATAAATGGTTGGAGCGCAAGAGAAAAAATTGCTGCTCAGTAAAATTGGGATATGATAAGACTAAAATAACGAAATGGTTAGTTTATGTCAAGAGATATTTTGAATTAGTATCGTCATCCCCCTCACTAGCGCAAGTCTTAGTAGCCAGGACGATGTGGGCTGGCTGACTTGTGCTTTCTAATACTTAATTAGTTGAGATTTTTTGAAGAGATTAATATGTATATTTAATGAAAGCACAAGTCAAGCCTTTGCCTAGGCCTGGGCGCAAAGACTTGCGCTAGAAGGTTTATTAGGGAGAAACTGGAGTCACGCTGATATTGTCAAACAAATTGTGATCGTAGGAACTGGCAATAAAAGCCATTCCCTTGCTATTTGATTTGTCTGTAACGGTGGTTAATTTTATACCATCCACAAATCCGGTAATCTGGTCACCTTTCATTTCCAGGCGCATGTGGTGCCAGCTGGCAGGGTTAAAGTATTCAATCTGTCCGGAAGCCAGGGTGCTGTATTGCCAGTTGAGCTGCCATCTGCCATCCCGTGCGAGAATCAATCGCAGGCCCAGTTTATTTCGGTCGGCATAGCGGCCACCTATCTCCACTTCACCGCCATCAATTAGAACATCGCCTTCAATTCCATAATCCTGCCAGTTTACATCACCGATCAGGCTGTGCGGCTTTAGCAACCAATTGCCATACCAGAGGATACCCTGGGCAGGCACAATCTGTGCAAGACACATTCCGCCATTGGGATATTGATAGGTCTCGAAAGTTCCTTTTTGATCCGAAAAAAACCGTGGTGTTTCACCAAGCTTATAACTGCTGAAATCTTCTGTATATGGAAATGGGAAGGGTTTGTTTTCTGGAGGAGTGCCAAATGTACCTTTTGTTTGTCCGGTGGTAGTCGTGATGGTATAGATTGCATCAGCTTCTAATTCCAGCTCTAGTGTGTTTTGATGTAGCTTTAGTGGTTTTTGGCGTAGAAACTGTTCTTTCTCGGTAGATTTCCACAAATAAACAGGCCCACTTTTAAGCCCTTTAGCAATTGCAATCTTCACCTTTTGTTTTTCTCCGGTTACGAAAACTACCGACCAGTCTCCGGTTTTTGGATCCCGCATGGCCACATGGCTGCCACGCCAGGTATCGGTATTGAACTGCCCGCAAGCCTGATCCATATATACCCAGCCAGGTTCTGCAAATTGTGTGGTATGCGCCAGTGCCCATATCGATGACCATACCGTATAATGACCACTCCATGGCGAATCTGCCTGCATTGCTCCAGTACTCGCCCAGTCAATCTGGTTGTAAATACCATCTAAGGGAGACCAGATTTCGAATTTTGTGACGCGGTCGCGCGTATAGAGTTTATTCATTAGCCTGGCCAGGTACAAAGAACCATTTCCGCCCCATTGCTGCCCCGACTGGCTCCATTCCTCGCTTGCCCATAGCGGTTTGCCCGATTGTTTTGCTTTCTCTGTGGCAGGATGACTGCCTTTCTGATCGATTTCCCAGGGCTCGCGGCCATCCAGATAATGATAACCAACGGCACTGATGAGCTTATTAAATTCGCTATTTTTCTCAAAGTGGTCAAAAACCTGCCAGTATTCACTGTCATCATCAGGAGCCTGCAGTTTTACTTTTGAAAAACCATGGGCATCTAATGTAGGTCTTAAACTTTTGGCGATCCAGTTCAGGTCCGTTCCATTTTCATTTTGGGCCGCAGACATCCAGTTGATTTCCAGTCCGTAATGTTTGCGGGCAACGTCCAAAAATGAAACCATCCAGTCTGCAGACTCCTGGGAAAAGGGATGGCCAACCCAGTTGGGATAAGCCCATGGTAGACAATCCAATATCACTTTCGGGTTGCGTTTGCGCGCTTCCGCCATTAACCAGAACTCGTAACCCCGAGGTTTAGGGTCGAGCATTTCCCCGCGTGTAACCGCATGAGAAGGCTCACTGCCACAGGTAGAATTTTCGCCACTGCCTATTTCGACTTTGAGGTGCTGAAAACCAGCACCAAATTTTGGTTTGAATAGAAAGTCAAGAACTTCGGAGCGTTGCTTTTGAGGGTAATCGAAAAGGTTACGGGTAGAAGCACCTGCACTCACGGCACCAATTCCTTCAAAAACCCTTCCCTTATCATTTGCATCTAAAGTGATGGTTGTTTGTGCATCAATATCTGCCATCATCAGGAGCGACAGGATAAGAAAAGTTACAGGTGTTTTCATAAAAATGAGGCGTTTCGGTTTAAATATTTTAGCGAATATAATCTATAAGCGTATAAGAAGTGTTCAGAGAATGAAAGTTTTAGAAATGAAAAAAGCCTGAAATCTTTCGGTTTCAGGCTTGATCTAGGTTTTGATACCTCGGCGGAGAGTGGGGGAACTGAACCCCAGCTTAAAATCTTGCTCTATGTGGTTTAAAAGACACTTATGGTAATTGACTCACCGAATCACTCACCAGTACTTTCTTACTGCAAATGCTATCCACTAAAGTTAGGTATTTAATGTTTAAATTCAAAGTACCAATTTAATAGATAAGAATCATTTTTGTCGAAATGACTACCCATTGCCGCATAAGTAAGCTTGGAATAATGCTATTGCTATGCTGTTGATTTATGGTATTGATAATCAGTTTGTTTGATTTATCAAAAAGTAATGAGTATCAGTTTTCCCTCTGTCGCTCCTCACAAAAATTGGACGTAGAACGGGGTAGGTTTGACCAACAGTTTGACCCAATAACCCTGCTATGAAAACAATCAAAATATTCCAGAAAAAAATCAAGCCTATTCTACTATTGTTGATGTTCTCGCCGCTGGCAACAGTAGCGCAAACGGCCTATCAGCTTACGCAATCAAATAGCAGTTCAGTAAAGGTAACAGGTACATCCAATGTGCATGATTGGTCGATGATATCCAAACAGTTCGAGAGTACGGGTACTTTTAACTTCAATTCCCTTGGTGAAATGACCGATGTAACTGCACTAAAATTTACCCTGGCGACCAAGAGTCTCAAAAGCGGGAAATCTGGTATGGACGAACGTACTTACAAGACGCTGAATGAAAAGGAATTTCCTAAAATAAGCTATCGGCTCACCTTCGCGACAGTTACTATGGTGCAGGCAAACCGGTATTCGATCCAAACTACGGGGATACTGTCCATTGCGGGTAAAACACAGAGCCTTTCGATGAAGGTAATGGCTTTGGTAAATGCCGATGGTTCGATCAGTTGCCACGGCAGTGAGAAATTAATGCTCACCGATTATGGCATTGAACCACCAAGTTTTATGCTAGGTGCCATGAAAGTGGGGAATAACCTCGTTATCCATTTTGAACTCGATTATGCTAAAGTTTCGTCAGCAAAATAATACCCATCAATAAACAGAAGATCATGAAAAATAAATTTACCCTGGTTTCGGTACTTATTGCCGCAATTGCAAGCTTATATGGAATTAAGGTGCATGCACAGGTTGCTAATCTGAGGCCGTATGACAAATCCGGTATTAATGTGTTTGAAGCACCCAAAGATAGCAATGCCGTATTCAATAAAATAAAGGTTCAGTTTGGTGCAGGCTTTACACAATCGTTTCAGGGGCTGAAGCACGAAAATCTATCGGGTGGACTCTATAAAATTACGCCAGGTTTCAATACCGCAAATGCCAATCTTTTTATGGACGTGCAACTCGCTGATGGGATCAGGCTTAACCTCACAAGTTATCTTTCTTCCCGTCACCACAACGAAACCTGGGTTAAGGGTGGATACATCCAGTTTGATAAGCTGCCATTTAAGGGTAAAATCTGGGAGGATATCATGTCGGTAACTACTATCAAGATCGGACATATGGAAATCAATTATGGCGATCAGCATTTCCGCAGGTCTGATGGCGGACAAACACTCTATAATCCTTTTATTGAAAATTACATCATGGATGGCTTTACCACTGAGATTGGTGGAGAAGTTTTAGTGAGCAAAAATGCGCTGTTTGGTTTAATCGGCGTTTCCAATGGGATGATCAAAGGTAACATCGACAGTCTGATCGCAACCTCGCAGGATGCAAACGTGCATAAATCGCCAGCCGTTTACATAAAGGGTGGTTTTGATAAACAATTGAACAGCGACTTGAGGGTACGTTTAGCCGCTTCTTATTACAGCAATAATAGTTCGGGCGGCCAAACGCTATATGGTGGCGACCGTACGGGTTCAAACTATTTTATGGTATTGGAAAAAGTTGGCGCTGTTAGTACCACGAACGCTTTTTCAGGCCGTTTTAATCCTGGTTTTACCAAAAAAGTAAATGCCTTTCAGCTAAACGGATTTATAAAACTACAGGGACTGGAACTTTTTGCAACCTATGAAAACGCGAAGGGCAGATCAAAAACTGAGACTGATAGCAGGGGAGCGGAGCAGATGGCCATAGATGGCGTATATAGGTTCGGCAAGACAGAAAATTTTTTTATCGGGGCAAAATATAATGTGGTTAAGGTTGCAATGGCAGATGTAGCGGCAGCAGGAACAACTCCTGCAATCGTTTACAGCGGTGATGTAAAAATAGACCGTATTGCTTTTGCCGCCGGCTGGTTTATGACCAAAAATATATTGTTAAAAGGCGAGTACGTAAGCCAGAAGTATAAAGATTTTCCACTCACAGATTTTCGTAGCGGTGGAAAATTCAAAGGTTATGTGATCCAGGCCGTTGTAGGGTTCTAACCAATAAGCCATTGGGTAGGAGCGATCTGTTCCTACCTTTTTTAAAAAAAAAATCTTGATGAAGCCACTTTTAACCATCCTTTTTTTTCTATTGGCCAGCTTGAGGCCAGCAGGAAAAATCAAAAGTACCTCTAGATGGGTAGTGAGCGAAAACAGTATGCTCACCGTTAATGGAACCACCAATATAAACCGGTTTTCCTGTACAGTCCTGCGTTATCCCAAAACCGATACGGTTCTAGTTGCAAAGGATAAAACAGATCATATTATGCTCTCCGGGACCTTAAATCTTGAGGTGAAGAATTTTGAATGCAACAGTACAATGATGACTAAACAGTTATTGAACACCCTGCAGCAGAATAAATTTCCAACCCTTAAGATCAAATTCCTTTCTTTAAAAGAAATCCCTTCGGTAGGTCAGCGTAATTTTCTCAAAGGTGATGTCGAGATTACCCTTTCAGGGATATTAAAGAGATTTGAAATCTGTTATCAGGTAAATGTTAAACAGGGCTTAATGGAGCTAACTGGACAACAGCCAATCAATTTTTCAGATTTTAATCTGATCCCTCCAAAGAAAATGGGTAGGCTCATCCAGGCAAAAGACCAGCTTGTGGTGATTTTTTTCTTGAAAATGGAACAGGTAGGGTAGTTTAGATTGATAAACCCGGTATGGATTATAAAGTATTTTATATCTTTATCAAAAATAGATTCTCGTAAATCTTTGTGTCAACAAATCAGGTTGGCATACTCTACAAGTACTTACACCCCGAATAACCCATTGCAGCGACTAATGGGAATAACATTTAAATTTGGCAGGATATATATGCCGGTTTGCTGTTTTTTTTCAAACTTCAAAATGTCTTCAGTATCTTATAGCATATTTGCCAATCATGAAGATCCTCATTATTGAAGACGAGCCTGGCCTGCAGCGCAGTATAGCCCAATACCTTATGGCTGAGGGTAATCTCTGCAGTATGGCTTCAACCTATGCCGAGGCCCTTGAACGGCTTAGCGTGTATGAGTACGACTGTGTGCTACTGGACCTGACCCTTCCCGACGGGGAAGGCCTTCAGATATTGAATTATCTTAAAAGAATGAACAGGCCCGAAGGGGTGATTATTATCTCGGCAAGAAATTCCATTGATCAAAAAATAGAAGGCTTAAGCAGTGGTGCGGATGATTATCTGATCAAACCCTTTCACCTCTCTGAGCTGAATGCCCGAATCCTTGCAGTAGTGCGCAGAAAGAGTGCGCAGGGCTACCGCCATATCGAATTTAATGAGATCAGGATAGATCTTGATGCTAATGAGGTGCTTGTGAAAGGCAAAGTGGTATACATGACAAAAAAAGAATTCGATCTTTTGCTTTATTTTGTTTCCAATAAAGGTAAGGTGATCTCGAAATCTGCCGCTGTAGAGCATATCTGGGGTGATGATTCTGATATGGCAGATAGCTTTGATTTTATATATACCCACATCAAGAACATCAGAAAAAAGCTGATTGATGGAGGAAGCAAAGATTATTTTCAATCAGTGTATGGTGTCGGATATAAATTTATAAACTTATGAAGCTCTTCACGCGATATAACCGGATCCTGATGATCATCAGTCTTTTTGGGCTGCTGCTCATCGGCTTTCTTTTTTATCGGATGCTCGCATACTATCTTGATCAGCAGATCGACCACGACTTGGTAGAGGAGATTATGGAGGTGAAGGAATATTCAGCAGAGGGGAACTTTTATCAGCCGCACGAATTTGAGGACCTGATTGTTCAGTATAAAAAGATAACAAAAGCTTATCCTTCCAGCAGTTACGCAGATACGGTATTTTACAATCCGGTAAAGCACCGTACAGAGACCGCAAGATATCTTAAAACAGAACTGGAGCTTGTTGGGCAACCTTACCAGATTTTGGTTATTGCCTCAAAATTTGAACGGCAGGAACAGATCAGGAATGTCTGTCTGATTATCGTGATACCTGTTATGTTACTTTTTGCGCTGGTTCTTATGGTTAACAGAATTTTGCTCAAAAAGATCTGGACACCTTTTGAGCAGCTTTTGAAGAATATTACTTCATTTAACATCAACCATGACCAACCTTATGACCCAGTTGATATGCCTGTTGAAGAATTCAGGCAGCTTAACAGGGTATTGGTGGAACTTTCGGGAAAAGTGAAATCTGATTATAATGAGATCAAGCTATTTACCGAAAATGCATCGCACGAGATGATGACGCCGTTAGCCGTAATCAATTCGAAACTTGATAATATGCTCCAATCAAATGTTCTGGGCAAAGAAGATGGCGAAACCCTGGTTGAATTATATAAGGCTACTTCACGTTTGACCAAGCTTAATCAATCGCTTTTGCTTTTGGTTAAAATTGACAACAATTTACTCCAGGATAAGGAACAGATTAACCTGAAATTACTGATAGAAGAAAAGGCTGTTTATTTTCATGAACTTATCTCTGAACGGTATATAACCCTCGATATGATGTTAGCAGACATAACCACATCTGCAAGCCGGCAACTGCTGGAAATATTGATCAACAACTTATTTAGCAATGTCATCAGGCACAATTACGATGGAGGGAAAATTGAGATCAGCCTTGATGCAGAAAAAATTGTATTTGCCAACACTGGCCATAATCCGGCACTCGATCCTGATAAAATATTCGATCGGTTTTATAAGGACCATGCTTCTGAAGGTACAGGTTTGGGGCTTGCCATTCTCAAGCAGATCTGTAACCGGCAACAGTATCTGCTTGATTATTTCTATCGTCAGGACCTGCACACGTTTACGATTGTATTTAATGATTAATTTTTTTTATGGCCATTATCGCACCTTTAAATCAGGAAATCGGAGAGATCAAAAAAGAAAAAAAATATGCATCAACTGCACGTTTCTGGCATTGGATAAATTTCATTGTGATGGCAGGATCACTCCTCACCGTGCTCATCAACTCCTTACTTTTCGACCGTACACAGCGTACTTTTGTAAAAGTAGAACTAATGAATGCAGGTGCTACTGTGAACGATAAACAGGCTGCCGCGGTAACCCATGGCCTAGAAGATCAGGTATGGGGGATACACATTTATTTCGGTTATGCCTTAGCTGCACTTTTTCTTTTCAGGCTAATCGCCGAATTCTTCCTGCCTGCTGGACAAAAACTATTGCACAAACTCAAAAAAGCTTACCGCGCTTATTTTATCTTAAAAAAGGAAAGGGAAATGGCGAAGCACGAACTGGTGGTAAAGGGCTTATATCTCATCTTTTATTTGTTGCTGTTAACGATGGTTGTTACCGGTTTGCTATTGGCTTTTGAAGATTATACGAACATCCCGGAAAACCTCAACCACAGCATAAAGGAATTCCACGGCTTTTGTATGTACCTTATACTGGGCTTTATTGTTCTTCATCTGGCAGGGGTGTTTCTAGCCGAGCGACAGGGTGGAAAAGGAATTGTTTCGGATATGATCAACGGAGGGGATGATAAATAATTTATAGATCAATTCAATTGATTTAAAAACACTCTTAACAAATATTTAACACGTTTACTGGACCAACTTCAGAATGTCTTCAGATTTTGTCGATAGTTTTGTTACGTGAAGTCAATCTAGTATCCAAATTTCTGGATAATTGGATGGCTAAAGTACACGGAGCCCTAATGCTTTTTTATAGATAGAATTTTACAAATATTTTTCAGGCTTTGCTCGTCGATACTAAACCCTTATCTACCGGGGCATTGGCTGAGTATCTGATTGAATTGCTTATTTTAACTATATAAAGCTTATGGACAGAAAAGTTTTTCTTAACAGTATCGGGATGAATGCCGCGGCTTTTGCCCTGATTACTTGCCTAGGTTGTAAGAAAACTGATGGCAGTAGCTCATCGGACACTTCAGGGCCAACGGGAGTAAATTTTACGCTCGACTTAAGTTTGTCTGCCAATGCTGCACTGCTAAATAATGGCGGATCTTTGCTGTCGAATGGGGTTATTGTAGCAAAAACCAAAACCGGGGCTTACATTGCCGTGCAACGTTCATGTACACATGAAAGCTACACATTGACCTATCAGTCGGCAAATAGCCGGTTCTATTGTCCAAACCATGGCGCTATCTTTTCAGAGAGCGGGGCCGTTACAAATGGCCCGGCATCACGTTCATTAACCGTTTACAATACCCAGCTTACGGGTACCACTTTAAAAGTTTATTCTTAAAATCATATGAGACTACTTTTTGTTGCCCTTTTTGGGTTATTGTCTGTTCCCGCATTATGGACGGGGAATTTTTCGGAAGCGCAGAAACAGGCCAAAGCAACGCATAAGCAGATCCTGATCAATTTTTCGGGTTCCGATTGGTGTGGCCCATGTATCCGTTTGCGCAAAGAAATTTTAGAATCTGAAAGCTTTGAGCAGTATGCAGCTGCCAATCTGTTGCTCGTAAGGGCCGATTTTCCAAGGCAGAAGAAAAACCAGTTGCCCAAAGAGCAGATCAAGCTCAATGAGTCACTTGCAGAAATTTATAATAAGGACGGCAAGTTCCCCTACACCGTTCTGGTAGATGAAAATGGAAAGGTGCTGAAAAGCTGGGACGGCTTTCCTGATGAAACGCCGCAGGCTTTTGTATCCGAAATTGATAAATTAAAAAAATAAGTTAAAATGACTACACCTGTTTCTGTAAACCGGATACTGAAGCTCATGGGAAACCGATTTGAGTTTACGGTGATCGCCGAGCACGTGCAGGCGGGCAATGCTGCAATTGATGTTGCCATTGCGGAAGTGAGAAGGATAGAATACCTGCTCACCACTTTCAGCGATCTTAGTCAGACGAGTCTGATCAATGAAAACGCGGGGCTTAAACCTGTAAAAGTAGATGATGAAATGGTCAGTCTTATCGAACGTTCCATCAGGATATCAGAAATTACCGATGGCGCATTCGATATCAGTTATGGATCTATAGATAAGCGGCTCTGGAACTTTGATCCCAATATGACCAGCCTGCCTGATGAAGAAACTGCATTGGCTTCTGTAGGGCTGATCGATTATCGGAATGTGATCCTGAACAAGGATAAATCGACTGTCTTTTTAAAAAATAGGGGCATGCGTATCGGCTTTGGCGGGATTGGGAAAGGATACGCGGCGGATAAGGCGAAGATCGTGCTGCAAAAGCTGGGCATTAAAAGTGGAATTGTAAATGCAGCTGGCGACCTGGTTACCTGGGGAACCCAGGCTAATGGTCATCCCTGGACAGTAGGTATTGCAGATCCTGAACAAACCGACAGAGCATTTTCTGCACTGAAGATCAGTGATATGGCGATTGCCACTTCGGGCAGTTATGAAAAATATGTGACGATAAATGGCAAGCGCTATTCACACACGATAGATCCCAAGACCGGACTGCCGGTAAGTGGTGTGAAGAGCGTGAGTATCATCTGCCCAAGTGCCGAGCTGGCTGATGCACTGGCAACACCTGTGGTAGTGATGGGTGTAAAGGTTGGCCTCGAGCTGATCAACCAGATTAAACAAGTGGCCTGTATTGTTATCGACGATAATGACAGGGTTTTTACCTCAAACAATATTAATGTGATATAAATATGAAAAGTTCCAGAACATTTTTTTTCCTGTCTATCTCGGTATTTTCGATCATCGGCTTGCTGAGCGCCTGTAGTAGTGTAAAACCTTATCAAAAAAGTAAACTTAACGATGCGGATATGATCCTTTCAGCCCGAAAGGCCCAGAAATTTGAACAGAGTTTTCAGCTTTACCGGGAGGGTGCTTCAGGTGCAAACGGGGGCAAAAGCGGTGGCGGTTGCGGATGTAATTAACGCGCTCTAAGAAAATGAGAAAAATATATCTTCATGTGCTTTTCATGTACTTCGGTATATTGAGCACCTATGCACAAACCAGACCGGAAGCCGCAAAAGTAGACAGCAGTAAATACCAGTCGAGAAAGTTAAAGATAGACGAGATTAATCTCGTTTCTGCTTATTATCATCAGGACGGCAATAATTCTGCAGTAACAGGTGGTATCGGTACCGAAAAACTGAGTGATTTTGCCAATACCATCGATCTGCAGATGTCGAAGTTTAACAAAAGAGGTAAAAAAAACACTTTCCTTTTTGAGCTTGGTGTAGATCATTATACTTCGGCCTCTTCTGATAAAATCGATCCAAGCACCATTTCTTCGGCCTCTTCTGCTGATACCCGTATTTATCCTTCCTTAAACTGGACACACTCTAATGAAGAAACAGGGAACTCCTTTGGTTTTACAGGATCTTATTCAACAGAGTTCGATTATCAGTCGATGGGCGCGGCTTTTAACCTTACACGTTTATCAAAAGATAAAAATACGCAGTTTGATTTCAAACTTCAGGCCTTCCTGGATCAATGGACGGTTATCCTGCCATTAGAACTTCGGACGGGCAATACCGGAAGGGGAGGTGAGCAATATGATACCGCCCCAAGGAATTCCTTTAGTGCGTCGTTCTCCATCTCGCAGGTAATCAACCAAAAATTTCAGGCTTCCCTGATTTTGGAACCATCCTATCAAAAAGGTTTGTTGGCCACTAGATATCAGCGTGATTATTTTACAGATGGTTCGATGCGCTCAGAAACTTTGCCCGATAAGCGTTATAAACTACCAATAGGTTTGCGGATGAATTACTTTTTGGACGACCGTTTTGTAATACGTACATTTTACCGGTATTATATGGATAACTGGGGGATAAGGGCACATACGGCAGAACTCGAAATTCCCGTGAAGATCAATTCGTTCTTTTCAATCAGTCCTTTCTACCGTTACAATAACCAGGTGGGAACCAAGTATTTTGCGCCCTATGGACAGCATCAGGCTTCGGAGCAGTATTTTACCAGCGATTATGACCTATCAACCCTTAGCAGTGATTTTTATGGCGCAGGTATTAGGTTTGCTCCACCAAAAGGTGTTTTTGGCTGGCAAAGGTTGAACATGCTCGAATTAAGATACGGCCACTATTCCCGCTCAACAAGTCTGGTTTCGAACATTGTATCGTTAAACCTCAAGTTTAAATAAGATTGTTTAATAGGATTGACATTTAGATAAATCGGTGATGATCAATAATTGATCAGGCTGGTTTATCTAAACTGTCCTTTCTCCAACAGCGAAATCGTACTGAGCTGAATCTTGTTTAACCTTTCCTGAAGTTCCAGTGCTTTGTTCTTCTCATTGAGCAAAGCCTTCAAGCGGTCTACTTCTGCCGTGAGCTTATGTTTCTCTTGCAACTCGATCTTCGAGAACACCTTTCCACTTTCGTAATAGCTGAAAAAATTATAGTTCAGGATTTCGCTGACGCGCACTAGTGTAAGGATATCGATGGTTGCGGTATTCAGTATTTCCTGTGCTTTTGTTTTGCTGATCTCAAGCGCTGTGGCAATGTCTGAAACAGAGATATCTTTCTGCTTCATTTCTTTCCAGATCATTAAGCCTATATGAACACTCATTTTCTATAAGGGAATAATTTAAAAGACTGAAATTACAGAAAGGATAATGAATCTGGCCTTTTTTGTGGTAATGATAATTAGTCTAAATATCCCTTTGTCATACTCATCATGCATTGGATAACGATCATTTTAATAACTGATGTGGCTCATATTTTTAACCTTGGGTTTTTCCAAACTTTATATACAACAAAAAAGAGCTTAATATGAAAAAGATCCTGGTACCTGTTGATTTCTCTGCAACAGCGGAGAACGCAGCCGATTATGCAACTGATTTGGCCCATGGTATTGGTGCCAGGGTAGAACTGTTAAATGTTTTTCAGGTTCCGGAGTTTTCTCCTGTTGCAGCCTCCCTGGTATGGCCGATTGAAGAATATCAGCTTATCGAAGATGATGCAAAAAAAGCACTGGAAAAGCTTGTGGAAAGAGTTGAAGAAAAATATAAAAAGGCCCATCATGAGTTTGGTTTTAAAGCAGAAGTTTTTGGGCGATCGGTTCGTGGCGAAGTTGAACAAGAGGTTTATAAATATTTTACTGAGGGTAAAATGAACCTCGTTGTGGCCGGACTAAACCCTGCGGATAAGTTCACCAAAATACTCATAGGCAGTGTGGCCAGGAAAATCATTGGGCAGGAAATACCAGTTTTACTCATACCTGCGGGATATCGGTTTAAAAAACCTAAAAAAATAGCTTTTGCAACAGATTTTAGCCATAGTGATATCCCTGTTTTATGTGCGCTTGCCGAGTTCGCAAAACCCTTTGATGCCGATATTCTCATCATGCATACCGAAGATTCAATATCCAACCCGATTGATGCTAAACAAAACACCGAAGATTTTTTAAATCGGGTTGCCGACAGGGTTAACTACAGGCATATTTATCATAGGCATTTAAACAGCAAAGGAGTTAGAGAAGGTTTGGATTGGATCGTAGAAAACGGTCAGATCGATATCCTGGCCATGGTACACCGGAAACATAGCTTTTTTTATCGCTTGCTCAACGGCAGCCATACGCTGAACTTGTCTAATCACATTCAGATCCCCCTTTTGACTTTACCGCCAGAACACAAGATTCCAATGTAGTGGCCAGTAAATGAACAAAATCAATTCCTAAACAAAAAGAAATGTATCCTAAAACAATGAAAGCCGCAGTTATCCATGAATATGGAGGACCACTGGTCATAGAAGAACTTCCGGTTAGACCACTCAATCAATATGAGATTCTGGTAAAAGTAATTTCATGTGGCGTATGCCATACCGATTTACATGCCTGCAATGGCGACTGGCCCGTAAAATCAAAAATGCCCCTGGTACCTGGTCACGAAGCTATCGGACTGGTAGCTGCCATGGGCCATGATGTTAAAAGTGTTAAGGAGGGAGAGGTAGTTGGTGTGCCATGGTTATACAGTGCCTGCGGCTGTTGCGAATTCTGTTTAACAGGCTGGGAAACATTATGCTACGAACAACAAAACGTTGGCTATAGTGTTAACGGAGGTTTCGCAGAATATGTAATTGCAGATTCGAGATATGTTGCTCATTTTCCTTCACATGTAAATTTTGCAGAAATGGCACCGATTATCTGTGCCGGCGTTACCGTTTATAAAGGCTTAAAAGAAACCGAGGTTAAAGCGGGAGAGTGGGTTGCCATATCGGGCATCGGCGGACTTGGCCATCTTGGTGTTCAGTATGCAAAAGCCATGGGCTTTCAGGTTGCTGCAATTGACATATCAAACGATAAACTGGAGATGGCCAGAAAACTCGGTGCCGACATTGTAGTGAACGCGCTTGAGCAGGATCCTGGCGAGTTTCTTAAAAAACAGACTGGTGGCATGCATGGTGTATTGGTTACTGCCGTAACACCTGTTGCTTTTAGTCAAGGGCTTTCGGCATTACGCAGAAAAGGCACCTTAGCGCTAAACGGTTTACCTCCAGGTAGTTTTGGCCTTCCGATATTCGATACTGTGCTGAACCGGATCACCATTAGGGGCTCTATAGTGGGCACCAGAAAAGATATGCAGGAAGCTATTGAGTTTGCCGTAGACGGAAAGGTAAGGGCGCAGGTTAAACTGGCAAAACTCGAAGACATTAACGAAGTATTCGAACAGATGAAAAAGGGTGAGATCGAAGGCAGGATTGTGCTGGATATTTCGGGCGATTAGTGTTTATTAGCAGTATTTAATCATAAGAAAATGTTA
Organism: Pedobacter psychrodurus; assembly: GCF_032678585.1. Taxonomy (GTDB): domain Bacteria; phylum Bacteroidota; class Bacteroidia; order Sphingobacteriales; family Sphingobacteriaceae; genus Pedobacter; species Pedobacter psychrodurus_A. The sequence goes on along the minus strand of NZ_JAVTSN010000050.1, from coordinate 21,303 downwards.
GGAAAACTAGAAGAAGAGGAGATAGAAAAACTCCTTAGCGAACAATATATAGGCCGTTTGGCCTGTCATGCCCATGGTGTGAGTTACATTGTGCCCATTAATTATGTGTACAGCAGCGGCATGGTTTACGCACATTCTGCTCCGGGCCAGAAAATCAGGATGATGAAAAGTAATCCCCAGGTCTGCTTTCAGACTGACCAGATCCGTGATACCTATAACTGGAAAAGTGTGGTGTGCTGGGGGAAATTTGAGGAAGTTACCGATGCTGGCGAAAAACAAAGAGCACTTCAGGGCATTATCCACCGGATGATGCCTTTAACCAATACCCCATCAGAGCAGCCCTCACATGGCACTGGAAAAACCGATGCTTATGATGATGAAATCATTGTATTCAAAATTGTCCTTCACCTTAAAACCGGTAGGTTTGAGGTTAATGATAGCAGTAATTGATAAATTTAATCATGATTTCAATATTCTAATCGGTCATCATTGCCTCGAAAAATGATAGAACTCATTTTTTGTGTTGACAGGCATCATCACTGGGATACGCTAATTACAATAGTTTTGCTTTCGAAATTATTTGACCTTTCGTTACGAAAGGTCATACTCATATATAACGAAATACGATGCCACATTCATTCCATATCCCTGTATTGGGCTTAGGCTATTCTATCGACACCCCTTTAAAAGTTGCCAGGTATGGCATTTCCTCCGTGCTTTCTATTGTTGATGACGAACTGATCGAGCGCATGCGCGCTTATCACTCAGCGAAACGCGCTGTTCCTTTCGTAGCGATTCCAAAAGAAGCAACAAACAGCCGGAGCCAACGCATCACCGCCTACCTTAACTTTTTGCAGGAAACCATAACCGAAGATTTTAAAGCCTTAAAGCTGCAGGATTTTACAATCGGAAGTGATATTTGTCGCTATTTCGATTTACTGCCTGATACTTCTAAATTAAAACATGGTTACGACCTGATGTTGGAATATCCCGAAGGTGAAACCAAACAGACCTTTGGATCGCTTTTGAAAAATGCGATGCGGATGGGGGCTATTGATGTGAATATCATGGCCAAGGTAGATAAAATGAACTTTATAGATAGAGAATACTCTGGCGATTTCAATACCGATGCCTTATCAGCCTTACGTGGTTTTGCCGAAAGTAAACTGAATGCCTCCGTTATACTCTCTGCCGGTATGAACCCTAAATTATACAGCTATATAGAAAATTTTGAAGATTTTTTTCCAGATGCAAGTGAGAACCTTAAAAAGAAAATCACTTTAAAGGTCAGCGACTTCAGATCGGCATTGATCCAGGCTAAATTTCTGGCAAAAAAAGGATTATGGGTATCGGAGTTCAGGATAGAATCGGGGCTGAACTGTGGCGGTCATGCATTTGCAACAGAAGGGTATTTATTGGGACCGATTTTAGAAGAATTTAAGCTCAAAAGAAAAGATATGTGTATGGAACTTTTTACCATGTACCAATCTGCTTTGGCACAAAAGGGGATCCAAACACAAAAACAGCCTAAACAACGGATCAGTGTTCAGGGTGGTATCGGTACCGCGGCAGAACACGAGTTCCTCCTGCGGTATTATAATCTCGATGCCACGGGATGGGGGAGCCCTTTCCTGTTGGTGCCCGAGGTAACCAATGTAGATGCCGGAACACTGGCGCAATTGGCTGGTTCTACAGAAAGCGACTTTTATCTGAGTGGCGCTTCCCCGCTGGGTATCCGGTTTAATAATTTTAAAAACAGTACAATAGATCACCAGCGTATCGAGCGGATCGAAAAGGGTCGTCCGGGGAGCCCATGTACCAAAAAATATCTTTGTAATAACACAGAGTTTACCGAGCAGGCCATCTGTACGGCATCGCGCGAATACCAGCACTTAAAGATCAAAAGCTTAAAAACAGCAGGATTATCTACCGATGAATATCAAAAACAGTTTAAGCTGATAACCGAAAAAATTTGCCTTTGCGAGGGCTTATGTGCCTCCACCTATTTAAAATACAACATCGCTAAACCAAAAGAAAGTACAGCGGTAGCCATTTGTCCGGGGCCAAACCTCGCTTATTTTTCTGATGTCTATTCATTTGACGAAATGGTTGGCCATATCTATGGAAAAATTAACCTGTTGGCACAGGTAGAAAGGCCACATCTGTTTATCAAAGAGCTTAATCTTTATATCGATTATCTGCAGGAAGACATTAAACAGCAGTTGCAAAACTTCAGCGATAAAAAAATAAAACAGTTAAACGGGTTTAAATCACAGTTGACAGAAGGGATTAATTATTACAAAAAACTATTCAGCGAAGTTACCGATCAGGCATCAGGGGAGTTGAAGGGGATTTATGAACAGTTGGCAAACTCGAAAGACAAAATGGATAGGTTGATCGTAGGATAATAAAAAAAGATCGGGAATAACTTTTCTATATTTACCAAGATATACTTGATGCGAAATGGACAGGTCGAAATTTTTGGATGCGATTATTGAAAATGCCATTGATGGGATTATTACCATTGATGATAGGGGGATTATAGAACATTTAAATCCGGCTGCGCTGGAGCTTTTTGGCTATAGCAGGGAAGAGCTGGTAGGCAAAAATGTATCGGTTTTAATGCCAGAGCCCGATCATTCCCGCCATGACGGATACCTATCCAGGTATGAACACACCGGCGAGAAACACATCATCGGAACCGGGAGAGAAGTTTCTGGCAAACGCAAAGACGGTTCTGTTTTCCCGTTTCGGCTGGGCGTAAGCGAAATCAAATTTAGCGACCGGAAAATTTACACCGGTTTTATCCACGATCTGAGTAAAGAAAAGGCCAATGAAGAGCAGATCAGAAGTTATACCGAAAAATTAGAGGTTAAGATCAAAGAACGTACGCACGATCTGGTTAAACTGGTATCAGAACTAGAGATGGCCAAAGAGAATATGCAGGCTCTTTTTCAAAAGGAAAAGGAACTCAATCAGCTCAAAACGAGGTTTGTATCTATGGCTTCGCACGAGTTTAGGACGCCGTTAAGCTCCATTCAGTTATCAGCCTCTTTAATCGATAAATACACCAGCAAACAGGATGTAGCCAGTGTAGAGAAACATACCTTAAAAATCAAAAATTCGATCAATAACCTCACTACGATCCTGAATGATTTCCTGTCATTAGAAAAACTCGAGGCAGGAAAAGTTGAAGCATCTGCTCAATCTTTCAATATCATCAGTTTTGCTGAAGAAATTGCTGAAGAAATGCAAATGATGACCAAACAGAATCAGCACATTATTTACGAACATACCGGTACAACCGCCGAAGTTTACCTCGATCCTAACCTGTTGAAAAACTGTGTGATTAACCTGATTTCCAATTCAATAAAATACTCAGGTGAAGATACGCTGATCCAGTTTAATTCCATTTTGAAAGATGATGAACTCATTTTGGAGGTAAAAGATAACGGGATCGGCATTCCTCAGGTAGACCAAAGCAACCTTTTCGAGCCATTTTTCAGGGCGCACAATACAGGCGATATTCCCGGAACAGGTTTAGGCCTCAACATTGTAAAAAGATATGTTGGCCTGATGGCTGGCACAGTAAGCTGCCAGAGCGAACAAAATTCAGGTACGGTTTTTACGCTCACCTTTTCCTTTGGAAATAATATCATAAACTAAGCCCCATGAACAAGAAAGTTTTGATTATCGAAGACAATGACGACATCAGGGAAAGTACGGCCGAAGTGCTTGATCTGGCCGGTTATGAAACCTTTACCGCTAAACATGGTAAGCTGGGTGTAGAAATGGCTTTAAACCATTTGCCCGATGTGATTCTCTGCGATATCATGATGCCGGAACTGGATGGTTATGGTGTACTGTATCTGTTGAACAAAAACCAGAAAACGGCCAATATTCCTTTTATTTTTATCACTGCCAAAACCGAACGGGCAGATATGCGGCGGGGTATGGAAATGGGGGCCGATGATTACCTGACCAAACCATTTGATGATATCGAACTTTTTAAGGCGATAGAAAGCAGGTTTAAGAAAAAACAGCAATCGGCAGGTTTCAATCCGGCATCAGGCAATAGCGAAACGGTGATGGAAGAGCTTCGTAAGAAGGGCAAATCTAAACCAATAGCCAATAAACAGATTATTTATATCGAAGGAGATGAACCAACCCATCTTTATTATGTGGTTAAGGGCCAGGTTAAAACCTACAAACGTTTTAAAGATGGTAGGGAGCTTTCATCTAATCTCTATCGGGATGGTGATTTTTTTGGATACGAAAGCCTCTGCAATGGCGGGGTTTATACAGACAATGCGGCAACCTTAATTGAATCGGATATTATCCATATTCCAAAGGTAGATTTTATGGAATACCTGCTCAATCACCAAACGGTTTCAAAAACTTTTATCGGTTTGTTGTCGGGCAATATACGGGATAAAGGGAAACAAATGCTTCAGCTCGCCTATTCCTCGGTAAGAAAGCGTGTGGCAGAAGCATTGCTGCAGGTTGCAGCAAAATTTGGCGATGGTATTTCCGACAGTTGTACCATCCGGATTTCGCGCGATGACCTTGCCGCATTGGTAGGTACAGCCAGCGAAACCGTAAGCAGGATGCTTGCTGATTTTAAAGATGAAAAACTGATCGATAAAACAGGCAATGCTATAAATATCCTCTCGATCGAAAAACTCAGGAATATTAAACAGTAAAATGGTTATGAAGTTGGGTTAATCGGTTAACTGTTTAAATCGGTTAACAGTAAATTGCCAACTGTTTTATATTTGACAGCCTTCTCTTCTTGCGTCGTCATCCTTGCGCAGGCAGGGATCTTAATACTAATAATTACTGTACACAATTATTAGGGAATGTATCTGTCTAAGAGTTCAGACTCTGGACTAATCTAATCGGTTCTTTGGCTCCAAACGCCCAACTCCAACCGCCAAAGCACCAAAAGTAACTAAAATCACTTTTTTCTCTAAGCATTCTCATCTCTTGCATCTGCCATGGGCCATAGTTTTGTATATATAAACTCTGTATATGAAAGCTATAGCTTACAACATCAAACCCGATGAAAAGGAATGGTTGGTACTGGCCAATTATAAAAAACACGACATTACCATAATTGCAAACAGTTTAACAGCCGATACGCTTTCATTTGCAACAGGAAAGGAAGCCCTATTGGTTTTTAATAATGATGAGCTAAGTGAAGCGATGATTCTGGGGCTAAAAGCCCTGGGTATAAAATATATCGCAACCTCATCCTTCCAAACAGACCATCTTGATTTAAAAGCTGCCGGTTCTGCAGGCGTTAAAGTGGCAAACGTTCCTTTGGCATCCGGCGATTCCAGTGCTAAAGGACGGATGGAACAGGTAATCAAGAACCTCGATCAGTGGACTGCAGGTAAATGCGTAGGCAGTGCATGCTGCTGTCAAAACGAATGTTCTACCATAAAAGCGCTTAAATAATGGAAACTGCTGCACTCCTTAAAAAATACAATGTCGCCACACCCAGGTATACCAGTTATCCAACCGTACCTTACTGGGACATTGAAAATTTCAACACAAATGGCTGGTTGGCAAGCGTAGCTAATACCTATGCAAGCCATAAAGATGAAGGGATTAGTTTGTATATCCACCTTCCATTTTGCGAAAGCCTGTGTACTTATTGCGGCTGCAATACCAGGATTACCAAAAACCATGACGTAGAGGTACCCTATATCAATGCTGTACTGGCGGAATGGAAAATGTATGTAGATGCTTTGAGGGAGAAACCCAAACTAAAAGAACTGCACCTGGGTGGAGGAACACCTACTTTTTTTAGCGCAGAAAACCTCAAATTTCTCCTAAATGGCATTATGAAGTATGCAAGCCTCACCTCAGAAACAGAGCTTTCTTTTGAGGCTCATCCTGCCAATACCACCAGTATGCACTTAACTACCCTGTATAGTCTCGGTTTTAGAAGGTTAAGTTTAGGTATCCAGGATTTTGATCCTAAAGTACAGTTCCTAATCAACCGTTATCAAACGCCCGGGCAGGTAGCCGAAGTTACCGCAAGGGCAAGGGGAATAGGTTATACCTCTGTTAATTTCGACCTGATTTATGGCCTGCCCGGACAAACTATTAATGGATTAACAGATACCATAAATGAGGTGATCATTATGCAGCCAGATCGCATTGCCTTTTACAGTTATGCACATGTGCCATGGTTAAAGCCCGGGCAGAGGCATTATGATGAAAAAGATATTCCCATTGGTGATGAAAAGTTTGCCCTATACCAGCTGGGCAGGCAATTACTCGAAGAAGCCGGTTATAAAGACGTTGGTATGGATCATTTTGCGCTAAAAAGCGATTCTTTGTTCCAGGCGCTGACCGATCAGAAGCTTCACCGCAATTTTATGGGTTACACCAATCAACATACCCATTTACTGATCGGGCTGGGCGTTTCTTCAATTAGCGATAGCTGGACAGCTTTTGCGCAAAACCCAAAAACGGTTGAAGATTATCTGGATCAGATAGAACAGGGAATATTGCCTGTAGAAAAAGGACATTTCCTTAGCGGTGAAGATCTGGAAGTGAGAAAACATATCCTCAACATCATGTGCAGGGAAAATACTTTTTACAATGAAGGAATCCCAGAAGGGGTATATGGCAGGCTATTGCCCTTGTTGCGCGATAAGCTGGTATGGGTAAACGAAAAAGAAATCAGGATCACCACAAAAGGGAAATCTTTTCTCCGGAATATCTGTATGGCCTTCGATGAGAAACTGTGGCTTAAACAGCCAAAAACCGAATTATTCAGTTCATCAATTTAAAAAAGGATAACAATGGAGGATCAAAAGGAAACCGCAACCCAGGCAGTCTGCTACCACTGCGGCGAAGATCTGCCCAAGGTAAAATATCAGCTGGACGATAAAGGTTTTTGCTGTGCGGGCTGTATGGCTGTTTTCAAGATCCTTTCAGAAAACAACCTTTGCAATTATTATGTGTACAATAGTACTCCAGGCCAGCGGTTTAAAAATGATGGTCATTTAGAATACCTTGAGGAGCCCAAAATTATTGATCAACTGCTCGATTACAAACACGAAAGTTCGAGTATCATTACCTTTTACATTCCCGCCATCCATTGCAGCTCCTGCATCTGGTTGTTAGAGCACCTATACAAAATCAATCCCGCTATATTTAGCTCAAGGATCGATTTCCTTAAAAAACAAGTGACCATAAGCTTCAATCACGAGGAAATCTCGTTAAGGCAACTGGTAGAAACTTTAAACCAGATCGGTTACGAACCGCTAATCAGCCTGCAGGATGTGGTAAAAGCACACAGCAGTTCTGTAGACAAAGCATTAGTACTGAAAATCGCTGTATCAGGGTTTTTAATGGGCAATGTTATGCTCTTTAGTTTCCCTGAGTACTTTGGTCTTTCAGGTTTCGAGAAACAGTTTCAATCGCTTTTTGGCTGGCTAAATCTTGCTTTTTCCATTCCAGCTGCTTTCTATTGTGGGCACGATTATTTTATCTCCGCAATTACGAGCATCAGGCATAAACACATCAATCTGGATACCCCTTTGGCATTGATTATTGCGGTATTGTTTCTTAGGACTGCTTTTGAAATCATTTTTAGCATTGGACCAGGTTTTGCCGATACCCTAACAGGATTGGTGTTTTTACTCTTGATGGGCAAATGGCTTAAGCAGCGTACCTATCATCACATTTCTTTCGATCGCGATTACCGTTCATATTTTCCAATAGCGGTAACTACACTGAAAAACGGCAAAGAAAAACCTGTTTCTATAAATGAAATCAAAATAGGCGATCGGTTGTGGATCAGGAGTGGAGAGCTGGTTCCGGCAGATGCGATTTTGATGAAGGGCGATGCCTGGATGGACATGAGTTTTGTAACCGGAGAATCAGCGCCTGTACATAAAGTTTTGGGCGAAATTATTTATGCGGGTGGCAGGCAAACCAGTGAAGCCATTGAGCTCGAAGTAATCAAACCTGTTTCTCAGAGTTATTTAACCGGTTTATGGAACAAGGATAATTATAAAAATGATACCGAAAAACAGAATTTTAACGATACTGTGGCCAAATATTTCAGCCTGGGTGTTTTCCTGATCGCATTTGCAGCTACCACTTATTGGTTGCTTCAAAACGATAGCCACAAAGCATGGTCTGCATTCACAGCGGTAATTATCGTGGCCTGTCCATGCGTACTGGCTTTGAGTACGCCATTTACCTTATCAGCAATCTTATCGGTTTTTGATAAGAAAGGTTTTTATGTGAAAAATACCGATGCCGTTGAAGAGCTTGCCAAATCTGATACCCTCATTTTTGATAAAACAGGTACGCTAACCAGCAATGAAAATGCAGAAATTGATTTTAACGGATCTCTAACAGGCGAAGAAAAAATTATAGTGGCATCATTGCTGCGAAACTCTATCCATCCCTTAAGCCGGCATATATTAAAGGCTTTAAACGTTGAAAGTTTTTATTCGCTTAACGATTATAAAGAGTTGTTGGGCAAAGGTTTATACGCACAAATCAATAATCAAACTATCTATGCCGGGCATTTGTCTATGTTGCCCATAACCATTAAATCGGTTGGTGAAACCGGTGTGAATATTGTGATCGACCATACTTATAAAGGTTGTTTTGATATCAAACAGCAATGGCGGCCCGGACTGGTACAGCTCGTTTCGAAACTCTCCAAATTTAAACTGCAGGTTTTATCTGGTGATACCGATAATGACCGGTGGATGCTGGATACCATCTTTACGAAAAATACAACGATCAGGTTTCGCCAGAGCCCGCATCAAAAGCTCGATGCTGTCCTACAACTTCAACATCAGGGAAATAAAGTAATGATGTTAGGCGATGGACTAAACGATGCCGGTGCCCTTAAACAAAGCAATTTTGGAATCGCGATAACCGATAACATCAACAATTTTACACCGGGTTGCGATGCCATTCTGAAAGGCAGTGCCATAAATCTGCTGCCAAACTTTATCCAGTTGGGTAAAGACGGACTGAAGATCATCAAAACAAGCTTTGCTATTGCCATCGCGTATAACTGCATAGGTATTTATTTTGCCGTGCAGGGTACACTTTATCCCTTGGTGGCGGCCGTGCTGATGCCCATCAGCACCGTTACCATTATCTCCTTTACCACGCTGGCTACCAGATGGTTTGCCCGTAAAAATAAACTGATATGAACATCCTTTACTTTTTGGTTGGCTGCAGTGTTGTAATGGCACTCATTTTTCTGGCTGCTTTCTTCTGGGCGTATAAAACCGGTCAGAACGATGATGTACATACGCCAGGAATCCGCATGCTTTTCGATGATGAGGATATTACCGGAAAAAGTGAAGAAGATCACTTTTCCAGCTAACCGCCATCATCCTTTACCTGCCCAGGTCAGAATACCTTTGGTACACAAAACATACAAAATTCAGCTTCTATTATGCAGTTAGAAAAATTTACTTACGATAACAAGATTGTCCGGAACTTTGGAATTGCCACCCTGGTTTGGGGAATTATAGGAATGACGGTTGGCTTGCTCGCAGCAATGCAGTTGTTCAAACCTGCAATGAACATGGGCAGCCAATATACCACCTTTGGGCGGATCAGGCCCTTGCATACCAACGCGGTAATTTTCGCCTTCGTGGGCAATGCCATTTTTATGGGTGTGTATTATTCGCTTCAGCGTTTATTAAAAGCAAGGATGTTTAGCGATTTGCTAAGCAAAATACACTTCTGGGGCTGGCAGCTGATCATTGTATCGGCGGTAATTACGCTTCCTCTTGGTTTTACCACCTCACATGAATATGCGGAACTCGAATGGCCTATTGATATCGCCATCACCATGATATGGGTGGTTTTCGGTGTAAACATGTTCGGTACTATTTTTAAAAGAAGAGAACGCCATTTATATGTGGCCATCTGGTTTTACATAGCCACATTCGTTACCATAGCAGTATTACACATCGTAAACTCCTTCGAATTGCCTATTTCATTTATGAAAAGCTATTATGTGTATGCTGGTGTTCAGGATGCACTGGTACAATGGTGGTACGGGCATAATGCGGTGGCATTTTTTCTAACCACACCTTACCTGGGCATGATGTACTACTTTTTGCCAAAGATGGCCGGACGACCGGTTTACTCCTATAAATTGAGTATTCTGCATTTTTGGTCGCTTATTTTTATCTACATCTGGGCAGGACCTCACCATTTATTGTACACTTCATTGCCAGGCTGGGCACAATCATTGGGTGTTGCCTTTTCAATCATGCTCATCGCACCAAGCTGGGGGGGTATGATCAACGGCTTGTTAACCTTGCGTGGCGCCTGGGATAAAGTAAGAGAGGACGTAACCCTGAAATTTATGGTGGTTGCCCTTACCGCTTACGGTATGGCCACTTTCGAAGGGCCTTTATTATCGTTAAAGCAGATTAACGGTGTAGCCCACTTTACCGATTGGATTGTTGCACACGTACATGTTGGTGCTTTGGGCTGGAACGGATTTTTAACATTTGGTGTATTGTACTGGTTAATCCCCCGTATTTACAAAACACAATTATACTCTAAAAAACTGGCTGGTTTTCACTTCTGGGTAGGTACTTTGGGTATACTATTTTATGCCGTACCCATGTATTGGGCAGGTTTTACCCAGGGATTGATGTGGAAAGAATTTACGCCTGAAGGTTTATTGAAATACCCTAATTTCTTAGCCACCACGCTACAGATTATCCCGATGCACATTTTACGCTCAATTGGTGGGGCGCTTTATTTAACAGGGGTTATTGCCATGACTTATAACCTTGCCAAAACCATGTTAGGTGCTAAACTGGTTGCCAACGAACCGGCCGAGGCCATGCCTTTAGCCAAAATTATTGTAGAAACTTCTCCGGCTGATAAAGCATGGCACAGGGTTTTAGAGCGCAAGCCAATGAAATTTATGGTGTTATCACTCATCATTATCCTTATTGGGGGCATGGTTGAAATGATGCCAACCTTTACCATACAATCTAATGTGCCAACCATTGCCAGTGTAAAACCGTATTCGGCACTCGAACTTCAGGGAAGAGACCTTTACATCAGAGAGGGCTGTGTAAACTGCCACTCGCAAACAGTAAGGCCTTTCCGTTCAGAAACCGAACGTTATGGAGAGTACAGCAAGGCAGGGGAATTTGTATACGATCACCCTTTTTTATGGGGCAGTAAGCGTACCGGGCCTGATCTTCACCGCATAGGTGGAAAATATTCTGATGCCTGGCACTATAACCACTTAATGGATCCTACTTCTATGTCGCCCGGAAGTATTATGCCACCTTATACCTGGCTGATCGAACAGAAACTGGATATCACCATTACGGCGAGTAAAATCAGGGCCATGCAAACATTGGGTGTGCCTTATCCCGAAGGTTATGATAAACGTGCCAATGAAGATTTAAAAATTCAGGCAGAAAAAATCGCCTCAGATCTTAAACAGAATAATATCAGGGTTAAAAGCGACAGGGAAATAGTGGCCATCATTGCTTACCTGCAACGACTGGGTACCGATATTAAAGCCAATAAAGAAAGTATTCCTTCAAATCAATAAAATATGTTCAACCAGATCAAAGATTTAGCCGGTGGCGAAATATACCTCATCACCTCTCTGCTCATGTTTATGGTGTTTTTTGTAATCGTGGGCATTTACCTGCTCAAATTAAGCAAAAAACATATTGAAGTGATGAGCGAAATCCCATTACAAGAAAATCAACCTAATGTTTATGAAGAAGATTAATCTATTGTTATTGTCGCTGCTTTTATCCATTACAGCATTTGCTGCAGATGAAAAAACTGCAGAGGTGGTAACACCATCCCAGCCTGGGTTGGGGCTTAGCCAGTCGGAATTGCTTATCGTATTGCTTTTGCTTTTTGTAACCGTACTGCTTTTTGTCGCATTAACGCTGCTAAATGCATTTAAGGTAATGTATCAGGAGCAGCTAAATCCTACGCCCTGCACCAAACCTGTAAAAGAGCCGGTTTTGGATTACGATGCCTGGTTAAAACAACAGCCGGTTAAACCTTCCATCTGGACAAAACTCTTAAGTTTAAGGCCAATTGAAGAGGAAAAGGATCTGGTTATCGATCACGCTTACGATGGCATTAAAGAGCTGAACAATCCCGTTCCGGCATGGTTTAACTTCCTCTTTTTCGGGACCATGATTTTTGCGGCAGCTTATCTTTTTTATTACCACATTGGTGGCTATGGCGATCTGCAGGATACAGAATACGAAAAAGAGATGGCAAAAGCCCAGGTAGAAAAAGCAGCCTATCTCGAAAAATCGGCCAATACCATTGATGAAAACTCAGTGAAGTTTGATAATACACCCTCCGTGCTGGCAGACGGCAAGACTATTTTTACGACCAACTGCGTAGTATGCCATGGCGATAAGGGCCAAGGGATTATCGGACCAAATTTAACCGATGAATACTGGTTGCATGGCGAAGGCATCAACAATGTATTCAAAACCATTAAATATGGTGTTCCCGAAAAAGGAATGATCAGTTGGGAGAAAAACCTGAACCCCAAACAGATTAGTGCGGTTGCCAATTTTATCCTGTCGTTAAAAGGGACAAATCCTGCAGGTGCTAAGTCGCCTCAGGGTGAAAAATATGAAGCGAAAGATGTAAAAGACAATGAAATGAAAACGCCGAAAGACAGTGTGAGCAAAGCCGATGTTACAAAAAAATAAAACCGGAAGTAAGGGCAGGGATTTTATCTATCCTAAACAGCCATCAGGCAGGTTATATAACTACCGGAAATGGGTAAGTTATGTACTGCTTTTATTTTTGTTCTCCTGTCCGTTTCTAAAACTTAATGGCAAACAGCTGGTACTGCTTAATTTTATAGAAAGAAAATTCGTATTCTTTGGGTTGATATTTACGCCGCAGGATTTTTACCTGTTTGCCCTTGCGATGCTCATTTTTATCATGTTCATCGTATGCTTTACGGTAGTATTGGGCAGGTTGTGGTGCGGATGGGCCTGTCCACAGACGATTTTTATGGAAATGGTTTTCCGCAGAATTGAGTACTGGATTGAAGGAGATGCCACTAAACAAAAGAAATTGGACCAGAGCGGCTGGAACGCAGAGAAAATTTTCAAAAAAACCAGTAAACATTTCATTTTTCTGCTCATTTCTTTTGCCATTGCCAACACCTTTCTGGCCTACATGATCGGCTCGGATGTATTGCTTAAAATTATAACCGAACCTATTAAAGGGCATGTATCGGGTTTTATTTCCATCTGGCTTTTTACCTTTATTTTCTATGGTGTTTTTGCCTATGCACGCGAAGTGGTGTGTACGGTCATTTGTCCCTACGGCAGGCTTCAAGGTGTGTTGTTGGATAACCAGAGTTTGGTTGTGGCCTATGATTTTACAAGGGGCGAACCACGTGGCCGTCTTCAAAAAAGTACTACAACATTAAAAACCGGCGACTGCATCAATTGTGGCCTTTGCGTACAGGTTTGCCCTACGGGTATCGATATCCGCGAAGGAACACAGCTAGAGTGCGTAAACTGTACTGCCTGTATCGATTCGTGTAACGAGGTGATGCTTAAAATAAATAAGCCCAGAAATCTGATCGGTTTTTTTAATCAGGATTTTATTAATGAGCGCAAGCCTTATACAATTAACTTAAAATCCTACGGTTATGCCGCGGTGCTGTTTGTGGTATTGCTGGTTTTTTCTTCTCTGATCTACAAAAGAGAAGATATTCAAACTACAGTTTTGCGGGCTAGCGGTACCTTGTACCAAAGCAAGGGAACAGATAAAACCAGCAATCTTTATAATGCAGAATTAATCAATAAAACCAATAAAGTGGTAAAATTTAAGTTCAGGTCGCAAAATAATGGTGATGAGATTGATTTTATCCAAAAAGCTGATGTTTTACCAAAAGAGGGCGCTGTACACCTTACTTTTTTTCTCATTAGAAAAAATAATACCATTAAGAAGTATAAAACCGATGCTGTTTTCGAAATTATTGCCGATGGTGAGGTTTTAAGTACAGCAAATACAAGTTTTTTCGCACAACCGGAGGGAGTTGAATGATTGAATGAGGGAAGGATAGAGTTAGGGAATAAATGAATCTGCGATTTGCCTTTAAACATTCACTCATTCAAAATTAAAAAAGAGAGATTGGTCATTCATTCATTCAAAATTCATTCATAATTAAAAAATAAATATGAACTGGGGAACAAAAATAGTGCTTGGGATGCTAACATTCATGATGTTTATCGTGTGTATGGTGTTTTACATGTTTCATGTACACGGAAGGGATGCCCTGATCGAAGAAAATTATTACGAAAAAGGAATTAATTACAATGCAGAATACGATGCCAAACAGAACGTGCTTAATGATCATGCGAAGCCCAAAATTACCGTTACCAAAACCCAGATCATCATCCAGATAAAAGACCCTGCAGCATACGAACTGGTTTTATTGCGGCCTGCCAACAGCGATGATGATGTTAAATTAAAAGGAAACACTTCAGGAACTTCCAATCTTATTTTGGTTGATAAAACTAAAATGCCGAGTGGAATGTGGTTTTTAAATCTCAGCTGGCGTTCGTCTGGTAAAAATTATTTATTTAAAAATAATATCACTCTATGATGGACTTTTTACCACTTGCATTTTTGATGGGGCTATTCGGTAGCCTCCACTGTGCGGTAATGTGCGGACCAATCATGTTGGGCATGCCATTTAGAAAACAGGATTTCTTGCAAAGCGCATTTCCGCTTTTGCTCTACCAATTTGGCAGAATTGCGGTATATACTGTTTTGGGTTTATTAGTAGGGACCTTAGGAAGCAGTATCCGCACATTTAGCGATCAAAAAACGCTGAGTATCTTTATTGGTTTAATACTGGTTTTATTTACAGCACTACAGTTTAATACTGCTTATAGAAATAGGTTTTCCAGGTTTCAGTCATGGCTACTTAATCCTATAAGCAGGTTGATGGGAAAAGTATTCAATTTGCCCTTTTGGGGATTATTTGCCGGGATGCTGAATGGCATTATTCCCTGCGGAATGGTTTACCTGGCCCTCGCAACTGCTTTGAATAGTGGAAGCATACAATCTGGCGGAATGTTTATGTTTCTGTTCGGACTGGGTACCACGCCGCTGATGCTCATGATTTCGCTAGGTGGGATCTTCCTCAAAAAATACATCCGATTTAATACCAATAAACTTATCCCATGGTTTATGTTTTTTATGGGCGCTTTGCTCATCTTGCGCGCTGCAGATTTAGGGATTCCCTTTATATCGCCAAGAAATACGAGTGCTTATGGACATATTTTAGATTGTCGGTAAAAATATCTATGATATGCTTTGTTTAGATTAGCCTTGTGTAGTTTGTTTTAGTTTTGAAGCATAAGGATCGTGATTGTCCAAATAGAATTGAGAAAATAAGAAGGCATGTAATTTTTTCATCTTAAATTTATCTAAACTCTTTGAGATTCACTTGATTAATTACGCCTATGAAAGCTGATTTTTTTAAAGCACGTAAACGCTTTGACTTCTTTCCACACCCTTATGACATCGGCAATCTTTTCGGTCCTTGGAAACGAAATGCGGATAGTCACTTTGTGTTAAAACTCTATAAATTAGATGCGCGAGAGTACCAGGATTATTACGCGCATCACCTTAACCATACGCTAAAAAATAAAATCAGCCCAGAAGAAGAGTTTTTCAAACAGTTGTGGGAACTCATAGAAACCAGAATCAAACACTTTCGGAATAAGAATCCCCATGGAAGTGACCACGAGCAAAATTTAATTAGAATTGAGAAACTAAAACAATTTCAAAAGTTTCTAATGGGAGTCGATAGATGGAATGCTAGGCCGGCGCTGTTAGTTATCGAAGAAAAAGATAAAATTATACAGCAATATATCAATGAGATTGAGAAATTAAAGCAGCAGATAATTCAGTTGACTCAATACGAAGTGAAGCAAAAAATCAGCATTGAAGATGAGCATTTGCCAACTTTTATCGACCTAATGCAGCAGATGCGCAATCTGAGACTGCCATCTGATAGACTACTACTCAGGTGCGACCACAAGATAACCTACGCAAAAATGATTTCGAAATATTTTAGCCACGGCGAAAAGGATATTCCGGTAGAAACTGTCCGAAACTATTTCGTTGAAAAAGATGGTGACATCCCAACAAAGGGAACCTCTATTTATCCAGACCAACAGCTATTTGAGATAATAGGGAAAAAATAGAGGAAATCGCCTCGTATACATATTTTGGACATGACCAGAGCAGTCCGCTGGTCATCGTATTGCCTTTTTGACTTCAGATCTTTGCCTAAGATAAATTAAAATGGAGGCAATTTATGCAGTTAGAAATCTTAACAGAGGCAGATCTTCAAAAGTTTAAAACAGAACTTTTCGATGAACTAAAAAAAATGAATGTAGGTAGTTCAGCTATTTTCGATCAACGAAAATGGTTGCGTAGTGCCGAGGTCCGGCAGCTACTAAATATCTCTGCAGGTACACTCCAGAACCTGCGCGTCAATGGGACGCTGCCGTTCAAGAAGGTTGGAAGTATTTTCTATTATGCTTACGCCGACATCTCAAAACTGATGGGACAAGGGGGAGAGATATGATCGATACTTCGAAGATTCAACGCGATTTTCTAAAATTATCGGGAACCAGAAGAAATATTCTACCAAGCCACATCAGTCTTTTTGCAGCTTTAATAATCTGCTGTGAAATGCAAGGTCAGAAAGTACCTTTTAGGGTGACCCGTAAGGATCTGATGAGGCTGTCTGCAATCCGTTCCTTCAATACTTATCACAAATGTTTAAGGCAACTGGTCGAGGAGGGCTGGATTGATTACAGGCCAAGCTACAATACGGTTATTGCAAGCCAGGTGAGTTTTAATCCATCTCCGCCGATATAGTTAACAATTTAATTAAAATAGCCGTACAGCCATCATGACAATTGGATCGGATATTTTTCCTTTTGTGTTCCCGATTTTATTTTTCTGTGAGGCAATGGAAAGGTTATACGCTATGCAGAAAGGTCCTTTTTCATTTCCAGAAAAAGGAGCGAGCGGAGGTTGGGCAAAGCCCTACCTTTCTCGCCCCAAGCTATCGCTATTGGGGTTTGAAGCACCCTCCAGGGGTGCTTTGATCTCAATAAGAAGCAATAGGTTAGGAAATCGGCACCCTATCAGGGGTGCAATATACCTCGATATATAGAGATCTGGTAATCAGGTTAGCTATACATATAGCTGCTTATATATTGAGATATATCCCATTAATTAATATTCTTTTAAAAACAAAAAATGGATGAAGAATGAAGTATTAAGATCGATTAAATATTCAGAGGCAGAAGGTATTAAGTTAGATAAGATAGCCCTAAAGCTGGGGAGATCAAAGCGGCTGGTTTTCCTTCAGATGACAGAGTATTTCTACAGAACGAAAAAAGATCCGCTGGACATCAATGATGACCTGCTAAAAACCACCATGGTCCGTAACCACAAAGACTACATCGGATTTATCAAAACCCAGGAAAATGATCTGCTTATTCCGACCAAGCGGGAGGTTGCACAGTTGTCTGAAGCACAAAAAAGGTTGATCACAGGCTTTAACGGACTTTTAAAACAAAACGAAATGGTGCCTGTGTTGATGGAAAAACAGACCCATTTTTTATATCAGCTTGAAAAAGACTATAAATTGATTTTTGCAAAGCTACAGGATAAGCAAAGCTTCAAGCAGCTCTTTCTGAATATCCTTGATGGATTCGCTATTGCCAGGGACAATCTTCCTGCCATTGGATCAAAGAAAGATAAGTTGCAGTTGCTGGCTGCTACAAGGAACCAGATAATGTTATTGTAATATGTATATCAATATAACTGACAGCAAAACCGCTGACAACAAGAGGAGTAGTGGGCAATTGGTGAACTATCTCGAAAAGGAAAATAGGTTAAATCCTGCTCAGGAACCCGAAAAATGGTTCAACCATTTAGGTCAGTCCTATGAGCCGTATGAGGTTCGGACCACCATTGATGGCAATATTGCGAAACTCGGAAAAGATGATGCTAAATTTTTCCTGATCAATATCAGTCCCAGCCAAAAGGAGCTCAAACACTTGAATGAAATTTATGGTGAGCAACAAATCCCCCTGAGGTTGAAAGAATATGCAGTCAAGATTATGGATGGATATGCCAGAAACTTTAATAGAGCAGGAGTTATCAGCAGCCGGGATCTGGTCTGGTTCGCAAAGGTTGAAAATCATAGATATTACACCCACCATGACAGGGAGGTGAAGGATGGACTGAAAAAGCGTGGAGAATTGAAGCAGGGAGACCAGCGGCATATTCAGGTCATTGTAAGTAGAAAAGATCTTACCAATAAGATCAAGTTAAGTCCGATGAATAGCTCCCGGGGCAAGAATATCGAACATTCAAAAAAAATGGGACAGTTTGACCGCCTGGCTTTCAAGCAGTGTGGGGAAACTCTTTTCGACAGGCAGTTCAGTTTTGACCGTGGACTAAGAGATACCTTAGCCTATTCTCACATCAAGAGTAACGGCACACTAGAGCAAAGAAAGCAGCTGGATACTTTAGATGAGGGAATTAAACTTGGTCAATCACAAAAAGGGATCATTTTAGAACTCGCACAGGATATCTCCAAGGGGCTGTTTCGAACAAGTTCAGATATGCTTGTAAAAATAGGCTCAACAGTTGGAAGTTTTTTGGACATCATGCTTGAACCTACTTATGGGCCAGCAATATCATTAGCGCCGGATGAACCAAGACGAAAGAAAAAGAAAGGACAGAAGCAGACCCAATCACATCAAAGGGGGCTGTAAAGTTTAAATTATCGAAATAAATTATATGAAAATGCAAAAAGAACAGACTATCCAAATTAACGTAGACGAGAGGGGCCTGCGTGAAAAATTTAGGGCGCAGGAATCACGAGCTCCCCCTGTGAAAACACTCGGATTTTGAAAATATTACCGATTTGGATGAAGTAATTCATCTAATAAATCAATTTAAGTAACTCAATTTATTTATCACCAATTGACAAATATTTTAAAATATTAGGCATTTGTTGGTGTTTTAGTTAAATTTGTATATGTTAAAACATATCAATAAAAGAGTAGTAGTTGTACACTGGAAAAGATTTGCAGGAACGGATATTGACGTGTTCTCAAGTCTTAAGGGGTTTTGTGACAGCTATCCTATCTATAACTATCACACGTTGACCAATTATCTATCCAAAAAAAAAGTTCCGTTTGAAAACGATGAAATCAAAATTGAGCGCCAACCGCTAATACACAAGGTTCGCAGACCCGACCTACCCAGGGTATTGTTCTGGGATTTTGATTTTGATAAAATAGATTGGGGCAGGAGCTACAGGACTATAATGGAAAGGGTTTTTGATAAGGGAGCTTCCAAGGATTGGGATGAAATGATCAGATTTTACGGAAGGGAAAATGTAATATCTGCGCTTAGGAATGAAATTACTTATCTTTCTGACATGACCATGGATGCCGTTTGCAAATATTTTCAGTTTGGTAAAGAAGAACTCAAATGTTATACAAAGAAACAGTTAAAGAAGGGACACTGGATTTGATCAAAAAGCTGATGAGCGATCAGCGACTTAATTCCTTTTACCTCGTAGGTGGAACGGCATTATCCCTAAGGATTGGTCACAGGCAATCGATCGATATTGATCTATTCAATTCTTCTGATTTTGATGGCGACAATCTTGCCGCTCATTTAAGAAATAATTACGATGCAGATGTAAAGCGTCACAAAAGTAACTATACAAGTGGTAGCATCGGTGAAGTAGATTTTGACTTCATATCGCACAAATACCCATCTATAAAACCAATTGAAACCATTGATGGGATAAGGATGATGTCGAATGAGGATATTTCTGCTATGAAGATCAATGCGATTGTCAATAGTGGACAACGGATCAAAGATTTTATTGATATACATTACCTATTGAAGGAAATGTCACTTGATAAGATCCTAAATTATTATAGCCAGAAGTATCCCAATGTTGATCACAAAACAGCAAAATCTTCGCTTTTGTATCATCAGGATATCGACTTTAATGTCCCGGTAATGTTGACCGATGGAAAGTTAAAATGGCAGGAGGTTAAACAGGGTATACTGAAAGCTGTTGAAGACCATGGCCGGTTGCTGGAGAGCAGAGAACTTTTTAGTAAATTAAGGGAAGCAAAAAATAAAAAGGAAAATGACCGTGGCCGTGGAATGGGTCGCTAATGAGAAATCCCATCGCGCATTGCGGCCTGCGGAACCCCAGCGCTCGAATCCCTAGCTGTTCCCGCTTCTCGCATATACGCAATAATTTTCAGGGTGTCGTATTGTAAATGAAATCCCCCGACCTTAAGACCCCGTAATTTTAGGATTTTATTTGTCAAAACTGAATATTTTGTTTTTACTTAAGAATTCAAGGTGCCGTTATAGCACCTTGAATTCTTAGAAGAAATGACTTATAGGTCATCCGATTTAAATCCAATACGCTTTCTCGGAGGATTGGGTTTTCCTTTGTTGTCCAGCAACTCGTCGAGGTAGCGAAACACGATTTCCATGTTTTTATCCTTATTGTCAATCTTTTTCTTGATTTTTTCCACTTCTATGCGAAACTCCATGTTGTCAGAAAGCAATTGGCGCATTCTGGTGAAAATTCGCATGATCTGGATGTTTACATTAATGGCCAGATCACTGGAAAGGATACCTGAAAGCATTGCGACACCTGCTTCCGTAAAAACATTTGGTGCCTGGCGCCTTCCTCCCCAGCTTGCTGTTCCATTTTGGAAGAGCAAGTTCTTGAATTCATCTTCATTCAGCCTGAACATAAAATTCTCCGAGAACCTTTTTATGTTCCTGGCTACTGCCTTATTCAAATTTCCTGTAGTTACCATGTAGAGTTCTGCGAGGTCTTCATCCAGCATCACCTTCTGACCCTTGATGATATAGATCTGATTGATGATCAGTTCATCAGCTATATTGATCTTATTATAACTGTCTTTCATGGCCATGTAATTTGGTCCGAACAATCTTTTGGTTGAAGTTGATCGGCTCATATTCGGTCTCTGCTTTCAACTTGGCCATATCGGCGCCCACTTTGATGTCTAAGATCTTGGCATAGTGCTGTGTAGTTCGGATATTGGTATGACCGAGCATCTTTGATACGGTTTCTATGGGTACTCCCTTTAACATTGTAACGGTTGTTGCGAAAGTATGTCTGGCGTTATCCAAACGTTTGGATAA
>NZ_JAVTSN010000049.1:0-53474 GCF_032678585.1 Pedobacter psychrodurus | reverse complement strand
TGGATTTTGGGTGAGGTTGGTATTCAGCAAAAGATCTGAAGCTGGGATGGGAAAGATTTTGTATTTCGCATCGGTTGAAGTTCCGTTCATCACATTCCCCTTCCAGTCCCACAGCAAAGCACCACCGGTAAACTTGCCAAAACGGATCAGATCGGTTCTGCGGTGTGCTTCCCAATACAGCTCCCGGCCACGCTCATCCAATAAAAAATTAAGGTTTAGCTGTCCCGCTGTAATGTTGCCAGAGGTATTTCCGTAGGCACGGGTACGCAGATCGTTAATCAGTTTTAATGCTTTTACGGCATCGCCCCCACTTCCACCACGTACGGTAGCCTCGGCATAATTGAGGTAAATTTCCCCCAAACGGATTAATGGAAAATCGGTATCCACAAAGGTACTGTTCGAACCTACTGCACCCGTTGAAGTGATATTTTTAAATTTTGCAGAAAGGTAACCTTCTGTAAAAATAGTCGGATGTGTAATGGTTAAAGTTTGTCCTTTGGTATAAAATATGGCCCTCTTATCGGTCCCGCCTGATGGGTCTGCAAATTTCGAGGTTACAAAAGCGGTGGTCATCCTGTTTCCGGCCCAACCGCCCGATGCAATTCCAAATTCGTTTGCAGCATCCATCGCCCCACCAACTCCGGCATGGATTATAAATGTCATGTCGCCATAACTTCTCGAGCTGTTCCCGTCTGTGGCAATGGGCATAATAATTTCTTGTCTGTATTTATTGTTATCGGCTAGAAAAAGCTGTGGATAACTGCTATGCAAAGCAAATTTGCCCGAGTTCAATATCTCGTTGGTATAAGTTAGGCACTCGGTATATTTTGCCTGGCCAATGTACACTTCGGCATTTAAATATAGGCGGCTTAACAATGCCCATGCTGCCGCACGGTCTGCCCTTGCATACTCATTGGCTCCCGGGTCGGCCAGGGCAGGAAGGATCGCTTTTAATTCTCCTTCTATGTAAGTGAACAGTTCTGCTCTTTTAATCTGGCGTGGAAGATAGGCACCAGGTTTATCGGCCTCAGTTACGAAGGGAACATTTGCATACAGATCCATCGCACACAAATAATAATATGCCCTTAAAAAACGGGCTTCAGCCTGATAGCGGGTTACATCTGTTTTTAAATTACCATCTAAACCTGGCAATTTATCATTTACCGATCTGATGTATTCGTTACAATAGCTGATATTGATAAAAAGCCTTTGGTACATTAATTTAACGTAAGAGTTCTGATCAGACCAAATATGGCCGTGGTATTCTACCAAACCTCCATCGCCCCAGGCATTAATACACTCATCGGTAGTGGCCTCCTGTGCTGCCCAGTATTCTCTTAAAAATGCCGTTGTACCCTCATCAGGTGCTGATATTTCTGGCAATCCCGATTCTCCCCGCTGCCCGGTCAAAGAAAGCGTGGAATAAAGTTTCGCCAAAAACTGTTTATACGATTCGGGACTATCAAAAACAGTTGCCGACGAAATGATCTTTGGATCTTTAGGCGTAGCATCCAGATCTTTTTTACAAGAACTGATCAGCAGCATTACTGAGACTGTGGCCAGTGATAATATTTTATATGATTTCATGATTTTGCTTGCTAGTGGTTAAAAATTACAGTTTAGGCCCAGTTGAAAGATCCTGGCCCTTGGGAAAAAGTTGTTATCAAGTCCGCCACTGATCTCCGGATCCAAACCTTTGTACTGTGTAATCACAAAAGCATTCTGAACCCCGGCATTTAGACGGATTTTTAACTTATTTTTAAGGTAAGCCGGCAGTGTATAACCTAAAGCGATGTTATCCATACGGAAATAAGATGCCTTTTGAATGTAATAGTCTGATAAAACCGTCTGTTGAGCGGTAGTAAACTGTGTATCTTCTGCAGCCTTGGTTTGATTCGATAAATAACCCAGCGAAGAATATAAACCACGGTAGGTACTGCCTGCAGCAACGTTATTGTAATTGTAGTTCCCTAAACTTAAACGTCCGGAGAAACTGAAATCCCATTTCTTGTAGCTTAACCTCGAATTAATACCCATCTGAACCGTTGGATCTGGTTTTTTGTAGATATACTGATCGGCACTGTTAATGATATTATCACCATTACGGTCTACATAGGTATCTTCAACAGGCTTGCCGTTGGCATCATAAACCTGCTGGTAAACAAAGAAAGAATTGATCGGCGAACCTACTTTTTGCGCCTGGATGGTTCCGGAAGTCGTACCTGCAATACCGCCAAGCTGAATAATGTAGTTCGGATCGTCGTTCAAAGCCAAACGGGTAATTTTATTTTTATTGTAGCTGATGTTATAGCCAAGCTGCCAGTTAAGGTCTTTTTGATCGACCACCACCGCATTCAGGCTAAACTCTGCACCGCGGTTTTCCATACTGCCAATATTGGTTAAAACCGTTGCAGAGAAATTGGTACCTACCGGAACATTTACAATACTTAAAAGATCTTTGGTTTTACGGTAATACACATCTAGTGATCCTGTTAAGCGGTTATTGAACAAACCATAATCAAGGCCGATATTCGTGGTAGTGGTCGACTCCCATTTGATATTTGCATCGTAACCATCCGGACGTAAGGTATAAAAAAAGTTATCGCCGAACTGGTATCTCGAGGTTTGATCACTGATGGTGTATTTCGCGAGGTAAGGATAGTTGTTGCCATTGTTCAGATCTTGCTGTCCGGTAACGCCATAACCTATTCTCAGCTTCAGATCAGAAAGTGTATTGTTATCTTTAAGAAATGCCTCTTCTTTTATTTTCCAGGTTAAGGCCCCGGCAGGGAACAATCCCCAACGCTGCTCTGGTGAGAAACGCGAGGTGGCATCATCACGTAAGGTAAAAGTTAACAGGTATTTGTTTTTGAAAGTATAGTTCAACCTTCCGAAGAACGATAGCAGATAATACTCGGTGATGTAATCGTTTGGTGGCTGGATGGATGTCATGGCCTGATCGGAAGATAAACTCGTTCCCTCCCTGTAAAAATGCGACCATGAATAGCCACCTGTAACGTTGATTACGCTCTCAATAGATTTAATGTCCTTATTGTAATTTAGATAGAAGTCTACCAATTGATTTTTTCTGTTTTCAGTATAATTGTTCAATCGTCCACCGGCAACAACTGGCGTGTAAACCCATTGGGTATTATCCAAAAGGTTGTTGTGCCCTACTGATTTTGCATAATCGTAACCAAGGTTCAAATTGGCATGCAGATCAGGAAAGAAATGAAGCTTATAATCGAACTGCGCATTACCAATACTTCTTTTTACGGTAGAAGTATTGTCGGTAAGATCTAGCATCGCCACCGGGTTTGCGGTAGCGAGCGTTACCGGAGGGCCATTTGGTGTATGGTCGCTTGTCCAGGTGGTGTAACCTCTCCATCTTGTATTACCATTAAAAACGGGTTGCGTAGGGTCATAATTAACGGCACTACCAATTGCACCCTGTTCTGCAAAATTATTGGTATTGTACAATCCTTTTAAATTCAGGTGGATATTCAGATGATTCTGGAACAAACTAGGATCCAGGCCCAAAGCAAGCGTTGTACGGCTAAAATTATATGTTTTCAGTACCCCATCGGCATTGTTATAACCCAGCGACAAACGATAAGGCAGGTTCTTCGCCGTACCCGAAACACTCAGGTTATGGTCTTGGGCAAACGCTTTCTGATAAATTTCATTTTGCCAGTCGGTATTTGCAGTGCCCAGCAAAGAAGTAATGGCTGTTGTACCGCCATAAACCTTGTTCACTACATCCCTAAATTCATCACCATTGTAATTATCTACCTGCTTCGGGAGAACTGAAAGTGAAGTAGTTAGTCCATAGTTTACCTGAAACTGCTTGGTACCACGTTTTGTGGTAATCAACATAACGCCATTTGAGGCCCTTGCGCCATAAATGGCAGTGGCAGAAGCATCTTTCAATACGGTAATGTTTTCTACATCGTTTGGATTGATCGTGGCCAGAATATTTGCCGAGCCGCCCATTGCTGTATTATCAACGGGAACATTATCAATCACAATTAAAGGATCGTTACTGGCATTTAACGATGCCCCTCCCCTTACCCTAATGGTGGAGGTATTACCCGGCGCCCCACTAATGGAAGTAATTACCACACCAGGCAGTTTACCCAGCACAGCATCCTGAATGGAATTTACAGCGCCCTTGTTAAAATCTTTAGCCGTAATTACACTTAATGCACCTGTAGCGTCGCTTTTTCTGATGGTCCCATAACCGATAACGGCCACATCATTTAAATTCTGCGAGGAAGGTACCAGTTGTAAATTAACGGTGCTGGTGCCGTTTACTGCTTTTTCGAGACTGTTGTAGCCAATGTAACTCACCACTAATGTTTGTGCCCCAGCCGGAACACCTGTTAATTTAAAATAGCCGTTAGCATCGGTCGCTGTTTTTAGTGTAGTACCTTTTAGCACAACAATTGCCGAAGGCAGTGGGAGGTTTTTTTCATCATTTATTTGCCCTGTGATGACGCTTGTTTGGGCAAAGCCCACGTGATACAGCAGTACAAAAAACAGCAGAAACCTGTTCCTTAAGGAGTAAATCTTTTCCATTAGCTCAATATTTATAATTTGGTTTATTGTGATCAATGCATTTGCTTAAATCACAAGTCAAAGAAAGGTGGCTGGAGTATAGGAAACAATTGATCAGACCCCTGATATAGAAAATATCAAGCTTCAATACCACACAAAAGGCTAATTAACAACAACTTAAAGCGAAAGTCAAACCTCCTAAATATAGAACAATTATGAAGTTGGAAGGGCGTTAAACCGCTTCAATTTCCATAATCCTATCTTCAAATTCATCGTTTTGAAGAATAGATTTGGTTTTAATGCGGTTTTTATACGAATAAATCGTGTTTACGGAATAGCCCAAAATTTTCGAAATTCTGTCGTTATCATGGATCCCCATTCTGATCAGGGCGAAGATGCGCAGTTCGGTGCTGAGCAGTTGCCCTTTGGGGATGAGGATCTGATCCTCCTCCTTAAAGAACGAATTGAATTTTGCTATAAATTCAGGGAAGAGGCGTAAGAATACCGTATCAAAGGTATTGAAGAGTTCTAAGCGCTCATTTTCCAGATTGAGGTTATGAACGGTTTTTAAAGCATCATCATAACGTTTACTGCTCAGTTTTTTATCGATAGATGTTTTAAAGTTTTCCAGTTTATCAATGTAAATGGAATTGATATTGAAATAGTAACTGATGTATTCGTTTTTGATGGTATTGGCAATACTGAGTTTTTTATTTACCTCTTCCAGCGTTTCATTCGTTTTCTGAAGGTTGCTGTTGGCGGCCTTGATGACCTCATCAGCCAGCCTAATTTTTTTCAACTGCCTAAAAATGATGACCGCAAAAATGACAACGAATATCACCAGCAAAGTAATGATAGATGAATAAATGTACAGCAGTTTTTTCTGGTGCTCGATCTGGTTGATCCACTGGGCTTCTATAATGGGCAAAATGCTGCTGATTTTAACCTGACGGTGTAACGCGCCATAAAAGGTCGCCTCGTCCATGGCCTGCTTAATATAAGCGTAGGCATTTTTAATGTCGCCTTTTTTAAAAAGAATATCAGCAAGTTTATAACTGGCTACGGTTTCTTTTGTAGCCGATTGAATATCAGAAATTGCCGCCTGGATTAACAGCTCCACCGATTTTTCCTGAGGACCGCGTATCTCGCAGATATAACTCAAACAACAGGCATTAACAGCATACTGATGTGGCGTTAAGCCCGGCATTTTTAACAGACTGGTATAAACCCTGCGGCCGTCGTCATAATTGCCTGTTCTCAGGTCCTGAAGTCCTTTCAGCTCCAGATAATTTACCGTACCGGGTTTAGCCAAAACCAAAGCAGAATCAATAGCACTGATTCCACGTGGATTATAAATTTCCCAGTAATCTATATTTCGGTTATAATCTGATAAGTCGAAATAACTTCTGGCTTTTAAAAAATAGTATCCTATCTTTTCATCCGGCGATAAAACCGCCACTTTGATGCTGTTGAGTACCTCAAGGGTTTCCTTAAATAAACCTGAAGAAAGCAACGTAAAACCCATTTTCATCCTCGCAGAGGCAATTAAAGCAGGATCTTTTAAAACAGATGCCGTTTGACTTAACCTTTTCGCATAACTGTAAGACGAATCATAACTAAAGGTTTTGTATTCTTCGTACAGCTCCTGATACACTAAAAAACGTGCCCTTAAATTACCAGCGGATAAGGATTTTGCCCTTAACGCGGCAATTCTCTCCTGCTTTTTCTCTATATAAACATCCTTTTTTTGAAGCACATTATTCAGTTCGTTTAAAAGACTATCGCTTTTAGACCGAGAAAATCCGCTTAAAGAAAAGCAAACAAGAAAGATTAGTAACAGATAGGGTTTGGCTAGTTTCATTAATCCTGAAGGGATAATTAAAAACTAAAGATATTAAATAATGATTAAACGGTTAACGATTTGTTTTCTTTAAGCTAAAAATATTTGAGGTTCAAAGCAAAGCAAGATGACATCCCATCATGAGTATTATTTTTTTTGGAAAGCAGGTGCAGCAGCCTTTAGGATAAAACAGTCCCGCTCGGTTCTCCCGACTTAAGCAAAGTGCGGGGCCGGATGAACCGAAGTTACACGAGTATTGCTTTTCGAAAAAAATGCTTTACCCTCTAACTTCAAGCATTCACCTATCGGCCCGCGTTACACCCATCGGTAGAAAAAAGAGGTATTTAGGCCAACTGCTGGTTGACAATATCGCCTTTGATTCACCCAATTAAGCCCTAAAATAGACCCTGGCCTTACCTATTGCTTACCCTTTAGGTAAGCAATAGGTAAGGAATAGGTAAGCAATAGGTAAGCAAAAGGTTAACATGGGGTTAACTTGGTACCTAGAAAGGATAGAATCTCCTATACGGTGTCTTATACTGGAATAAGTTTACGGTCAAAAGCGTGTTACTGTTAATTGTTTTCAGCTAATTTGATTTTACTGGATGTTGTTTACAAGATTCACTTATCGGTCGGTGTCTCACCGACCGATAGAAAAGTTGTGCTTAAGCGCCTAAGATGGTCCAAGTCCTCAATAGCTCATTTAATTTTTCACCCTGTTCTTTTCTTCGTCAGCACCAGATGATTCGTGTTTGGCCGGCGAAGAAAATGCCTTACCAAAACGGTAGCTGTAACTCAGCACAACCGCACGCGAATCTTGCTTATTTGTCCAGTTGGCCTCTGTTGCCGCCAGGTTATTAATTACACCATTATAAATCCGGTTTCTAAAAATATCATTAGCCGTCAACTTCAATGTACTTTTTGGCGAAAGTTTCTTCTGGAGTGCTGCACCAAATTCATTTACTGCTCCCACTAAAAACTGCACACTAGACAGCTTACTTTGGTAACGCATATTTACCTCGGCATTCCACGACGGACTGATTTTAAATTGCAGATTAGGGCTTGCCCTGAAGTAAGTTCCATTGGTAACCAAAAAACCGGTATAGAAATCAGTTTTAGAAATGATTTTGCCAAATTCGGTATAAGCATTCAGTTTAACCCATTTGGTGAGATCAATCTCTGCATTAACCGAAACATTAGCTACTCTTGTTTTGCCTACGTTGGCTGGTCTGCTGTAGTAGGTGCCATCTACAATCTCGATCGTTTCGTTCACCTCATCTTTAACCCAGCTATAACCAAAGGTGGTGGTAATTTTGTTTTTAAAAGTATGCGACAGTTCTATACTCTGCGTAAATGAAGGTTTTAGAAAGGGATTACCTACATAATAGGTAAACTTATCCAGCGGCGAGAAAAAGGGATTAAGGTCCTGATAATACGGGCGGTCGATTCTTCTTCCATAGTTTAAGCCCAGCTGATTGTTCCCTGCAGTATCCAGCTTATAAGAGAAATAAAGCGTTGGGAACAAGCTGTTGTATGTTCTTTTAAAACTGGAGTCGGGTTTGATCAGATTACCGAGCTGATGACCGTTAGAAACCGTGTTTTCATACCTCAATCCTACCTGGAGCGAAAAACGTTTGCCTTCTCTACTCATATTCAGGTAAACTGCATTAATATTTTCTTCATACAAAAAGTGATTGCTCTTTTCGTAATCGGCATTGGTTTTCCCGTTTGCAGTATTAAAGTAATCGGCAATATTATCCGTTTTGGTGTAGGCGGTTTTAGCACCTGCATCCAGTTTCCATTTGTTTTCAAGTGGATGCGAATAATCCACTTTTGCTGTATAGATATCAATATCCGAAGGCAAGTTGCCTGTTAAAATATCCTGATACTTCAATGTTCCGCTGGGCAGGTAACTGAAATTGTAATAGGTTTGATCGGTATTGTTGCGGTACAGCAAATAATCGGCATCAAAGGTCAATTCCCGTCCGGCCTGGTTAAATTTATGTCTGTAATTTAAGTTTACCCCTGCATTTTGATATTTAATCTGGTCGATATTTTCGGCCCTGATCACCGAATCCAATTGCATTGAGGCATTAGATAAATTACTGGTATTGTTGTTCACCTGTTTAGAAATCCGGTCCATTCCGGTTAACACAACACCCCAGGTGGTTTTCTCCGAAGCATAATAATCAAGCCCCGTTTTTAAATTAAAAGTATTGCCATGCCTGCGGAAATAAGAATTCTGATTGAAGTAGGATTTGGCATTACCATCGTCATTTTTATATTTCCGGTTCAGGTCGAGATCGGTAAAACTATTGTTCAGATTGTAACTTAGGTTTCCGAAAACATTAATTTTATCCTTGCGGTAGTTAAAATTAAAACTATTGTTCGATCTGCTTAACTCCCCCTGGTTCAAGCTCAGATTAATCCCACCGTTAAAACCAGCGGTTTTGGTTTTCTTGGTTTTGATATTGATTACCCCGCCATTTCCCGCAGCGTCATATTTGGCAGGCGGATTGGTCATCAGCTCAATCTGATCAAGCGAAGAAGAAGGTAGCGAACGCAGGTAGTTTTCCAGGTCGGCGCCAGATAAATAAGTTGGTTTATCATCAATGAAAATAGCCACGCCATTCTTGCCTTTAAGCGAGATTGCCCCGTTTTGGTCTACACTTACCCCGGGCGATTTGCTCAGCACATCCAAAGCAGTGGTTCCTGCATTGGAAATCAAGGCATCAACGTTAACCACCGTACGGTCTATCTTTCGTTCCACAAAAGCCTTTTGCCCCGAAATATTTACCTCTTTTAAATTGGTTGTTCCGGTTTTGATCTTCAGCTCAGCTAAATTAATAATAGCACGATTGGCGGTTAAAACCAGGGTATCGGTTTGATAAATAGGCGAACCTAACACCGATACCTTGATGAGGTATTTTCCGTAAACGAGCTTATCGAAACTAAACGATCCGTCTTTTTCGGTGAAGGTTGTTTTTAACAAAACCGAATCTTTAAGCAAGGCTGCCGTAGCATACTCGATATTTTTTCCTTCGGCATCCACTACACGGCCATAAATTCTGGATGGAAGTTGTTGGGCTTGAGCAAAATTAAGGGCAATATTTATCCATACAGCTAAAAAAGCGATGATTTTAAATTTCATGATGTGCGTGGGATTAGCGCTTTTAGAATTTAGTTTTTATTGTTTTCGATCAGGAAGTTATACATCAGAGCATGTTTATCGCTCTTCAAAAACTTTTGTCTGTACTTTTTCTGAACGTCACCATTTTGTTTAACACCATTTACAATCAACTCATCTTTGTTGAGCTTATACGATAATTTATTGGTGCTGCTGATGATACCGTCTTTCATCAATTGATTATTGATTTCGTTAGTATAATCATGGCCATCACCATTGGTAACCGTCTTTGAAGTAACGGTACGCTGAGAGCCAGTTTTAGTACTTGATTTTTCGTTGTATACTGGTGGTGTTGGAGGCGTTGGTGGAGTTACCTGAACTGGTGGTACAGGTGGAACTGCAGGCACTGCCGGTACGGCAACTGATGCCCTTGGCGCTCTCGGCGCTCTTGGTGGGCGTGGCGGACGGGGTGCTCTAGGTGGGCGGCCTCCTTTACCCTCATTATCATCCTTTGCCCATTTATCAGCTTCCTTTGCCCACCTGGCATCTTCCTTGGCCCATTTTTCGTCTTCGGCAGCTAATTTTGCATCCTCTTTGGCAAATTTCTCGTCTGCTTTTCTTAACTGTTCATCAGCAATTCTTGCTTTTGCATCTTCTTTCCTCATCCTGGCGTCTTCTCTTGCCTTAACGATATCACCTTCAATGGCTTTTTTATCAGCAGCCCTGGCATTTACATCTTCATCTGTTTCGTTTTTTTTACGCTTCTCATCTAACTGTTTCAATTGCTTGTCCATTTTCGCATTGATCTCCTTTTCTATTAGATCTGCTGATTTGCCTTCGGCAGTTTTAGTTCTTTTGGTGCTATCCTGTTTGGTCTGTACTAAATTGGACAACTCTTTGTTGGTAACTGTTTTTGCATTGCCCACGCTTTTAAAGGCGGCAGTACAAAGCACTACCGATACCAGGGCGATGGTTAATATTGTTTTTTCCATTTTGTTTAAAGTTGAATTGGTGTTGAATAACATCCTGCTCGCTCTGTGCAGCAGGCTACCTTTCTTACCCGTAATCGCCATGGCATAAGCAGGTGCACGCTGCTTATATTCCTGACACACAATAAGGGCTTGAACATAGTTTTTGCGATCGTTTACACATTCGATGGCCAAATCATCGCAGCAATTCTCGCGTTCTGTTTTTATTAATTGTGATACCCAAAGTACCGCTGGGTTAAAGAAGAAAACGATTTCGATAAAACTCTGTAACAGGTTTACCAGATAATCTTTCCGTTTGATGTGCGCAAGTTCATGCGACAGTATAGCCTCAACTTCGACATTGGAAAGGCCGTTGAGCAAACCTAAGGGAATCAGGATCAACGGTTTTAAATGCCCTACCACCATGGGTGCCTGTGCAATTCCGGATTGCATGATTTTAACAGGCTGATTTAATCCCATCTTGCTTGCAAGTTCAGCTGATTTTTCATCCCATTTTTTACCTGCAGCATAAGTTTTATGATTACGCAAATGATGTATACCATTTAAGCCAACCATTAGCTGGATACTTTTTCCACAGATGATCAGAAACCAGATCAATACAATCTGATAAGCATAGGCATTCCAGATGGCAAGCACTTTATTCAGTCCTGAATACATATCGTTTTGAACGCTTGTAATTGTAGGTTGCTTTGCATCTCCGTTTGGGAGGTTAATAACGATCTGATTTAAAGTAGAATCGACAGATTTTTGCAGTTCTCTATAAAAAGTAAAGCTTATTGCCACAACAAACATCCCCAAACAAATGGTAAGTAGGTTATAGCGCACTTTTGCACTTGTTTTGCGCGTAGTAAACATCACCAAACCGGCAAAGAGAGACAAGATTACCCCCAGCCACAAAGAATGGAACAAGGTGGCACCCAGGGCATGCAGCCAGTTTTCGGGCAAAAGCTTAATTAATTTAAATTCCATTGTTGTGGTTCTGTTAGGAGCTGTTGTTATCAATTATTCCATGCTATCCAATAGCCGCTTAATCTCTTCGATTTCCTGTTTAGATGTTTTCTCATTACCCAATAGTTGCATCATTAACTGCGAGGCCGAGCCTTTATATAAAGTATTCACGAAACGGTCTAACAACTGAACTTTGGTTTTCTCTTCTGCCTCAACCGGAATATAAATGTGTTTCATTTGGCTTTCATCACGTTTCAATATTCCCTTTTCGGTCAAAATTTGCATCTGCTTTAAAGTTGAGGTATAGTTCACCTCCTTTTGGCTGTTCAATTTATCGTTTACAAACCGAACTGTAGATGGACCGAATTCCCAAAGCACCTGAAGAATTTCTAATTCAGCTTTGGTTGGTTCAGGTAGATTATTTCCAGTTTGATTACTTTTCATAATTTAAAGGTACGACATTTATCGTACGTTGCAAGTATTAGGTTGTATATTTTTAATAAAAATTCTTAACTTATTGATATTAAGTAAATTAAAAATTATGAAAATAAACTAAGACTATGTTTTATAACGAGAAGTCAAGTATATTTATTAATCTAGCCGCGTCTGAAAATCAGAACTTTTAATAAAAAGATGTCTATTGACAACAATCATCAATCAACTTAATTTTTATCAATGGAAATAAGATAGCGCATCAGCAAATTTGGGAATAAATCTATCCCATGTCGCCTGTTTCTCTTTTAAGGTTACATTTTATCGCTCATAAGAATTAAGATGACAGATAAAATGAATAACATTTACGGATTGTTTATCAGATACCTGATATTAACAGTCATCTATCTCGTGCTGTTGATCATCTTTGGCGAGTATTATTTTTTATGAGCTTTAATATCGAAATCTTTAACCTTGATGGTTTTGCCAACCTATTATTATCACAGAGGGGGCTTTCCTACTGGGAAGAATCGGTATTTTTAATATTCTTGCCTTTTCTTATTACTATAGGTTTTATTATTCATTTTTGGATTTACGATACTTCATCATTAAGGCGCACTAGAAACTTTGCTTTTATAATTGGCTTGCTCCCTTTTACTTTCTTGCCTTTACTCCTAAACTTTCAAAATTTGAGCTTCTCACTGTTGTTGTCGGGCATTTCCATTATACTTTTACTTTCGTTATGGATTATTCTTTATCATATCAGGATGTTTCAGTTCAGTTACCTTTCACTTCACCTATTCATTGCCTGCTGTGTGATATTAACATTTACCTTTGTTTCACGGATTAATCGGGATGTGCAGAATTGTTTGAACAGTGCAAAAAGTATTGGCGATATTAAGGATTTAAACATTACACCGATAGATAGAGACGCTATTTTTATCGGTAATACAGCATCTTTTGAGCTTTATTACTCCCGAGGCCAACAAAAAAGCATCATTCGGCCTAAAATAAATTAAATAATAATTTCTTGAGCCAGTTATTAACATAGAACCATCCTATACAACCAGTAGTTTTGATATATTGACCACAATCAAAATTGAACTTGACAATTATCAATTTGTTTATTCGTCATAATGACGATTTTTATTGGATATTTGTCTATTAATCTCTATAAAATCACTCAAAAAATGTCTTTTCTAAAAAAACTTATTAAAAAAGCCGATCATTTTGTTTTTAATAAGGTCAGCAATCCTGCCTTCATTCCTGTGAAGACAGTTTTTCTATCCCGATATCTTTCTGCAAACAACTATACCCCTGATCGTGTTCTTATCCGGGAATAAATGAAGATTCATGCTTCACTACACAAACAATGCATCGGCACGCAGAAATTTCATTCAATTTATTGGATAAATGATGAGTCTGATTTAGGCACCGTGCACCCGCAGTTTATTTTTCCCATATAATTTGCATTTGTCTATCACTTATCCAGAGGTCTAAGTTTAGTCTGCTGAGAAGCTTAATTAACGCAACAAAAAGGTCCGGAAATCAGGTTCGATACCTGTTTACCAATCCCAAAGGGAATTACTCCCTTCAGGATTAAATATAAAATTTAAATGGAGGGATCTAAAATCTTGGTTATACTTGAGGATTTTGATTTAAGAATAAAAATCACCGAAATACTTACCATCGGAAAATACAATGTCAAATCTACTCATAGTGGCAAAGAAGCGATCGACATGATCAGGACAAACCCCGTTGACATTGTTATTTCCGGGGTAAATCTAGCCGAGATGGATGGTATCGGCGTTTTGCGTGTGGCTAATAAGTTTATGGAAACTGCAAGCACAAGTTTTATAATGGTATTGAACAATGACGAATACGATCTTGCCAGGAGAGCGATGGAACTGGGCGCTGAGGGCTACCTCATGACTCCCTTCGATGACGGTGAATTGCTTAATCATGTAGAGGTAAGGCTCAGAAAAAAAAGGTTTCAACATGAATTATTCTTAAAGCAACATGTTAAGTTAAGAAATATCCACAACAGTAACGATGAGTTATCTTGGTTGAGATCAAGATTTGAAGGAACGTTACCCAGGGCATTTAAGAAAAACCAGGTGCTTTATTACAGGGGAGAAAAAAGATCGCTCGGACTACATTACATTTTATCAGGAAAAATCAAAACCTACATAGCCGACGCAACGGGCCATGTACTAATTACAGGCATTTATGGCCCGCACGAGTATTTTGGGCTTCAAGGGACACTATTAGGCGCCGAAAACAGTGAGATTGCAGAGGCCATTGATAACACCGAAATACTTACCATCCCTCACGCTGATGTACAGAATTTAATTTCAGATTACCCCGAGCTGTTCGGTATTTTTGCGAAGGGCCTTGCACTTAAACTAAGAGGCCGCGATGAAAAGCTAATGGATATCGCCTATTACTCCGTGCGGAAAAGAATAGCAAAAGCAATAATCGAACTCACCAAACATAATCAAGGGTCTAATGAAAATTATCGCTTTATACTACCCAGGTATGATCTGGCCTGTTTAATCGGCATTGCAACCGAAACATTAAGCAGGGTATTGGGCGATTTTACGAAAGAGGGATTAATCGAAAAAGAGGGCAATAATATTATTGTTCTGGATATGGATGCGCTGAAAATGATGAAAAACTAGCGTTGAATCCCGCCTAGACAATAGGCTATCTATCATGCGATTACCCCTCAACTTATCCATGAGAAAGATCAAGATCAGGCTTGATCAAAATCAGCGGAAAATTAATTTTAAATATACAATTTAGTCACAGTCTATCTTAAGGAATTGGTACAATGCTAAGAAACTGATTTCTGCAGTTAGATTATAAATCGATTTAGTAGCATGAACATATCTTAAAACGCATTCCGTTGAAAACGGGTAGAATTTACCTTGAGAAGATTGAGACTTTGAACGCAACTTGTTTACAAATACTATACTCAACAAAAACCAAATCAATTGTTACCACTTAATAAGATCAACATGGAAGTAAGTTACATCAAATATTTTTTAAGGGTATTTCTTCCGCTTCTAGACCGAAAAAATGATAGGGCAGCGATCCGGTTTATGTTCAGACATACTGCTTTTTTCAGCATCAGTAAAGGGAAAAGACTTTTCGGCCCAAACCATCGGAGCACAGCGGGTAACCTTATCATCGTTGGGGATGGTTTGGTGAATGGTTATTTAAGAAATAATGAAGAAGAACATGCCAATATATGGCTTGGCACGAAAGGCAGTGTATACATCTATAATCATTCTAAAATGGATGATAACTTTAACCTCTTCGCAATAGAAGACGCCATTGTTTTCCTGATAGATCAATCTGAATTAAAAGAGGGTTGCGCCTGGTATCCTGTTCTTGATACTTTATTCAATGCCCACCTGCTTAGAAAAGCATTTTCTGATGTAAATAACAGAAATATATTGTTCAGACTTCAGCACACTGAAAACAGAATATCCTTATTCAGAAGAATGTATCCAGGGCTGTTTGACAGGATGCCTACTGATCTGCTGCTCTCCTATCTTGATATCAATTTAAATTTAACTTGTGGCCATGAACTCGAAATTGATGGTGTATTCAATAATAGCACATTTAACGATGTGTGAAAATAAATGGGCAGTATTCTTTTAACTATCTCGTTTACCGTACACTGCTACTTATTGATCAGCGCAATATCGTCTACAATAATATCTCCCGATGATGTTTTATCAAAAATAAAACGGATTTCTTTGAGATCGTTCAGCTCAAAATCGCTGTGGTTCCCTAAAGCTTTCGCCAGATCAAAATAGAAAAAATCGGGTACCGCCTCCGAGTTCGGGTAATCGCTGAGAAAATCAAACTTACTCAGATGTTTTGCTATTTGTGGCTGGAGAAGACTACAATTGCTCAGAGGAAAAGAAAAACGGTGGTTTTTACGGTCTGTAACCTCAATGGTGAAATCGATAGGTTTGACACTACCTGAAGTATTTTCCTTGCCTGCAGCCAGTGAAAAACTCAGCATCTTACCTGACAAAGCAAGCGGTGATGATAAAGTAAGGGAAAAGAAACTGGCCTGATGTTTAGGTTTTAAAGAATCCCAGCCAAGGTAAACAGCCTTAGAGACCTGCATGCCCCATAAAAATTTATTCTGTTGTTCCTTCCACTCGCGAAGGCCACTCGTGGTTATTTTACCACCTGGAACAGACATTGTGCCAACATCTATATCCTCATCAAAATCTGCCAATAAAGTTTTTTGTGCAGGTTCGAACTGGTTCATGTATATCTTTTTAGGTAACCAGTTTCTACCAAACCTTGTATCCATAAAAAGCGGTTTATAACCTGCCTTATTGTTTAGCGTTGTTTCCAGAAAACCGTTAATGTATACACTTAATATTTTCTGCTGTTCCCGCTCATCCATCAGTTGTTTTAGGTTAAACCGATTAATGCCCGGTCCTGAACCATCTTTTCGGCCCCAAACCGAATTAAACTGGCCATGATTGGCTGCACTTAAATAAAGTCCGGCTTTAAAACCATTAAAACTGGGCGAAAGCTGAATTCTTTTCATAGTAGCAAGTCCACCGTAGGTTTGCATATCCATATCAAGTGCCCCCTGGATCACAAAATAATTGATATCCTTTGCAACGGTTAAAGTTCCTCCAGGTTTATACTGGCCATCAACAGGCGCGATGGCAATAACGGCTCCAATATTGAAATTAAATTTGAATATCTCCCTTGCATCATCCGGATAATGGCTAAGCTTGTTAAATACTGCAGCATGCGTTACCGCCTCTCCGCCTCTCGAATGACCGACGATGGCAATCTTATCCATATCCAGCCTTTTATAAAAACTATTGCCCGGTGTATTGTTCCATTTGCGCAAAAGTTCGAGGTGTTTTAACAG
This sequence comes from Pedobacter psychrodurus, assembly GCF_032678585.1. Classification (GTDB taxonomy): domain Bacteria; phylum Bacteroidota; class Bacteroidia; order Sphingobacteriales; family Sphingobacteriaceae; genus Pedobacter; species Pedobacter psychrodurus_A. Next base: position 36,663 of record NZ_JAVTSN010000049.1, on the reverse strand, counting down.
TAGCCATGCCCTGGCCGCGTTCTCATTTTTTAATCCGCCACCAAATACATCCAGATCGGTAAGCGAAAGGTTAAGAAAATTCTCGTCTACCGAAACCACCATATATCCACGACTGGCCAATAACTCACCCAAAAAGGTATAACCCGGATCGGAAGCATGCTGAGCCAGGTGATTCCCATGAACGATTACCACAAGCGGCAAGGGTCCTTTTTTCTCTTTTGGATACCAAACCAGTCCATTCAGTGGAAGCGACTTCTGATCGAACCCAAAATACATCGTTCTGAGTTTTCCAGAAACGCCACTCCAGGAAGTGAGCAAACGAGAACCATCTATGCTAGTGGTTTTAATCTTTACCCCATCACCAAATTCTTTCCGCCATTTATCCTTACCATTTCCATAACTTAGAAAAATAGGTTTATACAGTCCTTTAAGTGATGGATCTGGCAGTTTAATGGCCTCAGGGAGCTTACCTTTTAGTTTATAGTTTACAACAGCGATTGGTTTGGTTCCCTGCCCCAAAAAAAGACACAGACCTAAAATTAACGCAAAAGAAGAAAGTACCAGTACCAGAAACCAAAAAATCCTTTTCAAATTTTTCAATGGAAACAGACTGCCTTTTTTCCATTGATAAAGACCGGTGAATATCAATATGGGCAATACAATTATTCCTGCAATCAGTACCCAGCCATAAGTGCCAGGAAGATGAAAAAAATAAAAAACAGCCAGATAACAAAAAATAATGGCAACCTGGTAAGCGGCAGGAATACGTGGCAGTAATTTTAACAACCACATGATCAAAACTGAAATCACAATACCACAGCCGATATAAAACAACAGATACCCTATAAGATATAAAATAGGTATATGCTGATAAAAATAAAGCACATGTATTACCGATAAAAACAGCACCACAAAGGCAACAATAAACTTACCTGCCCTGCTGGGCAATTTTTCTGCCGGGGAAAGAAATTCGACGATGCGTTTAAAAAAGGATTTGATTTTAGCAATTATAATCATAAGTCTTAATCGAATTTATTAATACAACAGGGATAAGATCCCAATACCAGCTGATTTTCAACAGGCACGGGATAATGTGCCTATTCAGCAAATTAATAAAAATTGATAATTAATTAAAAATTGTTGCCGCCTTAGGTATTTACAAAATGATATTGGCGAGACATTAAACATCTGATGTTTAAATAAAACATCGTATGTTTGTATCGTTAATCCAAAAACAATGAAACAGGAAAGCAAACTTTTCGAGCAGATATCAACCAAAATCAGGAATGATATTAAAGAGGGGAAATTTAAAGTGGGTGAGAAAATCCCTTCCGAGCCTGCATTAATGGAATTATACCGAGTTGGCCGTTCCACGATTAGAGAAGCAATAAAGTCGCTTACCTTATCTGGAATCCTTACCGTGCAACAAGGTTTTGGCACAAAGGTGAATGCCTTGCCTACTGAACCGATTGAGCAGCGTTTGCGTAATTCTGATTTTGATGAGATCAATCAGGTAAGGGCATTGCTCGAACAGGAAATTGTTAGACTGGCTACACAAAACCGAACTGAATCAGATCTGGAAAGCATTAATGATGCACTTGAAAACAGGAAACGGGCCATCGAGCAGGAATTAAGAACTGAATGTACAAATGCCGATATCGAATTTCACCTAGCCATTGCCCATGCCTCTGGGAACCGTGTACTGGCCGATCTATATGAAAGCTTTACGGTGATCATCCGCGATTTCTTTGCCAAAAGAGCACCATCAGGCATTACACACTTTGCCATGAGCCATCATTTGCACCAGGCATTGTTTGATGCTATAAGGGAGGGCAACACCGAAAGCGCCAAAGCAATAACCACAACCATATTGAACAATAATCACTAATATCATGTCAATTTTAACTTTTACTCTGATCCTAATCCTCGGTGCCTATCTTGCAGGGCTGGTTGGATCATTAACCGGCCTTGGTGGCGGAGTAGTCGTAATTCCATTGCTTACCCTTGTGTTCCATGTCGATATCCGTTATGCCATTGGTGCAGCTTTGCTGGCTTCTATTGCCAATTCATCAGGTGCTGCAAGTGCCTATATTAAAGAAGGGATTACAAATATCCGCCTGGGTATGTTTTTAGAGATCGCCACAACAGTAGGCGCTGTAATTGGGGCTTTAATTGCTGTTTATACTCCAACCAATACCATTGCCATTTTATTCGGCAGCGTTTTGCTCTTCTCGGCAGCCATGACTTTAAGGAAAAAGAATCAGGAAGCTTTAACTGAGGGCAGTAAACTTTCGGCAATATTGAAGCTGAACAGTAGCTACCCCACGCAAACAGGTAAAGTTGATTATAAACTCAAAAATGTTGGCGCAGGCCTTTCCATCATGACGGTAGCAGGCGTAATGTCGGGTTTACTGGGTATCGGTTCGGGTGCATTAAAAGTACTGGCGATGGATACAGCAATGAAAATCCCTTTTAAAGTAAGCACCACTACGAGTAATTTTATGATCGGTGTTACCGCAGCAGCCAGCGCTGTAGTTTATCTGCAACGTGGTTACATGGATCCGGGCATCGCATTCCCAGTAGTGCTTGGTGTATTGGGCGGGGCCTTTACCGGTGCAAAATTATTAACCCACATCAATCCAGCTACCCTAAGGATCATTTTCTGCATTGCCATCACATTCGTGGCTTTCGAAATGATCTATAACGGCTATCAACACAAATTTTAAATAGAAGACCATGAAAAATATCATCTCCACTCAGCTTATACAAGATCGCGACGTAGAAAAAATAGTTGGAAAATTATTAAGGTTTGGTGTAATTACCGCCAGTTTAGTTGTTTTATCGGGCGGCATACTTTTTTTAATCCAGAATGGTGTGCAAGGCCGTCCCGACTACCACATTTTTAAAGGTGAAGAAAATAACTACATCACTTTTAAAGGTATCTTTATGGGGCTTTTCACTTTCAAGCCTATGGCCATTATCCAGTTTGGGGTGCTGCTACTGATCATAACGCCTATAATGCGGATCGTGTTTTCGCTTTTTGCCTTTATACTGGAAAAGGATAAACTTTATGTGGTGATTACTTTGATTGTACTCGCGATTATATTGGGCAGCACTTTTGGTGGACTTAAAGTTTAGCTATTATCCTTAAAATCGTTTTTTTTTATACGATATACATGAAACTTTTTGTGCTTATATCATAAGTTCTATGTACATCGTATACTTATAGAAAGTTAATTTATCCAGCTTAATTATCCTTTCACCTGCTTAATTACGGCAATAATATCTTCCTCTCCGTATGCTGCAGAAGCAGCCTCAAATGTTTCTAATGCGGTTTTGGCCAAAGGTGAAGCAATCCCCTCAGCTTTAGCCAGGTTCAAATCTTTCACGATATGTTTAAGGGCAAAAGCAGCTTTGTAATTATTGGCAGTAATAGCGTCACCTTTAATTTTGGTAAATATATTCCCTATGGCCGCATTGTTAATCAATGCTAATAAATCCTCAGTTTTAATCCCCTGCTGATTGGCAAACAATACCGTTTCAGCCAAGCCCTGTGCATACAAAGCCAATAAGGAGTTGATAGCCAACTTTGCACTGTTACCAGCACCGTTTTCTCCAACAAGCATGGCAAGCTTACCCATTTTTTCGAGGACTGGTTTTACCTGATCAAAAGCAGTTTCTTCGCCACCAACCATAATCACCAACTGACCTGTTTCTGCCTGCTTCACACTTCCCGAAACTGGCGCATCCAAATATGCGCTTCCTCTTTCTTTACAAAATGTTGCCATTTCCTTTGAAATTGAGGGAGAAACTGTGCTCATATTAATAATAATCTTGCCTGAAATTTCAGCACTGAAAAGGCCATCTTCTCCTTTAAAAATCTGTTCGATGGCAGCATCATCAGAAATCATGACTATTACCACATCGGTAGCCACAATCAGGTCCCTCGGTGTTTCAGCAATTGAAGCCCCCATTTCTTTCAATGCAGCTTCTTTTTCCTTGCTCCTATTATAAACCGTTACCGCATAATCTGCTTTGATCAATTGTTCTGCCATGGGGATACCCATATTACCCAATCCTATCCACCCTATTTTTGTTGTATTCATTTCGTTGTTTTTATGATAAACAAATGTGCCAAAGAAAAAGCTTAAATTATTAAACAAGTGTAAAAATGATACCGTAAAATAATTATTTTAATGAGTCCACTGGATATACTAATATTTTTAGTAAATTAGCAACCTATCATACTCTTGATATCCCATTCAAAAATTACCTAACCATATGGCCAGCCCACTTAAAGACTTATATTCACCTGCATTTTACGATCGGTTAACCAACGCTTTGATGGTTACAGTTCCGGATTTTGACAAAGAAAAATTTATTAAAAGGATTTTCACTCCCGAATTTGAAACCAAAGAACTTAAAGAGCGGATGAAACATACCTCAAAGGTATTGCACGATTTTTTACCCAAAGATTATCATCAAACCGTTGAGCTGATCAAAAAAACGATAGGCCAATTAAGAATTCAGGGGATTGGAGAAGATGGCCTGGCTTATATGTTTCTACCTGATTACCTGGAAACGTACGGCCTCGATGATTTTGAAACCTCCGTAGAAGCGCTGGAATTTGTGACCCAGTTTGTAAGTTGCGAATTTGCCGTGCGTCCTTTCATTTTAAAGTACGAAAAGGAGATGATCTTAAAAATGCAGCAATGGTCGCTGCACGAAAGCCATAAAGTAAGAAGGCTCGCCAGCGAAGGTAGCCGGCCGCGATTGCCATGGGCCATGGGTATTCCTTTTCTAAAAAAAGACCCAACATCCATTCTACCTATACTCGAAAACCTCAAAACTGACCCCTCTGAATATGTAAGGCGGAGTGTGGCCAATAGTTTAAACGATATTGCTAAAGATCATCCCCAAGTGGTTTTAAATGTTGCCAAAAACTGGTCGGGCCTGGGCAGCGAAACAGATGCCATTATTAAACATGGCAGCCGGACTTTGCTTAAACAGGGGCATGCAGATATCTTAAAACATTACGGCTTAGATGATAAAGGTATTTTGTTAACAGATTTCAAAATCTTAACACCGGAAATCAAAATTGGTGAAAGTCTGGAATTCTCATTTTCTATTCTGAATGAAAATCTTACCGAGCAAAAAGTGAGATTGGAATATGCCATATACTATAAAAAGCAAAATGGCCAGAATACCAAAAAGGTGTATAAAATTTCGGAACGGATTTATCCGGCAGGTGCAACAGTAAATATCGTCCGTAAACAAAAATTTGTGTTGATTACCACACGAAAATTCCATTTAGGCGATCACCAGATTTCGATGATCATCAATGGGGCTGAAAAGGAAATCTCACATTTCGAATTAACTGCCTAATTTTGATATCAGTTCGTCGAGCAGGGCAATTTGCTTTTCATTAATATGCTTAATTGCATCACTATAGATAAACCATGCGGCTTTATCCACCTCGGTAAAACTCTGCTTTTTGCCTGATCGTGGTGGCCATTCGATTTCGAAGGTATTACTAACAATTGTTGAGGGATCAAAATCTCCTTCTAGAGCCCAGCACAAAACCTTTTTACCTCCTTTTTGTATAACAGGAGATAATTCAATAAAATCACCTGATAACGCTTTACCTGTCTCTTCTGAAAATTCTCTAATCGCTGCTGTTAAAGGTGCTTCATTTTCATTTAACTCTCCCTTGGGCACAGTCCAAAAACCAAGATCTTTTTTCGCGAAAAAAGGTCCGCCAGGATGTACAAGAAAAAATTCGAGATGCTGATCTTTTTTTCTGAAGAGTAAAATACCTGCGCTTTGTTTCATTGTAGAAAGATAGGGTTTGGTGAATAACGTCCTGCTGAACTTGTTTCAGCATCTTTCCATAGAAGGTCCTGAAACAAGTTCAGGATGACGGTAGTATTAGGAATAACAACAAATTACGTCTTGCTAAATAAAAAAAGCAGCCAATTTTTTAAGTTTGACTGCTCTATATAATCTGGTATGATAAGTTTTTTGAGGCGTTCTACAACAAGCCGTACAAACCATGGGCATAATTCCTTAATGAAGCGGATACCGTCTTCATCTTATCAGGAGATGGGCCTTTTACTTTATAGGCTTCCGGGTGAAGTTCTAAAGGTTGGTCGTTAACTTGTTCTACTGTGTTTCTATTGCTTAATGTAGCATGCTGTTCTTCGCTTAATTTTAAAGGTGCCATGATCTTGAAATTTATACTAGAACAACATGATTCACCAAAATAAGTTTGTCAATTGATGTTAATTTTTTAAAATTATTTTTCCAGGCTCGAAATCCAGTTCTCAGTTTCTGAAATTTTGACCGGAACAGCCGAAGCTACGATCTTAAGTAGCCCTCCTGCATTAATATCCTCTTGTGTGATGTAATTCTTATTAAATGGTTTTCCGTTTAGAAAAACAGCTTTGATATATTTGTTTTTCAAGCTGAAATTCTCCGTTTCGATGGTGAAAATTTTCCCTTTTGGGAGCTTATAGCTGAGTGATGGAAATAAAGGTACATTTAGATAATATACTGGCCAGCCCACGCAGGCAGGAGAAAAACCGCTTGCGGCAAACACATACCAGGCGCTCATCGCCCCGGCATCATCATCCATTGTACGGAGATAAGCATGGGGTTGATTTCTGTAAATCTTTCCGATATAACTGCCAATTCCACGACTGTTATCGTTAAAATAATTTTGAATAACCGTATCAGCAGCCAATTGATGCATCCAATATTGCGATTTATAACCTGATGTAGTTACATTGTACATTAACGGCACCTGAAGATCGGGTTCATTGGCATGGTTATATAAATCGCGTGCAAAAAACTCGTCAAGTTTTGCCAGATAAGATTCTTCACCTCCGTCAAGTTCAACCAAACCTTTAAAATCGTATGGAACAAACCAACGGTACTGCCAAATGGTTCCCTGATACAAACCGCGGGCCTGCATGCGGTCTACATCATTCTTGGTCATATCTTTAAAGTCCTTGTTCCAATATTTTTTATATTCCAGGGCTTTACTGAGATAAAAATCTGATTTTTCTTTATTCTTTAAAACTTTGAAGATTTCGGCCAATGCCCAATTGTCGTAACTCGATTCCAGTGCTTTATCTGGCGATTTATAATCCAGTCCATTAACTTCTTTCACCAATGAATCGGCAATTTTATTAAAATCGACAGGATAGCCCTTTCGGTATGCATCAAGCAATACCACAATAGCATGTTCAGAACGTACGGTATTAGAGGGTTCATTTTGCCCGGCATAATCTTTTTTACCTGAGTTATACAGATCGGCAATAGAACTGACCATTCCGGCATAGCGGTCTTGCTCAATTAAGGAAAGTAAGGGTAACTGCGTTCGGTAATTGTCCCAAATGGCCCAGCCATTATATCGGATTTCTTTATCCTTTTGGATTTCGCCTTTTGTATTGCGGTAGGTCCCATCCGTTTCAGAAATTACATAGGGCGACTGCATGGTGCGGTATAACAGTGAATAAAACAGTTTTGCGCTTTCCAGTTCGCCATTTACCGCAATTTTGGAAAGGTTTACATTCCAATCCGCCTTACTTTGTTCTTTTACCGTGTTAAAAAGATTTTTATTAATAGCGGCTTTTGCAGCTTCTACACTTACTGAAGAAAGAGCGATATTGATGCCCGTTGAAGTTACTTCTCCCTTTAACATAGCGATCATTTTATGATCGTCGATTACTTTCCAGGATACATTCTCGCCAATTTCCATATAATAGAACAGTTTGTATTTACCTGCTCCACAGGTTGTTTTTGAGGTAATCCATCCACTTACCACATTTCCGTTTACTTCATGTTCTTCAGCTACAAAAGCGCCATTGAAAGCGTAGCCTAAATCGAGGTAAAAACCTTTGGCCCCTTTTGGAAATTGATAGGCATGTTTTCCAGCCTTTCCCAACACCGTAAAACTGGCTTTGATTTTATTTTCAAAACCTACTTCATAATAGCCAGGACTGGCTTTTTCTGAAACTTTGATCAATTCTGATTGCGCAGGATCGGAACCTAAAAATGGTTTAATGAGAATATTCCCACCAGACCCCTGGCAGCCTACTCCTTCAAAACGGTTATGCGTGAAACCTTCAAATTTCTTGGCCAGATATTCGTAACCGGTATGGGTTTTAGGGTATGTTTGCGGACCAATGCTTAACATACTAAAAGGCGCGGATGCAGCTGGTGACATCTGCCCATGATCGGCAGAAGAACCTAAAAAAACATTTACCTGATCTACGGGTCTTGCCGTTTTGATAGAGAAAAGCTGTGGTTTTTGTTGTGCTAAAACGTTTAATGAAAGAAGCGGCAATAAGGCCAATAATTTAATGGAAAACTTCATTATGGGGTTTGTTTGTAAATCGGACTAAAATAACATTTTAAGATGAAGTAGATATTATGTGTTAGGTTCTTTACAAAAAAAGCAGTTTTTTACTGGCCGTCACCCTGAATTTATTTCAGGGTCTATTTAGCAGGAAAGATGCTGATCCCGAGGATTCGAGACAACATGACGACCATATCCACTTAACACACTACGACACAACATCTTAACAAAGACACCATTTAACTCAGTTTTTGAGCATAAAGTTTGATTTACATCAAAAAATAATCCAACATGATTCAATAAAAATTTTCAAAAAAAACGCATAAAAAAAGCCGTCCAAATATAAAATCTGGACGGCTATAAATAATTTTATTTTATTACTTGATGGTAACCGGAACTGAAATTTTATCCCAATCTAAAGAGAAACCACTTTTGGTAATTTTATAAACCAAACGCTCTTGTGTAGCTTTTAATGCTTTGGTTTTAACATCAACACGTAAAACATCTTTAGCTTCTTCGTATTTGTAAGCACCCCATTGTTTTGGTTCTTTGTTAAAAATAGCTGTCCAGGTTCCACTTTCTTTAGGGATTAGGAAGAAGCTATATTTTCCAGCTGCTAAAGCTTTACCTTCTACCATGATATCTTTATCCGTTTCGAAAGTGGTTGCCTCATTTGCACCTGCGCGCCATACTTTATCAAAAGCTTCTAAGCCGCCCCAGATTTTACGTCCTTTTACTGCAGGACTGCTGTAATTAATAGTAATGGTTGCACCCTTAACTTTTCCTGTGGCTGTTGCCGCAGGACTTGGCTTAGGCTGTGCGTCTTGTGCCATTGCACTTACAGAAATGGTAATTGCCGTAAATAGCAAAGCGATTGATTTAATCATCGTTTTCATAGTATTATATTTATCTGTTTTTGTTGTTTTTGATTTTACGAATTTATGGCTTTCGGTTGATAAAAACTATAATCCCAGTGTCTAAAAACGCTCGAATGTTTTTATTATTTCATTGGTGATTTTCTATTTTTTCTGTCCGACAAATCTGATCACTGAACCCTGTCCGTTGTGGAACAAGCCTTCGTTCAGTTCAATTTCTTTTTCTTCTAAAGTTATTATTTCGAAATCAGGAAAATCAGATTTGAGTTCATCTGTAGAAAACAGCATATCAATTTCTTTTGGTCCACCCACTTTTTCGTTCTTAGCCAGATAATCAAGGTGTTTCTTGCTGAAAGCTTCAAAAATAACCAATCCGCCTTTTCGTAAATATTTGCTCAATGTTTTATGATAGGACGACTTGATAGACGCTGGAAAATGTGCATAAATTAAAGCAATGGCATCAAACTGCTCAGCGCTATACTCCAAAGTTTCTAATGCACCAACCTGATAGTCGATGCTTACTTTATTATTTGATGCAAGTTGAAGTGCTTTATTTTTTCCTTCCTTGCTAATATCAAAAGCAGAAACCTGCCAGCCAAGTTTGGCTGCAAAAACAGCATTACGCCCTTCACCTTCTGCCGGAAAAAGGATTGATCCGGTATCAAGCTTTATTAACTGTTCTTTTAAATAATGATTTGGTTCTTCTCCGTAGGCAAACTCATCAGTACTATAGCGGTCGTTCCACCGATCAACCCAAACTTCGTTCATATTTAGCGCAATTTATTTTAAAACTAAGGTATAAATTTTAGGCTCCTGCTAAGAAAGCAAATATCTGTTGCAGGTAAAATTAAGATCCGCTCTTATTGCTAGCTTTTGGATTATAAAATAACATCCCGATTACCGAAAATATAATTACAGCAGCGGCACCGATTACATTGAGCCATAAAAAGGAAACAATATCAAACTCATACACGGCAATAACAGCAATTTCGGATAAGATTGCAGCAATAAACACCAAGGGTCCTTTTATCTTTTTAAAATAAAATGCCACGAGAAAAATCCCCAATATCGGACCGTAAAACAGCGAACCCAGTACATTAACGGCTTCTATCAACGAGCCCATTTGTGTAGCAAACATGGCAACAGCTATCGAAAAAATGCCCCATGCCAAAGTATGCAAACGGCTATATTTTAGCTCAGTTTCATCGTCTACTTCTCTCTTCCCAAAAATGAGGTGTACATCTTTTAACGAACAGGCGGCCAACGAATTTAACGCCGCAGAAATAGAACCCCAACTCGCTAAAAATATCACAGCGAAAAGCAACCCGATCATTCCAACCGGAAGGGTGTTTTTTACAAAGTATAAAAAGATATAATTGGTATCTGTTTTTTCAGCGTTATAGTTTGCCTTATTGATTGCCTCTTCTACCCTACCGTGCAGTTCTTTTACCTGCTTTTGAGTAGATTTAAAATTCTCAATCGAAGCGTTTAATAATGGTGAACGATGTTCCTTTTCAACCAGGATAATTTTTGATTGTTGATTAAACTTCTGCGCTAAAGCATTATGCTCTTTTTCAAATTTTGCGGCCTGCTTTGGCTGTGTTTCTTTTAAATATTGATAGGAACGCTCATTGAAATAAATCGGTGAAGGTTTTAGGGAGAAAAAAGCAAACAGTAACGCACCGATTAATAGAATCGCAAATTGCATCGGGATTTTAACCAATCCGTTTAACAACAATCCCATTTTCGCATTGGTATTGTCTTTTGCGGTAATGTATCTTCCAACCTGACTTTGGTCTGTTCCGAAATAAGAAAGTGCTAGAAAAAAGCCGCCTATCAAACCACTCCAGATGTTGTATTTATCCTTCCAATCGAATTCGGTGGTAATTACATTCAACTTTCCTGATTTTCCGGCCAAATATAGGGCATCTTTAAAACCTATACCGTTGGGCATGTTTTGCACCAAAAGATAACCGGCAAAGGCCATGGTACCCAGTATAATCAAAAACTGCAGTTTTTGTGTATGCGCAATGGCTTTTGCCCCGCCTACATAGGTATATATCAACAGGATTCCACCGGTTAGGATATTGGTTAAATAAATATTCCAGTTTAAAACACTCGATAGGATAATACTCGGTGCATAAATGCTGATTCCTGTGGATAATCCACGGGAAAACAAAAACAACAGAGACGTTAAAACCCTTGTTTTTTTATCGAAACGGTTTTCAAGGTATTCGTAGGCGGTATAAACATTCAGTCTTTGAAAAATCGGAATGAAAGTAATACAGATCACAATCATCGCCAATGGCAGACCAAAATAATACTGCACGAAACGCATCCCGTCGGTATAGGCCTGCCCTGGAGCTGATAAAAAAGTAATAGCACTGGCCTGCGTAGCCATAATCCCCAGTAATACAATATACCAGGGCATTTTATTATCAGCCTTTAAATAAGAGGCATTGCTTTTTTGCCCACGACCGATAAAAACACCATAGGTGACCACAGCGAGCAAGGTAAATATCAATACAGCCCAATCGATATTACTCATGCCCAGAATTTAGTAAACAGATAATAAAATACAATCTGAAATACCAGTGCCAAAGCGAGTAGTACATACCAGGTATTCCAGTTTTTGAATTGATTTTTCATCACTTCCCTGCTGATAAAAAATTAAAGAACAGCCTGGCTGCGCCAACATTTCCGGCAGGTAATTGTCTGAAAAAGGCTAAAGGGGTATAAATAAAATTCCCTTTGCCATATTTCGCATAAAGTGTTGATCCTTGAAGCGGTTCTTCACCGGTATCGTGCATTTCGAAAAGCGGCTCGTATTTGGCATCCCATTGATCAGGAAAATAAGCACCGCGTTCTTGTACCCAACCTTTAAAATCTTCGGAAGTAATTTTATTCGGATAGTTCAGCAATTTATGCTCTGGTTTTAAGAATTTAACTTCTGCATTTTCTTCAGTTACCCTCTTGCCTCCGATAGAGAATGGATAAATCCCAAAGTCCTGTAATGCCATATCCTGCGTGGTATTGTACTGCATCACAATGGTGCCCCCATTTTCTACATAACCGCGTAATGCTGTTTGCCAGTTTTTAATTCTTTTTTCGGTATTGATTACCCGTACGCCGGTTACCACGGCATCATAGCTGGCTAATTTTGTTGCGTTTAGAATATCTGCCTCAGTTAATACATCCACCTGTAAACCTGCCTGTCTTAAAAACTCAGGAATCAGATCTCCCGCACCTTCGATGTAGCCAATTTTTTTCGCCAGTACTTTTACATCGCCCTTGATCAACCAGGTGGTGGCCGAAACAAAATATTGCAAAGTTGGCAAATGAGGGTATTGAATCAACACCTGTCCTCTCGAAAACTCATTTGCTTCTGATGAAAAAACGGCTTCCAATTTATTCTGACTTGTTTTAATTTTAGCTAAGTCCTCAACCGGGATCAGAAAATTCATGGTATTGATTGTATTCTCGGCTAAGTTGATACCCTGAAAAGTTTTTACAATCTGGTTGCCAATTTTAAAACTCACTTTACCATAATTGATATTTTTATTTGCCTTTAAGCGAAGGCTAACGTTCAAGGCTTCTTTTTCTTTGGCGAAATAAACCGGTTCGGTAAAACTTAAATCAAGCGCCGGGATAATCCGCAGGCCCTCTACAACATCACCTTTAACCGGGTCTAGCTTTTTATAGGATAAAGGTAATTTGATCTCAAATTTCTCATTTTCTATTTTTAATGACAATAACACATTAAGCGGCGATTGCATTTCCGGCAATCCGATCAAGGTATCGTTGGCTACACTAAAGGTTGCCGCATCTTTGGCCGGTTTGGCCAACCAATAAGGCTCTGTTGGCGCAGCATTGGCAGGAATCTGTATTTTCCGTTCAATGGTAATCAACGAATCGTTATCGAGCTTTCGGTTTAAGTTGTCCGTTTGGTTTAACCAATTTACACTTTCTACTGTTACCGGGGTGGCCGACCTCGAAATTAAGTTTAAACGAAAGTTATAACTGTTACCCGCAATGGCTTCCGGCTGGTTGGTTACTACCTCACCCATAAAACCTGCGCAACTTAAAATAATTTGATCGATAGCAGCAAGTTTGTCTTTTCTCAGATCTACATCCTGTAGTTCGGCAATTTTCTTTCTCAGCATCAACAGTCCGTGAAGGCTTTTATCAGGTTGATTGTAATTGAATGACAACAATACAATATCGATCAGTTCATCAATATCGCCTATGCCCTTATCAGACCAGTTAAGGCTTAAACCGTCGAATAAAGTTCTTTTTGCAGGATCGCCTAAAACTGGTGTAAAATATTCAGACCGTACGCCAGCCACCGACTGTGTTCCTGCGCCCTGACTCTTGTGTAAACTTCTGCTCAATCCGGCCAACTCGCCATACCCCATTCCCAATTGTGCATCGTATTGACCCACAGTTGCTTTTAACTGGTTTTCGGCAGTAGTATTTACTGAACCGAACCTAAAGGTATTCCATAACAATCTTTTTGGCTGCCAAACCGAAACATATTTAAGTTGGTTAGGAAACATATTTTTATCGGCAGCTGCTTTAAAAGCTTTCTCGGCCACCACAGCAGAAGCCGCATGTTGCCCATGACCTGCGGCGGCAGTAGGCGGAAAACGGCAGATGATTACATCAGGTCTGAATTTTCTAATTACCCAAACCACATCAGCGGTAATGCTATCGGCATCCCATTGTTTAAAGGTGTCGTTGGTATTTTTAGAGAAACCAAAATCAATTGCTCTGGTGAAAAACTGTTGCGCACCATCCAATCTGCGGGCCTCTAAAAGTTCGTGTGTTCTGATCAACCCTAAAGCAGCACCTTGTTCGGTGCCCAAAAGGTTCTGTCCACCATCACCTCTGGTTAATGAAAGATAAGCCGTTTCAACATTCTGTTCGTTAATCAACCAGGATAATAAACCTGTATTTTCATCATCGGGATGTGCGGCTAAGTATAAAACCTTTGGCAGGTGTCTTAAGGTTTTGAGTTCTCTATAAATCTCTGAAGATTTTGCAGGACGCACCTGTTGAGCGGCGCAGAAAATCATAGGAAAGCATAATATGAATATTGCAGTTAATCTTTTAAACATAGTATTTGTTTTGCAGGTCAAATATGCTTAAAAAGCTTTTAATTAACGCCTCGGAAACGAAAAAGGTACAATTTAGTTTAGTCTTAAGTCCGGAGTCAATAGTCTTTAGTCTAAAGCTTGAAGACAAAAGATAGCCACGCCATTTCTCAGGCTGAGCGTAGCCGAAGACCTCACACAGTTCTTACGAAAAATCCTACCACTGGTCTGTGTTCCCACAGACCACTCATTTGTATCATACCAGATAATATTTTTTCATTCTATGGGGATACAGAACGAGGAAAGGTTCGACACTCAAACCGGTTAACCGATTAAAAAATTAACCAGTTAACCAAAAAAAAACGTTTTCATTCATATTTTATCTACCTCACCATCTTTCGATATTTTTATACTTAATATTGCAGCATTAAATTTTACCTATGAATGGCATGGTGCTCATCATTGATGATGAAAAGAAAATTTGCAGTTTACTTTCCAGAATTATAGAACTTGAGGGTTTTAAAACCCTACAGGCCAATACCGGAAAAGATGGGATTAAATTGCTTAAGAGTAATGATGTAAGTATTGTAATCAGCGATGTTAAGCTACCCGACGTTAACGGTGTTGCGCTGGTTAAGGATATTAAAGCCATAAAACCTTATATAGAAATCATCAACCTTACTGCTTACGGAACCATTGCAGATGGCGTTTTGGCCATTAAAAACGGTGCATTCGATTATCTGGTAAAAGGTGATGATAACGACAAAATTATCCCGCTTTTATACAAGGCGATGGATAAATCAAATTTGCAGCGCAGGGTTTCTGATCTGGAAAATAAAATCGCTAAGAAACATAGCTTCGAAACCATTATCGGTCAATCAAAAGCATTAAAAGAAGCAATTGATCTGGCCAAAAAAGTAAGCGCAACCGATACGACCGTTTTATTATTGGGTGAAACCGGAACCGGAAAAGAAGTTTTCGCACAGTCTATCCATTACGAAAGTCCGAGAGGAGCAAAACCCTTTGTGGCTTTAAACTGCAGCGGCTTTAGCCCCGACTTGCTGGAAAGCGAACTGTTCGGGTATAAGGCTGGGGCTTTTACCGGAGCGAATAAAGATAAAAAAGGCTTGTTAGAAGAAGCCAACGGAGGCACTTTGCTGTTGGACGAAATTGGTGAGATGAATCTTGATTTACAGGCAAAACTCTTACGCGTATTGGAAAGTCAGACCTTTATAAAGGTGGGTGATACTTTAACCCAACAGGTAAATGTCAGGATTTTAGCAGCTACCAATAAAGATTTAAAAGCTGATGCAGCCTCTGGGAAATTCCGGTCAGATCTTTACTACCGCCTTTCGGTTTTTAACATCATCCTACCGCCACTCCGTGAACGAAAAGCCGACATTCCTGCATTGGCAAAACACTACCTAAAGGAATTTGCAGATAAGGTAAACCGTTCTACACCAAAAATGGATGATAAAATTCTGTCGATATTAGCCGATCATAGCTGGAAAGGAAATATCCGTGAGCTTAAAAATGTAATTGAACGTTTGGTTATTTTATCTGATGGTGACACCTTGAGTGCAACTGCCCTCCCTCCTGAATTTTTCGAATTTGCGCCGATAGAAAATGATTATAACCTGCAACAGATTGAAAAACAGCATATCCAAAAAGTGCTCATTCACACCAAAGGCAATAAAACAGAAACTTCGAGGCTCCTGGGTATCGGCTTAACTACCCTTTATCGTAAAATAGAGGAGTATCAGATTAAGGAGATATAGAAGGGCTACAGTCTGGAAGGTAGAGGGTTAAAAGGTTTTAGGTTTAAATATTGAAAAGTTTTGGACGTATAATCTTTCTCGTGCTGTCAGATGTTACCATCTGACAGAAAAGCTTTTTTGTTGGAAAGTTGGAAGCTTTAAACCTTGCAAACCAACCCAGCAGGTTAAAATTTAGCTGGAACTATTTCTAATGAGAAAGCAGGATTTTCATCTTTGCATCCGTCTCAGGTCTCATATCTAAAATCTCAGGCCTCAAATCTCCTTAAGCGCCAAACCTAATCCACTTATCGCCCTCATGGCCAAAAATGAAAGAACCAGGGTGCAACATTTCGGCAATATCTTCTACAAGTGCAACTGCGTTTTCGGCAGTTTTTTCGCGGTTCACATCATCATTCAATAAAATAATGCGGTTGTTTTGTACGGCCTGCCAATCGGTATCTAGTACCGCAGGAACCTCTCTCATTAAATCAGTCAGGGTTTTGCCCGGTTGGTAATAAATGATAAAAACAGCGCTCAGAATATCAGTTTCTACCATTCCGCCAGCTACCGAAATTTCTTCTGATAAAAGATATACCGGGTTATTCCCTGTATCCAGGCAAGCTACAGGCATTTTATCCATAAATTTAATCTTGTGCTCTACTAGATCTAAACGTTCCTGTAATTCTTCTTGTTTAGCAGCATCAAGGCCAATAAATAAATCGTTTAAAAAAGACATCTGCATTAAATTTATTAATTTGTGCAAAAATAACATTCCTGATCGCATGCGAGGCTCATTTAAGTATATATTTTGGATTTTTTGTGTCACATTATTTTTTTCATGCAAGGAAAATGCTGGTCATCAGGACAAAAAAGTCTTCAATATCAATCTCGATCAGGGCTTAACTTCAATTGACCCTGCTTTTGCACGCAACCAAAATGCCATCTGGATGACCAACCAAATTTTTAATGGTCTGGTACAGATCGATTCTTCGTTACAAACCGTTCCCTGTATTGCCAAAAGCTGGCAGGTTTCTGAGGATGCGCTCATCTACACTTTTAATCTGCGAAATGATGTTTACTTTCACGACGACCCGATTTTTATAAATGGAAAGGGAAGAAAAGTTGTTGCCCGCGATTTTGTATATAGTTTTTATCGTTTGATCGACCCAAAAGTAGCCTCTTCAGGAGGATGGATTTTTAGCGACAAGGTAAAAGATGAACATAATTTTATTGCGCTCAATGATTCTACCTTCCAGATCAAACTGGTGCGTCCTTTCCCTCCTTTCATGAGTTTGCTCACCACCCAATATTGTTCTGTGGTACCTAAGGAAGTAGTAGACCAATATGGAAAGGATTTCAGAAGTCACCCCATAGGTACAGGTCCATTCAAATTTAAATATTGGAAAGAAGGCGAGATCCTGGTTCTGCTAAAAAATGAACATTATTTTGAAAAAGACGCTAAAGGGCTAGCCCTACCCTATCTCGATGCCGTAAAAGCCAGCTTCATTACCGATAAACAAAGTGGGTTTATGAGTTTCCTAAAAAAAGACCTGGACTTCTATTACAATGTAGATGGCAGTTACCGTGACGACATCCTTACCAAAAGCGGAAAGATGACCTCAAAATACAAAGGGAAATTTACGTTAACCAAAAGCCCATATCTATGCACAGAATACGTTGGAATATTGGTCGACACAAACCTTTCGATTGTTAAAAATTCGCCTTTACGGTTAAAAAAAATCCGACAAGCGATAAACTACGCCATCGATCGTGATCGCCTGATCAAATATTTAAGAAACGGGATTGGCGTTGCCGCTACATCTGGTTTCATCCCGAAGGGAATGCCTGGCTTTGATAGCCTGGCTGTTCGTGGATATGCTTATAATCCGAAACTGGCCGCTAAACTTTTGGAGGAAGCTGGTTTCCCTGAAGGCAAGGGCATGGCAGAAGTAACGCTAAACACCACCACTACCTATAAGGATCTGATTGAGTTTATACAGGGGGAGCTTACTGCAATTGGCATTAAAACCAAAATTGATGTAAGTCCGAGTGCCAGTTTAAGGGATTTAATGTCGAAAAACAATGTCAACTTCTTCCGTGGTTCGTGGCTGGCAGATTATGGTGACGGAGAAAATTTCCTATCAATGTTTTACTCCAAAAATAAAGTGCCATACGGACCAAATTATACCGCATTTTACAATAAGGACTTCGATCAGCTTTTTGAGAAAAGCTATTACGAAACCGATAAGGAGAAACGGTTTGAATTGTACCGTAAAATGGATCAGATGGTGATGGATTACGCTCCTGTTGTCCCATTATTCTACGATCAATCAGTTGTGATGCTGCAGAATAATATTTCTGGTTACTCCTTTAATCCATTAAGTTTAATGACTTTAAAACGGATTAAAAAGAAGTAATCCATCTTTGAGTTTATTTTTTATCCATCAGTTTCCTTTTAAGAAAATCAGCCGTTGCTTCGCTCACCTTTAAACCATTTGAAAACTTCATCCAATGGTGGGTATCATCCGGGATCGCCAAAAACTCAAAATCAAACTTCTTATCTTCAAAACGTTTGGCCAGATCAACACTCTGGCTAAAGGCAACATTCCGGTCATCATCAGCATGGATAATCAGCGTTGGAGAAGTCCATGTGCCAACATAATTCACAGGTGACGATTCATCCGCTATCTTTGCCGCGAGTTGGGCATCTGGAGCGGGCTTCTTGCCTTCGGCATCTAAATTAGTGAACCTGTTGTTTACCCCATGAATATCAACCCCTGCAGCAAATAGTTTAGAATCTTTGCCAAGCGCCAGTGCAGTTAAATATCCGCCATAAGAGCCGCCATAAATCCCTATTTTTTCTTTGTTAATATTTTCTTGTTTGGCAAGCCATTCGCCAGCGGCCTTGATATCCTGATATTCAGACGCACCTTGGGCACCTGCATTAACCGGCTTATGAAACTCGTAACCATAACCAATCCCTAAGCGGTAATTTACGGATAAAACAGTAAAACCCAGGTTCACCAGATATTGATTTAAAGCATAATCGATAGAATAATAGTCCATCGGGTTCCAGCCTAAAAACATCTGCCTTTGTGGCCCACCATGCACATAAACAATTGCAGGACGTTTTTTAATGACTTTTCTGGGAGAGAACAATTGGGCATAAACCATTTTTCCATCGGGAGCTTTAAAACTGACATGTTTAGGCACAACCATATCCTTGATTGGAAAATCCTGAGGAATAAGCGATTCGCTAATCAGGTTTACTGTTTTTTTACCACCGATGATCGCTGGCAAGAGCGGTCTTTCGGCAGTAGCACTCAAACAGAAAAAGCTTTGGTTGTCGCCAGCAATTACCGGATAAGCCTCTATTCCTTTTCCAGCGCTTAAAACCTGCATATTTGCCTGATCAACCGAAACTTTATAAATATGCCTTCTGTCCAGATCATCTTCATCATTACCAGTATTGGCTGCAAAAACCAATATTTTTTTATCACTGCTCAGCTTAACGTTTTCTACGGAAAAATTTCCAGGTGTAAGCAACAAACGTTTCGAGCCATCTGCATTTATGGAGTACAGATGTGGCCATCCGTCTTCATAAGAGGTAAAAATAATTTTGCCATCCCCCCATAACAGATTTGCCCCACCATCAACCGAAGGAAAAGAACCCCTCAGTGTTTCGGGAGCTTTCCAGATCTGTTTTCCTGCACCGGTATTGACGTTAACCGCCCAGATGGCCCAGGGCTGATGCTTTTTTGTCAAAATGGAATCTGTTTCACCACCCGTTCCTGGCGTCCTGATAAATGCGATATCATTTCCATCGGGCGACCATACAGGTGTACCATCTTTAGAAAAAGAAGGCAATAACCATTTGATGGGTGTTTGCTGATTGGTATAAATCCCTAAAAAAGCATGATCTGTACGATTGGAAATAAAAGCAATTTTCTTTCCGTCTGGCGACCATTTATAAGCGCCGTTAATCCCTTTGGCATAAAATAAGCTTTTCGCAGCTGATGTACCATCCAGTGAGGCGATCATCACCTGGCCGGCCTTAGCAAAAAGCACCTGGCTGCTATTGGGCGAAATTACCGGATTATCACCTTCACCGATCTGAACCACTTTTCCACCTTCAAAAGGAATGCTGTACACCTCAACTTTTGGCGCAATTGGAGAAGAGTTTGCATTAACCGGACCGCCATCGCGCCCACCATGATCTCCACCTCGCACAAATGCAATCCATTTACCATCGGGAGAAATAGACAGGCTGCTTAGCTCTTGCCCATCATCCTCAATATAATCTGTAATTTTTACGGCTTTATAATCTGGGGCTTGCGCGGTATAAATGTTTCTTTTCCCTTGTTCATTTGCCGCCCAGGCAATTTTAGCACCAACAGGTGAGGCCACCAGTTGGGTTGGAAAGGGATACGACAAAACCGATTTTAAACTAAAAGACTGTGCGAATATATTGGCGGTAGAAAGTAAAATAATGAGGATAAATAGTGGTTTTTTCATTCCTTCGGATTTTGAGATAAATTATAAAAAAAAGCCCTAACCATGAGATGATTAGGGCTTGGAAAACTATTTTTTATAAGATTGTTACTGATCCCACCACAATTTGGTTGTTCTTAACACATCTGCCGGAACATTTGCTCCATTTTTACTTCTCTCGCCCTGTGGATAATCTAAGCGGCGGATAAAATCCGGAAGCGCCTTGTTAACTGGCAGGGTGAAATCTTTGTACATATAATCGAAACGGCGGGCATCATTCCAGGCTTCAGGATTTAAGTAGGTTGCGATATACTTTTCTTTAAAAACCAGGTCTTTTGTCAATGCCGCAGCACCAACATTAACTACAGGGTTGGCCAGATAAGCATCTCTTGCAGTAGTTGAAACCGTTAATTTGTCCATATTGGCACTAATGCCAGCCAAATAAGCCGCATAGGCTTTGGTTTTATCGGTATCGAAATAAGCTTCAGCTTCAATAAACTTCAGCTCAGCAAAAGTAACAATCAGTAGAGGAGCAGTATTGCTGGTCCATGGAGAATTACTTGAGATATAACACTCATCTTTGGTTGTGTTTGCTCCAGGCGCCCGGTTACCAGCACCATTTACGGTTCCGATATAAGTATTATTCACGGTTTTGTCGGTAATTTTTTCTAAACGCGGATCTACAACGCCAGAAAAAGTTGTGCCGTTCAAAGCATCGATCAACTGCTCAGAAAGCCATCCACCTAACGATTGCTGCGAGTTAGACAAAGCCACATTCGCCCATGGATTTCGCTCTTTAAAGGTAGCCATGCCTGCATCATCTCCATTTCCGGTAAAAGAATTGCTCAATGCTGTGATTACGGCAGTAGGGTTATACCCACTGGTTTTACTTACCTTGATCAATAACCTGGCTTTTAAAGCATAGGCCATTTTTAACCAGTTTGCCCTTTCGGTGGTCGATTTTCCATAAATCAAATCGCTGGTTGCCGCCAATTTAACTGTAGCATTGGTTTTAGCAAGTTCAACAATGGCTTCATCTAAAAGTGCGATGGCTTGTGTGTAAACTTCCTGCTGTTTATCATATTTAGGATTTAGGTTATTAATGTTAAAGGCTTGCGAAAATGGAGCATCTCCCCATAAATCATTCACCAAACTCAGGTTATACGCAATAATGACATCGGCAACGCCTTTGTATTCGCTCGAACCTTGCGCTACGGCCAGTTTTTTCATTTCGTTAGCGTCAGCCATCGCAAAATAAAGGGCATCCCAGGTAGCGGTAAAATCAATGGCCTGATAGGTATCACCAGCACCATTTGCTGCTGGGTTGGCGGTATATTGCACATATGGGGCAACTATACTTCCAATCAGGTAATTATTATTTCCAATCTTATAGGTTGATGTAGCCAACAGGGTACTGAGGGTGGGTACAGGCACCTGATTCGGATTATCAGATAACTTATCAAAATAATCGTCTTTACAACTTTGCAAACCTAGTATTGCAATTAAAGCTGCGCACAATGTAATTTTTATATTTTTTTGCATCGTAATTCTTTTTAAAAACCAACATTAAGGGTGAACATAATAGTGCGGGCAGATGGATAGGTAAATCCGGCTGAGCCATCATTATTGCTACCCGAATCGTAAGAACTCGATTCCGGATCCACACCATAATATTTCGTCCACAACCATAAATTATTTCCGGTAACAGACAGTGAAGCATTTTTGATCGATTTTGCTGGCAACCAGTTTTCCGGAAGATTATACGTTAAACTTGCCGAACGTAAACGTACCCATGAAGCATCACTTACAAAAGGCTCAGAAACGTTACGGTAATAGATGCGGTAATATCCTTCACCGTAATCAACACCATCCGGACCTAATTTTTGCCCCATATAAACGGGCTTAGTGTTCGGTTGTCCATTGGCCAATACACCATCAAATACTTTCACTGTTCTTCTATCAACGGTATAATCAGGTAATCCGAAAGCCGAATAAAAATCTTCTAACCAATTGTATTTTTCAAAACCTAAACGGGCATCAAACAATACGTTTAAGCTGAAGTTTTTGTACCTGAAAGTATTGCCCATTCCAATGATATAGTTAGGCTGAGAGTTACCCAATAATTTTTGTTTTCCGCCAGAAATGCTTGGGAATCCGTTTGCACCAATGAGCAAGGGCAGATTTTTATCAAGAACGATTGGATCTTCTGGCGTAGTTCCATAATAACGGTTAAAATAACTGCCATAAATATTGCCATAAGGTTGTCCCTGAATCAGTTTCATGGTTACACCTGCATTGCCATAACCTCTTGCCGCACCATATACAATTTCAGATATTCCGTTAGGCATACTCAGTACCATATTTCTATTGGCAGAAAGGTTCACATTTACATCCCATTTAAAATCTTTTGACACAATGGGTTTACCATTCAGCACCAATTCTACACCCCTGTTGCGGATGTCGCCGGCATTGATCGATTTGGTTACATAACCTACCGCCGAAGAGATCTGTGTTTGGATGATCTGATCCTTGCTTAATGAGTAATAGTAGGTAAAATCGAAGCCTAAACGGTTTTTAAAGAACGACATCTCTAAACCAGCTTCATAGGTATTGGTAAACTCGGGACGAAGATCGGGATTACCCAGGTTTGGGGCAATGGTTAAACCGCCTGTTCCTGTTGGTAATGAGGTATAAGGCGAATATCCAGTAAATGTAGAATATTCTGAGGCGTCTTTTCCGATCCTGGCATAGGATAAACGCAACTTGGCCTGACTGATCACGGCAGGCAATTTAAACTGATCAGAGAACACATAACTTAAACTTGCTGAAGGATAGAAAAACGACCTGCTTGCCTTCGGCAGCGTTGAAGTGATGTCATTTCTCCCAGTTAGGGTTAAGAAAAGGTAGTTTTTGTAATCAAAGGTCGCTTCTCCAAAATAACCGATCAGTCTTTTTTGTTTAAGGGTCTGCGTTGGCGTAAGCACACCTGCATTAGCTAAATTAAAGAAATCGTACACACCAAGGATACTGCCTAAAGTACCAATTTCTTTCGACTTACGATCGTAAAGTTCTTGTCCGAGTCTTAAAGTTCCGGTAATATCATCTGTTAGTTTAGAGGTTAAGGTGGCGACAAAAGTACTGTTGATAGTTCTAAATTTGGTGTTGTACTCACCATAAAACCCCTGCGCATTATCATACATGGCTTCATTAAAATACATTGGGCCACGGGCTGTACGCACACGGTTATCGTTATACGTATCGATCCCTAAACGATAAGAAAAATTAAGCCATTTGGCAGGATCATAACTTAGGCTTGTTCCACCAATAAAACGGTTAACATCACCTTTAAACCTATTGTTTGCCGTACCCCAGATCGGGTTATTGGTACCAAAGTATTTTTGTGAACCATCTGCGTTCTGATAATCTGCTACATCATAACGTGGCGACCAATATGCCAAACTTTCGCCAAAACGATCTGCACTATAGCTATATCCGCCCGAGTTGGTGAAATTCATATTTACAGAGGCCTTAAATTTTGGACTAATGATAAAATCCGTATTTAAGCGCCCCGAGAAGTTTTTGTTATCGGTATTCGGCATCATTCCTTTTTGGTAAAGTTGCGAAATCGAAGAGAAAAATTTAATTGCTTCACTTCCGCCTGTAACTGACAATGAGTTTTTAATCTGCTGGCCAGTACCAAAAGCACGGTCGTAGTTATTGAACAGTTGATCAGGATGTGTAGGATCGATCAGCTTCGCTTCCGCAATGGTTGGTCCCCATGCCGGACCGATACCGCCTGGAGGATTGGTATAAACACCTAAAACACCTTGAGTATATTCTGTCTGCACATCTGGCGATTTCAACACCTGGTCAAAGCCATAACTACTGTTAAAATTAACACTAACGCCATTCTGCTTGCCTCTTTTTGTGGTAATGACCACCACACCATTTGCTCCCCTCAATCCATAAAGCGCAGTAGCGGCACCTCCTTTTAAAATATTGATGGTTTCGATATCTTCCGGATTAATGTCTGAAGCCCTATTGGTTACTCCTCTTGCACCAAATGCACTTCCGTCGGGATTAGCCCCAACAGTAGAGGTTGAGTTATCGATCTGCACCCCATCAATCACATATAAGGGATCGCCAGAAATATTGGGATCAATAGAGTTAACTCCCCTGATCCGGATACTAGCGCCCTGACCTGGCCCGCCACCGGTACTTGAGATAGTGGCACCAGCAATTTTACCTTGTAACGCATTAAGCAAGTTAGGCTGGTGGTTATAATTAAGATCTTCGGATTTTACAGATTGTGCGGCATATCCTAGTGATTTGGCCTGACGGGTAATTCCTAAAGCTGTTGAGATGGTTACCTCCTGAAGTTCCTGGGCATCTGAAGCCAGAACCGCATTAACGGTTATTTTATTACCCACCGTAATTTCTTGTGTTTTATATCCTAAAAGGCTAATGATAAGCACTGCATTGGGTGATGGTACCTGAATGGTAAAACTGCCATTCCCATCGGTAGAGGTACCTGTTGTAGTACCCTTAATTTTTACACTTGCACCCGGCAAGGGGCCTCCATCGTCAGTGGAGGTTATTTTCCCTGTTATTGTTTTTACCTGGGCCAACGCTGAAAGGCCAGTGAGTAAAATACACAGAAAAAAAAGTGAAGTAAAGATTTTTCTCATATCTCAATTATTTAGGTTAAGGATTTGTTAGTTATCGCAATATAAGATTTTTACAAACAAGAACACGCACAAAACACGACCAATCAAGCTAAATTTCGTACAATTGTTGATACAAAAAGCCTTCTAACCGCAAAAACACGCAAAATTCAAGATTAAAAACGCAAAACACTCAAGAATATCAAGTTCTAAAGCAAAAACAAGTAGCTCACCAACTTACTTATTGTACATTTTACACTATAACCAAACAGCAACCCCATCTTAAACACAAAAGTCTTTCCGAATTACCGGAAAGACTAATATTATATATTTAGACTGAGTTTTTATTGCTGAACGCCACCGCCCATGCCTCCACCTTGTTGCTGTTGATCTTGCTTCACATCGTCATTTTTGATTTTTTTCTTCTCGGTAAACTTAAGCTTACCGAAAGAATAGCTAAAGTTAACACCGAATGAACGTAGAGGATAATAAATATTAGCACTTTGGTAAATCGTACTTGTTGCATTTATCGCATTGTTTACTGTTTTTATATGTAAATCTTTCGTGAACGGATTTAGAACGTTAAGACCAATACTACCCTTTTTCTTCAAAATATCTTTCTTGATAGATCCCCCATAGATATAGAATGGATCTGTTGAACCTTGATAGGTACGCCTTTTCGAGGTGATCACATTAAAAAGCTCAAAATTGTAGCCTTTGCCAAAACCATAAGCAGAGCGTATAAACCAGTTGAAATTAAAATATGTACCTGTATTGATATTGGTTTGGGTATTAGTTACTGAATAAGTATTTCCAGCAAAATTTGTCATCAGTGTCCATTTCGGTTTAATGTTGTACGATGCGAAAAGATTGAAGCCATAGGTTTCTGCTGTACCAACATTGATATATGAGGTTAAGGTTTTGTCAACCAATTTATTTGTTGTCGTATTTAACTCTTTAAATGAAGAAATAGAACTTTCGATAACCCCACCTGTACGGCGGTAAAAAACTGATGCGTTGATAACAGAACCCTTGATAAATGTTGAATATCCAAGCTCTAGATTATCACTTAACTCCGGGCTTAACTGCGGATTTCCCTGTTGAACATTAAACAAATCACTTGTATTTCTGAATGGGTTTAAATAAGATTGAGTAGGCCTCTGCACCCTGCGGTTATAGCTCAATTTAAGCGTTGTACTACCTTTTAGGGTTCTGGATACAATTACACTGGGAAACAGATTGAAGTAATCATTTTTTTGAATTCCACTGTTTTGGGTATTGAAATCTATTTGAGTGTATTCGGCTCTTAAACCACCCTTAACTTGTATTTTCTTGGCTAAATTGAAGCTGATTACACCATAACCTGCTCCAACATTTTGGTTATATTCGAAATCTTGTGCAGAAACATCAAACTGGCTTTTAATATCTCTGAAAATACCTTTAGCCCCAACCTCTAAAACTACAGCCTTACTAAATGGATAAGTGTAATCGGTTTGAGCTGTGTATTCATTATTCTTACCTGTATTATTACTAATCAGCGTTTGCCCAGTTATAGCACCATCAGGAATGTAAGTATTACTAAAACTTGTTGGGGTACGACCTGTTGAAAGCTGTGCAGAAATTGAAAACTCCTCTCCTTCCTTTTTACTGGTTTTACGGTAATCTACATTCCAATCCATATTATTAAACGTCATATCCATATCGCTAATATTGGTTGCTGCCAAATTATTGATAATATATTTAGATGAACCTGGACCACCATTAGAAAAGTTATTTAGTTTAACTGTTGTACTAATGTTATTGTAAGCATTAAAGTCATAATCTAAACCTAAACTTCCATTGTAACCATTGCGACTCCATTTAGAAACACCATCCTGTACTCTGTTGTCGGTAGTTCCATCCTTGTTTATAGTATTGGTTACAAACGATGTTCTTGAATCTTGGGCGTAAGCCAAGTTTGTACCTAAACTGGTATTTACACTCAAACGACCAGTTTTTGCGGTTAGATTAAATGCTCCATTATTTTGACGCGTTCCTGCCGCTGCACTAACACTTCCCGAAACGCCTTGAGCACTAGATTTTTTTGTGATAATATTAATAATACCGCCAGAACCTTCCGCATCGTATTTAGCAGATGGGCTTGTAATTACCTCTACACTCTTAATTTGTTCAGCAGGAATCATCTTTAATGCATCAGCTACGCTACTTGCCATCGTACCAGATGGTTTACCATTAATTAAAACCCTTACTGCTGCACCACGAAGTTGAATGTTTCCCGTAGGATCTACTGAAAGCATTGGTACTTTTCGCATTACATCTGTAGCATCGCCACCTGCATTTGTACCATCAGCTTCTGCATTGTAAACCATTCTATCGATTTTATTTTCAATAACCGCTTTTGTTCCTTCAATCTGAACATCGGCCAAAGTATTTTCCGATCCTGAGATATAAATGGTCCCGATATTGTTATCGGGTTTAGATGGCGTTGTGGTCACCAGAACAGATTTTGTTTTGTAACCCATAAAACCGATCATCAGTTTATAAGAATCCGGTGATACGTTTTGCAAGCTTAGTTTACCTTTTTCGTCAGTTACACCACCGTTTACGGATTTGTTGTCTTTAGCCGTAACCAACGATACAGTTGCGTAATCAATCGGTTTTTTGGTTAATGAATCGAGTATGGTGGCAGTGATACGTCCGGTAACAGTAGATTTTTTAGGGCCTCCACCAAAGCCGCCAGGAAACTGGGCATGCGCGGTGAAAAATATTCCAAGGATGAAAGTTAATAGTAAAAGTTTTTTCATGGTAAGAGTTAGTCTTTTGTAATTAGTCTACGCAAATTGCATTTTGTTACAAAGATACGCTATACTTTTTACGCTAACCCCTATCAATTGATCGGCAAACGACGTAGATTGATCGGTGAATGAAAAGTTCATTGGGTCATTAGTCAGTAGTTAGTTGGTTGATAGTCCAAGTTTAATTGTTTAAATCGGTTAATTGAAGCCAAACGCCTAAGCTCCCAACTTTTTAACCCGACTCAGGACTAAAGACTACAGACTTAGGACTATCTCCCTATCTCGAAATATTATTTGGCCTTGAATAAACCATCTGCATTACATTAATGTTCCGCATGGCAAATGCAGCTTCGCAATAGTTTAAATAATAATTCCATTTGCGGACAAAAGTCTCGTCGAATCCAAGAGCTTTAACCTTATCAAGGTTTTTATTAAATTCTATAAACCATAAATGCAAGGTCCGGGCATAATCTAAACCCATATCCTTTAAATCAACTAGTGTTAAATCGCCAGTTTCATTTATTGCTCTGTTCATGGCCGCTACCGAAGGCAAAAGCGAGCCCGGAAAGATGTGTTTCTGAATCCAGTCTACACCGTTTCTTAGTTTATCGTATCTGCAATCGGGCGAGGTAATTACCTGAAAGGCAAAAATCCCGTCAGGTTTTAAAAGATCCTGACATTTTTCGAAATACTTTTCCAGGTATTGGTGACCAACGGCCTCCAACATTTCGATGGAAACAATCTTATCAAAAGTACCTTCAATTTTACGGTAATCCTGAATGATGATGGAAACTTTATCTGCCAGGCCTTCCGCATTCACACGTTCTACGGCAAGTTTCTGTTGTTCTTTTGAAATGGTAACAGAGGTAACTTTACAGCCGTAATTTTTCGCTAGAAATATCGCATTACCGCCCCAGCCACTACCAATTTCCAATACATGATCGGTGGCTTTAATTTTTAGCTGTTTTGCCAACCGGTCGTATTTAGCATACTGAGATTCCTCTAAACTTAAATCTTCAGGGCTAAAATAACCACTCGAATAAGTCATGGTTTTATCCAGAAAAGTGGCAAAGAAATCGTTATTAAGATCGTAATGTGCTGAAATATTTTTTTGCGATCCGGCCAAAGTATTGGCTCTGCGCACATGATAAATCTTGTTTACCCATTTAAAAATATTTAAAGCAATAGATTTCACCTTACTTCCTGTGATGGAAGGTGCGTTTTCGATGTTAAGGATTACCCATTTAATTACATTGGTAATATTTGTAGTGTCCCATAAACCTGATGTATATCCCTCTCCAAAACCGATATCGCCATAAAGGGCTATCGATTTAAAAAAATCTGGATGATTAACCTGAATATGTGCTTCAATTTTATGCTCACCGTTTCCAAAAACTAAAGTTTCGCCACTTGGCAGTGAAAGTTCTAATTTCCCCAATGTCATTTTAGACAGTGCGTTAAGCACTACTCTTTCGAAAAAACCTGTTGATGTTCTGGTAGCGGTAAGCGTATTCATAATCTTTTGATCTATTTGATTTGTGGTTTATAGGGTTTATATACGTTACGTTGCAGTCCAGGGTTTTCAGCTTTTGGATGAAAAGGTATTTTTTTTATCCAGAGTTTAAAAGCCTGCCAATGGATCATACCCATAATCTGCAGCGGAATAAATGGTATAGAGAGAAAATACCGCAACATATTGGCGTTGGTTAATGGCTTTTTTTCTCCCTTTAAGGTACTGATAAAAAACAATTTACCATTTTTATCCAGATCATCAATTTTAATATCAAGTGTATCTGTTGGCACTTTAAGTTTAAAATCAAATGAATCGTCGTGATCAATAAATGGTGAAACATAAAAATATTTTGTCGTAATTTTTTTAAAGGTATCACCATCCAATTCATCTTTTCCAAAGAAAAAAAGTTTCATTTCGCGATACGTATTGCTGATTTCGGCCACGCAACAAACCGGATTATCCTGCCGATCGAAACAATAATAGAAGGAGACCGGATTAAAATTATAACCTAAAACATTAAGGTTGGTGAGCAGCTTAATTTTAAGCTGGGTTCCATCCACGCCATTTTCCTTTAAATAATCTTCTACGTGCTGACGGGTATTTTTGCTTTGATCGGGATTTTCCTTTGGCAACTGAAGATGCTCGGCATCTCTGAAAGAAAACAGGTTAAATTTATTCCTACTGAACCAACGCAATTTTTGACTGAGCAGATCCAACTCATCCAGATCGATATAGAACATATACACCCTGTACCAAAAGGAATGTTTTTTTGGTGCCAGGCGATGGTGCATCACCTTTGCGGTGTAGATGTTTGATGTGAGCTGCATTTCTTATTACAATTTACAAAATTTTATTGTTGATTTTTACCTTTACTCACTATCATTCTGAGTTATTGTCATTCTGAGCACAGCGAAGAATCTCTGCATTAAAACTACAATTTGATTACTACTCCATGGTCTGTGCCCCACAGGCCATTTAACTTATAATTTCGATCTGTGAGGACACAGACCGAGGAGAATAGATTCGTCATTTCGAACGGATCCGATAGCTATCGGGTGCAACGCAGTCGAGAACCACGAAGTGCTCAGCGAAGCTAATCTTAATGCAGTTTTTAAGCAGGGCTAAGTATTACGATTCCCAATCAAGTTGGGAATGACGCAAAACACTATAATCCTTTACACAACTCCACCGCACTTTTATACGCATCCTCATGGAAACCATATTTAAAATAACTTCCACAATAATATATAGGGCCTGTTTCGTTTAGTTTGTGCAATTGCTCCTGCGCCTGCATAGCCGGAACATCAAATAAAGGGTGATGGTAATCGATTTCTTTTACGATTTTTTCAGGGTTTAGGGAGTCTGTCGGGTTAATGGAAACAAAATAATTCTGCTTCTTAGAAACACCCTGTAAACTGTTCATCCAATAAATGGTACTTGGCAACACCTTTCCGCCCTGTTTTTCTACACGATAATTCCAACTGCTCCAGGCCAGTTTCGCTTTAGGCATTTGCTTTTCATCGGTATGTACTACAGCTTTGTTCAGTTGGTATTTAAATTTAGAAAGCAACTCGGTTTCGAGGGCGGTTTTATCTTTTACGATTTCGAAAGTCTGATCGGCATGGCTGGCCATAATTACCTTGTCGAATTCAAGTTTTTCTCCCCTTTGATTTTCTACTTCAACTTTGCCATTCTCCAAACGTTTTACAGAAACGATTTTATTGTTGATTTTAATCCTATCGCGAAAAGGAGCGATCAGTTTTTCGCGGTAAGCCTGACTTCCATTTTGCAAAGTATACCATTGATGTTGGGTATCTAATCCCAAAAAGCCATGATTTTTAAAAAAACGGATCAGGGTAATTGCAGGAAAATCGAGAATCTGTTCCATCGGTGCGCTCCATACCGCAGCACTCATCGGAATGAGGTATTGCCAGAGCATCTCATCACTATAACCAAATTCTTTAAAAAACCTGCCAATAGAATAATCCTGATACTCTGGTCTATCCAGAATTTCGATACTCTGCTTATTAAAACGGTTAATCTGCATCAACATTTTTAAATAAGAAATATTGAAAAGGTTTTTCCGCTGGGCAAAAAGATGATTCAAACTCGAGCCACTATATTCGAGCTTTTTAGGAAGAAACTGGACACTGAAAGACATGTCTGTTTTAATCACAGGCGCATCGATTTCTGCAAACATTTCGGTTAAATTCGGATACGTTTCGTAGTTAAAAACCATAAAACCGCTATCCAGGTAAATGGGCTTACCATCTTCTTCAAGCGTAATCGTATTGGTATGGCCACCAATATAATCGAGTTCTTCAAATAGGGTAATATCGTATTGATGTTGCAGTTTATGGGCACAACCCATGCCAGCTATTCCGGAGCCGATAATGGCAAGTTTATTCATAATGTAATATTGAAAATGGATGATGGATAATCTGGTTTGAAAAACGGAGAATGGCTAATGGACACTTTGCTGCCTTCATTATCCATCTTCCATTTTACATTATTTGTTCTTTTCAAACAAATAATGACACACCATCCACTCGTTACCTTTATTGTAATTAAACAGCTCGGCGCACGACATGTAAAACAACCGCCAATACACCCACCATTTTACGGCCTGATCTTTACCATAGGTACTTTCCAAAATGGGCATAATCTCCTTTTTATGTTTGTCCATATTGCTTAACCAGGCTTCAGATGTTTTGCCATAATTGGTTCCGTTTACCACCCAATGTTTGTCGATTCTAAGATCATCATTGAAATAGAAAAACAAGTGGTTAGAAGGCATAATGCCACCGGTAAAAAAGTATTTGCTCATCCAATCGGTTTCATCAATCACCTCAAATTTGTATGCTAAAGTTTTATGTGTAAAAATGTGCACAAACAATTTGCCATCTGGTTTCATAAACGAAGCTACCTTATTGAGCAAAAATTTATAGTTGCGCATGTGCTCAAACATCTCTACCGAAACCACCCTGTCAAATGTATCGGCAATGGTAAAAGTGTTCATATCTGCTGTTAAAACCGTTAGGTTCTGAATCCCCCTTTGTTTTGCGGTTTCATCGATAAAAATCTTCTGAGTTGCCGAGTTCGATACCACAGTAAAAGTACTTTCCGGGAATTTTGCCGACATATAAAGCGAAAGTGATCCCCAGCCACAGCCCAGTTCCAAAACATTCTGCCCATTCTGTAAATCGGCTCTTTTGCAGGTTAAGGCCAACATATCATCCTCTGAGGTATCAATATCCTTAACGCCGGGTTTCCAATAACCACTGCTGTATTTTAGGTTTTTGCCCAAGCAGTATTGAAAAAATTCGGTAGGCAATTCATAATGCTGCTCATTGGCATCGGCTGTATTTACCGCTATAGGCGACTGTTTAAGCTCCGAAACCAGGTCCATAAATTTTTCCTGTTGTAATTCTTCATCACCCAAGGTTTCATCATCTAAACGTTGTTTACATAATTTTCTAATGCCGATACGCAAGGCAGTATCCGGAAGTTTGTCGTTTTCTAAAAGTTTATCGTACCACATATAGTTTGAAGTTTGATGGTCGGAAGTCCGAAGTCGGAGGTCCGGTGTTGTTGTTCTATACGCAAAATGCCTAACGACAGTTTGTTTATTTTTGATTTTATAGCTTTATTGCCCTTAAAATTAATTGACAGCCAAACCTCGGTCTTTCGGTTTCCTGACTTCCCGACTATTTCTTTTTCCCCCAAGGGAAAAAAGCACTCGTTGTTTGTTGATATTTTTTATAAGCCACGGGTTTGCTCCTTAAATTCTGCTCTTCGTTGTTCGGAACGCCGGTAACTTTAGTTAATAAATATAAAATAATTACCGGACTGATGATGGCCAAACTACCCCATGGCGATGCCAGCGCGAAAATAAAATAGGCCATCCACGTTAACCATTCAAAGAAATAATTTGGGTGTCGGCTGTAATACCACAAACCGGTATCGCACACTCTGCCTTTATTGCTTGGATCTTTCTTAAATGCTGCTAACTGTCTATCTGCAATCATTTCGCCAAAAAAGGCAATTGCCCAAACCAAAGCACCCGCAAACTCTAAAAGAGAAATAGACTGCGAAGGATTTGCCGTAATAATAAAAAATGGAATGGCCAAAATCACGTTAGATATGGCCTGAAACTGGAAAAATACAAAGAAATTGCGGTTGGCTTTAACACCCCATTCTTTACGGAGCTGCTCATAGCGTCCTTCCTCTTCATCCAAATGACCAATAACGCGTTGCCAAAGGTGGGCACCCAATCGCAGTTCAGCAAGCAAAAACATCCCGCAGATTAAAATTTTCCGGGGATCAAAACCCTCCGACATAAAAAAAGTAATTAGCGTAATGACCGGAAAATTTAAAGCCCAGAACACGTCAACCACACCAGCGTTTTTGATTTTCTTTGCCCAGAGCCAAACCATGGCCATGATAAAAGAGCAGGCAATTAATGAAATGAGGGCGATGAAAAGTAGATGTTTGTAATCCATAAAAGGTTTAGGGTTTAGGGCATCAGGTTTAAGAAAAAGCATTCCGCTTTAGATTTTACCTTCAGCCTTACACCTTTTGCCTTCTACCTTTTTACCAGCAATTCTTTAACACCTTCGTCATCTTTTAGTTTGAATAAATGCACTAAAACATAAGCCAAGGTTGCTATACTACCTAAACATACGAACAAAATTGCAATAGAGATTTTAAGAATAATGCTTTTTTCTTTGTAAAACATCCACAGCGTGATAATGAAGATGTTAGCATAAAAATCCCACAAAGTAGCACGCATCCACGGAATGCTGCCCAGAAAATCCCATTCATCAAAGAGGTTGCTTTCTAACGAAGTGCTAATTACCTTATAACACATAAAAACCAGCAGTGCAGCGAAAATAATTTTAAGGAAGTTGATCATGAGATGGAAATTTCGTTTTTATAAACAGTTTGCCATATATACGGTAAGGTACGTAAAAAAGATTTTAGTACACTTAACCAATATTGCCCTTCGACTACGCTCAGGCTGACAAACTCCCATAAAATCATAGCGCGCTGCAGATAGCACCTAATACATTTTGGGTGACAAGCAATCCGTGTTTCCGTGGCGAAAAGAGATAAGCAACTATTTTAATGATATGGAAAGCAGTTTCCTGCTCGTTTCGGTGGCGACAGTCCTGCCATTCGCTTTACTTCACCCGATGAAGTATCGGGTTGCGTGCCCGCTGCTGTCAGGTTTAGCCAAGATAAAAGTGCAGGGAACAAAAATAAAAAAGAATCGCGCTCAAGGCTGCGCAAGAAACCGATATGTTTTAACTTAAATGGTCTGTGGAGACACAGACCATGGAATCATGTAGCAACCCTTTGACAAGACTCAGGGTGGCCATTAATAGACAAAGAAAAACTATAAAACTTTAGTCTTTAAAACTTATACTTTCCTGATCTTAATAATCCGCATCCAATGTAATACTTTCATTACCGGATAGGTTGGATCAAACTCCCACCATTTGCTTGCAAAATTTGGGCTGTTTGGTTTTTTATGGTGGTTGTTCTGAAAAAGCTCACCCATAAGTAAAAAATCCCAGGGCAATGAGTTTTTACTATGATCGTCGTTATCGTGGTTAGAATAGCCATATTTATGACCACACCAGTTTACAATTGCACCGTGTAAAGGTCCCATTAAAAAGTGGATTGGCAATAAAATAAACAACCACCAGTGATTGGCAAAAGCAACATAAAAACCAATATAAAACAACCCACATGCAATTCTCCAGGCCCATGAATTACCGATTTTATCTACAACAGGCCATTCGGGGTAGTTACCCTGAAAAGCTGGCTCCGGTTGTATCTTAAACTGAAGATAATTCATATACATGTTTTTTGTCGCAATCATCATCCCGAAAACGTCCTTAAAGAAATGTGGCGAGTGCGGATCTTTTTCAGTGTCGCTATAAGCATGGTGCATCCTGTGCAGAATGGCATATGCCCTTGGGTTTAAAAATGACGAACCCTGCGAAATCAGTAATACCAGATAGAAAAACCGTTCCCAGAATAACTCCATTTTAAACATCTTGTGCGATGAGTAACGGTGCAGAAAAAAGGTTTGGCTAAACAGGGATAAAAACCAATGGCAAAGAAAAAAGATAAGGATGATCATGTATAATGTGTATGCTTTATAAACGGAATTTGAGGGCGTTTAGTTTCTGAGATTGTAGAAAACTGCTTTAAATTAAGCGTTTAGACAAAAATAATCCTGTTCAAATGCAATAGAACAGGATTATTTTTTTAATTATTTATTATCTACCGAAATCGTCTTGAACACGTACGATATCGCTTTCGTCTGATGGGTTCGAAGCATCAGTATGTTGCCAGATTTCTGCCACAACACCCCAATCTTCCAAACCGATTAAACGATGACGTTCGCCCTGTTGCAATTTGATCTGGTCTTTTGGTCCATATGTTTTCACTTCACCTTCTTCATCAGTTTGGCTGGTTTTAATCCCAACGGTACCGGTTACCACTTGCCATATTTCAGCTCTACGGTGGTGATATTGCCACGAAAGACGTGTATTAGGTGCAACGATTAAAATTTTCGGACTTAATTTACCACCAATTTTAAGGTCTTCAACATTTAAACCATCAAAATACGTATCGGCAAATTGTTGTGCCTGTGCTTCATCTATTACAAAGAAACCACCCCAAGGACGGGTTTCATCGCGGTTTACTACATTAAAACCTTCAATTTTTAAACGTTGTGCTACGCTTTCGAATATTTCTTTTTTGTCGTTTGTCATTGATAAAATTTGTTTTCTAATGATTGTCCAGGTGCATAGGCATTATTAAATCGCCTATGTGGTTCTATAATTGCCGCAAAAATAAGCCTAATAAATTAAAAAAGTCCATTCGGGCCTTTTATTTTTTAAAGCCAGATGGATTAATCCCGACAAAACAGCATTCAGATGGATTTAACGAACAATAGCATTATCATTTATGTGATTCAAAAACTAAGCATTTGTATTTTACATGGGCTGATTTTCATTCAAAAAATAAATGCAAAAATTTACCACATCAACTCAGTGCAAGGATTTAAAGTCGTAGATTTTCCATACCAGCAAAAAA
>NZ_JAVTSN010000048.1:0-53832 GCF_032678585.1 Pedobacter psychrodurus | reverse complement strand
TACTTTGAGTCGACTTGCCCCCATTATCTCCTGTCATTTATATTGATTTTTATGCAATAAATTATACCCCAGGGTGAGAATATCTGGTTTTCTATTTGGTTTTACCACCAAGACACAAAGGCACAAAGAAAGTTTATGTTTGAGTTGGAGATAGCTTGATGTACGTTAAAAGATGTTACTGTCGTTCTCCATCTAAACCTGACATTCGCGGAAAGCCCGGAGGCAAATTCTTCATTTGCCGAGGACTTGAAGCATTGGCAGGACTGACGATGATAGTAGCACCACATCTGCTTTTCAAAAAAAACAAAAAAATGGCGTTTGATAAATCTTTAGTCAGCCCTTCGACTACACTCAAGGTAACAATACTTGGTTATCTATTTGGTTTTACCACCAAGACACAAAGGCACAAATTGATTAGTTTCATATCAAGAAAACAGCCCTTCGACTCCGCTCAGGGTAACCATTAAAAAGCGCTACAATCTTTCCCTATCTAAACCTGACATTCGCGGAAAGCCCGGAGGCAAATTCTTCATTTGCCGAGGACTTGGAGCATTGGCAGGACTGACGATGATAGTAGCACCGCATCTGCTTTTCAAAAAAAAAAATGGGTGTTTGATAAATCTTTAGTCAGCCCTTCGACTACACTCAAGGTAACAATACTTGATTATCTATTTGGTTTGACCACTAAGGCACGAAGGCACAAATTGATTAGTTTCATATCAAGAAAACAGCCCTTCGACTCCGCTCAGGGTGACAAAACTTAAGAATATTCTGCGTCTCCGTGGCTAACAATCCGCTGTGAATTCTGTGGCAAAAAGCCTATGCGTAAAACTTAAGATACGTTTTAATGATAAGCCAGAAAGCAAAAAAGATAATCACCACACCTGCAATTTTATTCAGTTTTTTTAAGGCATCTTCTTTTATTTTATAACGGAGTTTACTCGAGTAGAAACTCTTTGCGCCATCGATACTGAGTTGTGTGGCCATGGCGATAAAAAAGCAGACTAATTTTTCGTTAAGCATGTTGTTGAGCTTCACGGAGATAATACCGCTTACGATAATCCAGAACATGAGGGTAGAAGGGGTGAGGATACACATTAAAAATCCTTTAATTACGTAGCCCCGTTTACTTACCTTTTGCAAGGTACTGCTGTCGTAATGCACGGTGATTTTAGAAACGAGATAATAGATACCCACCGCTAACAAAAATAGGCCACCAATGGAGCCTACATATTTATCAAATTCTGCTTTGTAATCGAAAAACTGGCTGCCAAAAAGGACCAGTGCGATGAGGACGATATCGCTGATAATGACGCCAACGGCTAAAGAAAACCCAGCTTTGAAGCCCCTTTCTATGCTGGTTTTGATCATTGCAAAAAATACAGGCCCTGTTAAAAACGACGAAATAATCCCTGCCCCAATACCTAATAAAATGGCTTCAAACATGCATTTTTGTGTTTACGAATTGCGAATATGCAATTTTATAGTTAAACATATATGAAATAATGTAATCTAT
Organism: Pedobacter psychrodurus; assembly: GCF_032678585.1. Taxonomy (GTDB): domain Bacteria; phylum Bacteroidota; class Bacteroidia; order Sphingobacteriales; family Sphingobacteriaceae; genus Pedobacter; species Pedobacter psychrodurus_A. The sequence continues at coordinate 52,316 of NZ_JAVTSN010000048.1, read as the reverse complement.
TTTGTTAAATGAACAATTGTTAAATATTGTTTACCACTATAAATACTGTTAACGCTTCTTTTTTGTTTTCCATATAATTGTTATATTTATCCTGTCCAATATTCTCAAATCAAATATTGGCTTAGTATTAATAATTCAAGATCTCTTCATACCACATCCCTGGGTATAATTTAAGAGTAGAAAATAATCATCCCAATTATTTTAAGATTACAAAGAAAATGTACATCGCATTTTTTTTGTCTGGTATTCATTTTTTTATAAACCATAATAATTGAAACAATGAAAAGATTATTTTTTTTAATGCTAATCCTGCCTTTCGCAGCTGTTGCACAGGAAGGTGGTACCCGCTTTGAACAGCATCTGAGCTGGGCACAAGCGAAGGAAAAAGCCAAAAAGGAGAACAAATACCTGTTTGTAGATTGTTTTACCACCTGGTGTGGGCCTTGTAAGCAAATGAAAAACGAGGTTTTTCCGCAACCAAAAGTAGGCGATTTCTTTAACAAAAACTTTGTAAATATTGAAGTGCAGATGGATAAAACCGCAAAGGATAATGCGGAAGTAAAGGCCTTTTATGCTGATGCCGCAAGTATTGCCGAAAAGTACAAAGTTAAAGCTTACCCAACCTATTTGATATTTTCGCCTGATGGCGAACTGGTTCATCAATTTGTAGGGAGTCGTAGGGCAGATGATTTTATTGCGGTAGCAAATAAAGCGTTTAAACCTGAAACGCAATACATCACACTCCTTAAAAAGTATGCGGCAGGAGAAAAAGATCCGGCATTTTTAAGAGCATTTACAGCCGGGGCCGCTGATGCAGGCGATGATGGCACCAGGGATAAAGTGGTAGCAGAATATTTGGCCAGTCAAAAAGATTTATATACCAAAGAAAACCTGGAATTTTTAGGCAGCTTTATCACAAGCAGCAAGAGTAAGGGTTTTGAGGCGATTTTGAAAAATCCGGATAAAGTTGATGCGATTTTAGGAAAGGGGAAAGCAAGTAATATGCTCACTCCTGTCATCATGAATGAAGAGGTCTATAATCTGGCAAACAGTAAGGCAGAGATAAATGTCGACGAATTGGAAGCGAAAACAAAGCTGAAATACCCATCAGTGGATTTAGCTAAAAGTTTTGCGCTGTTTAGGGTGCAGTGGTATCAATATTATAAAAAAGACTGGCCAGCTTTTCAAACAGCCGCATTGAGTTATATGCGTACATATGGGAATGATGTGGATGTTAATACCCTAAATAACCTGGCATTTACGGTATTTAAAAACTGCCACGATCCGGCCTGCGTTGCAGAAGCTTTAAACTGGAGCAAACGAAGTGTAGAAGATACAAAAAGTGGGGTTCCTTCTTTTATAGATACCTATGCCAATTTATTACATAAGGCTGGTAAAACCGAAGAGGCCATACAGTGGGAAGAAAAAGCGATAAACTTAGCACCAGAAGCTGAAAAAGTCAATTATCGTAATGTTTTGGATAAGATGAAAAAGGCTGAAAAAACCTGGTAAGCACTGAAAATACTTATTCCATTTTTTTAAACATTAATCAACTGAAACAATGAAAAGATTATTTTTTTTAATTCTGATGTTACCTTTCGCAGCTGTTGCACAGGAAGGCGGTACCCGCTTTGAACAGCATCTGAGCTGGGCACAGGCTAAGGGAAAAGCTAAAAAGGAGAACAAATATCTGTTTGTAGATTGTTTTACCACCTGGTGTAGCCCTTGCAAGAAAATGAAAAACGAGGTTTTTGCGCAACAAAAGGTAGGCGATTTCTTTAACAAGAACTTTGTAAATATTGAAGTGCAGATGGATAAAACCGCAAAGGATAATGCGGAAATAAAAGCCTGGTATGCTGATGCCGCAGTTATTGCCAAAGCGTACAAAGTTGTCGCTTACCCAACCTATTTAATTTTTTCTCCCGATGGCGAGCTGGTTCATCAAATGGCAGGTAGCCAAGACGCAGATGCTTTTATTGCTGATGCAAATAAAGCGTTTAAACCTGAAACTCGATACCTTGCACGCGTTAAAAAGTACCAGGCAGGAGAAAAGGATCCGGCATTTTTAAAAGCACTTGCTGTTGCAGCCGCTGAGGCTGGCGATGACGATACTAAAAATAAAGCTGCAGAAGATTATGTGGCTAGCCAAAAAGATTTATATAGCAAAGAAAACCTGGAATTTTTAGGCCGGTTTACCAAAAGCAGCAAGAGTAAAGGTTTTGAGTTGATTTTGAAAGATCCGGATACAGTTGATGCTGTTTTAGGTAAGGGAAGGGCAGATGAAATATTGAAATATGTGATCATGACTGAAGCGGCAGCTACTTTAATAGAGAGTAAAGTAGCGATAAATATGGATGAATTTGAGGCAAAAACGAAACTGAAATACCCCTCGGTAGATTTAGTTAAAGAATTTAGTCTGTTTTGGGTTCAGTTTTATGATTATACAAAAAATTGGCCAGCCTTTCAGACAGCAGCGTTAAATTATATGCGTATATATGCAATGAAGCAGAGCCTTATTTCTTAAATTTTGTAGCAGCCGCGGTATTTGAAAACTGCCACGATCCGGCCTGTGTTGTAGAAGCTTTAAACTGGAGCAAACGAAGTGTAGATGGTACAACAAGTAAAAACCCTGCTTTTATGGCTACATATGCCAACTTATTGCACAAGTCGGGCAAAACAGCAGAGGTCATTCAATGGGAAGAAAAAGCGATAAACTTAGCACCTGAAGCTGAAAAAGTCAATTATCGTAACGTTTTGGATAAGATGAAAAAGGGTGAAAAAACCTGGTAATCAGTGAAATAATCAACCGGTTTTTTTTAAAACCCTAATCAACTGAAACAATGAAAAGATTATTTTTTTTAATGCTAATGTTACCTTTCGCAGTTTTTGCACAAGAAGGTGGTACCCGCTTTGAACATAATCTGAGTTGGGCACAAGTTAAGGAAAAAGCAAAAAAGGAAAACAGATACCTGTTTGTAGATTGTTTTACCACCTGGTGTGGGCCTTGCAGGCAAATGAAAGACGAGGTTTTTCCACAACAAAAAGTAGGCGATTTTTTAAATCAGAACTTTGTAAATATTGCAATCCAAATGGATAAAACCGCAAAGGATAATGCGGAAGTAAAGGCCTGGTATGCTGATGCCGCAAGTATTGTCGCAAAGTATAAAATTAAACTTTACCCCACCTTTTTGATATTTTCCCCTGATGGCGAACTGGTTCATCAAATTGTTGGTAGTTGTGAGGCAGATGTTTTAATTGCCGAGGCAAATAAAGCGCTTAAACCTGAAACGCAATACTTCACACTCGTTAAAAAGTATGCGGCCGGAGAAAAAGATCCGGCATTTCTAAAATTATATGCTGCTGCAGCTGCTTCAGCTGCTGATTATGGTACTTCGGATAAATTAATGGCAGAATATTTGGCTACTCAAAAAGATCTATATACTAAGGAAAATCTGGAATTTTTGAAACAATTTACCATAAGCAGCAAGAGTAAGGGTTTTGAGGTCATGTTGAAAGCTCCGGATAAAGTTGATGCGGTTTTAGGTAAGGGGATGGCTGACAAAATATTGAGCCCTATCATTATGAAAGAAGAGGCCTACAATTTGGTGGGCAGTAAACCAGAAATAAATGTCGACGAATTGGAGGCAAAAACGAAGCTGAAATATCCATCTGTAGATTTAGCTAAAGGTTTTGCGCTGTTTAGGGCTGGCTGGTACCAATATGCAAACAAATGGCCAGCCTTTCAGGTGGCCGTATTAAGTTATATGCGTAAATATGGAAATGAGGTCGATGTTAATACTTTAAATAGTTTTGCATGGTCGGTATTTCAGCACTGCGATGATCCGGCTTGCGTTGCAGAGGCATTAAACTGGATAAAACCGGTTGTTGAAGGTGCAAAAAGTGAAGACCCTAATTTTATTGTTATTTATGCCAATTTATTGCACAAGTCGGGTAAAACAAAGGAGGCCATTCAGTGGGAAGAGAAAGCCATGAACTTGGTTCCGGAAACTGAAAAATCCACTTATCAAAAAACGATAGCTAAGATGAAAAAGGGTGAAAAAACCTGGTGAACCCAATTTAACCAAGATAAAGAATAAAAACCGGGCGCTAAACACGCATCCGGTTTTTTGTTGTTTTAAAGGCATAGTGTGCGTTGTACACTAATTTTGTTTAGATGTGCTGTTTATTGTTTTTTTTATTTATGTTTAGAGCCACTAAAAACTAAATTTAAAAAATGAGTTCAGAACAAACACAAACCAAGTGGGGGCAGTTTATTCCTTTGGTCACGGTATTCTTTTTCTGGGGCTTTGTGGCCGCCAGTAATGATATTTTAATACCGGTATTTAGAAAAGCTTTTGATTTGTCGCAAGCCGAAAGTCAATTGGTTTCGCTGGCATTTTATATTGCGTATACCGTAGGTGCTTTAATTTATAACGGTATCTCTGTGATTATTGGACAGGATATAGTGAACAAATTGGGTTACAAAAATTCGTTGGCACTAGGTTTGGTTATTTCTGCACTTGGAACTTTATTGTTTTACCCTGCAGCAAACCTGCACTCCTTTCCTTTAATGCTTTCGGGTTTATTTATCGTGGCATTGGGTTTTTCATTACAACAAACAGTGGCCAATCCATTGGCGATTGCTTTAGGGCCGATTAAAACAGGCTCGCAGCGTTTAACCCTCGCTGGTGGTATCAACAACTTTGGTACAACCATCGGACCGCTTATTGTGAGTTTTGCCATTTTTGGTTCGGCTGCCAACGCAAGTACTGATATCAGCATCGAAAGTGTTAAAATTCCTTACCTGATTTTAGGTGTTGCTTTTATTGCAGTTGCTGTTTTCTTGAAGTTGTCGTCGTTACCTGATCGACCAGCTTTGGTTGAAGCTGTTGTTGATGATACTAAATCGATTAAGGGCTCTGCTTTACAATATCCTCAACTCGTTTTGGGTATGATTGCCATCTTCGTTTATGTAGGTGTAGAAGTGTCTACGGCAAGTAACTTGCCGGCCTATATGGAAAAAGATTTAGGCTTTGCGATTAAAGATATTGCTCCTTACATCTCTCTATATTGGGCAAGTATGATGATCGGACGTTGGACTGGCGCTGTTGAAGCTTTTACCGATAATATAAGTACACAAAAAGTATTAAGGTTTATCGCGCCCTATTTGGCCTTTGGGATCTTTTTAGCCGTAAATGCGATTGCCAAACATGATCTTGCTCCATTTTATGTATATGGTTTAATTATTTTGGTATTAATTGCTGCCGATATGGCGAGTAAAGGTAATCCTGCACGTATGTTGTTAATCTTTTCTGCAATAGGTATTGCGGCCTTGCTTATCGGGATGCTTACCAAAGGAATGGTGAGTGTTTATGCCATTACCAGTGTTGGTTTGTTCTGTAGCACTTTATGGCCTTGTATATTTACCTTAGCCGTAAGCGGTTTAGGTAAACACACCAGTCAGGGCAGTAGCTTCTTAATTATGATGATTATGGGCGGTGGTATTATTAGCTGGGCTCAGGGAGCAGTATCAGAATTTACAGGTATCCAATACAGTTATATAGTAGGTATTATCTGTTTTGCTTACCTGGCCTTTTATGCCTGGAAAGTTGCCGGCATATTAAGATCACAGGGAATTAACTTCGACCAGAAAATTTCTGGCGGACATTAATTTTTAATAAAGTATTTTTGCAGCCACAGCGATTCGATTCGCTGTGGCTTTTTTAATTTTATACATGACTAACAAACCCTCCTTCGATTCGATATTTATGAACCTGGCCACCGATCTGGCTGCCCGTTCGCATTGCGTGCGTGCACATGTTGGTGCTGTACTAACAAAAGATACCAGAATTATTTCTATCGGTTACAATGGTCCGCCGGCAGGTACACACAATTGCGATGAAGAATGGCCAGAGCATGGTTGTGCACGCGATAGTAAGGGAAGCTGCTCTTTGGCCTTACATGCCGAAGAAAACGCCATCCTGTATGCCTCTAAAAACGGGTCGAAGATAGAAGGTTGTACATTATACACTACTTTGTCGCCCTGCATTGCCTGCGCCAGGTTAATTTTGTCTTCTGGTATTAAACTGGTGTATTATTCGAAATCATATGCGGCCTACAAAGGTTTACCCAGCGATGAAGGTGTAGATTTTTTACGGAAGTTTGGGGTGGAAGTAGTTTTAATGGAATCTTAGGGGGTACTGGTTTATTTGTCATTGGTTCATTGGTGAATCGCGCGGCGCCTTAAAAAGTTTAACATGGGTAGCGTGGGGCATAACTTCGTAAGTATAAGAAGGGGGTACTGACTTCGAGCTTTCGGGTTTTTAGTTATATGGCTTAATCGGTTAACTGAAAGTCATCTAAATACATCATCTAAATACATCTTGACAACTTGACAAGTTTTGTTTATATTTGATTATAAAACTATTAGCGATGAAAACAATGTCGGTTGGGGAATTTAAAGCTCACTTTTCTGAAGTTCTTGAAGATGTTAAAGCAGGTATTGGTATTGCAGTAACTTATGGAAGAAAAAAAGAGGTTATTGGTTATTTTGTTCCTGATCTGGAAGAAAATAACGAGCGTAAAATAGGCATGCTCGATGGGAAAGCAGAAATAATATTCAAAGATGATTTTAAAATTACGGAAGAGGAGTTTTTGGGCCTATGACATATCTCTTAGATACTCATGTGCTAGTATGGGCATTAATGTACTCAACTAAACTCTCAGAGACATGTTTGGAGATTTTAAAGAATAAGAAAAATACAATTCTTGTTAGCACAATTAGTTTCTGGGAAATATCTTTGAAACATTCAATGAATAAATTAGATATTTTAAAAATTATACCAGAAGCTTTACCTGAACTTGCAGTCGAGGCGGGATACAAGCTTTTGCCTCTTTTGCCAGGCGATGTGGCCAATTATCATCAGCTAAATGCCAGCTGGCATCGTGATCCTTTTGATAAGATGTTGATATGGCAGGCTATCCAAAAAGATATAACCTTAATTAGTAAAGATGAAGACATCAATAAATACCAATCAGCAGGCTTGAAAGTGATTTGGTAGTTGTTATCATTAGCTCATCTGTCATTCGTTTACTGGTTTATAGGTTAATTGTTTAAATCGGTTAACTGTAGGCCAACCTAACCGCCACGCTCCAGGCGCTTAGCTTTTTCCACCAAAAATCTTAAATCTACCATCTCAAATCTCATATCTAATTGGTACCTTTGCGGATGCAAGAAAAAATCATTATCGTCGATTTTGGTTCGCAATTTACACAACTCATCGCTCGTAGGGTTCGCGAACTAAATATTTACTGTGAAATATATCCATATAACAATCTTCCTGAGATTACCGAGGATGTAAAAGGTGTTATCTTTTCGGGTAGCCCATACTCTGTTCGTCAGGAAGATGCTCCTCAAATCGATTTATCGAAGTACCATTTAAAATATCCATTATTGGCTGTTTGTTATGGTGCACAATACATTGCCCAACACTCTGGTGGTGCTGTTCAGCCTTCTTCAACCCGCGAATATGGCCGTGCCAACTTAAATTTTGTCAACCAGGAGAATAAATTATTTAAAGGGATCAACATCGACTCACAGGTTTGGATGAGTCATGGCGATACCATTACCGATATTCCTGAAAACTTTGAGCTGATTGCCAGTACCGATAGTGTTAAAGTGGCCGCATATCACATCAAAGACTCTGATACTTATGCCATTCAGTTTCACCCTGAAGTAACGCACAGCATTGATGGAAAAATCCTTTTAGAAAACTTTTTGGTTGATATCTGTGGCTGTAGCCAGGATTGGACTTCTGCTGCTTTTGTTGAAACGACCATCGCCGATATTAAAGCTACTGTTGGTAATGATAAAGTTGTTTTAGCCCTTTCGGGAGGTGTTGATAGCAGTGTTGCAGCGGTACTCTTGCATAAAGCCATCGGCACAAACCTGCACTGTATATTTGTTGATAATGGTTTATTGCGTAAAAACGAATATGAAAGTGTTTTAGAGCAGTACAAAGATTTCGGCTTAAACATTAAAGGCGTTGATGCAAAGGATAAATTCCTGGGCCAGTTGGCCGGGGTAGAAGATCCGGAAACAAAACGTAAAATTATTGGTCGTGTGTTTATCGAAGTTTTCGACGAAGAATCGCACCTTATTCAAGACGTGAAGTGGCTGGCACAAGGTACAATCTATCCTGATATTATCGAATCGGTTTCGGTTAAAGGTCCATCGGCAACCATTAAATCGCACCATAATGTAGGCGGTTTGCCCGATTTCATGAAACTAAAAGTTGTAGAGCCACTTAAAACTTTATTTAAAGATGAAGTAAGAAGAGTAGGTACAGCTTTAGGCTTAGAGTCGTTTATTTTAGGCCGTCACCCTTTCCCAGGACCAGGCCTGGGTATCCGTATTATTGGTGAGGTAACCCCGGAAAAAGTAGCTATCTTACAGGATGCCGATAAAATTTATATCGATAATTTGAAAGAAGCAGGTCTTTACGATCAGGTATGGCAGGCTGGTGCAATCTTTTTACCGGTTAGATCTGTTGGTGTAATGGGTGATGAGCGTACTTATGAAAATGTAATTGCATTAAGAGCGGTTGAATCACTTGATGGTATGACAGCGGATTGGTGTCATTTGCCTTACCCAGTGTTGGCTAAAATTTCTAACGAAATCATCAATAAAGTGAAAGGCATCAACAGAGTGGTGTACGATATCAGCTCTAAACCGCCAGCAACGATCGAGTGGGAATAGTTCAGTTGTGAGTTTTCAGTTTGGAGTTTTCAGTTCAAACTGTATAAAATAAATAGTATGCTAGCAAGGTGGAATAAACTTTGCTAGCATATTTTGTTAAAAATGATAGGTATGAATTTCAAGAAGGTTTATTGGTTGCCAGTTTTGTTTACTTTGTTTTTGGGTGCTTGTTCGCCTAAAATCAGGACCCCTAAACCCGAAACAAAGAAACCTGAAGAAAAAGAAAAGCCTGCTGATAAAAAGCCGATCAAAAAGTTTTCACAAGCCAGTGTTTCCTTACTTGTTCCATTTAAGCTGGATGAGCTGAACTTAAAAACAGCTACAAAAGCCGAAATCGAGAAATATGCCATGCCAATCGATTTTTATCAGGGTTTTAAATTGGGACTGGATTCTGCAGCGGCACAAGGTTTAAATTTTAAACTGAATGTTTTTGATACGCAGGATGATAATGCGCATATCTCCACCTTGTATAAAAATGAGCGGTTTAAACAGAGCAACTTAATTATTGGCCCCGTTTTTCCCGAAGGATTGAAATTTATATCCAATTATTCAAAAGAGAATAATGCGACTATTGTTTCTCCTTTAGCGGCTACTGAGCCTACCGAGTTTAATAATCCGAATCTGGTTTCGATTGTAAACAATATTGGTTTGCATGGGAAAAAAATTGCTTCTTATATCGCTAAAAGCTTTAATCCGGCGAACACTATCGTAGTCCTCATTAATCCAAAGAAAACGGAAGATGAACAATTTGCTGCACCGATTAGAAGTTATCTGCAGAGTAATACCAAGTTTTTGGTACAAGAGTATGCCTCAGCTTATACCTTTGAAACCAAAATGATCAAAGGCAAACAGTACGTGGTGGTGGTTACCTCATCCGATCGTACTTTTGTATTGCCAACAATAGAAAAATTGTATAAGTTGAAAAATTTGCCTACCGGAGGATATGGTATCAATCTATTTGGGCACCCCAACTGGGTAAAACAGAATTATCCTACCGATAAACTGCAAGATTTGAATACCATTATCAGCTCATCCTATAAAATAGATTACAAAAGCGGTAATGTAGTTACTTTTATCAAAAAATACCGTTATAAATATGGTTTTGAGCCCGGGGAATATGCCTTTAAGGGATTCGATATTGGTTATTATTTCGGTAAGTTATTGGTCACCTACGGCGAAGATTATAAAGACTATATCGTAAAGGAAAAATACAAAGGACTTCATAATAATTTTTCATTTATCCATGACGAAAAATTAGGCTATATTAACACGAGTTTAATGCTGTTGAAGTTTAAAAACTTTGCGCTAAGCCCAGTTGAGTAATCCAGAAATTTCTTCCATTTTAATTATTGCATGAGAGCAGACCATCAGTTAAGAGCCTTTGAACAGATTTTAAGTAGTTACGATGGAAGTTTGCCTTTACATCGCTTTCTGCCGGCTTATTTTAAGCAACATAAACAAATGGGTTCATCGGATAGAAGATGGGCCACACGTCATATTTATAGCTTTTTTAGACTAGGGAAAGCCTTATCTGCACTTCAGCCTGAAGAACGTTTGAGCATTGCCGATTTCTTGTGCCATGATACGCTTAGCCTCATTGTAGAGAAAAACCTGCCCGACTTAAAAGAGCGCATTAATTTGCCTCTTGAAGAGAAATTAGCGCTGATTAAAGCTAAATATCCTGACTTTGATCTGGGGCAGGTATATCCTTTTAACACCGCACTTTCTGGTGATGTGGATAAAGAAGCATTTTTTACCTCTTTCTTTAAACAACCTGATCTTTTTATCAGGGTGGCAGTAGAAGATGCTCCGGCAATCATTTCTAAACTGGAAGAAGAAAACATTGCGGTTAAAGCGATTTCCGAAACTGCGCTGGCTTTACCTAATGGGACTAAATTGGAAACGATTTTAAAAGAGGGGAGTTATCAGGTTCAGGATTTATCTTCGCAACATACCGGCGAATATTTTAGGCCAAATAAATGGGACAAATGGTGGGATTGCTGCGCTGCATCTGGCGGTAAAACCTTACTATTGCACAGTTTTGAGCCGGTAATCGAACTTTTGGTTTCGGATTTACGGGAAAGCGTACTCTTGAACCTGGATGAACGTTTCCGCTTGGCGGGAATTAAAAAATACCATAAAAAAGAACTGGATCTTTTGCAGAACAATGATCAGGTTTTGCACCATTATCAGTTTGACGGAATTATCTTAGATGCGCCTTGTACCGGTTCAGGAACATGGGGCCGGACGCCCGAAATGCTTACTTTTTTCGAAGAACGTAAAATCAATCAGTTTGCGGCAATTCAGAAAGGTATTGTGCAAAACATTGTGAAATACTTGAAACCCGGTAAACCTTTAATCTATATTACCTGCTCTGCTTTTGAAGCTGAAAATACAGCGGTTGTGCAGCATATGATCGACACCTTACCATTAGAATTGGAAAAAATGGAATTGATCAAGGGTTATGAAAATAATGCCGATACGATGTTTGTGGCGAGGTTGATTAAGAAGAGCCAGGATTGATCGGGATTAAATGATTGTAGGATCGGATAGGAGGAGCCAGGATTGATCGGGATTAAATGATTGTAGGATCGGATAGGAGGAGCCAGGATTGATCAGGATTAAATGATTGTAGGATCGGATAGGAAGAGCCAGGATTAATCAGGATTAAAGGATTTTAAGATCAGGTGGCTTATTAATTTGCCATTGTTAGTACCATTTTCCCGAGCGATCGTCATGCTGAACTTGTTTCAGCATCTTTGTTGCAAAATAGACGTTAAAATGGATTACATTCGGTAAGCTAATATTAGGCTTGGTTTACTGCATACCTTTCTCGTGCGCTACATATAAAGGTGACAACACTATAATTAAACCTAAGTGTGTTCAAACCAGGATTTGAAATTCTTTCTGAAGTACTTCACCGCTTCAATTAAAACGGCTACTGCTCCAATAATTAAGGTATATTCTTCAAAGCTGTTCATTATCTTGAGCTTTATTGTTAGATGAATATACGGAATTATTGTTACAGATTGATGGAAGGAATGTCATTTATATCGTATTCTCGTCTTAATCTACATCATCCATATCCCATCTCACATCATCCACCCCTAAAGCCCTGTATTGTTCCTGAACAGCTTTATCGCTATGGCCAATAAAATTACCCCAAAGGCCTTGCGCAGGATGTTCAAACCCGATTTTCCGAAAAGTTTTTCCAGTCTGTTTGTATTCTTCAATACGAAATACACAAACAACATGTTGAGGATAATACCCACCAATATATTCTGCGTATGGTACTCTGTTTTTAGCGAAAGCAGGGTAGTCATTGTTCCTGCACCAGCAATTAAAGGGAAAGCCAGGGGAACAATTGAAACGGTTTCTGGTGCTTCTTCTTTAAATATGGTTAACCCTAAAACCATTTCCATGGCGATAAAGAAGATTACAAATGATCCCGCAATGGCAAAAGATTCTACATCCAATCCGATTACTTTTAAGAGCGATTCTCCTACAAATAGAAAGAGGATCATTAATCCTGTAGCCACAAGAGATGCTTTTTCCGATTCGATATGGCCTGCTTTTCTACGCAGCTCGATCACCACAGGGATAGCCCCTAAAATATCGATAATAGCAAAGAGCACCATCGTAGTCGATAGGATCTGGCTTAAGTTGAACGTCATAAAATCGAATTTCATAGCGGGACAATTTTAATCAAAGGTAGCGGAATTTGTTTCAATTCCTCAATTGAACCATTATTTATTAGAAATAGAACTGCGTTCTTAAAGTAAGCACATTGTCTTTTCTATCAGCAGTATAACCCTCAATTTGAGTCGATTCATTTTTAATGATATCATAATAGAGCACAGCCTTGAAATGAGGATTAAAATGATGTAAAAAACCAAAGCCAAAAGTATCAAAACGCACATCGGCAGGAGATAGGCCGCGGTCGCTGGAAATATCAAGGCCTTTTACTTTCGAGTTTGGATCGTACCAGTCGTATTTTAAGATCAATTGATTATCTGTACTATTTAATGTTTGTACGAAAGTGAGGTAAGCACCATTAAAGGTTCTGGTATAATAGGGCAGCGCCACCGACTTACTATCAACAGGGTAGGAACCAGGTGTTGTTGAGGTAGTTGAAGTACCCGTTTGAAGACCCGATACCACTTCGGCCCTTAATTCCGATTTCCAGCTTTTAGTTTTAGACGCCAATTGGATGTCGGCGCCATAATACCTCCGGGGAGCAACCTTATTGATTGTGTTAACCGACGAATCCTTCACCATCCTCCATTGATCGTTGGATCGGTCCATTTTGTAACTTACCGGCAAACGATGGTTTAAGCCACCCTGTAAGGTGCTTATGCCACCTGCGATAGTAAAGTTGTTAAAGGCATAGGTTTTATGGCTTAACCTGAAGATAAAATCTTTACTGTTGTCAAACTCTCCTGCGCCCGCTAAACCCTGTCCGTTATAAATACCGAAATCGAAAACAAAGTTCTTGAGTTTAGCATCCTTCCAGCGGGGATTTAAACTAAAGGTAACGCCAAGATCACGCTCTGTTTTCATTAAAATCTGCGACATCCGGCCACGCTCAGGTGCTTCTCTAACCGAAGAAGATAATTGCAGCTCATTCCCAAACGGACGGCCTGAGAGTCCCATGGTAACGGCGAATAGTTTCCATTTATTTTCATAATAACGGCCCCAGAAATCTCTTACAGCTACGCCTTGCTCAGTACCATCAAACTGAAGTACAAAATAGGTGGAGGGAGCACCATCGTCGGTTAAAAGCATATAGTCGGCCCTTAATCTACCGCGTCGTAACCTGAACCGGTTATTGGTAAACTCGCCAAAATTTCCACCCTGATATTCAGCCTGTGTACCATTTGATTGTGCCACCTGGAATTGTGGCTGTAAATATCCGCTAAACGATAATGAGCCGTACTTCTTTGATATAATGAGCAAATGATTAACCGTTGTAGAATCCATTACGTCGTTAATGGTTCTTTGCGCATAGCCTATGGAAGAAAACAACGGCAGAAATGCGATGATCAGAAAATATACCCTTTTATATCTGGCAAAATGGCGGTTCATGTTATCGATTTTTTGCAAAGGTAGTTTTATTAACAATTATTTAACACAAAAAAAGCCCCGACTTTTAGTCGGGGCTTTAAATATGATTAATAAACGCTTATTTATTTAGCTTGAATAGATTTTGCACTCATTATTCTGAAAGCATAAATAATGATGTGTAGAATAGCAAAAGCCAAAGAGAAATAATACAATCCAAAATCAGCCGTTGTTTTAGGATCTAATTCTGCAGCTTGTAACGATAAATGGTGGTGTATTAACGCTACAATTACCAATAGTACAGCTAAAATTAAACCAACATACGATACCACTTTATTGCTTCTGATTAAAGTAGTAACCTTATTGTCTGATAACGCACTGTTTTTAATTCCATAAAACAGGTAAACATTAATACCGATAATCATCCATACCAATAAACGAACCCAGGTATCTAATGGTAAAAACACCATCATCCCTAAACATACCACAACACCAAGGATTGGAATTAAAGGTACCAAAGGCACTTTAAACGCTCTAGGCAAATCAGGCATGCGTTTTCTTAAGATTACGATACCGATACATACCAGGATAAAGGCGAATAAAGTTCCGATACTGGTCATTTCTCCTACCACACGGGCTGGTACAAATGCAGCAAATAAACTCACGAAAACCATGAATAATAAATTGCTTTTTGATGGTGTACCAAATTTAGAGTGAACACTAGAAAATACTTTTGGCAATAAACCATCTTTACTCATTGAGAAGAATACCCTCGATTGGCCCATTAACATCACCATAATTACTGATGAATAACCACCTAAAATCGCCAGGATAATGGCTTTGTTTAACCAAGGATAAGCAGGAGTGACTACACCGGCAGCATTTTTCGCGCCCATGTTATCGATAGCAACCGCTACAGGAGCAATTCCATCCTGACCGCTAAACAGATCATAGTTGGCCACACCCGTCATTACGTGTGCAAACAAGATGTATAATACGGTACAGATTACCAAAGAAACAAGAATACCAATTGGCATGTCTTTTTTAGGGTTTTTCGCCTCTTGCGCTGCTGTAGAAACCGCATCAAAACCGATATATGCAAAGAATACAATTGCTGCAGCCCTGATTACACCACCCCATCCATTGGTAAAGAAATCCAGGTGACCTGGTTTATCGGCAGGGATAAAATATGGTGTATAGTTTTCAGTGTTGATGTATTTCCAGCCTAAAATGATAAAAATGAATACGATTACGACTTTAATACCTACGATAATACCGTTTACAAAAGCTGATTCTTTAGTTCCTTTGATCAGGATTAACGACATTAATACCACAATAAATATGGCAGGAAGATTAAGAATTCCGGAAACTGTTGTGCCATCTGCTAAAATTGCAGTATCAAATGGCGACATGACCATCTGCGCGGGGAGATGTATATCAAAGTAGCCGAGAAACTTGACGAGATACCTGCTCCAGCTGATCGATACGGTTGCCGCACCTACTGCATACTCCAATACTAAATCCCATCCTATGATCCAGGCTACAAATTCGCCCATGGTAGCATAAGAATAAGTGTAAGCACTACCTGCTACAGGAATCATCGATGCAAATTCTGCATAACATAAGCCTGCAAAAGCACATCCGATAGCTGCAATAATAAAGGAAATGGTAATTGCCGGACCTGCATTGTTTGCAGCAGCAGAACCTGTGATGGAGAATAATCCCGCACCAATAATGGCTCCAATACCTAATGCAACTAAGCTGGTAGGCCCTAAGGTCCGCTTGAGCGTCCCTTCTCCACTTTGTTGTGCTTCTTGCGTAAGTAAGTCAATAGACTTTCTAAAATTCATAAATAAAAGTTTAGTTAAAGTGTTTTATAGTTTTTTGGTAATAATAAATTCAGCTCCAAACGTAATTAAAAATTACGGAAAAGTAAAAGGGATTTTGGTTAAAAATCCCTTTAGCAGTTAAATTATCAATGTTTTTACAACTAATGACCTAAACTATCCGTCATTTTTGGCAAACTATCCATAATTGCATTGCTCAAACTATCCATTTTTGGTTCAATTCTGATTTCTTTTGGAACTTCCAGCTTATGTTTACTGGCAATTGCCTTAACTGCAATATATGGGGCGATTACTAGTGAAACGATAGACATTAATTTAATCAAAATGTTCATTGACGGACCAGAAGTATCTTTAAAAGGATCTCCAACGGTGTCTCCGGTTACAGAAGCTTTATGTGGTTCTGATTTTTTATAGTGCATTTCTCCATTGATCATCACACCCTGCTCGAAAGATTTTTTGGCATTATCCCATGCACCGCCTGCATTGCTCTGGAAAATCCCCATCAATACACCCGTAACGGTTACACCTGCCAGTAATCCACCTAAAACTTCGGGGCCAAAGGTAAAACCTACAATGATTGGTGTAATTAAAGCGATAGCGCCCGGCATCATCATTTCACGGATGGAAGCTTTGGTTGAAATAGCTACACATTTTTCATATTCTGGCTTGGCTTTGTATTCCATAATGCCAGGTATCTCTCTAAACTGACGGCGAACTTCCTGCACCATATCCATTGCTGCTTTACCCACTGCCTGGATACAAAGAGCAGAAAAGATAAAAGGAATCATTCCGCCAACAAATAACCCGGCCAAAACCGGGGCTTTGTAAATATCAATCGCAGTAATACCGGCAATCCCTACAAAAGCAGCAAATAAAGCCAAAGAAGTTAATGCCGCCGATGCAATAGCGAAGCCTTTTCCTGTAGCTGCAGTAGTATTTCCAACAGCATCCAGATTATCGGTACGTTCGCGTACCTCTGGTGGTAACTGGCTCATTTCTGCAATACCGCCAGCATTATCTGCAATCGGTCCGAAAGCATCAATGGCCAATTGCATAGCTGTGGTGGCCATCATACCTGCTGCGGCAATGGCTACGCCATATAAACCTGCAAAGTGATACGATAACATAATCCCTCCTGCTAAAACCAAAATCGGAATAACGGTCGATTTCATTCCGACAGCCAAACCTGCAATAATATTGGTGGCGTGCCCGGTCGACGATTGTTGAATGATCGAATTTACAGGTCCTTTGCCCATTGCGGTAAAATATTCGGTAACTATACTCATAATGGTACCTACTACCAAACCCACAATAATGGCATAAAACACATTAATACTCGAAAACTCGTAACCCCGTAAGCTTAGCGTTTCTGGCAACATCCATTTTACGATAAAGAACGAAGCTACTGCTGTAATCAGGATTGACGACCAGTTGCCTAAGTTTAAAGCCGTTTGAACATTTGATTTATCGTCTTTAATAGTGACAAACCAGGTACCTACAATTGAAAATAAAATACCCAATCCGCAGATGACCATTGGCAAAAGGATAGGAGACATGCCTCCAAATTTATCGGTTACCGTAATTTCTTGTCCCAATACCATGGTCGCCAATATGGTTGCTACATAAGAACCGAATAAATCGGCACCCATACCGGCAACATCACCAACGTTATCGCCTACATTATCGGCAATGGTTGCGGGATTACGTACATCATCTTCCGGAATGCCAGCTTCTACTTTTCCTACTAAATCGGCGCCAACATCAGCCGCCTTGGTATATATACCACCACCAACACGGGCGAATAGGGCTATAGATTCTGCTCCTAAAGAAAAACCAGTTAAAACTTCAATAGCCGTTCTCATTTCTACGCTATTGGCGTTGGTTACGTGGAAAATCTGTAGAAACACGATAAATAAGCCGTCTAAACCTAAAACTGCAAGTCCGGCAACACCTAAACCCATCACCGTACCACCTGTAAAAGAAACCTTTAATGCTTGTTTTAAACTTGTTCTAGCCGCTTGTGTGGTTCTTACATTGGCTTTCGTAGCCGATTTCATTCCAATATAACCAGCTGTTGCAGAAAATACTGCACCTATAATAAAGGATATGGAGATAATCCAGCTCGAATGCATGGGAACACCTTTAATTTCGGTAATGGTTCCCGAATAAGCTAAAAGTGCAGCTGTAAAAACAGCAAAAATACTCAACACTCTCCATTCGGCTTTTAAAAAGGCCATAGCACCATCGGCTATATAGCCCGCAAGCTCCTGCATGTTTTTATCACCTGCATCTTGCTTATTTACCCAGGCGCTTTTAATCATCATAACTATAATCCCGACAAGGCCCAGCGCCGGAATACAGTAAATTAAATTGTTTTGTAAAAAATCCATAGTCAATAATTAATTTATATTTGGTTAGTTGTTTACGTTGTTGTTTAATTGATGAACTGTTTAAATCGGTTTGTGTTTAATTCATGCAAACGCTTTACGCCAAACGTTAGGCGTTGAACGCTACACTTATATCTAGCAAGATAATAAAATATTCTTCTTGTGATTAAAATTTTCACAAGAGAGCTAAATAAAATTTCGCCTCCTTAAAATAATACAGCAGAACAGCATCCTATTTTCTTTTTTTTAAATAAATTAGCCCCAAACTAAACTCAACTAAAATGAAAATTGAAAAGGAAGATGGGCCTTCTAAACGAAAATTAAGCCTTTTTGATGCCACAATGCTGGTAATGGGTTCGATGATTGGAAGTGGGATCTTTATTGTTAGTGCCGACATCATGCGGAACCTGGGTTCTGGTTATTGGTTGATTGTGGTTTGGGTAATCACCGGGGTGATGACAGTTGCTGCCGCAATTTCATATGGAGAACTTTCTTCTATGTTTCCTAAAGCAGGCGGACAATACACTTATCTGCGGGAGATTTTTGGTAAAATGATGGGGTTTCTTTACGGTTGGGGCCTGTTTACCGTAATTCAAACGGGTACTATTGCAGCTGTTGCTGTTGCTTTTGGTAAATTTACCGCCTATCTCATTCCTGCATTAAATGATGCGGCACCCATTTTTCAAAGTGGCGGTTATAAAATTACCTGGATACAGATTTTGGCCATCGGTGTGATTTTACTTTTAACTTATATTAATACCAGGGGTGTTGAGGGGGGTAAAATATTGCAGAATATTTTTACCGGATCTAAAATTATCGCATTAATTGCTTTGATTATTCTAGGCTTTTTTCTGGTGAAGAACAGTTTCTGGGCTGATAACATGGGGCATGGATGGGCTGCTTTCAATAATCTCAAAACTGATGCAAGTGGCAATTTTCTGAAATCAGGATGGGAATCTATTTCTGGAATGACTATTATGGGTGGCATTGCCGCTGCAATGGTAGGTTCGGTATTTTCGAGCGTGGCCTGGGAGAACGTAACTTTTGTTTCGGGTGAAATTGAAAACCCTAAAAAAAATGTAGTGCGTGCTATGGTTTTAGGTACCTCAGCGGTAATGATCCTTTATTTATTGGTCAACTTTATCTATCTGAATACTTTAAATAGGGATAGTATTGCTTTTGCCCTTAACGACCGTGTTGCTGTTGCCGCTTCAGAACAGATTTTTGGGAGTGGTGTTGGTACGATTGTAATTGCCTTGTTGGTGATGATTTCTACTTTTGGTTGCGTTAACGGAATCGTATTGGCGGGCGGAAGGGTTTTTCAAACCATGGCAAAAGATGGCATGTTTTTTAAAGCAGCGCTTAAAAACAATAAAAACGGGGTTCCTGAGCGTTCACTTTGGATGCAGGGCATTTGGGCCTCTGCCTTATGTTTAAGCGGACAGTATGGTAACCTTTTAGATATGATTTCCTTTGTTATCGTACTCTTTTATATGATCACCGTTTTTGGTGTGATTTATTTACGGATAAAACAACCTAATTTAGAAAGACCTTACAAAACCTGGTTATATCCAATCACACCGATTATTTACCTATTAATAGGTGCAGCGTTTTGTATTTTGCTTTTGATTTATAAACAACAATATACCTGGCCTGGGCTTGTAATTGTTTTGCTTGGCGTGCCGGTTTACTTTTTTATTAATAAAAAAGAGCAGCAAAGTTAATCTGATTTAATTTAAGGAGCACGCACGGTCATTCCGCTGAATTTATTTAGCAGCTTAACGTTAGCATAGATCCTGAAACAAGTTCAGGAGGACTGAACGAATAATCTATTAAGTAACCTCGCAGGTTTTTAAAATCTGCGGGGTTTTTTGTTTCTAGAGTTATCTTCGCGGACATAGGTCTCATATCTATCCTCTCAAATCTCTTATCTCATTTCCACATTTGAAAAGCAGGGTTCTGTGCCAATCGGTTGCGGTAGTCCCGTTATCCGCTTTATCACGACTTTACGTCGGGGTGTTCGCCACTACCGGGTTTAGCTAACTTAAATCTGTGCAGTAAACTAACTAACCTAAACCCGACATGGCGGATACCGGCCTCGCGCCTAAGGCCTGCAGGCGCCCGCCTGAACGAACGGGCAGGTATAAGCCAGTGGCGGGACTAACGTTGCCATGAAATACTGTAATTGCTTTTCTTAAAAAAAAGAAATAAAAAGAACTGTTATTGTAAACTTAGGTCCATTGCATGTTGTTACCCCTAAACCCTAAACCCTAAACCCTAAACCCTAAACCCTAAACCATCTATCGTCTCACTTCTCAAATCTCGTGTCTTTTTCATGCAATCATAAACAGGTTACATTGTAAATGTGTAAATTCAAATATCTAAGCTATATAATAACCTAATATGAAAAAAAACAAAATTTTGTGGCTCTGCTATGCATTGAGCTTATTCGCATGTGCCAAAGGCACGTTTAATGAATCTCAAACCATACCGGCTTCGTTAAACAAAAAAATAACATCTGTTACCGACCCCAATGGTGTAACAACCGTTAGGGATCTGAAATTTCTTCAGATCAACGTGTGGCAGGAAGGTACTTCAGTAACCGGGGGCTATGATGCAATTGTAAATGAGGTGGCCAGGGCAGGCGCCGATTTTGTGTTCCTTAGTGAGGTCAGGAATTACAATAATGTAGATTTTACCAATAGGTTGGTACAATCATTAAAAACAAAAGGCTTAACCTATTATGCTTTCCGCTCAGATGACTCGGGTATCCTTTCCAAATATCCAATTGTAGAAAGTGCAAGTATTTATCCGGTTAGCAGTGATCATGGTTCAATTTATAAATTGGTTGCCCTGATAGACGGGCAGCGGATTGCAGCTTATACTGCACATTTAGATTATACCAACTATGCCTGTTATCTGCCCCGTGGTTACAGTGGAGTTACATGGGCCAAGTTGCCCAACGGGCCAGAAACCGATGTTTCGAAGGTTGCTCAAATGAACCTTGCTTCGTATCGGGATGAAGCCATCAGGGCCTTTACCAGTGATGCCAATACTGAAAAAAATAAAGGGGCTATTGTTTTTCTGGGTGGCGATTTCAATGAGCCTTCGATGTTTGATTGGGTAGCCAGTACCGCAAATCTATACGACCATCACGGAGTACTTTGTAATTGGGATGCCACAAGCATTTTAAATACTGCGGGATTTAAAGATTCCTACCGAAGTCTTTATCCATCTCCGGTTACGCACCCCGGCTTTACCTATCCATCCGATAATCCTGCTAAAGCCGTAAGCAGTTTAACATGGGCACCCGATGCTGATGAAAGAGAACGTATCGATTATATTTTCTTTTCGCCGGCATCAAATCTTACCCTAAAAAATTCAACCATTGTTGGTCCCGATAAATCTATTGTACGGAATGTGCGTACGACTGAAACTACCCAGGATCCTTTTGTGTTGCCATTAGGTGTTTGGCCAACCGATCATAAAGCGTTGCTTTCTACATTCGAATTAACAACTACGGCTTCCAGTAATTACGAGCCTATTATTTTAAATACGGGTAATGTAAGGGTGAGCACCTATCAGCCTGGCGATGGTTCGGTGGCTGCTTTGTTTGATAATAATACTACAACATTTTTTACTACCTTCTGGAACAGTTATCAAATTACGGTTCCGCAATGGATTGTTGTTGATCTGGGCGTAGATAAAGCGAGTAAGGGCGTTGCTTTTCAGTATACTACACGTACAAGTGCGAAAACCGATTACATGCCCACATCTATTATCATCCAGGCTACAAACCAGGCGCCGGGTAACCATACCTGGGCTAAAGAAGGAGATGTGTACACGGATGCCGATCGGACCTGGACAGATGTGGCCAGTTTTTCTGGCGCCCAATACTGTCCCCTGGCTACAAATACCACCTCTCCTAAATTACAGGCCACTGCAACATCAGTTTATCGGTATTGGCGTTTCTTTGTAAAACAGGCAAAACAAAATCCAACTTACGAGGCTGCGTATCCGAATGCTTTTTGCTTTCAGCTTTCCGAGTTAAAAGCCGAACGACTTAAATAGTAGGGCGTAGATTATTATTAAACAGGAGCATTTGTTGCTCCTGTTTTGTTTACAATGCTCAGGGTTTGTTAGTGGTTTTTTGAAAAGCAGGGTTCTGTTTCAATCGGTTCCGACAGTCCCCTTATCCGCTTTATCCCGACTTTACGTCGAGGTGTTCGCTACTACCGGGTTTAGCTAACGTAAATCTGTGCAGTAAACTAACCAACCTAAACCCGACATGGCGGATACCGGCCTCGCGCCTAAGGCCTGCAGGAGCCCGCCTGAACGAACGGGCAGGTATGAGCCAGTGGCGGGACTAACATTGCCATGAAATACTGTAATTGCTTTTCTTAAAAAAAAGAAATAAAAAGAACTGTTATTGTAAACTTAGGTCCATTGCATGTTGTTTTTCCTAACCCCTAACCCCTAACCCCTAACCCCTAAACCCAAATTGTACGCCTAATCTCACATCTCATGTCTAATCTCTCAAATCTCATCCTCCGTCTCAAACAAAAACCGTATTTTTGTAGCTAAATGGGAACACTAGTAGATTCAGGCATAAAGGGATATAAAAATTACGGTACGCATTTACGTGAAAAGTATAAAGGGCAGCGTGTATTTAAAGTAATTGTGGATGGTGGTTTTACCTGCCCCAACCGCGATGGGAGCAAAGGATTTGGTGGGTGTACTTATTGTAATGTAGATTCTTTCACTCCAGAGCCTTCGCGTAAAAATCCAAATATTAAAGATCAGCTTGCCGAAGGCATGTTAAGGGCTAAAACTTCTTATAAGGCCGATAAGTATATCGTATATTTTCAACCGAACACCAATACTTATGCGCCAGTACATTATTTAAAGATGATGTACGATGAAGCCTTATCTATGAATACCGAAGATATTGTTGGTTTTGCGGTTGGTACACGGCCTGATTGTATCGACGCCGAAAAGGTGGCTTTATTGGAAAGTTATACCGATCGCTTCGATGTAGATTTAGAAATGGGGATGGAATCTATTTATGATGAAACTCTCGATCAGATCAATAGGGGTTGTAGTCATGGCGAGTTCGTTGCCGCGGTAGAACTTTTAAAAGACAGTAAGCTCGATTTGTGTGTGCATACCATTTTTGGCTTCCCATGGGAAACCAGAGAACAGATGTATGGTTATATCCACGAAATTAACCGTTTCCCTCAGATCAAGTTTGTGAAATTTCACCACCTTCATGTGGTAGAAGGTTCTATAATGGGTGCGAAGTATAAAAAGGAACCTTTTAAACTCTTTTCTTTAGAAGAGTATACCGATCTGCTTTGCGAATTGATCCCACTTTTACGGCCCGATATTGTTATTCAGCGACTTTTTGGGATTTCAGATTGGGATTTGTTAATTGCACCTAACTGGGGACTTAACAAATCGGCAATTCAAACCTATATGGATAAAGAAATCGAAAAAAGAGGCGTGGTTCAAGGTTCTGCTTATTTTTCGTAAAAAGTTAAATTTTTTATAAAATTTTTTTAAAAACCCATGAAATTTCATGGGTTTTTCTGTTATATGGGAGTTTTTTAGGCTAATTTTTTATAAATTTTAGGTAAAATCATATAAATGATGGTTAATATGTGATTTTGTTTTTATTAAAAACTTACATTAAAAACGTCTTTATTTTTTGTTATTTTTAATTTTGACCTTAATTTTTGTGTTGTTTTATAAAAATCACTCGTTTTTGTTAAAATATTTCAATTAAATAGTGTAAAAACTACATTAAGTCGTATTTTTAGAAAAATAAATCAAACATTTAATCAATAATTAAACAATACAAACAAATTAAACTAAAAACTATGAGTAAATTCTCCTTTAAACAGTACGCGCCTTTTGCGATATTGATGATTGTCGCAATTTTCGCTCTATTTATTCCACTTCTTCCTAATTTTGATGAAGGCAAGTATAGTGCACCTGATATTGCGTTCATATTAATCGCCGCTGCGCTTGTATTTTTAATGACTCCAGGCCTTGCATTCTTTTATGGTGGTATGGTTCACCGTAAAAATGTATTATCTACAATGATTAAAAGTGTTGTAGCAGCAGGAGTTATTACAGTTTTATGGACAGTTGTTGGTTTTAGTTTAGCCTTTGGTGATACCATTGGTGGCTTTATCGGAAATCCATCTACCTTTTTATTCTTTAAAGGTGTAAATTCTGGAGCACCACATCTTCAGGGAGGAGCAGATTTAACCATTCCGCTTTCTTTATTTGCTGTATTTCAATTAATGTTTGCCATTATTACCCCGGGTTTAGTGGTTGGTGCGGTTGCAGAACGTATCCGTTTTACTTCATACATCTTATTTATTGTTTTATTCGCAATATTCGTTTATTCGCCATTGGCGCACTGGACATGGCATCCACAAGGTTTCTTGTTTAAAATGGGTGTATTGGATTTTGCCGGAGGTACCGTAGTTCACATTTCTGCTGGTATGGCTGCTTTAGCTGGTGCATTGGTTTTAAAACGTAGAAAATCTCACTTGGAGCACAAAGAAGTTCCACCTGCAAATATTCCATATGTATTAATCGGTACAGGTTTATTATGGTTCGGTTGGTTCGGGTTTAATGCAGGTTCTGCTTTGGGCGCAAATAGTTTAGCTGTTTCAGCATTCTTAACTACCAATACAGCGGCTGGTGCTGCAGGTTTATCGTGGATGTTCTTCGATGTGGCAAGAGGTAAAAAACCTTCAGTATTGGGTTTTTGTATCGGTGCAGTAGTTGGTTTAGTAGCCATTACGCCAGGTGCAGGTTTTGTAAGTATTCCATCTAGTATTTTCATCGGTGCTATTGCCGCAGTAATCTCAAACCTTGTTGTTTCTTGGAAACAAAAAACAAGTTTAGATGATACCTTAGACGTTTTTCCTTGTCATGGTGTTGGTGGTATAGTGGGTATGTTGTTAACAGGTGTGTTCGCCACAAAAACAGTTAATGCTGCTGGTGCTGACG
The DNA here is from genome assembly GCF_032678585.1 of Pedobacter psychrodurus. Taxonomy (GTDB): domain Bacteria; phylum Bacteroidota; class Bacteroidia; order Sphingobacteriales; family Sphingobacteriaceae; genus Pedobacter; species Pedobacter psychrodurus_A. The sequence goes on along the minus strand of NZ_JAVTSN010000048.1, from coordinate 27,237 downwards.
GATTGTTTTATGGTAACCCAGCCTTCTTTGTAACGCAGTTAAAAGGTGCGTTAATCGTAATCCTCTTCAGTTTTGTGGTATCGTTCATCATCTTCAAATTCATCAACTTAATTCAACCGATCCGCGTATCAGAAGAAGAAGAAGAAATGGGTCTTGATGCATCTCAACACGACGAGAAATACTCTCAAGGTACTTTGTTGGTTGAAGAAAGAGCGATCTATATCGAAAAAAACAGTCCATTAACCGAATCAGTATCTTAAGGATTTTATATATCTAAACTCAAAACAAGCTCAAACATGAAGAAACTTTTAACCGCTATTTTCGCAATGGCCAGCACGACGTGTGCCCTGGCTCAAGAGACCACTACATCACCACTTGAAATTTCAGGGTCGGTTGATACGTATTTTAAATATGATTTTGCTAAAAATCCATTAAACGGAAAAACATCTTTTGTAACGGATCACAATTCGGTATCATTAGGTATGATTGATATTGCTTTGAAGAAAAAAACAGGCAAAGCTTCATTTGTTGGTGAGCTTTCTTTTGGCCCAAGGGGACAATCGCAATCTATTCCTGATGCTGCTTCGGGAGGTTCGTCTTTCAATATTCAGAACTTATATGTTAACTATGATTTTACGGATCAGTTTAGCATGACTGCTGGTTACATGGGTACATTTATCGGGTACGAAGTAATTTCCCCGGTTGGAAACTTCAACTATTCAACTTCATATTTATTTACCAATGGTCCGTTCCAAAATGCGGGTATTAAAGCGACTTATAAATTCAGTGATAAAGTAAGTTTAATGGCTGGTTTATTTAACGACTGGAATGTGTACAGTGCATCACGTGGTGTTTCTGCAGTTGGTGGTCAGTTAATGGTTGCGCCGGTTGAAGGTTGGACAGCTTATATCAATGCGCTATCGGGTGCTGGTTTTGGTGGATATGGAACCATTATCGATTTAACAACCGCATATCAAATTACAGAAAAATTTAAGTTAGGCTTAAATGCTGCTAACTATGATATTAAGGATAGTTCGGTACCGGGAAGTTATGTTGGCGGAGCTTTATATCCTCAATATGCAGTGATAGATGCGGTAACTATAGGTTTAAGGGGAGAATACTTTAAGTATAAAGAAGCGGGAGCGGTTCCGGCTACTTCTTTCACAGCGCTAACGCTTACAGCAAACATTAAATCAGGTGGCTTAACCTTTATCCCAGAGGTGCGGTTAGACCATAACAGTGATAAACCCTTCTTTAATAAAAGTGGCGCGGCGGCACCAAATGGTGGCCAGTTCTCTTTAGCGGCAGTTTACGCTTTTTAAGGAAATAAAATTGTTAATTATTAAGCCGTTCCGATGTAAAATCGGAACGGCTTTTTCTTACCTTTAAATATTTAGATTTACCGATTAACCGATTTCAGATGAAACAGCTTCTTTTTATTATTCTTGCCCTTTTTTCAATTCAATTGTCCGCACAACAGAAACAGTTTTCGAAAGATGATAACGGTAAATTTATCTATTATAAGGTTGTAGATTCGCAAATGGTAAATAAGGATACTTTGCTGCAAAGGGCCAAATCGTTTGTGAATGTATGGTATAAAAAATCGATAGTACAAGAAAGTATCACCGATTCTTCAATCCTGGCCAAAGGGACAATGGTGATTGATAAAACAATTTTGGTTGCTGGCCACCCGAGTGGCGAAGTGAGTTATAATTTTGTTTTTGAGGCGCGTAATGGCAAATATAGATTTTGGTTAACCGACCTATTGTTTATTCCATATCAGAGAGACCGTTATGGAAATTTTGTAGCCACTACAAAAATCGGTGTGCCTTTGGAGCGTATTCCAGGTAAACTGAACGCAGGTGCGTGGAAAGATATTCTAAACAGCACCTATAATAAAATTGAAAAATTTGGCGATGAGTTTAAAAAATATTTAGCCACCAATAGGGTAGAGAAAGCCAAAAAGAAAACTGAAAGTATTTCCACTAAAAAGTGGTAAGCTTAAGACTATAATTTGCCAAATAGTTCTTCAACTTTGTGATAGCGGAATTTAAAGATTTCGTTGATTTTGTTGTTTACCAGAACTGCATTTGCAATTATACCAATTGGCCCCCAGCCAATACTGTAGTGTAAGGTATCGTGCATTAACACGCCACCATCTATTTTTTCGAAATGGTGCTGATGGTGCCAGAATGTAAATGGGCCAAAACGCTGCTCATCGATAAAATATTCTTTATCCTTAACATGGGTAATCTCTGTTACCCAATTTAATTTGATACCAAACAAAGGGGAAACCTTATAGGTAATAATCAAACCAGGGTACATTTTAGTATTGCTCATCTTCGGTGAGGTTACCTCAAAGGTCATATCTTTTGGCGTAATCTCTGCCAAATTTAATGGTGAAGAGAAAAAATCCCATGCCGTATCTAAATCAACCGGGAGTTTTTGCGTAAATTCTAATCTGTACGTTTTCAAGTTCTTATTTTAAGAAGACAACAGCAAATATGCGGTTTTGTTAGACTTAACCGCAAAGAATGCCAAGAAAAGCGCAGAGATCACAGCATTACGCAAAATGAGGTCCATAATCCCTAACAAAATGCGATGAAAGGCTAGCGCGCACAGGAATCGTAAATAAACGGTATAGTCCTCGTTTGCAACGAGGATTATTGAGAAGTGCATTTTTAATGCACACAGAGAAAATGGATAAGCGATAAAATCGCTTTTCTCATACATCCTCGTTAAAAACGAGGACGATGAAAAATGATCAGCTTTGACAAATTTATAGCATTTGGCCAGGAAATTTGTCAAAGCTTTTCGCTAATGCACCATTTTATCGGCGCAGGTAGAACTTGCAAATGCTTCTGGTTTTGCTTTAAAGATAAAGCCCATACTTAAAATGTAACCCATGGCATCGTTAAGTGCTTTGTTCGATTTAAAGGATGGGCTGGTATTGATATCGGCATGAACTTCTAAAGCCACGTCATAAATATCCAGTAAGTCGCAGATGGAATAAGCAGTTTCGATTGATTTCTGCACTTCCATTAACATTCTTTCTTTAATACTGACCTGTTGTGTGCTCTTTTCCTGGTGGATGTACATAAAACCACCATGGTGCTCCCTTAACAAAACAATCACGGTTGCAAAATCGGTTACCGCACCTTTAACCTGCGAATCAGTACCGATGCAAACTTTAAGCTTATAGCCGTTTTCTGTTTCTCTGATAATCGCGTTTTCTACTTCTTCGAGGATGGAAGACTGAATAATTTCACCACTAAATTTTTTCCACGTCATACATTTATGTTTTTGAGGTTAATTCCAAAGGAATCCCTTTGGGACGAATGGTAATCAGGTTTTTATAAAAATAGGTGCTAAGAATTAAATATATGTTAAGTGTAGATTGTTTATTTGCTAACAAAAAGTTAGTTATCAACAAGTTAGTGATAATACTTTGGATCAACTTATAATTTATTGAAACAAAACACAAATAGGCTCGTTAATATTTGTACATTCATTAAAAATTCTTAATTATGAGAGCAGAATTAATTCAAGAACTTCAATTATTGCAAAATAGCAGAGCCAATAAATTCGCGGATGAACTGGCTGATAGGATTTTATCTTCAGTTGATGCGGTTAATGAAAAAGTGTTATCCTCCATGTCTAAACGTGGCAACATGCTCATGTTGTTAGATAAAAGATTAAATTTCTCTACCCTCCGCAAACTCAGGAACAGATTTTTCAAACCCTAAGCAGAGGCATCATTTTAGCCCTAAAGAGAAATGATTACCTTTATGGCGGAATGATAGAAAATGCCTTAAAAAAATTAAATATTTCTGCGCTTAATGAGATGCAGGAGTCTTCTGTAAAAGCAGCTAAGACTGGTAAAGATGTAATATTAATTGCGCCAACAGGTTCGGGGAAGACGTTAGCCTTTTTATTGCCATTGCTTTCCAATTTAAAAACCGGGGTTAAAGGAGTACAGGCTTTGGTTTTGGTACCTTCGCGCGAATTAGCCCTTCAAATTGAACAGGTTTTTAAACAGATGGGTACATCATTTAAAGTAAACTGCTGTTACGGTGGTCATGCGGTACGGATAGAAAAAAATAACCTTGCACATCCACCGGCCATACTGATCGGAACCCCGGGTAGAGTGGCTTACCACTTAGAACATCAGAATTTTGACGAATCTTTTATCGAAACCCTGGTTTTAGATGAATTTGATAAGTCGCTGGAGTTTGGTTTTGAAAAAGACATGTCTTATATCATTGGTTCGCTGCTCTCTTTAAAACAGAGAATGCTTACTTCGGCAACCAAAATGGAAGAGATTCCACCTTTTGTGAAATTGATCCAGCCAGTTGAAGTAGATTTTTCAAAAAATATCGAAGCTAAACCTGACTTAAAGCTTAAAAAAATAACTGTACCAGCAGCTGATAAATTGGATTATCTGTTTAGGTTGCTCAGTAAAATCGGCAGTAAAAATACATTGGTGTTTTGTAACCATAGGGAAACGGTAGACCGCATCAGCGATTTGCTTTTCGAAAATGGTTTAGGACATGATGTGTTTCATGGTGGTATGGAGCAGATCGACCGTGAAAAAGCTTTACTCAAATTTAGGAACGGTAGCCACAGGATCTTAATTACCACAGATTTAGCCGCCCGTGGACTCGATATTCCTGAAGTAGAACATATTGTGCATTATCAATTGCCTTATACTGAAGATGCTTATATTCACCGCAATGGTAGAACAGCCCGTATGCACGCAAAAGGGACAGCCTACGCCATTTTAACCACCGAAGAAAATTATAAATATTTGCCTGATGATATCGAAGAAGAGGTTTTATCAGAGAAATATAAATTGCCAGAAGCGAGCGATTGGGTAACCTTATATATTGCACATGGCAAGAAGGATAAAATAAACAAAATTGATATTGTTGGTTTATTTTTGCAGAAAGGGAATTTAACAAAAGAAGATTTAGGCCTGATCGAAGTAAAAGATACCAGCAGTTATGTGGCCGTTAAAAGAAACAAAGTAGAAAAATTACTGAAAGACTTAAACGGAGAAAAAATTAAAGGAAAAAAACTTAAATTAGAAGTAGCGAGTTGAAATGAGTCCGAAGTCGGAAGTCCGGAGTCGGAAGTCTGGGTTAGCTAAACTGAGCGTTTTAAGCATTTTACAAATTAATACATTCCAACTTTACAACCTTTAACTTTAAAGCATTCACTAACTCAATCCTTCTATCATTCAATAATTAAAAAATGAGCAACAACGATATTTTAAAAAAACTAAGAGTAGCCTTATCACTAAGAACTGAAGATTTTATTACCATTTGCGATCTGGTTGGTTTTAAAGTAACCAAGGCAGAACTGGGTGATATTTTTAGAAACGAAGACCACGAGAATTTTAAACCCTGTGGCGACCAGATTCTGCGTAATTTTTTAAACGGTCTTGTTATTTACAAAAGAGGTCCGAGGGATGAGAAAAAGCAATAATATATGCTTTTTAATATTTTTTATACTGATTACTCTTTCTTCTAACGCTCTCGCTCAGTCTCAGTTTAAAATAAGTGGTAATGTAATCGATTCTTTGAAAAAGCCCATTGAGGGCGTAAGTATCCGGTTAATTACCGATAAAGATACCCTTCGCTCCAATGCTGACGCGAAAGGGAACTTCACATTCGCAAAGGTAAGTCACAACAAGTTCTATCTTATTGTTAGTGCTTTGGGTTACAAGCCATTTGCCTCGATTTACGAAGTAGAATCTTCGAAAAAAACTTCAGTATTGGAACCCATCATGCTCAAAACAGAAACCATCCGCTTAGAAGATGTAGAGGTTAAGGTAAAAGTAGATCCGATCAAAATCAAAAAAGATACCATTGAATATAACGCCGGAGCCTATACCGTAAGAGAAAACGATAAAGTAGAAGACCTGCTAAAACAGCTGCAGGGTATTGAAGTAGACGAAAAAGGTGCAGTTACCGCCATGGGTAAAAAAATGACCAAGCTGCGTGTAAATGGCGAGGATTTTTTTACCAGTAATGTGGAGGACTACATCAGGCAGTTACCCGCCGATATTATAGCCAAACTTCAGGTGATTGACGATTATGGTGATGAAGCCAACTTTACGGGGATCAAGACAGGTACGCCACAAAAGATGTTAAATCTGGTAACCAAGCCTGGCATGGATAAAGGAGCCTTTGGTGGGGTAAGTATGAATTCTGCAACCAATAATGCCCATAATTTAGGCGGTAATGGTAGCCTTTGGAAAAAAACAAAACAGATTGGTTTTGGTGGCCGTTACGGCATTACCAACAACGAGTTTTCCAAATTGAATAATGGAGCCTTAAATGGGAATATCCGTGATAAAATTTCAAAGGAATTTAGTGTGAATGGCAGTTACAATTTTAGTAATGGTACCAACAAATCGATTCAAAGCAATTATCTGGAAACCTTTAACCCACAGGGGACGATCTTTGATTTAAGGGAAAGCGCTAATAACTCCAGGTCGTTAAACAATAACATTAACCTTGGTTTAAATGGAGCTACAAAGAAAAATTACTTTAATGTTTCGCTTACAGGTTCATTGGCCGATACGCAGAATGAAGCTTTCTCTACCTCAAAAAAAACCGGATTTATTAAACAGGATCTCATTTCCAATACAGCTTCGCAGAACAGCAATCCAAATCTTAACGGGAGTATCAATTGGTCGCGGCGCCTGGCCAATAACAAAAGATCCTTATCTATGGGCTTTAACTTTGGTACAAACGGCGGGAATTCTAACAGTACGATTAACGATATCATCCGGTATTATAACGAAACAACTAATGTATTGGTTAAAGATTCGCTCCTGAACAGATTGGTAGATAACAATACTTCAAGCTCCAATTTTGGTGGAAATATCCAGTTTTCGAACTCGTTAAAAAAAGCCAACGATAGTACGGGAAATTATAGTTTTATCAATTTATCGTACCGTTTTTCGGTTAGCAGAAGCCAGAACTTGCAAACTACAACAGTAACCAATCCATTAGGAAACAGTTTTGTTGTCGATTCGCTTGGGCAGGATTATGTGTCGAATTTCATCAATCAGAATTTTAGCGTTGGTTTTAATACCAATGCAAAGCGGATCAGTTATAATTTCGGACTTAATTTTTCGCCGAGCATTATTATCGGTAAATACCAGAATACAGGGCAGGAACTAAGAAATTATCAGTTAAATTTTTCGCCATCTGCCAATTTAAGTTATCAGATTAAAGATAACGGGAATTTAAGTTTTGGTTATAACGGTTATACCAGTTCGCCTGATTTTAATAAACTGCAGCCCATTAGAAACAATAACGATGTGCAGAATCTGATAATCGGTAATCCTGACCTAAAAGCGACTTCCAGCCATACTGCTGATCTGAGTTACAATAAATTTGGCCTTAAATCGGGTTTAAGTATTATGGCTGGTTTATCGGGTACTTTTGCCTTTAATAGTGTAGTGAGCAATACTGTTTTCCTCCGCGATACGCTGAACAGTTTAAAACAGCAAACTACTTACGAAAATGTAAATGGTATTTACAATGTTGGCGGCAATTACTCACTCAATAAAAGGATGTTGGATAATAAACTTTCCTTATCCATAAATGGTAATATTGCTTATAGCCGCAATGTTTTTTACACCGATAATATACTGAACCGAAGTGGCGGAATTAATATTTCGAATGGAGTTAGGTTTAACCTGAATGAAAAAAAATATTCTTTTAACACCAGTGTATCCTATAGTTTTAGTTCGAATACCTATTCGGTGATGAACCAAAATATCAGAAATGTTCAGGTTTTGGCTTTAAATGGGAGTGCGAGCTGGATTCCCAGTAAACGCTTGAGGGTAAATGCATCGGCTTCTAAAAGTTTAAATTTTGGATATAACCTTTATGCCGGAAACCCCCTGTTGGTGAACATGGGATTAAATACATCTTTCCTTAAAGGGAATAAACTCCTTTTTTCAATCCAGGCGAACGATTTGTTTAATCAGGGTGCACTTTTTAGTACCAGTATTAGCAATAACTCGATTTCCGAAAACAGGACACGTTTTATCAGCCGTTTTGTGCAGGCCACATTAGGTTATAACCTGAGTCAGTTCGGCAATAAAAAAAGTAAGACGAATGGTAACTTTAATGCAGACGAATTAAATAATTAAACTCAAATTATTTAGTTTAGCATTTCGCTCGCTTACCTATTCAATATACCATGAAAAGTAAATTACTATTTTTTCTTTTGCTGATTACTGCTGGTAGTCTGTTTGCGCAGGATCAGAAAGCAGATTCATTAAACAATAAACCGAAGAAAGAAAATTTTGCCGATGATTGGGCCGCCCTCACTAAGTACCAGAAAGAGAATGAACTCTTACCGCCCTCAGGCAAAAATGAAAAAAGAGTTGTTTTTTTAGGGAGCTCAATTTTCGAATTCTGGAAGCAAAAGGATCCCGAATATTTCAACAATAATCCATACCTGGATAGGGGAATAAGCGGGCAGATTTCACCGCAGTTGCTCATCCGCTTTAGGCAGGATGTGATTAACCTTAAACCTAAAGTGGTAATTATTTTGGCGGGAAGTAACGATATCGCTGGAAATACCGGACATGTTACCAACGAAAAAATTATGGATAACATTAAATCGATGGCAGAACTGGCGAGGTTACATCATATTAAAGTGGTACTTTGTAAATATCTTCCTGTTTACCAATATGCCTGGAACAAAAGCATTAAACCAGCAGAAATCATCGTATCCTTAAATGAAATGATCGCAGCTTATGCCAAAGAGAGAAACTATACAGTTTTAGATTATTGGACACCCCTGGTTGATGAACGGAAGGGGCAGCGCCCTGAACTAACCATTGATGGTGTTCACCCCAACCTTGCCGGCTATAAAATAATGGAAGGTGTAACAGAGATTGCCATCAAAAAAGCTTTGAAGAACCGCCATTAGCTAAATATCAGGCATATTTTAAGATATGCCTTTTTTATTTTTATAAACTTTCAATAATATTTGAAAGTTTAATAACATTTATTTACTTTTACATCGTGAAAGGGAAAGCGGGAGATATAACATGCTAAAAATGCCTTAAAAGAGGCTTATTTTTTTAATCTATATTTTCATTTTTTCCTGAAAGTTAAATAATTAAAGCGATCAGTTATGGATTTCAATATACTCGGATACGGCATTTTTATTACGGTGATTGCATTTATTATTGTAGTAGTAGGGAAGATATGTTACCGGAACGGAAATATTTTTGTGGCCGAACTGATTCCCGATCATTTGGACCTTTGTCAACAGATCAATAAATCGCTACTGGTTTCTTATTACCTGGTGAATATCGGCTACTGCGCCATGACTTTGGTTGGGTGGGAAACGATTATTTCATCGCAACAGCTGATAGAAGTAATGGCTATAAAAGTGGCAACCATTGTTTGCATACTATCTGTTCTTCATTATTTAAATATCTATTTGCTTACCAATATCATACATAAATTAATAAAATAACAATCTAAAATTTTCATTATGGAAACGACAAAAATTTTAATCGGCTATGCAGTTTATTTACCAATTGCACTTTTTTTGACTTTTTATGTTTCAAAAACGCTTTTTAAAAATAGTAAGGTTTATATGTTAGATATTTTTAAAGGGCGGGAAGAGATTGCCAATGCGACCAACAAACTTTTCGAAACAGGCTTTTATCTCCTAAACATTGGTTTTGCACTACTCATTATGAAGATCACCATTAGCACAAAAGATTACCGCAACTTAATTGAAGCTTTAAGTTCTAAAATTGGTGGTTTTGCCATTTACCTGGGCATCATGTTGTTTATCAACCTGTATTTCTTTTTTAGGGGTAAACGCAAGGCGAAAGAAAATCAAAGACCTGCACCTTTTCAGCCGTCTATATAATGCGTGAGAAAAGAAGTCAAGTTTAAAAAAAACTTGACTTCTTCGGGGCTTACAGTTTCCTATACAAACCATTTTCAAAATTGCGCCTCAAAAAAAGTCCCGGTTTTCACCGGGACTTTGCTTTAATCTAATTTTTTATACCTGATCCGTTTTGGAGCAACATCACCCAAACGTTTTTTGCGGTTTTCTTCGTAATCGGAATAGTTACCCTCGAAGAAATAAACTTCAGAGTTACCTTCGAAAGCCAGGATGTGTGTACAAATACGATCTAAGAACCACCTATCGTGACTGATTACCACGGCGCAACCACCAAAGTTTTCTAAGGCTTCTTCCAATGCACGTAAAGTATTTACGTCGATATCGTTGGTTGGCTCATCCAGTAACAATACGTTGGCACCTTTTTTCAAGGTAATGGCCAGGTGTACACGGTTACGCTCACCTCCAGATAGAATGCCTACTTTTTTCTGCTGATCGCCACCATTAAAGTTGAATTTCGATACATAAGCACGTCCGTTAACGGCTTTGGTGCCCAATTGAATATTGTCTAAGCCATCAGTAATGTTTTCGTAAACGGTTTTATCGGCATCCAAATCGTTGTGCATCTGATCTACATAACCCAATTCTACGGTTTCACCAACACGGAAAGTACCGGTATCTGCTTCTTCCTGTCCGGTGATTAAACGGAATAATGTGGTTTTACCTGCACCATTGGGGCCAATAATCCCCACGATACCTGCCGGAGGAAGTGAGAAGTTTAAGTTATCGAACAATACTTTATCGCCATAGGCTTTGGTTACATTGGTCGCTTCAATCACTACATTACCCAAACGTGGTCCGGCAGGGATAAAAAGCTCCAATTTGTCTTCTCTTTCTCTGCCATCTTCAGATGCTAATTTATCATAATTGGCTAAACGTGCTTTAGATTTTGCATGACGTGCTTTTGGTGCCATACGTACCCATTCTAACTCACGTTCTAAAGTTTTCTGGCGTTTGCTCTCTGTTTTCTCTTCCTGAGATAAACGTTTCGCTTTCTGATCTAACCAGCTGCTGTAATTTCCTTTCCATGGAATACCTTCACCACGGTCTAATTCTAAAATCCATCCGGCAACGTTATCTAAGAAATACCTATCGTGGGTAACGGCAATAACGGTTCCTTCGTAGTTTTGTAAGAACTGCTCTAACCAATCGATACTTTCGGCATCCAGGTGATTGGTCGGCTCATCCAATAATAACACATCAGGATGTTGAAGCAGTAAACGGCACATCGCTACACGACGGCGTTCACCACCAGATAGTACACCAATTTTAGTGTCTGGATCAGGACAACGCAAGGCATCCATTGCTCTTTCCAGTTTTGAATCGATTTCCCAGGCACCTAAAGCATCAATTTTATCCTGAAGCTCGCCTTGTCTGGCCATCAGTTTATCCATGGCATCAGGATCAGAGTAGTTCTCTTCTAATCCGAAAGCCTCGTTCACTTCTTCGTATTCTTTTAAAATAGCAGTTACTTCGGCCACACCTTCTTCAACCACCTCGCGTACTGTTTTTTCTGGATCTAAGATCGGCTCTTGTGCTAAATAACCAACCGAGTAACCTGGTGAGAAAACCACTTCACCCTGGTAAGATTTATCTAAGCCAGCAATAATTTTTAAAAGGGATGACTTACCAGAACCATTTAAACCGATAACACCAATTTTGGCCCCGTAAAAGAAAGAAAGGTAAATATTTTTTAAAACCTGTTTTTGTGGAGGGTAAATTTTATTTACACCTGCCATTGAAAATATGATTTTTTCGTCTGACATATTATTAAATTAGGTTGCAAAGATAGGGGTAAAAATGGAAGATGGAAGAGGTAAAATGGAAGATGTGCTTTTGGTGGATAGGTGCTGACGCTGTTGATGAAAATAGAAAGTCGCTTAATAAATACTTCTAAAATTTGGGTAGCTATATCCTGATTGTAAGGTTTTGATTTTGAAATTAGAATTACACTACTTCCAATAAAAGATCAATACCCACCAATGTTATAACACTTATAACGATAGTTCCAATTATTGTGCTGTAAATTGTTGTTTGGATGATAAAGCTGTTTTCGTTTCAACTTGTGGCTTTAAATTTTTGGATTTTTTATTAGCAAAATATTTTGTTAATGCAATTTCTTCTTCTTTTGTTAGAGCACCTTGTCCACCAATGAAGTCAGGTTCAATTGTTTGCTTTTTCATAATCCTAGGTTTTTAAAATATTTGTCAATTAATTTTAATGCGGATTTTGTTTCAATAATCATCACACGTCCTCCAAAATGGATAGCGCCCAAAGTTCTTTCGTAATGATCAATAAGTTGTGATTTTGATAAGAAGGAAACATTTCCTTCATGTCCTCGTTGAAAAGAAAGCCGACAAGCGAAAGCTACAAGATTTCCGGCAACACCTGCATACATTTTTTCTTTTCCTTTATTGAACGGAGCATTCTCCACCAAATGCATATAAACATGGTCAGACTTTATTTCAATACACATTATTCCTTGAATAATCGCCGGATTACCTATAATTGTTAGTTTGTAAACTTCTCTTTCGGGTTGTTTATGTTCATATTTCCAATCGAACTGCCAATTATTTTTCTTTGTAATAGCTTTTAGGTCACTTGTAGATACTAATGAGACTTCAGTTTGAAAACAATCGCCTGTAACAACATTTTCAATAGAATTGGTCAACTTATCAATGAAAAAATCGAGTTCTATATTTTGTCTTTTTTTCACACATCTAATTTACGAAAAATGGTCAACTTGTACAAACACTACAGTAGAGTTGATTTAATGGAGATTAAAATCCAGGTATAATAAAATTGAAAACCACATGATAATGATTTAAATATAATTCAATAAATAAGAACATTATTCCCTAATAATCTGTTGGGTATTATCATAAATAAAAAGAGCTTGCATCATCTGATTGCAAGCTCTTCTTTCTGAAAATTAAACAGTTGTTTAAGGTATTAACTTTGCTGCTCGCAGTCTTTCAAATAATTCAAAAAATGATTCCTCTGTGTCCTGATAAATAGTGAAACCTAGTTTTCTACTTTTCGACATATCAGTCATGACTTCGATTGGCCTCCCAAGGTCGAGATCGGTATGCCACGCTGATGCCAAACGGCTTAAGTTTTCTTCTTTTAGGCTATGCTTTTTAGCAATTTGTTGCCAAACCTGAGTATCATTGGCCAATTCTTTTTCGAGCGATTGAATCTTACCTTCAAAACCTAGGGATTCTACATCGAAATAGGCTGCTATGCGTTTCCATAATCTGCTCCATCTAAATACATCACCATTAACAATATTGAAAGCTTCGTTTTTGGCTGTTTTAGTAGTTGAAGCCCAGATTAAATGCTCTGCCAATATATTTGCATCGGTAACATCCGAAAGGCCATTCCATTGTGCTGCTGAGCCTGGCCATTTAAACATTCGACCAGTTTCTTTGCAGATGGTGGCATATACGGCCAAAGTGGTTCCAAGGTTCATGGCATTTCCTACTGCTTTTCCGATAACGGTGTGCGGCCTGTGGATGCTCCAGGTAAAACCATCGCGTTTTGCAGCGGCATATACTTCATCTTCCTGTGCATAATAAAAGTTCTCCATTTCTAATCGCGGATGTTCCTCTCTTAACGGCGTTTCGGGAAGAAAGCCTTCTTTGGCATAGGCTTCAAAGGGGCCGAGATAATGTTTTAATCCGGTTACCAAGGCCACGTGTTCGACTGACTTTTTTTCGGACAATACAGCTAGCAGATTACGTACCATCAGGCTATTTACCCTTATGTTTTCTGCTTCGGTATCGTTGCGCATCCAGGTAGTAATGTAAACGTGGGTGGGCTTTACTTCTAATAATGCTGATTTAAGACTGTTCATATCTAAAAGATCAGCTGCCACGGGTTTAAGTCCGGTTATTTCTTTATTTGGTGTGCGGGCCAAACCATAGGTTTCCCAGCCTTTGGCTATCAGGCTTTCGGCCAGATTACTACCTGCTATGCCACTTGCACCTACCACTAATGCTATTTTGCTCATGATGTTCTAATTTTAAGCAAAATTAGCTTTGTGTGATTGTCCTACTCTTGACCTGCGTCAAATAGTGCGCTTGACCTGGATCAAGTTTATATTTAGCGTTCATCCATTGAAAAATTTATCTTTGTACTCCGTAAAGCTTTATTCGCCATGATTGATATACTCTTCAAACATATTCAGGAAAAGGTTTCGCTCAGCGATCAGGATCAAGAAGCTGTACAATCTTTTTTTTCTCCTAAGAAATTGAGGAAAAAACAATATCTGTTACAGGCAGGTGATGTTTGCAAACATTTGACCTTTGTATCCAAGGGGCTACTTCGTACTTATAATGTTGACGATAAAGGCGATGAACACATGAGTATTTTTGGTTGGGAGGGTTGGTGGATATCCGATTTCAACAGCTTTTTAACCGGTGAGCCTGCATTGTTCAATATCGATGCGATAGAAGATTCGGAACTGCTTTTGATTTCGCGGAGTGACTATGAGGCTTTAACACTTGCCGTACCCATTATGGACCGCTACTTCCGTATACTTTATCAAAATAGCCTGATTACAAAAGAACGCAGATTGATGAGTTCCATCACCCACAGTGCGGAAGAAAAATATCTTTTACTTGTAGAATCGAATCCACAGATTATAGCGCGAATACCACAGAATCTTATTGCCTCTTACCTTGGTATTGCACCAGAAACGCTAAGCCGCATTAAGAAGAATTTAGCTTTCAGAAAGTGAAAAATAAGATGCTTAGCTTTCTTAACTATTAAACTGGCGCAAATGATGATCGGTATGTTTATAAACCAGTTGGCCAACTTGCTCTTGGCTCAGTTTCCCGAAAAAAGGATGTACAATTTCGGCATCTGAAGGATTTGCGTATTCATTAAGTAAAGCAATCCATTTTTTTCTTTCTTTTTCTACATCGCCGCTTTTTTCTTTGATTTTGAGCTGGCTAAGGGTAGGCGTTTTCTGTTTGATTGGACTTTCATCCTGGGTAAATTCTTTCAGCGCCATTTTGCCGAACAGTTTACCTAAAAATACCCGCTGATATTGATTCTTTCCTAACATCATTTCCTCGTATGTGCTACAGTGTTTCAACATTTGGTAAATATTCATTTTCCCCCATAAGGCAGTGCTGTTTACGTTAAGCGTGTTGATTCGCTCAATCAGTTGTGTTCGCAGGTTTTCATCAAATATGGTTTTCATAGTCTTTTATTTGCTTATCAAAGCTATAGATCCAAATCTGCATATATGGGGTATAAAACAGCCAATAAAAGGGCGTTCTGAGCCAGAATAATAATTGACGTAACAATATTTAGTCCTTTTGCAAAATAATTAACGCAGAACCATTGGTTCCGCGTTAATTTTCCATCAGGAAGAAGAGGGATAGGCTCGGCCCATTTTATCATTAGTTAATTGAAAAATACTCCCAGCCCGAAGCAGTTGCACGGGTACAGGTCATGGCCTGAGTGCCGTTTTCGCTAGAAATAAATTTACCATTGTTACCTCTCAAAGCCACTTTTCCATCTGCCGCAACAACCCAGTCGAATTTTTCCCAGTCGCCTATGGTTGCTCGGCTACAGGTAATGGCCTGAGTACCGTTTTCGGAAGATACATATTTGCCCATGCTCCTTAGGGCCACTTTGCCACCGCCAGCATCTATAACGGTAAACCTTTCAGTTGATGTGGCTGTGGTAGTGGTACAGGTCATGGCGGCGGTGCCGTTCTGCCCACTGACAAATTTGTTGTTGAAACCTTTTAGCGAAATTACCGTCCCAAATGGAATGCTCGGGCCTCCGTTGTTGACACGTGCAACAATACTATCATAAATGGCACTTAATAACGAATTGCCACCGGTGGCATCGGCGTTCAAGTCCCAGATCATGATTCCTCCGGTGCGGTCGAAAGCTAAGTTTGTTTTGCTTTTGATCGTGGGAATGCCATTGTAGCCAATATTGCCATAAGTATCTGAGTTTGCACTTCCACCTTGGGCGAGGATATCCTTATAATCGAGATAAGAAGAAGATGATCTGCCGTAAAATGGTACGCCTAGCGTGGTTTTTGCAGCAGAAAGTCCACGCCCTTGCCAGTAATTGATCGAATTTACTGCATAATTATAGGTAGAATGATTGGCACCTTCACCGTCATAAGCCATAAGGTTTAAAAAATCTACTGCGGCAAAAACACCGCTTTGGATGCTCCCGCCATTTTCTGAAACTACGGCTGCGGTAAGTAGTTTGCCACTGTTGTGTAGTGCGGTACTCAACTGTTGCATCAGGAGCGTATAATTATTGGCCGAACTTCCATTATCTGGGTATTCCCAGTCGATATCTACCCCGTCGAGATTATATTGATTTACGAAATTGATCATGTTATTGGTAAAATTGGTACGGTAGCTTGAATTTGCAGCAAAACTTTCGAAGGCACTGTCGTTGCCATTGTTCCATCCGCCAACTGCGATAAGCACTTTTACACCAGCAGCATGACCCGAACTCACCAGGCTTTGCAATTTAGATGGGTTTTCTACGGCTTGAAGTCCACCTGTAGAAGTAGGCAATACAAAGGCATAATTTACGTGTGTAAGTTTACTGAACTGGATTTGGTTTACAGCACCGGCCCAGGAAGGCATGTAGCCCACCACTCTGAAAGAAGTGCCTGGAATAAGTGAGGCGACAGCCATTTCCTTTTTTTTACCTTCGAACAGGTCGGTGTCTTGATTGGGATTGATCTCTGATTTTTTACAGGAATAAAGAACGGTTAAGGCAAGCATTATGCCAAGCCATGTTTTTGTTGCATTTCTCATAAGTTTTTCAATTAATTGGTTAGTGATATAGTTAGGTAATGATCTGCTCATGCGTTATAGGCATTAGGGATAGAGAAAAGCATAATTTCTCCCATGTTATCATACCATACACTAGTGGTCAATAAACCAATTCCAATACCTTATCCTTACCAATGTAAGTTTGTTATATTGTTTTTGTGAGTTTAATATTACGTTTTAGTAGTGTATGTTCGTTGTGGAGCGGTTCTAACGATTGAAATTGTGATAAGATAAATAATAAGATTCCCCAGTTTAGGCGTATAGTCACATCGTTAGGTCTGGATTATTTTTTCTGAGTCATGCTAACCAATGAACCAGTGGCTAATGAACAAATGAATCAATAACTCTAATTCTGTTCTAATGTAATTATCAAAGTATTTTCAAAAAGAGCATAATTATCGGTTAAGGAGCGAAAATGTTTTACTTTTAATAAACGGATTAATTCTTAGTAGATACCGTAAACATTAGTTAATGTATAAAGCCTTTCAGGATTGGAAGGCTTTTGCAATTTATTTTAAGGACAGCTACTTATCAGTATTTTCAATAGTGTTTTTCCTTTAAAATAATTTGGTATTTTATTAATGTTTTTTTGATAAAATTTAGTTTGGCTGAATAATTCTTATATTCCAAAATTTTAGCGTTACTTGGCTTTATGGAACCACAGGATAAGAATGTTGCGCCAATTTTCTATTTAATTTATAGTAGCGTAGAAAGAATTTTGTTTGATGAAGACCATCTTAAAATTTTACTTAACCAGAGTAGGGATTTTAATCAGGAAAATAATATTACAGGTATATTATTGTATGTAAAAGGGCAGCAAATCACAAAGAGTAAAGGACGGTTTATGCAGTTGCTCGAGGGTAATGAACTTACTATCCGCAAACTTTATACAAAAATTGAAAGGGATGACCGCCACGAATCGGTTGTGTTGCTACAGTTCGGTAAATACGATGATCGCTGCTTTACCGATTGGAGTTTAGGTTTTGAGGAATCTGACAGTGAGAATTTTGAATCTGTATCAGGACATTTTAACTTAAATGACATCATCTCTCATTGTAATAAAACCGGTCCGTCAGATGTGCCATTACAGTTTCTGAGAAGTTTCTACAATGAAGCTTAAATGAGGTATGACATGTTTCACTTAATGGCCTTAATGCCTTAATGGTGGTTTCCTTATTACCATTAAGCAGTTAAGAAAGATTAAGGATATTTAACTTTTTTATGGCACGTTTCACTTAATGATCTTAATGGTGGTTTCCTTATTACCATCAAGCAGTTAAGAAAGATTAAGGATATTTAACTTTTTTATGGCACATTTCACTTAATGGCCTTAATGCCTTAATGGTGGTTTCCTTATTACCATCAAGCAGTTAAGAAACATTAAGGATGTTTAACTTTTTTATGGCGCATTTCACTTAATGTCCTTATTGCCTTAATCGTGGATTTTGTAGTTTTTACCATTAAGTAGTTAAGAAAGATTAAGGATATTTAACTTTTTTATGGCACATTTCACTTAATGTCCTTATTGCCTTAATGGTGGTTTCCTTATTACCATCAAGCAGTTAAGAAACATTAAGGATGTTTAACTTTTTTATGGCGCATTTCACTTAATGTCTGTATTGCCTTAATGCTAGCCTTGTATAGTTTCCATTAACAGTTAAGAAACAAAGATCGAAAGCTTCCAAATTGTCTGAAAAACCTTACGTGTTTCAAAACAAAAACAACCTATTTGCAGTTAGCTTCGTAATGATTATAT
This sequence comes from Pedobacter psychrodurus, assembly GCF_032678585.1. Taxonomy (GTDB): domain Bacteria; phylum Bacteroidota; class Bacteroidia; order Sphingobacteriales; family Sphingobacteriaceae; genus Pedobacter; species Pedobacter psychrodurus_A. The sequence continues at coordinate 8,700 of NZ_JAVTSN010000048.1, read as the reverse complement.
CGTATTTAACGGTGGAGGGCTAAAGGTTATTGATAATTGTCTGGTGAATTTGTTAAATGATGTCACGTTCTTTTTGTTTTTCTGTCAAAACTTGTAAATTGCCTTAGCAAAAAGCAACAAATTGTCAGTTATTCGAATCGAAAAAATCCTTACAATAAACCGACAAAATGATAATTTGAAAGGGAGGTAATGAATAAAGCCCCTTTTAAAACCTATAAAACAGTTATTACGTAGATAGATATAAGGGAATATATATTTATTGAAACGATATTCTTACCGTATTTTTTAGGTTGGGGGATATGTATACTGCCTTTTATCCACCCATATGGCGCAATTGTTGATAAAATAAACGAAATGGTACAGTCGCTTTTTATAATTTATTTTATAGTTTAGGGACGTAGCTGTTAAGAAAGGTATTATGGAAGCAAAATTTTCACCACAGGTTAAAGATGTAATCTCTTTTAGTAGGGAGGAAGCTCTCCGTTTGGGGCACGATTACATTGGAACCGAGCATTTATTATTGGGCCTCATCCGCGAAGGCGATGGTATGGCTATAAAAATTTTACGATCGTTAGGAGTTGATACCGGTAAATTGCGCCGCTCAATTGAAGATGCTGTTCGCGGTACTTCGAGTGTTACAGTAAACTTAGGCAATATTCCATTAACTAAACAGGCAGAAAAAGTTTTAAAGATTACTTACTTAGAAGCTAAAATATTTAAAAGCGATTTAATTGGCACCGAACATTTATTGTTATCGGTTTTGAGAGATGATGATAATATCGCCTCACAGATCTTATTGCAATATGGCGTTACTTATGATGTTTTTAAACAGGAGGTTGAAGTGAATAAAAATGGTTTCAGAGATGATATCTCAAACAGTGCCTCTACAGGAGGCGATGATGATTATCGCGAAGAAGAAAGCTTTAGTACACCTAAAAAGGTTTCGGATATAAAATCTAAAACCCCGGTTTTGGATAATTTCGGTCGCGATTTAACAAAGGCTGCAGAAGAAGGTCGTTTAGACCCAATTGTAGGCCGCGAGAAAGAAATCGAGCGTGTATCGCAGATTTTATCCCGCAGGAAAAAGAACAATCCGATTTTAATCGGTGAACCAGGTGTTGGTAAATCGGCAATTGCTGAAGGTTTGGCCTTACGTATTGTACAACGTAAAGTTTCTCGCGTGCTTTTTGGCAAACGTGTAGTGACTTTAGATTTAGCCTCATTGGTGGCTGGTACAAAATACCGCGGACAGTTCGAAGAGCGTATGAAAGCCGTTATGAACGAGCTTGAAAAATCGACAGATGTAATTTTGTTTATTGATGAGATCCACACCATTGTTGGTGCAGGTGGCGCATCAGGATCATTAGATGCATCAAACATGTTCAAACCTGCATTGGCAAGGGGCGAAATTCAATGTATTGGTGCTACAACTTTAGATGAATACCGCCAGTACATTGAGAAAGATGGCGCTTTAGACCGTCGTTTCCAAAAAGTAATGGTAGAGCCAGCTACACCAGATGAAACTGTAGAAATTTTAACCCGTATTAAAGATAAGTATGAAGAACATCATGGTGTTACTTATACCGACGAAGCAATTTTAGCCTGCGTTACTTTAACATCACGTTATATTTCTGACCGTTTCTTGCCAGATAAAGCCATTGACGCTTTAGATGAAGCAGGATCTCGTGTTCACTTAACCAACATTCATGTTCCTCAGAACATTATTGATATCGAAGCTAAAATTGAAGATATCAAGTTAGAGAAAAACAAGGTTGTACGTAGCCAGAAATACGAAGAAGCTGCAAAACTACGCGATACAGAGAAAAATTTAATTGAAGAATTAGATAAAGCCAAAGCAGAGTGGGAAGCTGAAACCAAAACTAAACGTTACGAGGTTTCAGAAGATAACGTAGCCGAAGTGGTTTCGATGATGACTGGTATCCCGGTACAACGTGTTGGACAGACAGACAGTGCAAAGCTGTTGAATATGTACGATAAAGTAGCTGAGAAAATTATCGGTCAGGATGATGCGATCAAAAAATTGACCAAAGCCATCCAACGTACAAGAGCAGGGTTAAAAGATCCTAAAAAACCAATTGGTTCATTCATTTTCTTAGGCCCAACAGGTGTAGGTAAAACAGAATTGGCAAAAGAATTGGCCCGTTTCATGTTCGATAGCGATGATTCATTGATCCAGATCGACATGAGTGAGTACATGGAGAAATTTGCGGTATCACGTTTAGTGGGCGCGCCTCCGGGATACGTAGGTTACGAAGAAGGTGGTCAGTTAACCGAAAAAGTGAGAAGAAAACCTTATGCGGTAATCTTATTGGATGAGATTGAAAAAGCGCACCCTGATGTATTCAATATCCTGTTGCAGGTTTTGGATGAAGGACAGTTAACCGATAGTTTAGGACGTAAAGTTGATTTTAGAAATACAATCATCATCATGACTTCTAACATTGGTGCCCGTCAGCTAAAAGATTTTGGCCAGGGTGTTGGTTTCTCTACAGCAGCGAAAACAAACCAGGCCGATTCTCACAGTCGTGGGGTAATTGAAAGTGCTTTGAAACGTGCTTTTGCGCCTGAGTTCTTAAACCGTGTTGATGATGTAGTGGTATTTAATAGCTTAGGTAAAGAAGAAATCTTCAAAATAATCGATATCGAGTTAAAAGCATTGTTCGGTCGCGTTCATACCCTTGGTTATGAAATCGCATTAACTGAAAACGCTAAAGAATATATTGCTGATAAAGGTTTCGATAGTAACTTTGGTGCCCGCCCGTTAAAAAGAGCGATCCAGAAATATTTAGAAGATCCAATTGCTGAAGAAATCCTTAAAGGTGAATTAACTGAAGGGGACGTTTTAGAAATTGATTATGATAAAACTACCGAGTTGATTTCAATCGTTCACAAAAAGGGCGAAAAGAAAAAAGAAGAGCCAAAACAAGAAGAAGATTCTTCGAGTAAATAACAAAAAAACTCCCGATGAAAATTGGGAGTTTTTTGTTTTATATCTATTGGATAGCCAACTGATCCATTTTGGATGATAAAACAGATGAATGGAAATTATTTTTTTTCAGAAAATCATCGTATATTTCATTAAGCTATCTACTATATATGAAATTTATCGTCTACCCCTTGGTATGCATAACGATATGTTTTGCATTATCCTGTAAAAAAGGAACTGATTCTGATTCTTCACCAACAGATGATCCGCCAGTAATTTCCACAGCAACCAATATTAACAACGACGCCCTGTTAAAGCTCGTAAACGACACCCGTTTAGCTGGCTGTAATTGCGGAACAACTGTTATGCCCCCTGTTGGTGCACTAAGCTGGAATGTAAATTTGAGTTCTGCTGCAATTGCGCATAGTAAGTATATTGCATCGATCAAAGCGCTATCGCATACCTCTGCAAATGGCGATAATGTTGGTGCAAGGGTTAAAGCCACTGGATATACCTGGACGGCTGTTGGAGAGAATATCGCATCAGGACAAACTTCCGAAGCACAGGTTTTTAACGATTGGATTAAAAGCGCAGATCATTGCAAAAATATCATGAATGCTGCTTTTAAAGAGATGGGTGCTGCTAAAACAGATCATTACTGGGTGCAGGTTTTTGCAGCGAGGTAAATTGTTTCGGGTATCGTTTCCCAACTTGAACGGAAAAGACTTTAATCAAATATCATTATTTGGCCTGATCAATTTGCTTTGTTTTGAAAAGCAGTTGCAGTAATCATATTAATGTCCGTACTGTTTTCTTCTTGTAGCCTCGATTAGAAGGAAATCGGGAGCTACCGCGCCATCCGATAGCTATCGGTTTAGGTTTAAAATGATCAGGTTTTGCTAATAATGGCATGGGGATAAACAAGATTTCCAATCAAGTTAGGAAGTTTAAAAAATAATATCTTTTCAAATTAAATCTTTTAATGCTTTATAATAGCGGTGGTAATTTTCTGGGGCAGTGTTCAAAAATAGAAAGGGCTCTATCAGTTCCAATTCCATCAGTAAAAAATCTCCGTTTACAAAAGTGCCATCCACCCGTGCATAAAGGCAGTTTTTAGCAAATGAAGCAACATATTGCTGCGCCTTTGCAATCAGCTCTTCACTTGGTTTTTGCGGATGTACTGAACCGCCATGGGCGGGTTGTACCCTAAAATCGCCAGCTTTGGCCTGTTTGATTAGCGAATGGCTGTATTTGCCATTAAAGAAAACAAAAGACCATTCGCCACTTTCCAATATTTCAGTCAAAAATGGTTGAACAATAAAATCTTCTTCCTGAACAAGTTTTTGGAGTTTGAGATTAATTTCATCAACGTTATCAGCTGTTACCTTAAAGGTGTTTTTTGCTCCACCACTAACACAGGGTTTTACAATTAATTGATCGGTATTAAATTTTTGGAAGAAATAACTCAGATTTATGTTTTCCTGATTGCTGATAAAAACACTGGGTGTAACCTTTAAACCTGCTGCTTCAATTTCTTGAAGGTATTTTTTATTCGAATTCCATCTTACTATATCAATCGGATTAAGCAACTTCACTTTTTTCGCCTCTAAATGGTTCAGCCATTTATAAAAGTCTTCAATCAGGTCAAAATAATCCCATGGTGATTTTAGGATTGCGAGGGAATAATCTTCCCAATTTATATTTTGATCGTTCCAGATTACCTTTTCAATTTTTAATCCTTTTTCTTTTAAGAAATCTAAAAGTTTATCGTCTTCACTTTCAACGGTAGTGGTATCGTATGCGCCTTGATCAAGATAGCTTACTAATGCAATGTTCATGGGGCTAAAACTAAGTCTAATCTGCTAAATAGCCAAACTAAAACAGGCTCACCTGATTACTTGGAATTTTAAACAAGTTATGGTCTAGAATAATATCCTTTACATTCAAGCCATTTAAACGACAATGCAACCTGAAATTATCCCTGATCATTTGAGAAATATTTCCATCACCTCGCATCCGGTCGCCAAATTTGCTATCGTTTACATTCCCACCGTGGCAACTTTGGATCATGTGCCAAACTTTATCAAAACGATCCGGAAAGTTTTTGCGCAACCAGTCTTCGAATATCTGTCCAATTGCACCGTTTAGCCGCACTACGGTATAACCTGCTTTAATCGCCCCGGCATTGGCTACTGCTTTTAAAATCTTAGGAATTTCATGGTCGCTTAATCCGGGAACAAGTGGCGCAACCATAACCCCCATAGGGATTCCGGCTTTACTCAACTCTTCGACTACCCTTAAACGTTGTTTTGCAGTTGTGGTACGCGGTTCCATTACCTGCCGCAAATCTTCATTTAAACTATTGATGGAAACATATACCATGCATAGGTTCAGTTTAGCCATTTCCTGCAAAATATCCTGATCTCGAAGGATTAAGGAATTCTTGGTAATCATCCCGATAGGCTGTTTGTAAGCCAGGGCTATTTCCAGCAATTGCCTGGTCAGTTTAAATTTTCTCTCTGCGGGCTGGTAACAATCCGTATTGCCCGAAAGTGAAATGGTAGTGGCATTCCAGCCTTTTTTCTCCAGGAACTTTTTAAATAGCTCTGGTGCATCTTTTTTGACGATTATTTTTCTTTCGAACTCTATCCCTGCGCTATAACCCCAATATTGGTGAGAATTGCGGGCATAACAATAGGTACAGCCATGCTCACATCCCTGATAAGGATTTAAGGAATAGGCCATGCCCACATCAGGGCTATCCACCTTATTGACGATGGTTTTCGAATTTTCAAAAATAAAAGCGGTTTTACGGTCGCTTTCTTCCCAATCGTCTATCCCTTCCTGATGCTCTTTTACATAAACATCCTTTAAAAATTTGTTGTGTGGATTAACCTGGGCACCCCGTCCCTTAAAATATTGTTTTTCTTCTTCACCAAGCATACATTAAAATTACTAAAAAAATTAGTAAAATTTAGTGATGTGGATAATTTTTTGCCAGCGATTTTTTTAAATCAAATACTGTGTTTTTTTACTATGTTTATACAGCTAATTGGCCAATCGCATGAATATCCCCTTATCTTGTATTGTTGTTGATGATTCTGACTTAGATAGGAAATCTGTTGAAAATGAAATAAATAGTTCTTCAGATTTGAAACTTATAGGAAGTTTTGACAATTGCATTGAGGCTTTGAGTTTTTTTAATACACATCAGCCAGATATTTTATTTGTGGATATTGATATGCCGGATATTAACGGGCTTGAATTTATTCGGACCATTAATGATACGGCTACCGTTAACGTAATCATTTCATCTCACCCTGAATATGCGCTGGAAGGTTTTTTGTTAAAGGTTTTCGATTTCATTTTAAAACCATTAGAAACAGATCGCTTTGATGTAACGGTGAAACGTATTTTAGATTTTACACAGTTAAAGAACAAGGCTGAGGCCTATGACGTGCTTTTTGAGCAAGAAGATATTGTATTTAAAGATGGCTTGAGTACCATTAAACTTGATATTAATGAAATTCTTTATTTAGAGGCCTTTGGCGACTATACCAAAATTGTAACGGACAAAAAGGTGCACCTCACTTTAACCACCTTATCGAAATTTGTAGAATCGTTACCATTAGGGAAGTTTGTGCGTATCCACAGAAGTTACGCTGTTTTGAAAGGCAAGGTAAACGAAATTGGAAATAGGGAAATATCGATTTCGAACAGGGTTTTGCCTATTGGGAAAACATATTATAAAAGTGCCAGAAAAGAATTAAGCCTGGGCTAAATAGGAAAGGCAAAGACAATTAATAGATCTGTTATGCGCTCAAAGGTTTGGTATTCGACAATATTTTTTGTGCTCCTGCTACCGAATTTTGTGTTTGCACAATCAAATGGTAAAAATGAAAACCAGAAACTAAGGGATTGGAATATTTACTGTGATAAGCTAAAAGGTATCCCTTCTGGGGTAGAAAACTATCCTGAATTGATTAGAGCGGCGCTTGCAGGAATAAAAATGACGCCAGCAGATAACTGGTTTTACCAATCTGTTTTTAACTTTCATTTGGCTGGAGGCTACGAATCTACCTATAGGATTGATAGTGCCATACATTATTATGAGCTTTCTAAAAATTACGGTGAAAAAGCAAAAAGCAATTCGAGGATAGTGCTTGCGCTGCGCCGGTTGGCGGGATTATACGACAATAAACAGCTCACCCAAAAAGCCAATGCTACGCGGAACCAGCTTAGCGCCATTGCGAAGATTGATCCTGATGAAGAGATTCAGGTAGGTGCAAATATTGTACTAGGAGAGTATTATTTTAATGCGGGCATGTTCGAAAAGGCATTGGAAAATTATCTTATTTACATCAAATATTTGAAAATAGATTATGCCCGGACTAATAATTCAGCATCAAAGTCGAATATTGGTGTAGGTTATCTTGCCGTTGGAGAAATTTATCAGAATTTAAACCGGCCCAGTAAAAGTTTGCCGTATTTTAAAGACGCGATTAATTATTTAGATAACTATCAGGAAGGATTGGAAACGGCTTATAAAGATTTGGTGAGTTCGTACATTGCTATCGATCTGCTCGACTCTGCCAGATTATATTATCAGCGCTTAAAAAAATCTGTTGAGAAAAGTAAAGATATTACCATTTTAATTGACGCGCAGGCCGAATTGGGTAAAGCGTTTATCAATAAAAATAACTTAAAACAAGCTTTCCAGATCTTATCAGAAGCAGAGAAAAATGTTTTTCTAAGTAAGGAGAAAGAGGATCTCTACACCGTAAAAATTGCTTTAGGCGATTTTTATGCAAAAACAAAAAACAGCAAACGGGCAATTGTTTATTATCAGGAAGCCCTGCCTTTTGCACTTTATTATAAAAACAAATCGGTAATAGCCAGGCTATATTATAGTTTGGCGATAGAAGAGAAAAAGCAAAAGGATCAAAATGCAGCTTATTCGCACATGGTTCTCTATGCAAAATATACTGATTCTTTGAAAACGGAATCTATATCTAAGAATATTGTAGAAATGGAAGCCCGTTTCCAAAATGAAGTAAAGCAACAACAAATTGGCGTACTGAATAAGGAAAATGAAATCAAAAACCTTCAGCTTCAACAAGAAAAAAGGACCAAATGGTTATTGGGTGGGGCTTCAGTTTTAATGTTATTTGCTTTATCGCTGATCTACCTGAATTATCGGAATAAACAAAAAGCCAATTTACTGTTGGATAAAAAGAATCAACAATTGGATATTATTAATACAAAACTTAACGAATCCAATTTAACCAAAACAAAACTGTTCAGTATTATTTCGCACGATCTGCGCAGTCCTGTAAGTCAATTGTTTACTTTTTTAAAGCTCCAACAAAAAAATGCCAGTCTGATTTCGGAAGAGGAACGCAATGTTCATCAACAAAAGTTAATTACCTCTTCAAAACATCTTTTAGAAACGATGGAAGATTTATTGCTCTGGTCTAAAAGTCAGATGGAAAATTTTGAACTTGATATGCAGGAAATAGATGTGCTCCAATTGTTGGAAAGTGTTTCTATATCCATGAAAGCACAAGCAGAAGCCAAAAACATCAGCATCAAAATAGGTCCTGTGGGATTAAAGAACTTGTGTAGCGACGAAAATTTATTAATCATTATATTGAGGAACTTACTCCAGAATGCTATAAATCATGCCTATCCGGATAGTGTTATTGTGATGGATGCCGGTAAAGATATCAATGGTAGACCTTATTTAACGGTTA
>NZ_JAVTSN010000047.1:0-55825 GCF_032678585.1 Pedobacter psychrodurus | reverse complement strand
TACGAAGCAATCTTACAACGATCGCTACTAGCATGCGCTTTAGGATTGCCTGCCTGCAGCAGGCAGGCTTCGTACCTCGCATCCGATAGCTATCGGATGACGACCGCTTTACTGGAGCCTGTCAATGGTAGCGTAGTCGAAGGGCTGTTTTCTTAATATGAAACTAACCAATTTGTGCCTTTGTGTAATGGCAGCAAAAAATAGGCAAAAAAAAATAGCCCATATCGATATGGGCTATTTGTTATTCAAGTCCCCTTCAGGGGATTTAGGGGTTTAATACGCCCTTTGGTTATTTCCTTCTTTCCAGTTAACGAAAGCTTTATTTACCACTTTATTACCTCCAGGGGTTGGGTAATTTCCTGAGAAATACCAATCGCCCTTGTTTTTCGGACAAGCCTCGTGCAAGTTCTCCAAACTCTGGTAAATCACTTCCACCTCTGCAACAGTACCTTTAGGGGTAATAATCTGTGCAATTTTGGCCGAAATTTCTTCAGGTGTAAAAGGTTTATAAATATCTTTAACGTGGTTTACAATTTCCTCTTTTGGTAAAAGCAACGAAGCTTTACATTTGGTGTAAACATCTTCAATTACCTGCCACATGCCGCGTTCGGTAAGCAACTGGATAGCTGCATCGAAAGCTACAAACTGGCCCATCCGGCTCATGTCGATACCATAACAATCAGGGTAACGGATCTGAGGTGCAGAAGAAACAATAATAATTTTCTTCGGATGTAAACGGTCTACAATTTTAATGATACTCTGCTTAAGCGTGGTACCACGAACGATTGAATCGTCTAATGCCACTAAAGTATCCTGGTGGTTGTTGATAATACCATAAGTAGTATCGTAAACGTGGGCCACCATTTCGCTACGGTCGGCATCCTGAGTAATGAATGTTCTCAGTTTTACATCCTTAACCGCCAGTTTTTCAACCCTTGGTGCCAGCGATAACAGCGCCTCGAGCTGCTCATCGGTTAAGGTTTCTTTTTTATGTAAAAGGATATCCTTCTGGTGCCTGCGCACATATTGCTGTACACCATCAACCATTCCAAAGAAGGCTACTTCTGCGGTATTCGGGATAAAGGAGAATACCGTATTTTTCAAATCGTAATTAACGGCCTGAAGGATTTTATCGCTCAATAAACGGCCTAACTGTTTACGTTCGCGGTAAATCTCCACATCACTTCCCTTAGAGAAATAGATGCGTTCGAAAGAACATGATAATCTTTCGGTAGGCTCGCGGAACTGCTCCATGCTCACCTCGCCGTTTTTCTTGATGATTAAAGCATGACCTGGATCGATCTCTTTAACATCTTTAAACTGGATATTAAATGCTGTTTGTAAAGCTGGTCTTTCGGAAGCCGCTACAACGATCTCATCATCATAATAATAATACGCCGGACGGATACCTGCCGGATCGCGCATAATGAACGAATCGCCATTACCCACCATACCACAGATCGAGTAACCTCCATCCCAGGTTTTGGCCGAGCGGCGAAGGATGTTCGCAATATCTAAGTTATCAGATATTTTGTGCGTAATCGCCACATTGTCGTGCCCTTCTTTTTTGTACTGATCGAAAAGCTCCTGGTTTTCATCATCTAAAAAGTGACCGATTTTTTCCAATACCGTAACGGTATCTGCTTTTTCTTTTGGATGTTGACCTAACTCGTACAATTGCTCTAATAACTCATCAACATTGGTCATGTTGAAGTTACCTGCAATTACCAGGTTACGCGTCATCCAGTTGTTTTGCCTTAAAAAAGGGTGGCAATTTTCGATACTGTTTTTACCATGCGTACCATAACGCAAATGGCCCATTAACACCTCGCCGATAAAGCTTACGTTGTTTTTGAGCCATTCTGTATCCTGCATTAATTCAGGAGTGTTTTCTTGGATATCGACAAATTTGTTCTGCACATATTCGAAGATATCAGCTACCGCATTAGATGCCATGCTCCGGTATCGGCTGATGTACCTACTGCCCGGTTTCATATCCAGCTTAATGGTAGCGATACCTGCGCCATCCTGGCCCCGGTTATGCTGTTTTTCCATTAAAAGGTATAATTTGTTAAGGCCGTAAAGTGCTGTACCGTACTTTTGCTGGTAGTAAGAAAGTGGTTTTAACAGGCGAATAAAAGCGATTCCGCATTCGTGTTTTATCTGATCACTCATTGTGTGGGTTTGAAGCCGCAAAGTTATCCTTTTAAACCATTACAACCTAAACAAAAATGCTTTCTTTTATTATGATGAGTTTAAACTGACAGATATGCTGATACTGCGGCCAGTTATCCCCAAACTCCAATCAGCCCTTCTAATTAATCCAGATATACCTAAACGACTGGCAGAGTTAGTGTAAAGTTTACACACTCGTTTGAAATACAGTTGGCGGTTGGCAATTTGCAGTTGTCAGTTAGCAATCCACCTTAACCAAGAGTTAAACAATTAACCGCTTTCAGTTGACAGTTCAACAATCCCTCCTGATCAACAGTTAACCAGTTAACCGATTTCAATTTACAGTCGGCAATTGGCAGTTTTCAGGTAATAATTTCAACAATTTAGTCATCAAGCAATTCACCACCATACACGATTAACCAATTTAAACAGTTAACCGATTAACCATCATTCCATTTTACCCGATTCCACGGCTTCTCCAAAAAATATAGAGGCGTGTGCATCAAAAGCCAGGGGATCGCCACTGGTATAGAAATGCCTTTCTCCTTGTTTGGCCAGTTTTTCTTCGATCTCCGGATGTCTTGTTAAATAATCGACCAAACTCTCGGCAACGATCTCGCCCTGCGTTAAAACGTTGATATGATCAGGAAATACCTTTTTAAGTTTAGGCATCAATAAGGGATAATGTGTGCAGGCCAATAACACACAATCGATTTCTTTTGATTGGCTCAATAACTGATCACAGTACTCATTTATAAAAAAATCTGCACCTGATTGTAAGTGTTCGTTGTTTTCGATCAAGGGTACCCACATCGGACAGCTTTGCTGGTAAACTTTGATCTCAGGAAAAAACTTATTGATTTCTAAAAGATAAGACTGAGAATTAACCGTACCCCTGGTTCCCATTACGCCAACCTGTTTCGTACTGGTATAGGCATCTATAACCTCTGCAGTGGGCCTGATTACCCCTAACACCCTCCTATCGGGATACTTTGCCGGAAGATCTCTTTGCTGGATCGTTCTAAGCGCTTTTGCTGAGGCGGTGTTACAGGCAAGGATAACCAAACGGCATCCCTTTGCAAAAAGCCATTCAACGCATTCTAAAGTATATTTATAAATGGTATCAAACGAATGATCGCCATAAGGCGAACGGGCATTATCGCCCAGATAGATATAATTGTAACCGGGCAGTTTATCGGCAATAGAACGGAATACCGTTAAACCACCGTAACCTGAATCGAAAATACCTATGGGTGATGACTGCATGGTGTTGGAAAATTATTGATAAATATTGCAAAGTTGAATCGTTATAACGGTCGTCTTCCTGAACTTGTTTCAGGATCTTCCTAACAAAAATGCCAGACATTAAAGATGCTGATCCCGAAACTTCGGTACAGCATGACGAATTGCTTAAACAAAAAAGCGGAACTAAGTTAAACTTAATTCCGCAATATTGTGTTACCTGACTTGAGACTAAGGACTCAAGACTGAAAGACTATTTCTTAGGTGCAGCTGGTTTTGCAGCAGTTGCAGAAATCCCTAATTTAGTTTTTACCGAAGCAGTAATATCATCACCACCCTCCCAGAAAACTAAATTGTTACCACCTTGTCCGTTTGCGATATCGAAAACGTAAGCCAGGCCTTTTTCTTTAGCTACAGCAGAAATTGCAGTGGCAACTTTAGCCTGGATAGGTTGGAACAATTCGCCTTGTTTAGTACCTATATCTTGTGAAGCTTTAGTACGGGCATCAGTGATACGTTTTTCTAAATCCTGTAATTCCTGACCAGCAACTTGTAATTCTTTACCTACAGTTTCTTTGTTGGCTTCGCTCAAAGTTTTTTCTTTAGCCTGAGCTGCTGCCAATTTTCCCTGATATTCTTTGATCATTGCATCAATATCAGCTTGTTTTTGTTTACCTAAGGTCTCTAAAGTTCCTTGAGCTGCTTTAGCCTCTGGTAAATTTGCAAATACCTCTTCAGAATTAATGTGACCCAATTTTTGTTGTGCACTTGCCATATTCGCTGTAAACAATAAACCTGCTGTTACAAAGAATACGTTAATTAACTTTCTCATCGTTCTATTTTACTTTTTTTATTTTTTCTAATTGTTTTTTCTAAAAATCAGGGGCGAATATACTAATTATTTACAGTCCCTGGCTTGTAACCTAATTTTACAATTACATCATTACTAACATCGTAACTGCTGCTTGCATAAATCATCATGGTAGCTTCACTGCTCTTGTCGAAAATAAAATCTAAGTACTTAGATTTTGCAATTTGTTTAATTGCTTCGGCCACTTTATCCTGAATGGGTTTAATTAGTTTGCTCCTGCTCTGGAAAAGATCGCCATCAGGGCCAAACTTCGAACGCTGAAATTCTTTGGCCTGTTTTTCTTTTTCAATGATTTCGTTTTCACGGCGTTTGCGCATATCATCAGTTAATAAAACCTGATCTGCCTGATAAGCCTTGTACATCCTGTCGATTTCAGAAAAGTTCTGATCAACCTGTTGCTGCCATTGTTTTGAGGCAACATCCAACTGACTGAGTGCGGATTTATATTCTGGCAAATGTTTCAAAATATATTCCGTGTCTACATAAGCAAACTTCTGTGCGAAGGCACCGAAAGAAGTGCAAAGTAGGAATGCGATAAAAAGATACTTCTTCATTTGTGTGTGTGTTAATGATACTTTAATAACCTAAGCTTTCTTTAAACTCCGCTTTTAATATTTTATTGTACTAAACTTAATTTTCACAAAGATACTATCAAATAGCAAAAGCCCAAGTAAACTTGGGCTTTTAACTTTTTTTAACAAAAATTTAATTATTAATTTATAACTATCGAATGTACAAAAGATTGAGTAGGGTCATTATAGCCTACTTTATAATTCCAATTAATCGTTAAATCTTGTGTATGCTCTAAATTAAAAGCAATATAAAAATTTGTATCAGTTGCTGGTCCAGAAGGGGCTCCTCCATTGGTTATACCATCAATTCTGCCCCATGCCAATTGAGAGTCTCTCCATGATTTACCTCCAAATGCACCTCCTTTTCTAAACACTTCTCCTCTCATGATCACGTTATATGAAGTATTTACAAAATTAACCTGGCCTGTTATTTCACAATGAGCTCTTTCTGGTCTTCCTGTCGACTCAAACTCTTGTGAACGATGGTACCTAATTCCCTGAAATGATCCATTAACAAATGTTGTTTCGCCGGAAGTAGTTACTTCTCCATCAGGATTAATAACAGATACCTTGCCGCCTGACTTCGCATTTACAGCATTTCTGCCTAAACCAGCTTTAACTGGAATTTCAATCATTTTGTAATTCGCACTAACGTCGTGTGATTTAACTTTTTCATTATTTTCAAAATAACTAGCATTTTTTAAGATATCACTATATAAATTAAAATCTTCATTATTAATTAAGTATTCATTATTACCATTTAAAAGAAAAATTTTACCTCCGATGATTACGGATGCATCACTATTCAATAATCGTGCAAATACAGGATCTGCGACATACACTTTTGGTTGTTTACCTTCTGCGGTATCTAATGCCAAACTTTTGATACCATAGTGGCTGATAATTCCATCTACCTCCTTTAGCGGTAGTTTGTGAAATTTAGAAATCGTTTGATCAAATTCTTGTTGAGATTTAAAATTCAACATTCCATTTTTTACTGAGACAGTTTCATTTTCATCGACAGAAACTTCACCTGCATTCTTTTTGCATGAATTTAGTGTCGCTAAAGAAAAGCTTGCTAACAGGAAGGTTAGCGCTACGTTTTTTGTTTTCATAGATTATTTTATATATGAAGCAAACATAGCCATGTAATATTAAAAATACAACTAAAAAAATAGTAATACAATAAAAAATATATTAATTAACTGTAACACAACGAATATAAATTATACTTCATTTAATGTTTAGTTTTACAAAACCAATCTGCCTAAGTTATTTTAACTGATTAAAATGCTTTCACAAAATTTTAAAAAACATACCCACAGCAGTGAAGTGGCTGATATCAAAAAAATTGGGCAAAAAAAAAGGTGTTCCAAAGAACACCTTTTTTAAAAGTTATTTTTTTTTTTAAAATCCACCTAATTGTTGTGCGATACTAAAAGTAAAGTTTTGCTTTCCGCCATCTGCTACTCCAGGGATCCTATCAAATGCATGACCGTAATCGATACCCAACAAACCAAATATTGGCAAGAAGATACGTGCACCTACCCCAACTGATCTTCTCACGTTAAAAGGATTAAAGTCGCCAAACCTGTTCCAGGTATTACCAGCCTCAGCAAAGGCCAAAACGAAGGCTGTAGCTTGCTGACTCGCAATAACCGGATAACGCGCCTCTAATACGTATTTTGTATAAATTGGGCTTCCTGATTGTTGTGCAATTGCTGGATCAGAACCATTTGGAATAACAGTATTGTTTGCATAACCACGCATTGCAATTAATTCAGACCCCTGTAAGAAATCGAATCCCTGCATACCATCACCACCCAATTTGAAACGCTCGAATGCTGATTGGCCAACTGCTTTGCTATACTGACCTAAGAAACCAAATTGTGCTTGTGCTTTAATAACTAAGTTACCGGCAACACGTTGGTACCATTGTGAATCGAATTTCCATTTATGGTACTCAGTAAAGCGGTATTTCTCTCTATCAGATGCAGTAGCATAGTTTGTTTTATTAAACAATGAATATGGTGGCGTTGCCTGAATTGTGAAACGTAAGAACGAGCCTGATTTAGGGAAGATTGGCGAATCTCTCGAATCGCGGCTAATCTCCTGCGATAAGCTTAAATTATAAGAAGTACCATTTCTAAATAAATATCCATCATAATTATTTAAAATGTACTGTTGCATACTCACTGAGTGGGTTAACTGAAAATAGTTATCTGGCCAGTTTAATCTTCTACCTAAACTTACGGTTACCCCATTTAAACGGATTTTTTGAAATAACGCATCCCCATTACTCAATCCATTAGACTGTAATGATGTAAATGCACTCACCCCAAAACTTACCGGTTTCTCGCCACCAAACCAAGGTTGAGAGAATGAGAAACTATATGATTGGTAATATTTACCGTTGGTTTGTCCACGTAAGCTTAATTTCTGGCCATCTCCTTTTGGTAATGGTTTGTAAGCTTTTAGGTTGAACAGGTTACGTAACGAGAAGTTATTGAAAGTTAAACCTAATGTACCAATGATACGGCCACCACCAAAACCACCTGATAACTCAATCTGATCTGAAGGTTTTTCTTCTACTGCATACTCGATATCTACAGTACCATCTGCCGGATTAGGACGAGGTGTAGGAACCGTTTTAGATTCGTCGAAATTACCCAACTGACCAATTTCACGGATGGTACGGATTAAATCACTTTTGTTAAATTTCTGTCCCGGTTTGGTACGGATCTCACGCAACACCACTTTATCGTTGGTGATGGTATTTCCTTTTAAGGTAATGCGGTTGTTGGTGTACTGCGGTCCTTCGTACATGCGTAATTCCACATCAACAGTATCGCCGTAAATTTTGGTCTGTACAGGATCGATGTTAAAAGTTAAGTATCCATTATCGGTATACATACTGTTAATGTCGCCACCATTTTCGCCACCGCCATTTAATTTTTTGTTTAATCTTTCCTCACTAAAAACATCACCTTTTTCGATGGTTAATACTTTCTGTAAAATACTATCGGGATAAATGGCATTACCTGCCCAGCTAATATTACCGAAATAATATTTTTTCCCTTCGTAAAGATCCATCCTGATGTTTACCTTTTTCTTGTTGTACTGATAAATGGTGTCCTTTAACAATTCAGCATCACGGTAACCTTTTTCATGCATTTTAGCAATCATTTTTACCTTGTTCTCTTCGTATTTTTCTTTCGCGAATTTTCCAGAACCCCAAAAACGCCACCATGCAAACTGCTTAGGGCTTTTCAGGTATTTTCTGAGTTTTGCCGCTTTAAAATCTTTGTTTCCGGTAAAATCGATGTGTTGTACTTTAACGCGGTGACCTTTATTGATATTTGCTTCTAATACTACACTGTTTTCTGCGTTTGGATCTTTACGTGTTTTGTAATCGATCTGTGTGAAGAAAAAGCCTTTATCCAACAAGTATTTTTTAACAATGGCCGAAGTGGTATTGTATAAGTTATCATTTACGATTTTACCCGTTTTATCATTTAGCTTTTCCTGAATGGCTGTTTTTTCTGATTTACGGATACCTTTTAAATCGATAGAGCTCAAACGCGGACGTTCTACAACTTCAATTTCAAAATAAACCGAATCCTGAACAAACTTTTCGATATTAAGTTTAACATCATCAAACAATCCCTGTGCCCAAAGCGTTTTAATTGCATCAGAAGTTGCCTCACCAGGAAGCACGATTTTGTCGCCTTTGCTTAATTTAGATAAGGTAATTAATACTTCTTTATCTAAATATTGGGTTCCTGTTACCGTGGTACCGCCAATGATATATTCTTTTGGACTAAAATAATCGAGATCTAAGCCACCAACCTTTAAAGAAGGGGTTACCGGTGCCTGACCTTGTGGACGTACTTGAGCGAAGGCCGGAGCGGCTAAAACTAGTAGAATTAAAACTTGAAATATTCTTTTCATTAAAATAATTTGTTCAGTAATGGCCACGAAGGTAACAATGTTTTATAAAGCAAAATTTTCTTTATTCTGTTTCCCTTATTATGGTTTCATTTATCGTATAAAAGTGGTGCTAAGTTAGTTTAAACGCTTGTTAAAAAGTGTTAAAAGAAAAATTAGTTTAATTGTTCACTAATTTTACCAAAACGGCGTTCGCGTTTTTGATAGTCTACAATAGCCTCAAAAAGATCTTCCCGTCTGAAATCCGGCCATAAAACATCGGTAAAATAAAACTCGGTATAAGCCATTTGCCAAAGCAGATAATTGCTGATCCGGTGTTCGCCACTTGTTCTGATCATCAGTTCGGGATCGGGTATATTTACGGTTGTTAGTTTCGACGAAAACAGGTTTTCATCGATATCATCCAAAGAAATGGTATTGTCTTTTACAGCTGACGCAATTTTTTTGGCGGCCTCTAAAATCTCCCATTTCGCACTATAACTTAACGCAAGGGTTAAGGTACATTTTTCGTTATGGGCCGTTTTAGCCATGGCTTCTTTTAGATCATCAATACATTCTTGGGGTAATGACGCAATGTTGCCAATCGCATTTAGCTTAATATTATTTTTATTAAGTGTTTCGGTTTCTTTGTTGATGGTAGAAATCAGAATCTGCATCAAAGCGTCTACTTCTTCTTTAGGTCTGTTCCAATTCTCAGTAGAAAAGGCATATAGTGTTAAGTATTCGATACCCACTTCTACACAACCTTCCACAATGTCTTTTACCGAAAGTACACCTTGTTCGTGACCGAAAACGCGCACTTTACCCTGGCCTTTTGCCCATCTTCCATTCCCATCCATGATTACGGCAATGTGCTTTGGCAGGCGGCTATAGTCTATTTGTTCTTTAAATCCCATTAATTATGTCAAAATCAGCTTAAAAGGAATAGCATTTTGAGGATACAAAGGTAAAAGATATGCCAACACTAACAAATAGATAAGTGTCCCTTTTTCGAAAATCGCCTCTTTGAGTGCCCGGTTGTCCGATTTGATAACGGGAAGGATCGGATAAATTAACCTGATTTTGGTCATTTCCCACGAAAACAGGATTAACCGGATAGCGGCCACTTACATCATCGATATAATCGGTAAGTGGTGTTCTGTAACCAATTTCGGAGAAAACACTCCAGGTATCTTTATAATTATATCTCAATCCAACTCCATATGGAATGGTTAAAACGGCATTTTTGTACCCATTCTCCTGACCTTCGGTACCCAATCGATCTAGGCGGTACCGTTCGCCATCCACTTTTACGGTTGGCTTAAAAATAACCAGGCCCGCCCCAGTAAACAGATAAGGTGTAAACCGTCGGTTGCCACCACCAATATTAAAGTTGAAAAAATTAAAATCAATCAATCCGCTAAATTCGTTCAACATCGTTTTAAAGCGCAGGTTCCTTTCCCGAAACTGCTCATTGCTCGAATAAGAATCGTCGGCCTTTATCTGTCCGTAAGTATAATTTAAACGTACACCCAGATATTGGTTAAAGTTGCGCTTTACGTAAAGCCCACCTGATAAACCGCTTATCTGCAAAGGATTGTTCTGGTTGAGATCACCCATATAACCCGCAACACCACCCATCACACCAAGCTCCCAGGTCCCCTCTTGTGCATGAACAACCTGGCTACCAGAAATAAAAAAGAAGATGAGTAATAAGAGTTTGTTTGGCGTCATACTTAGTAGTTACGGGTATCAATGCCCCATAATAATTTATTCCTTAACGTGTTTAAGTAAGTTTCATTGTTAAGGCGGATAAGATTTACACAGAAATCTGCTTTTTTTATACTAATTTTTACCGATCGCTCTACCGTTACCGTGCGGCTATCGCAAGAAACCAGAAATTTTGATTCCCTTGCTTCTACTTCAAAAGAAAGTTTGTTGCTATCTGATACCACTACTGGCCTAACGTTTAAGTTATGTGGTGCAATAGGTGTAATGACAAAATTTTCAGAATCCGGATAAATAATCGGTCCACCGCAGCTTAATGAGTAAGCGGTAGATCCCGTTGGGGTGGCAATAATCAATCCATCAGCCCAATATGAATTGATAAATTCATCGTTCATCGAGGCGTGGATAATCATCATGGCCGAATTGTCGCGACGGTGGATGGTAATATCGTTTAAAGCAAAGTTTTCTTCACCAAACAGGCCGTTATCAGATTCCAGAATTAATAGGGAGCGGCTATCTAAAGTATATTCCTCATTAATTAAGGCATGCAAGGCTGATCCGATTTCGTTTTTATTGATACTGGCCAGGAAACCCAAACGGCCGAAATTGATCCCGATTACGGGTATGCCCGAATTGCGGATTAACGATAAAGTATCTAATAAAGTTCCATCACCACCCAGGCTCAACAATACATCAGCACGTTCTTTTAATTCGGCATGGTTATGAAAAATAATGGTATTGGCTGGCAGTTTTATTTTGCCATGAAGCGAGGTTTTAAATTTTGAATATAAAACAGGCTGAATATGGTGTTCTGCTAAATGATCAAAAACCTCTTGAACGTAGGGCAAAACCGTATCATTAAAATCTCTCCCGTAAATTGCAATCCTCATAAAGTAGGTTTATACATTTAAATAGTTCATGAACGAATCGTAACGCTCCTGCGACCCATCATCAATCTGTGTGTTATTGTATACTTCTTTCACCAGATAATCATATCTTTCGAAAGAAGCTACCAATGAAGTAATTTCTGTTTTGTTTACTTTTAATGTTACCTCTAAGCGGGTAGAATCTTCGAAAGCATTAACATAAGAAGAAAGGATCTGTGCGTTATCGGCTTCAACAATCTGAGCGATATGTGCCAGTGAATTATCGCGGTTACTGATCTCCAGCACGATAATTCCACCCGGCTCGTTTACCGCATACTGTTCAGCTACAGCGCTTACCATATTATTGATGCTAATCGAACCCAGGTAGTTTTTCTGTTGATCTAAAACCGGAACAACAGTTAGTTTGAGCTGGCTCATTAACCTGATTACATCGTAAGTGTGTGCATTGCTTAGGATAAAAACATGAAGCAAGTGTACTGCGGCATCACTTAAAAGTGTATCGTGACCGGCGATGTTTAATAAATCATCTTCAGAAACCAAACCCAACAAGGTAACCTCGTTAACAACCGGCAAATGCTTTAGTTTAAAATCGTTCATACGATCTAAAGCCTTTTGCACCGTGTCATCGGTCCTCAATGATGGAATTGCATCTGATATGATTTCTGCAGCAAACATTATTTCAACAATATTCTATCTAAAAATTTCTCTAAATATGCATTAAATGCTGCGGGATGCTCCATCATAGGCGCATGTCCGCATTTATCTACCCAGTTTAGTTCAGAGTTGGGCAACAACTGGTGAAACTCTTCTGCCACTTCTGGCGGGGTAACTTTATCGTTCTTTCCCCAAATCAGCGAAACAGGTATGGTAATTTTAGACAGTTCTTTGGCCATGTTGTGGCGGATGGCCGATTTCGCCATGGTTAAGATCCTGATTACCCTCGATCTGTCGTTAACTGTTTTAAAAACGTCATCAACAAGCTCTTTGGTTGCCGTTGCCGGATCGTAAAAAGTAAATTCTACTTTTTCCTTAATATAATCGTAACTCTCTCTACGCGGGAAAGAACCACCAAAAGCATTTTCATATAAACCAGAACTACCGGTTAGTACCAGGGCTTTAACAAACTCCTGGTGTGCAACGGTAAATACCAGACCTACGTGACCGCCAAGCGAATTGCCCACAAGCACCACCTGATTCAGATTTTTATATTTCAAAAAGCGATGAAGGTATCTCGAAAGTGCCTTTACGCCCAATGTTAAAATAGGCAGATCGTAAATGGGTAAAATCGGAATAATTACACGATAGCGATCTTTAAACTGCTCAATAACCAGCTCCCAGTTGCTTAGTTCGCCCATTAGGCCGTGCAGCAATACCAGTGTCTCGCCTGTTCCAGCTTCGATGTATTTAAATCCGTCTTCTTCTATTATCGGGTAAGTCATATATATTCTAGATGGTATTGTGCTACTAAGTTAGTAGAGTAAAATTAAATTTATGCATTTCTATGCCATTTTTCTGAAATAAAACCGAAAACGGTATAAAAACTTTATTTGTAATGCGTAGAGGGGTAAGCGGCTGGCGATAAATTGCCTTCAACCTTTCTACCCTCCTACCTTTTACCTCATTTAAGCTAGTTTTTCCTTAACAATCTCGGCAATTAATTTACCATCGGCTTTACCCGCCAGTTCTTTGTTTGCCATGCCCATTACCTTACCCATATCCTTAACCGATGTAGCGCCAGATTGTTTGATTACGGCTTCGATAATTGCTGCTACCTCTACCCTATCCAATTGTTTAGGTAAAAATTGGTTAATTACTTCAATTTCTTCTTCCTCAACCTGATATAAGTCTTCGCGGTTTTGCTGTTTGTAAATATCAGCAGATTCACGGCGTTGTTTAATCAGTTTCTGAAGGATTTTAAGCTCAGTTTCTTCTGTAATTTCTTCAGTAGAACCTTTTTCGGTTTTAGCCAAAAGTAAGGCGGCTTTTATAGCCCTTAAACCTCTTAACTGTGCACTGTTTTTAGCCAACATGGCTTTTTTTATTTCCTGATCTATTGTAGTTGATATCATTTTTAACCCCAAACCCCTAAAGGGGCTTTCCTTTCATTAGTTTAAAATAAAAATTATTTTGTTATTTCCCTCCCAATCTTATGTTCCCCCTTCAGGGGGCTAGGGGGTTTTATTTATAATTGTAGCTGTAGCCTGTGCTGTTGGCATAATCAGCATATCGTTAATGTTAACATGTTTTGGCCTGCTTACCACATACCAGATGGCATCAGCAATGTCATCGGCAATTAAAGGTTCAAAATTTTCGTACACCTTTTTTGCACGGTCTTCATCACCTTTAAAACGCACCACCGAAAACTCGGTCTCTACCATACCCGGATTAATTGCCGTTACTTTTATACCATGGGTAAGCAGATCAATACGCATACCTTTGGTTAAAGCATCAACAGCATATTTACTTGCACAATATACGTTTCCATTTGGATAAACTTCCTTTCCGGCAATAGATCCGATATTAATAATATGACCTGATTGGTGTGGGATCATCCAATTGGAAACAATTTTGGTTACATAAAGCAAACCTTTTACGTTGGTATCAATCATGGTGTCCCAATCGTTTGTATCGCCTTTATCAATCGGATCCAACCCCTGACTTAAGCCTGCATTGTTTACCAGTACGTCGATCTTTTTCCATTCTGCCGGTAATACTTCTAAAGCGGCTGTAAGGCTATCTTTATCACGCACATCAGCAAAAACCTGTTTAATGGTAATGGCATATTTATCTTCCAGATGATGGGCAATTTTAGCCAGACGGTCTTCTCTTCGGGCCAATAAAACCAAATGATAACCTTGTTGCGCAAACGTATGTGCACAAGCTTCGCCAATACCAGAAGTTGCACCTGTAATTAATGCTATTTTAGACATCTTTATGAATTTTAAGTCGCGATAAATCTGTAAGACAAAATCCTTTCGATTTACCTGCTCTTGCAAAGGTAAGTTTTTTTGGTTTGCAGGACTATTGAAAAATTAAACTGAATGTTAATTGACGTAATTTCAACTTATCTATCGGATTGGCATAGGCCGTATCATCATGCTGAAGCAAATCATTTTTCGAATAAGAAAGCTTAATCTCGGGCGACATTTTAAAATATTCGAAGTAAATATCGAAGCCGATGCCCGTTTCGTAAGACAGGTAATTTCTCTTGTTTTTTAACAGTTTGTTTACTGCTGTTTCGCCATCATCGAAGGTTTTCTTTTTAGAGGCAATGTCTATCGAGTATTTTGCTCCTCCCAACCAATATACCCGAAGGTCTTTAAAGCGGTCGGATTTTACTTTTATGCCCAATGGAAATTCGAACATGGTGGCCTGAACTTTTCGCTCTACTACCGATTGAAAGTTCTTGGTTTGCCCGTTACCTACATTAATCGGCGCCATTGGCTCATACTCGTAGGTTACAGATCTATCGCTAAAAATAAGAGATGGTGTTGCACGGATATCAAAATTTTCGGACAGATTTCTATTCATTACAAAGCCCAGTCCAAAACCCTGCGAGGGTACGCTTGAAATAGAATTTAATGTTGAAGTAACGGGAACACCCGAATTTGGGTCGTAAGAAACGCCCAAAGAATTTGGCACCTCATAAAAGGGTGATCGCCAATTGGCCTTTTTTAATATTTTGTATTCGGCAGATATGTATTGAAAATTAAAACCAAAACTCCAGTCTTCATCATCAATTCCACCGCCCCAGTTTTGAGCAAAGGCCGTGGTAGAAATAGCGAAGAGAGAAAGAATGAGGCTTAATTTTCTGATGATCATTTGGTTCCTATATATATCGAACTTATTCCAAACGTTAAAATTCTTTGTTTGGTACTTTTAAAGCCAACTTTTTCCATCAGATTGGTGAAATCTTCTCCATCTGGAAAAGCAGCCACCGATTCGGGCAAATAAGTATAAGCCCTATGGTCTTTAGAAAATAGTTTCCCAAAGAAAGGCGTTACCCTTTTAAAGTAAAAACTGTACAATTGTTTAACCGGAAAAACTTTAGGTTTCGAAAACTCCAGCACCACCATTTTACCGTTGGGTTTTAACACCCTGTACATATCGGTTAATCCCTTTTCAAGGTTTTCGAAATTACGCACGCCATAGGCACAGGTAATGGCATCAAAAGTATTATCCTCAAAGTGCAAACCTTCCGAATCACCTACCTGAACCGTAAAAACTTCGTTCAAACTACGTTCGTTGATTTTCTTTTTGGCTACCTCCAGCATGCCTTCAGAAATATCTACACCGATCACCTTTTCGGGCTGAAGTTTTTTAATCGCCTCGAAAGCAAAATCGCCGGTGCCCGTAGCTACATCAAGCAAAGTTCTTGGATGGATGGAAACCAGCTCTTTGATCGCTTTTTTACGCCACAATACATCAATCCCCAAAGAAAGGAAATGATTTAAAAAATCGTAGGTGCCAGAAATGTTGTTGAACATGGTTGCAACCTGCTCTTTTTTAGTTGCGTCGTCTACTTGGTATGGGGTGATATTCTGATTCATGATATGTGGCAAAGATAGAGAAAAGTCGGGAGTCTTTAGTCCGGAGTCCAAAGTCTTTGCTGCAAAGTATTCAGTGTATTGTCAAAAATCAGTTTTAAAAAGATGATCAATTTGGACTTCTGACTTCCGACTTCGGACTTCGGACTCAAAACCCTACCTTTGTACCATGATTATCAAAACGGCAACATTTGTTTGCAGCAACACCCAGATTTCGGCCCTGCCGGTACCAACAATGCCCGAATACGCATTTATCGGCCGCTCTAATGTGGGTAAATCTTCATTGATCAATATGTTGGTTAATCAACATGGATTGGCCAAAACCTCACAACGCCCTGGTAAAACCCAGCTGATCAACCACTTTCTGATTAATGAGAAGTGGTATATCGTCGATTTACCGGGTTATGGTTACGCAAAGGTTTCGAAAACCAGCAGAGAGAAATGGGAAAAGTTTATCCGTGCCTACATTACCAAAAGAGAAAGTCTGCAATGTGTTTTTGTTTTAATAGATAGCCGTTTAGAGCCTCAGGGAATTGATATTGAATTTTGCTATTGGTTAGGGGAAAAACAGATTCCTTTTTCGTTAATCTTTACCAAAGCCGATAAACAGGGCATGACAACCACCCAGAAAAATGTAGCCTCGTTTAAGAAAAAGCTAGGTGAGTTTTTTGAAGAGATTCCTGCCACCTTTATTTCTTCTGCAGAAAAAGGAACCGGAAAAGATGAGGTTTTAAACTTCATTTATGAGGTGAATAAAGATTTTGTTGTACCAACAGATTATAAGAAGTTTTAGACAGTTTTCAGTTCGCAGTGTACAATTTTCAGTTTAACTTTAAAAAATCTGTGTTATCAAATAATCTGTGTAATCATCCCCTACGGGAAATTAATCAGTTCTAAAAAAAATGAAAAAATACTTTTCACTCGTATTATTCGCCCACTCTGTTTTTGCGTTGCCTTTCGCCATGATTGGTTTCTTTTTGGGCGTAACCACCACAGAAAACCCATTTTCGTGGTATAAACTGATTTTGGTTTTGCTCTGCATGGTTTTTGCCCGTAACTCGGCCATGGCCTTTAACCGTTACCTCGATAGAAATATCGATGCGAAAAACCCACGCACCCAAATGCGCGATATCCCAGCCGGTAAAGTTTCGGCAAATGAAGCCTTGATCTTTGTAATCGCCAATTGCGTACTTTTTGCCATTACGACTTATTTTATTAATCCACTGTGTTTCTATCTATCGCCGATAGCTTTATTTGTGGTTTTATTTTATAGTTATACCAAAAGGTTTACCGCACTTTGCCATTTGGTATTGGGCCTCGGCCTATCCCTTGCCCCTATTGGTGCATACATTGCCGTAACCGGACATTTTGCATTGGTTCCTGTACTATATTCTTTAACCGTATTGTTCTGGGTGAGTGGATTTGATATTATTTATGCGCTACAGGATGAAGAATTCGACCGTGAGGAAAAATTACACTCCATCCCATCCGCACTTGGCATTAAAAATGCTTTAAATGTTTCAGTGCTCTTGCATATCCTTTCGGCTACTTGCGTAATACTGCCGGTGTTTTTTACATCCTTTAGTTGGGTATATTACGTAGGTATTGTGTTTTTCTGTTCGATGTTGGTTTATCAGCATTTACTGGTAAAACCGAACGACATCAGTAAAGTAAACCGGGCTTTTCAAACCTTAAACGGTTATGCATCGGTGGTATTTGCAGCATGTTTTTTAATAGACGCATATTTGAGACATAAATAAAAATGACAGAATGATTGAGTTTTAAATGACTGAATGAAAACCATTCTCTCATTCTCTCATTCCATCATTCTCTCATTCAATAATTAAATACTATGATTATAACGAAAAAACCCAGAACATATATCCCTCAGGAATTAACCATTACCTGGGAAAGCTTAGCACCACTTTTCACCGAACTGCAAAACCGTGAAATAAGTAGCGCAGCTGAATTAGAACAATGGTTAAAAGACCGTTCTGAGCTTGAGGCCGCTTTGGAAGAAGATTTTGCCTGGAGGTATATTAAAATGAGCTGCGACACGGCAAACGAAGAACTGGTTAAAAACTTCCAATACTTTGCCACAGAAATTGAACCGAAAATTTCTCCGTTAGCCAATGAATTGAACAAGAAGTTTGTCGAAAGTCCGTTTATGGAGGATCTTGACAAAGAGAAATATTTTGTTTACAGCCGCGCGATTAAAAAAGCATTAGAGCTATACCGCGATGAAAATATCGAGCTGTTTACCGAATTACAGGTGAAACAACAGAAATACCAAAGCACTACCGGCGCAATGAGTGTGGAGCTAAACGGTCAGGAATATACCCTGGAGCAAGCTTCTATATTCATCAAAGATTTAAACCGTGAAGTACGCGAAAATGCCTGGAAAACCATCCAGCAACGCCGCTTAATAGATAAGGATGATTTAAACATGCTTTTTGATGAGCTTATTAAATTGCGTACCCAGGTAGCTTTAAACGCTGGTTTTGAGAACTACCGCGATTATATGTTCCAGGCTTTGGGCCGTTTTGATTATACCCCGCAGGATTGTTACGATTTTGCCAATGCCATCGAAAAAGAGATTGTGCCGATTTTAAAAGAACAAGCCGAAAAACGCCGCGAAGCTTTAGGTCTTGAGGTATTAAAACCCTGGGATTTAGAAGTGAGCATAAGCGGCAAACCCGCTTTAAAACCTTTTAACAATGGCGAAGAACTGATTGATAAAAGTATTGCCTGTTTTAACGCCATTGATCAAAAATTAGGCGAAAAATTGGCTACCATGAAAGCCAATAACCTTTTTGATGTTGAAAGCAGAAAAGGCAAGGCACCTGGTGGTTATAACTATCCTTTAGCCGAAACCGGAGCGCCGTTTATATTCATGAACTCAGCAAACTCATTGCGTGATTTAACCACTATGGTTCATGAAGGCGGACATGCGGTGCATACTTTTTTAACTGCAAATTTAGAGTTAAACGATTTTAAACACTGTCCATCTGAAGTTGCTGAACTGGCTTCAATGAGCATGGAGTTGATCTCTATGGACAATTGGGATGTTTATTTCGACAATGCAGAAGATTTAAACCGTGCCAAAAAAGAGCAATTGGCTGATGTTTTAAAAACTTTGCCCTGGGTTGCTGTGATCGACCAGTTTCAACATTGGATCTATACCAACCCTAACCATACCGCTGCCGACAGGGAAGAAACCTTTAAACAGATTTTTAACCGTTTTGGTGCAGGTTTTGCCGATTGGACAGATTTAGAACAACAATTTGGAAACGGATGGCAAAAACAACTGCATTTGTTCGAAGTACCTTTTTATTATATCGAATATGCGATTGCCCAGTTAGGCGCCATCGCTGTTTGGAAAAATTATAAAGAAAACCCTGAAAAGGCTTTAGAACAATATCTGGCTGCACTTGCTTTGGGTTATACCAAACCGATGAACGAGATATATGAAACCGCAGGCATCAAATTTGATTTCAGCGCCGAATATGTAAAAGAACTGGCCAGTTTTGTGAAAGCTGAGCTGGAGAAATTAGGTTAGCTAGAAGGTTTGAAGGTGGAGGGCTGGAAGGCTTTTCCCTCACAGTTAAATAAATGAAAGTCGTGGCAAAATACCACGACTTTTTTGTTTGGTGAAAGTTTGCCACGGAGGATAATTTTTAATGTCATGCTGAGGCACGAAGCATCTGAACCCTATGAAACAGATGCTTCGTGCCTCAGCATGACAGCATGTTCAGGGTTGCCGTGTGCAAAAAACGCTGTGTTCATCCTTACTTCCCTGCCCAGACATTCGGACATCTAAATACAGAAGATACGCATATTGTAAAGACTCTTCGACTCCGCTCAGCGTGACAAACCATGAAGAATTCGTCTAAATTATTCTTTGGTTTCTGCACCTCCGTGGCCAGTATTATTACGGTAGCTTCAACTTAGCTATAGATATGCACCATCATATGAGTTTTGGGCAATAATGAACCATTGAACTAAACGAATGTAAAAAAATGTTAATTGGGTTAAACATTGTTAAAATACAAGGGTTAATGCACCTAATGATTTAGTTTCGTTCTAATTCTTAATCAGATAAGAGGAAAACTAATCATCAGCTCCCTAATTAAAATGAAAATATTTGCTCCGTATTTTGTACTCTCCCTGTTATTTTTAAATGTAGTTTCTGCGCAGACTACAAGAATTCACATTACAGGCACAGTAATGAATAAAAATGGCGTTAAAGTCTCCGCTAGCCTCAAATTTACCAGTTTGGCAGATACTGCTTTTATTAAAATAGTTACTTCTGATAATGAAGGGAAGTATATGTTGGCAAACTTCCCGGCAAATAAATTCACCGTAGAGGTGAAGGCTGTAGGTTATCGACCTTTAAAAGAAATACACGAAGCTTTTACGGGCAAAACCAGTCTCGATTTAAGCTTCAGCCTGGAGCCTGGTGTAAAAGAACTCGAAAGTGTTGTGGTAGCTGCGCGGAAAGCATTAATAGAGCGCCATAACGACAAAACAGTAATGAATGTAGAAAACAGCATTGTTTCTACCGGAAATACTGCCCTCGAAGTGCTTGCTAAAATGCCAGGTGTATCCGTTAATCAGGATGGGATCATCAGCATAAAGGGAAAGTCAGGTGCAAATGTGCTCATCGATGGAAAATCGACTTATTTATCTGCCGAACAGTTGGCTATCAGATTGCGATCTTTAAATAGCAATGAAATAAAAACGATTGAACTGATAACCAGCCCTTCTTCCAAATATGATGCTGAAGGAAACGCAGGTCTGCTCAACATCAGGTTAAAAAAGAACGCCAGTTACGGCACCAATGGAAACATCGATTTAGATTTTGGTTATGGCAAGAATCCAAAAAGCGATGCCGGAATATCTATTAACCACCGGAACAAAAACCTGAACATCTTTGGCAGTTTCGCCAACAACAACAATAAAGCTACCGAAAACCTGGATATTTTAAGGGTAGTAAATGGCAGTGATCAAAATACTTATTTCCATCAATCGAATACGCAAACAAGATCTACACATAACAACAATTATAAAGCTGGGATTGATTATTTCATCAACGATAAAAACACTTTGGGTTTCCTCACCACAGGTTACTTTAACAATGGTCATGATGCATCTAACGGCCTAACCGCTATTGGCCGAAGTTTTGCACAGGTGGATTCATCGATTGTTGCTGATAATCCAGCACAGAATAAATACCGCAATCAGGCTTATAACCTCAATTACAAAAGTGTAATCGATACTTTAGGCCAGGAGTTATCGATCGATTTAGATTATGCGAAATACCACAGTGAAGAAAATACCATTTACCAGAACTCCTTTTTCGATCAAAATGGTTCAATGTATAAATCACCTGCCATTTTTCGAAATGCCACCCCTTCTTTTATCACAATTAAAGCTGCGAAAATTGATTATGCACTTCCGCTAAACACCACTACTAAATTAGCTGTAGGTTTAAAAAGCAGTTGGGTAAATACAGATAATGATTTTCAATTCGAAAACCTGATCGGAACAGATTGGAAGAATGATGTGGGCAGAAGCAACCATTTTATTTACGACGAAAACATCAATGCTGCTTATGCTACACTAAAGCACGAGTTTAAGTCGACCAGTGTAGAAATTGGCTTGAGAACCGAACAAACCAACTCTAAGGGCAACTCCATTAGCGACAATAAGATTGTAAAGCGCAGTTACTTTGATTTTTTCCCAAGTTTTAACATCAACCAAACTTTAAATCCCAATCATGAAATCGGTTTTTCATACAATAGAAGGATAGACCGGCCTGATTATAAATCACTTAATCCTTTTGTTTATTTTGTTGATCTATATACTTTTAGTCAGGGGAATCCTTTTCTTAACCCGCAGTATACCAATACTTTTCAACTCGCCTATAATTATAAAAAAACATTGAATATTTCATTGGGTTACAGCATTACCAACAACTTAATCCTCGATGTTTTGCTGCCTGAAAATGAGAAGAAGACCTTATATCAAACCGTCAAAAACCTCGATAAACAATATGCCTACGATTTAACGATCGGCTACCCTACAACCATTACCAAATTCTGGAGCATGGACAATACGTTTACCAGCACCTATAACCAGATCAAAACCGCAAACCTGGGTGATTTCGTATACGACAGAAAGAAAGTGAATTTTACATTAAACAGTAGTCACACTTTTACCCTGAGCCCCTCAGCATCAGCAGAGCTTTCAGGAGAATATGCATCCTCGCAGATTTATGGCACCTATGCCATTAAGCCCTATTATGGAATAGATTTTGGAATCAAGAAATCATTCTTCGATAAGAAACTCAATGTTAAACTTGCAGCCAATGATGTTTTCGATAACAGAAAAGCAAGAATCAGCAGTGCGCTTTCGGGTTTAGATTATAACCTAACCCAAAAACAAGAAAGCAGGGTTTACAGGTTAAGCCTCAATTATATTTTTGGCAGCAGCAGTATTAAGGGCACCCGCCAGCGGAAAACCAGTGTAACGGATGAGGAAGGCCGGATTAAATGATAGTTATACCTCTTCTTTTCTTCTGAGTTTCAAAATAACAAACATCACCAAAACAGATATCAAGATCATGATCAGATAACTGTAGCTCAGGTTACGTTCATCTTTAGCCGGGATCAGGTTTACAATGCCATAACTCAGAAAAGAAACAATTACATAAGTAATCCCTCCCGTTAATCCACCGGCTATGCCCGCATTTTTCGGGAATTTGCTCAAACAGAAAGTGAAGTAATTATTAAAGGTAAATCCTGCTCCTACATGGATCAGAAAGGCAAAGAAAATTAACGACCAAAGGTTCGACACGAAATTTAAGCTCAATATCATCAGGATCACAAAAGCCACCTGGAACAGCGAATTGATCATTAATCTTCTAAAAAAAGGTTTATTAATGGTTGCCTTACCGATAAAGCCGCCCACCATCCAGGCGAAACCTAAAAACAGCGAACTGTAACCGGCAATAACCGGAGAGAAATTGAAATGGTGCTCAATGATAAACGGACCAGTCATATTGTAAACCATCACCATACAATAAGCCAGACCCAACATCACAATACCGAGTGTAAAACTAGTGGTTTTAATCATTTCAACATAGATTTTAGTGATCTTTTTGAGTTGAAAATCGGTAAAGTGCCTTAATGTTTCGCCACTGAACAAGAGCTCAAGAACAGCAAACACCAATGCAAAACCAGCCAAAAAATAAAAGTTCGATTCCCAGCCAAATGCCGTTTGCAGATATCCGCCTATAAATGGTGCAACAATTGGTCCGGTAGACCAAATAATGGAAAACATACTGAGATAGTGTTTTAGCTGGTCGCCTTCATAAAGGTCGACAAAGTAAGCCCTTTTTGCCACCACGATTGCGCCTACAGTAAGTCCGTGAACAATGCGCATCAAATAGATCAGGTAAATGTTATGCGTAGTAGCGATGATAATACTGGCTGCAGCAAAGATTAAAAGTGAGTATAAACAGATCTTATATCTCCCAAAACTATCGAGTACACTACCAATAAAAAGTTGGGCAACACCATAACTGATTAAAAAAATGCTTAAGGTAAGTTGTACCTGTACGTTGCTTACCTGCATTTCGCCAGCCATTGTAGGTAATGATGGGATATAAATATCGGTAGCAAAACCTGAAAGCGGAATTAAAGCAAAAGCCAGGATGGTGGCTAAACCCTGGTTACCTTCTTTGATATATTTTATTTGTGACGTATTTGCATTCATAGGGTGACTGTAATGATATATAAATATTCCAATCAAACAAGAACTTAAGGCTTTTAATTTACCTGATTGATTAAGAGCGACAAAATTAACAGTTTCATTTAGCCTAAAATTATGCGAATCAAACAAAGGATTATTCTAGCCAAATAATTGCAGATTTTTACTTAAATCTAATAAATCAGGCGATTTAGGATGGCAATTATGGCTTAAAGGGAGTGTAATGAAAATTATATCCTGCTTTAAACGTTTTTAGCCAAACTTTTTATAAGTTTGAAGAAACAAGCAAATAAAAGATGTTCGAAAAGCTATTCAGAAAGAAATCTATTTCCAAGATATTACAAGATGCAGCAAAAGGCTATGGCGACCACGAAAACACATTACATAAAACACTCGGAGTACGCGACTTAACAGCTTTTGGAATTGCAGCGATTATTGGGGCAGGGATTTTTAGTACGATTGGCAAGGCAAGTGCAGATGGCGGTCCGGCGGTAATCTTTTTGTTTATTTTTACAGCAGTTGCCTGTAGTTTTGCTGCTTTTGCCTATGCAGAGTTTGCTTCTATGGTTCCGGTTTCGGGCAGTGCTTACACCTATTCTTACGTAGCCTTTGGCGAACTGGTGGCATGGATTATCGGCTGGTCGCTTATTATGGAATATTCCATTGGGAACATTACCGTAGCCATATCCTGGTCTGATTACTTTACCGGATTACTCTCCACCATAAAAATACCGCCACTCGGCATAGATGGCATCCATGTACCCGACTGGATGACAATGGATTACTTAAGTGCATATAACGGACATAAACATGCTGAAGCACTTTTAGCAGCTGGCAAAAACCTGGCTGATTTAGATGCGGCTACGGCTTTGGCCAATAACGCATGGCTTACCGCTCCAACAATCGGTAGTTTTCATCTGGTTGCAGATATTCCGGCCCTGGGCATTATCATTTTAATTACCTGGTTAATTTACCGTGGCATGAAGGAAAGCCGCAACGCCAGTAACGCCATGGTAGTGGTTAAACTCGCCGTAATTCTTTTGGTTTTAGCTGTTGGTATTTTTTATGTAGATACCAAAAACTGGGATCCGTTTGCGCCTAATGGTGTTGCCGGAGTTTTAAAAGGCGTTTCGGCAGTATTTTTCGCTTATATCGGTTTCGATGCCATTTCGACTACCGCCGAAGAATGTAAAAACCCACAACGTGATCTTCCCCGCGGAATGATGTGGGCGATCATCATCTGTACCATCCTTTATGTTGCCATTGCTCTGGTTTTAACCGGTATTGTTAAATCGGACACACTAGCCGTAGGCGATCCACTTGCATTCGTTTTCGACCAGATTAATTTAAAATTAATGAGTGGTATTATTGCAGTAAGTGCTGTTTTTGCCATGGCCAGTGTACTTTTAGTTTTCCAAATGGGTCAACCACGCATCTGGATGAG
Organism: Pedobacter psychrodurus; assembly: GCF_032678585.1. Taxonomy (GTDB): domain Bacteria; phylum Bacteroidota; class Bacteroidia; order Sphingobacteriales; family Sphingobacteriaceae; genus Pedobacter; species Pedobacter psychrodurus_A. Next base: position 30,659 of record NZ_JAVTSN010000047.1, on the reverse strand, counting down.
TATGAGCAGGGATGGATTATTGCCAAAATCGTTTTCAAAAATCCACCCGAAATATAAAACGCCTTCCTTTGCCACCATAGTAGTTGGTTTTGTTGTGGCAGTTCCATCCTTGTTTATGAACCTGACCATCGTTACCGATCTTTGTTCTATTGGAACGCTTTTCGCTTTCGTATTGGTTTGTGCAGGTGTTTTGGTATTACAGAACAGGCCTGATGTACAACGTGGGAAGTTTAAAATACCTTATTTAAACAGTAAATTCATTATTCCAATTGCCTTAATTGCGACGATTATTTTCTCGTTTACAAAATATGGGAAAGAAACAAAAGCTTTCTTTTTCAATTCGCCTAAAACCATCCAAACGGTAAGTTTTGTGACTTCCCTAAGCGGCGACGAACTTAAAATAGTAAAGGAAGAAATTGTTAAAAATGCAGCTCCACAAATTATTTTAGCGGAGAAAGTTGATGCAGAATCATACCTGAGTGCATTACCTGCAGATCGTTACGAACAGTTTATTTCTGCATCCAAAGTATCAGTAGAAAAGAAATACGAAAGTGGCTGGGGCCTGTTCAAACACAAAATCCCGATGTGGATTTTTCTGATCATCTGCGTGGTGATTACTTATTATTGTATCACCAAAAACTTATCGTTAATCCCCGTTTTAGGATTGATCAGCTGTTTGTATATGATGTGCGAACTGGGCATTTCGAACTGGATCGGTTTTGGCATCTGGCTGGTAATTGGTCTTGTGGTTTATTTTGCTTACGGTTACAGACACAGTAAGCTGGCAAATCCGGAAGTTTAAGCCTTAAGCCATTAATAACTGATATGACAATTTTTGAGAAAATAGAGAAACACCAGATAGAGAAAAACTATGTCAAGATTAAAAGAGACGTTGGCAACAAATCTTATGTAATTTCACGCGGCTACATTCTGACTCATTCATTTGATTTCGTTCTGATTGTAGAGGATAATAATTTTGTATTTGACGGATACCGTATATTTCCAATAGCCTCGATTACAAAAATCAGGCATAATGAATTTGATCAATTCTATGATTCCATTATGGAACAGGAAGGCCACAAAAAGCTGATCGAACTGCCTTACCAAATTGATCTAGAAAGCTGGGAAAGCATTTTCGATTCTATAAAAAACATAAACTTAAAATGTGCTGTAGAAAACGAAAACAACGATCGCTTCTTTTTTAAAATCGGAGAGCTTGTAAAAGTGAAAAGAAGAAGTTTAAAAATCCTGAACTTCGATCCTGCAGGGTACATAGATGATGAACCGACAAAGATTAAATATAAAGAAATCTCATCTGTTAGTTTTGATGATAATTACACCAATACCATGAGTAAATACCTAAGGATAAGGGAGTAATTTAACATAAGTTTCCCTCAACTCTATCGGTCGGTGGAGACACAGACCGATAGGATTCATTTTATTTCTTTTTTATAAAAGCCAGTACGGTAATCATCACAAGTCCTAACCCAGATGCAATCATGTAATTATTGGCATGATCAAGGTGATATATTTTTGCTACGGGCCCAGCTATGAACAAGCCGATTCCCAATATTAAAATAGCCATCCTCATCAATTAAACTGGCAATCTATGTAATTCGATATCGTCAGGTGTAACAAAAATTAATGGAACCTTTTCTACATCAACATAACTGCTGTCTAAACCAAAACTCCGCTCTTCTGATAAACTTAGTTTTTTCAGGATAAAGTAGTAATCCATGATCTGTCGCTCGTAAAAACTCAATTTCGTAAATTTAGACAAGTGTTTTTCTAAAAGCACGAACCTGAAATCGCCGGCAATCTTATGTTTATTCAATGAAGTATATTGACTCGTAATATCAATTTCACCGTTTTTAACCAGTTCTTCAACCACCTTGCGGTACAATAAATTTACCCGTTGTTCAATCCTGAAACCCAATCTAAAATCAATTCTGATCAGTTTACCAGGGATGAGGAATTCAACTTTATAATCTAATGTATAAGGCTCATCCATTACATCCACATGCACCAACCAGTACACATCGGCACGTTTTGGTTCCTTTTGAATAATGGAATAGATAATCTTCGATTCGATTTCTGTTTTAAAGTTCGCACTCGTTAAATAAACCAGTTGAGACGAATATTTTGGAACCGATTCATCATTGCTCAGCTCGCTTAAAATCTCATAATAATCTTCAATTTCAACGTACTTAACAAATCTGTTTTTAATCTTGCGTGCCACAAACCAGCTCCACATCACAGTGAAAAGTGCCGAACCGATCAGTACCGTTAACCAACCTCCATCAGAGAATTTGTGCAGGTTACTGAAAAGGAAAGTACCTTCAATAATCACATATACGGAAATAAAAATCGCGATCAGGTATTTTGGGAAACGTTTGCTCCTTAAATACACACTTACCAAAATGGTGGTCATCAGCATCGCTATGGTAATAGACAGGCCATAAGCGGCATCCATTTTAGACGATTCTTTCCAGAAAAACACGATACTACAACAGCCTAACCAAAGCATCCAATTAATAGAAGGCACATATAACTGGCCTTTCTGAACAGATGGATATACGATTTTGATTTTCGGCCAAAGGTTTAAACGAACCGCCTCTGAGATTAAGGTAAAGGAACCACTAATCAACGCCTGACTTGCAATAACCGCCGCCATGGTAGCCAAAATCACCATTGGCACCTGAAAATGACTCGATATAATCTGAAAGAAAGGATTCATTTTCGAACTCGGAATGAAAGTGCTTTCGTTCTGCAAAATCCAAACACCCTGACCTAAATAATTTAAAATCAGTGTTATTTTCACAAAGATCCAGCTGATCCTGATGTTGTTACGACCGCAGTGCCCCAGATCCGAATATAATGCCTCTGCCCCGGTAGTACAGAGAAAAACACCTCCCAAGATAATAAATGCCTTACTATTGGTGGCCAATAAATGCACGGCATAATATGGATTAAGCGCTTTTAATATGCTAAAGTCCTTTACAATGAATAAAAGCCCGGCTATACCCAAAACCGTAAACCAAACAAACATTACAGGACCGAACAGCTTCCCAACCAAATTGGTTCCAAACTGCTGGATAATGAAAAGAACCGTTAGAATTGCAATTACTACGGGTACTACTGGTATATCGAACTTATTGGTTAAACCTTCTATGGCTGATGTTACCGTGATACTTGGCGTAATTACCCCATCGGCAAGCAATGCGCAACCTCCAACAACTGCTGGTACGATTAACCATTTTGCCTTTTTCCTTACCAGAGAGAATAAAGAGAAAATCCCGCCCTCACCTTTATTATCTGCTCTTAATGTTATAATAACATATTTAATGGTGGTTTGCAGGGTAAGTGTCCAGATGATACAAGAAAGTACGCCAAGAACAACATCTGTGGTTATCGATCCCGGACTTCCAACCACTCCTCCTTTTACGCCCAGAATACTGGTAAAAATTGCGTTAAGTGTATATAATGGTGATGTACCAATGTCACCGAACACAATCCCTAAACTAATTAGAACACCGCCGGCGGTTAACGCGTTGACATTTTTATGATTTGACACTTCGTTGATTATTTTAGTGCGGCAAAAGTAAACTAACTATAACAATTTAACAACCAAATTATTGTGTATTTTTAACACTATGAAAATTAAATTTTATTGTTAAATTGTGTTAAATTATGGCTTTTAAACAAAATGTTTAATTTCTTTGTTTTAAATTAATACATTTGCTATACCAATTTGATGAAACTCTACGCTAAGATAACGTTCCTCACAAAACTAGCCTGCACATTGTGCATTGTTTTGTTATGTGGAATAAATTCTTGGGCACAACAAGCTGATAGTATCCACATTAGCTTAAAAAACAGAACTAAAAAAACAAGTAGAATTCCTGAAATCAAAGCAAATATCACCCCCTATAAACCACTTTACACTTCTATTGGTGGTTCGGGAATGTTCAATACGTATTCAACAACACCAAAAAACACAGCGGTTGTAGCAAAAGATAAATTGTTAACCATTGTAAAAATATATCCGAATCCGGTAGAAGATCAGTTAAATATTATCTTATCTATTGGAAAAGATGGTACTCAAACGACAATCAAAATCATCGATTTATTGGGTAATGAGGTAACAACGTTAGCAAACGAACGCTTAAATGCGGGCGAACAGACCAAAAGTTTCGTTATTCCAAGCAGAATAAATCCTGGTATTTACTTTTTAAGGGTTATCGCAGGGTCAGAAAGTCAAGTAAAACGCATCTCAGTTTTATAACATCATTTTCTTTTCTATTTTTGATTGATGCGGATTTAATTCCCTTCTATTTTATCATATTTCATATTCTTAAGAATGAAAATCATCGCCATTGGCAGAAACTATGCCGAACATGCAAAAGAGCTGAACAATCCAGTTCCAACTATTCCAGTAATTTTTTTGAAACCGGATACGGCCGTTCTAAAAGACAACAAACCTTTTTATTTGCCAGATTTCTCTGATGACGTTCATTACGAATTAGAAGTGGTGCTAAAAATCTGCAAGGAAGGAAAACATATTGCCGAAAAATTTGCGGCCAATTATTACGATGAAGTTTGTTTGGGCATCGATTTTACCGCTCGCGATATCCAGGCTAAACACAAAGAAAAAGGATTGCCATGGGAACTTGCCAAAGCTTTTGACAACTCAGCTCCCATCAGTATTTTTCTTCCCAAAAGTGATTTCGAAGATCTTTACAATTTAAATTTTGAGCTAAAGGTTAATGGAGAAAGCCGTCAGGTTGGCCATACTAAAGATTTGTTATTCTCGTTCGAGAAGATAATTAGCTTTGTTTCCCAGTATATTACCTTAAAAAAAGGCGATTTAATTTTCACCGGAACGCCACAGGGTGTAGGCAAAACAAATAGGGGCGATAAACTAGAAGCCTGGTTAGAAGGAAAGCAACTTTTAAATTTTGATGTAAAGTAACGAATGATTAAAAATCCGATCCAGTACAAGTTAAAATTTTCCGTTTCAATTTGCCTTTTATTTGCCTCAGTTTGTGTTCAGGCGCAACAGATTTTCAGCACGAATAAGTATCCTATAACCGATTTCAGGCAGCCGCTCGATATTACTCCTCCTGCCCTTGCAGGATCTTTTGGAGAAATCCGTGGTAACCACTTTCACTCCGGAATCGATTTTAGGACCAACCAGCGCGAAGGTTACCCCGTTTATGCCGTAGCCGATGGTTACATTTCGAGATTGAGGGTCCAGAATAGTGGTTTTGGACAAGCTTTGTACATCAACCATGCGAACGGATTTACTACCGTTTATGGCCACTTACAACGTTTCGCCCCAAAAATTGCGACCATTGTTAAAAACCTCGAATACGAAAAAAAATCGTTCGAGATCGATGAATTTCCTGATGCCACATTAATTCCGGTACATAAAGGCGAAATTATTGCGTGGTCTGGTAACCGTGGCAGTTCGGGCGGTCCACATTTACACTTCGAAATCAGGGATACCAAAACAGAAGAGACGATAAACCCGCAGTTTTTCGGCATTATTATTCCAGATAACATCCCTCCGGTGATCCATGGTTTATATGTTTACCGTTTAAATGGCAAAACTTTTAACGAATTTACCCCAAAGCAGGCCATTAGTATTACGGGTTCGAATGGAACTTACAAAACCACCGCCCCTATCAGTTTAACCGGAGAAGTTGGCTTTGGTATTGTAGTAACCGATCGGCACAACGGTTTATCGGGCACAAACGGTGTATATTCTATCCAGTTAGAAGTTGATGGCAAAAAAGTGTACACTTCGGCTTTGGAGCGTTTTGCTTTCGAAGACAGCAAGGCCATCAATTCGCATATCGATTATCCTACTTATTTAGATACCAAAAGGAGTATCCAAAAAAGCTTTGTAGAACCTGGTAACCCTTTAAAAATTTATAGTGGTTTGGTAAACGGTGGCCGCATTAATTTTAATGATGGCGCACAACACCAACTCCGTTACATCATTACCGATTCAAAAGGAAACTCATCCGTTTTACCCTTTACCGTAAATGCGGGCTCAGCACCTATTGCAAGTCCGGTTGTTCCTCCCGGAATAATTTATCCTTACAATAGGGTAAACGAGTTTAATACCGATGATATTAAAGTTGTTTTCCCGTTGGGAACATTATATAGTGATTTAAATTTCACCTATAAAAAACTACCTAAACCAACCGGAAATGCATGGTCGGCTGTACACCAGATTCACAATCGTTATACACCACTACATATTGGTTTCGACATCTCGATCAAAGCGGATAATCTGCCCGAAAACCTGAGAAGCAAGGCCTTAATTGTAAATACGAATGGTTCCTCGCAAGGTGGATTTTTCGAAAATGGCTATGTTAAGGCTACGCCAAAAAATTTCGGCAGCTTTTATATTGCTACCGATACCATTGCACCAAGGGTAGTACCCGTAAATATTGCTGAAGGAAAAAACATGGCTGGTTTATCGAAAATATTTTTCAAAATCAGCGATAACCTGTCTGGCATTAAAAGTTTTAACGGTTATATTGATGGCAAGTGGGTTTTAATGGAGTTTGACACAAAAACAGCGACCCTGTGGCACAGTTTCGACGAAAGAACTGGCGCAGGAAAACATACATTAGAATTGGTGGTAATGGATATGAAAGAGAATACCAGAAAATATACTGTAACGTTCTTTAAATAGGAACAGGATTTTTAAGATTTAAGGATGTCATGATCAAAGTGCGGTCAAAACGGAATGATTTGTACTAAAAAATGTCATCTTTTAACATATATCGAACAGTATAATAAGTTAAACTGTTTAAATTGCGAAAATGGTTAAACCATCTATCATTCAAAAAATCAATCATTCAAAATTCAATCATTATATATGGCAGAGTTAACAGAAGGTGATCAGGCACCTGCAATTACATCAAAAGATCAAAATGGAGCTAATGTTTCTTTAAGCGACTATAAAGGCAAAACCGTTGTCCTTTATTTTTACCCGAAAGATGATACCCCAGGCTGTACGGCTGAGGCTTGCGATTTCAGGGATAACTATCAGGGTTTACAGGCTAAAGGAATTATGGTTTTAGGCGTTAGTGTTGATGATGAAAAATCGCACCATAAGTTTGTAACGAAGCATAACCTACCGTTTACCCTACTGGCAGATACCGATCAGAAGATTGTAAACGATTATGGTGTTTGGGCAGAGAAAAACATGTACGGTAAAAAATACATGGGTACAGTACGCACCACTTTCATTATAGATGGCGACGGAAAAATTTCGCATATCATTAAAAAAGTTGACACCAAAAATTCAACACAACAAGTACTCGATTTAATCAATAACTAATTATGATATAGCGGGTAAAATATTACCTTTGCTATGTAACAACAACCTCTTATTTTAATGAAACATACAATTAAAGAGCTAGAAGATATTGCCTCTCAGATCAGACGAGATATCGTAAGAATGGTTCACGGATGTCAATCAGGCCACCCAGGTGGTTCATTAGGTTGCGCCGATTTTTTTACCGCCCTATATTTTGAAGTCTTAAACCACAAGAAAGATTTCACTATGGACGGTATTGGTGAAGATTTATTCTTCTTATCTAACGGGCACATTTCTCCGGTTTGGTACAGCACGCTTGCGCATGCAGGTTATTTCGATAAAAGTGAATTGGCAACCTTCCGTAAACTTGATTCAAGATTACAGGGTCACCCAACCACACACGAACACTTACCAGGTATCCGTGTAGCTTCTGGCTCATTAGGTCAGGGCATGTCGGTAGCTATCGGTGCTGCCTTAACCAAAAGATTAAATGGTGATAAATCTTACGTTTTCACGCTGCATGGCGATGGAGAATTACAAGAAGGCCAAAACTGGGAAGCAGCTATGTTTGCACCATTCCATGAGTTGGATACTTTAATCTGCAGTGTAGATTATAACGGTCAGCAGATTGATGGCCCTACTAAAAAGGTACTTTCTTTAGATAGTTTACAAGCAAAATTTGAAGCTTTCGGATGGCATGTAATCAATACTGATGGTAACGATATGCAATCAATTGTTGAGGGATTACACTACGCTAAAACTTTAACAGGAAAAGGTAAACCAATCTTAAACTTAATGAGCACACAAATGGGTGCTGGTGTAGATTATATGATGGGTTCGCATAAATGGCACGGTACTGCGCCAAATGATGAACAATTGGCCTTAGCTTTAGCGCAATTACCAGAAACTTTAGGGGATTACTAAATCAGATTGGAGACAGAAGACATGAGATTTGAGACGAACTATCGCTCAAGCTCACCTCTAAAATCTCATATCTCATATCTAAAAAACAATGAAAAAATATACATATACAGAAAAAAAAGATACACGTTCGGGTTTTGGTGCTGGCTTACATGAGGCTGGTAAGAAAAACGAAAATGTAGTTGCTTTATGTGCCGATTTAGTTGGATCGCTTAAAATGGATGCTTTTATTAAAGATTTTCCTGAGCGTTTTACACAGGTTGGTATTGCAGAAGCAAATATGATCGGTATTGCAGCAGGTATGACCATTGGTGGTAAAATTCCTTTCACAGGTACTTTTGCCAACTTTTCTACCGGTCGTGTTTACGATCAGATCCGCCAATCGGTAGCTTATTCTAACAAAAACGTTAAAATTTGTGCATCACACGCGGGTTTAACCTTAGGCGAAGATGGTGCTACCCACCAGATTTTAGAAGATATTGGTTTAATGAAAATGTTGCCAGGAATGGTGGTGATTAATCCTTGCGATTATAACCAGACTAAAGCAGCAACTTTAGCCATTGCAGAATACGAAGGCCCCGTTTATTTACGTTTCGGTCGCCCGGTAATTCCTGTATTTACAGATCCTGATCAAAAATTTGAGATTGGTAAAGCATGGATGGTTAACGAAGGTACAGATGTGACCATTATTGCTACAGGCCACATGGTTTGGAAAGCAATTGAAGCTGGAGAAAAATTAGCTGAATTGGGTATCGATGCCGAAATCATCAATATCCACACCATTAAACCTTTGGACGACGAAGCAATCTTAAAATCGGTGAAGAAAACAGGTTGTATAGTGACTTGCGAAGAGCACAATAAATTTGGCGGTTTAGGCGAAAGCGTAGCACGTTTGTTGACTACCGAATTGCCAACCCCACAAGAATTTGTAGCCACTAACGATACTTTCGGCGAAAGCGGAACACCAGATCAATTAATGTCTAAATATGGCTTAGATGCTGTAAACATTGTTGAAGCTGTTCAAAAAGTAATCGGCAGAAAAAAATAGATTTGAAAAATTGGATATGAGGTTTGATACCTAAAGTCAAATCTCATATCTCAATTCTCACATCTCAAATCTATATTACTATGAAACAAGTTGAAGATTCAGAAATTCTTGCTCTGTTTGCCGTAGAGCGTACGCGAAATGAAGCCTTTAACCTGTTATTAAAAAAATATCAGCAGAAAATATACTGGCATATCCGCAGGCTGGTTTTAAACCACGATGATTGTGATGATCTTTTGCAGGAGGTATTTGTAAAGGTTTGGAAAAACCTCGAAAAATTCAGGAGTGATTCTCAATTATATACCTGGATTTACCGCATTGCCACCAACGAATCGATCACTTTTCTAAACAAACAAAAACAGCGCAACAATACTCCTTTGGATGAAGTATCATCTGAGCTTGCCGATAACCTGGTGGCTTCATCGTATTTTAATGGCGATAAGCTCGAACTTAAATTGCAAAAAGCAATCCTTACCTTACCTGAAAAACAACGGATCATCTTCAATATGAAATATTTCGACGATATGAAATATGAAGAGATTTCGGAAGTTCTGGGCACCTCTGTAGGCGCTCTAAAAGCATCATTTCACATCGCAGCGAAAAAAATTGAAGCTTTTATTACAAATGATGAAATAGACTATTAAACCTTTTCACTTTAATTGTATCATATATCTGTGATGAACGAAAATATAGAAAATAACGATTGGATGAACGAAGCTCCTGCTCTTGCGGCCATGGGGAAACGTAATCCATTCTCCGTTCCTGATGGATATTTCGAAAATTGTGATGAGGCCATTTTTTCTGCTGTCTTTTTAGATGGATTGAAACAGAAAACCAGTGACAATAATTTTGAAGTTCCACAAAATTATTTTGAAGATTTAACGGAACGCATACAAACACGGATTGCCCTATCTGAGCTGCCTAAAGCAGAAAATGCTTTTGCTGTGCCAGAAAATTATTTCGACACCTTACAAAGTAGAATTGCAGATAGAATTGTGGCATCTGAACCTAAAAAGGAAATTAAGATCATTCCTTTATGGAGAAGGAATTTTGTTAAATACGCAAGCGCTGCCTGTTTCTTGTTAATGGCTTCATTTGGTGTTTATTTTTACCAGAACGGTTCAACTACTGCAGTTCAGCAAGTACAATCTGCCGAAGCAGTAAACGAACAAATGTTATACGATATTGATGAAAGTACAATCATCGATCATTTAGAAACAGAAAATACAACAACATCCAATATAAAAACTACTTCTGCGTCAGATACAGAAATGGAAAACTACATCCTGAGCAATTTCTCGTCGAACGATTTATCTCAAGAATTAAATAATTAACACATGAAGAATTTACTTTTTGTTGCTTTAATGTTTTTATTACCTACCACCCTATTGGCGCAAAGGCCAAGGGGCGAAGAAATAGAATCTCTTAAAATAGCTTTTTTTACTCAAAAACTGGATTTATCACCTGAAGAGGCTAAAATTTTCTGGCCGATTTACAACGATATGCAAGAAGAACAGAATGCATTACGCAAAGAGCGTATGCAGAAAATGATCTCTTTCCGCAAAACAACAGAGATTGATAATTTAACCGACGCACAGGTACAAAGTTTGATTACCAGCGAATTTGATTTCAAACAAAAAGACCTTAATCTCGACAAAAAATATTACAACAGGCTTAAATCTGCGTTACCCATTAAAGTGGTAGGTAAATTTTACAGGGCCCAGGAAGGCTTTAAAAGGGAGTTACTCAATAGATTTAAAGGCGGTCAAAAGCCATAACAAAAAAGACTTACAGCAATGTAGGTCTTTTTTTGTTTTAAAGCGCTCCATCATTTCCGTACTTTTGTGCCATGCTTACCCAACGTCAGTTGTTTTTACAACACAATGCACAAACCTCTCCTGAACCGCTTATGCTCGAATTTGTTAGGGCAAAAGGAATTTACATTTACGATGCGCAGGGCAAAAAACACATCGACCTTATTGCCGGTATCGGCGTAAGTAATGTTGGCCACTGCCATCCAGCTGTGGTTAAGGCCATCCAGGAGCAAGCAGAAACCTATATGCACCTTATGGTTTATGGAGAATACGTGCAAACACCACAAGTAAATTTTGCCAAGGCGCTGGCCGATATTTTACCAGAAAGTTTAAGCTGTACCTACTTTTTAAACTCAGGAACAGAGGCGGTAGAAGGCGCCATGAAGCTGGCCAAACGGTATACAGGCAGAAAAGGATTTATTGCCTGTAAAAATGCCTACCATGGCAGCACCCAAGGTGCTGAAAGTTTAATGGAAAGTGATTTCTATTCTTCTGGTTATGGTCCTTTTTTGCCCCATGTAAGTTTTATCGAACATAATCATATCGCTGATCTGGATAAAATCACAACAGAAATTGCAGCTGTTTTTATCGAACCTATTCAGGGTGAGGCCGGAATTAGAGTGGCCGATTTAAGCTATATGCAGGCCTTGCGTAAAAAGTGTACCGACACAGGAACCTTATTAATTTTCGACGAAATACAATCTGGTTTTGGCCGCAGCGGTAAAATGTTTGCTTTCGAACATTACAATACTGTACCCGATGTTTTGCTTTTGGCCAAAGGCATTGGAGGTGGCATGCCAATCGGCGCATTTATCAGCTCTTTAGAGATCATGTCGGTATTATCGCATACACCAATTTTAGGCCACATGACTACTTTTGGCGGTCATCCGGTTTGTTGTGCTGCAGGTTTAGCTACTTTACGCACATTGGTCGACAATCATATTGTTGATGAAGTGGAGGAAAAGGGACAATTGTTTAAAAAGCTCCTTCAACACCCAGCGATTAAAGGGATCAGAGGGAAAGGTTTAATGCTGGCCGTTGAATTTGACAGTTTCGAGATCAACAAAAAAATTATCGACGCCTGCATATTAGATGGCCTACTATCCGATTGGTTTTTACATTGCAGCAATTCTATGCGCATCGCTCCTCCGCTAATTATTACAAAAGAAGAAATTGAAGAAGCCTGTGCGATCATCCTAAAAAATATTAACTTAGTTGCAAGCTAAAAGCATAGCGCAAAGCACCGGGGGATATTAAAAACTACTAATTGTAAACTGAATGAACGTACTCATAGTTGAAGATGAAAAGAGCTTAGCGCTTGAAATGGATGAATTCTTAAGTAAGGAAGGATTTATTGTAGAGCATGCCTGGAAAAAATCTTCTGCGGAGGAAAAGATATTTGTAAATAATTACGATTTCATTTTATTGGATTTAGGCCTGCCAGATGGCGACGGTTTTGACATATTAAAACAGTTAAAAGCCACAAAAGACCGCGATGATGCGGTAATTATTTTAACTGCCCGTAGTGCTGTAGACGACCGGATTAAAGGTCTTGATGAAGGTGCAGACGATTATCTTCCAAAACCTTTCTCCTTAAATGAACTTTTAGCGCGGATGCATGCCATTACGCGTAGAAAACATAAGCTAGAGAAAAATGAAATCAACATTCACAATTTTTTACTCAACATCCAAAACAGGACCGTTGCTTTTGGAGAAGAAAGATTAAACCTTACCAAAAAAGAGTTCGAAATTTTCAATTACCTGGTACTGAACAAAAACCGGGTGGTATCGAGAATGAGCCTAACCGAACATGTTTGGGGCGATATCTTAGAAGTAAACTCAGATTCGAACTTCGTTGATGTGCATGTTAAAAATTTACGTAAAAAATTGGCGGCGGTGAGCCCGACTGATTGGTTTGAAACCGTAAGGAGTATTGGATACAGGATTAATTGTTAGCGCGTCGGAAAGTCGGAGGTCCGAGGTCGGAAGTTTAGTTCCGGGTTTGGCTTCAGTTAACCGATTAAACAGTTAACCGATTACCCCCCAATGAACAAATGGCCAATGAACCATTGAACTATTAAACCAAAATGAAGTTACAGGTTAAGTTTTCTTTATATAATGCAGTAACCAAAATCGCCATCATCCTGCTGTTGGGAGCGATTATTTTATTCTCGTTAGACCGACTTGCCTATAACCAGCTCGATAACCGTTTAATCAAGAAGAAAAACAAAATCATTGAGAATTTAAACGATAACGAGATCGATAGCCTTTTAAACAAAGAACAATCATTTACCGATTATAACATTTTAAAGGAAGAGTTTATTGTTTTAACCGATATTCCAGACACCCAAAAAGATTCTACAGCAAAAGTATTTACCGAAAAGCGGGAAATTGAAGGCGATATTGAGGTATACCGCATCCTCAACTACAAATTTTCTTACCATACAAACTGGTACAACCTCGAGATCGGGGAAACTATGACAGCCCTGCAATCGATTAAAAATTCGATCCGCTTTTACATGCTCATTGTACTGGTAGCTGCATTGCTGATTACGCTTGTAGCCGACTTTACCTTCTCTAATTTCTTGTTGAAGCCATTTTACCTCATTATCGACAAAAAAATTAATCTGGTTGATGACCCATCTCACTATAATTACCAGAATATACCCACCAGTACCGACGATTTTAAAATCCTGGATAACAGCATCAACTCTTTAATGCGGAAAATAAATACACTTTTCGCTTTAGAAAAACAGTTTATCGCCAATGTTTCGCATGAGTTGCTTACGCCTATCTCCATTTTAAGTACCCGGTTTGAGAATATGCTCAATACCCCAAATATTCCGGTAGAGCACGAAAACAAAATTTATGCTTCGCTAAAAACATTAAACCGTTTAAAGGTGATTATCAACAGTTTGTTGCTCATCTCGAAGGTTGAGAATAACCAATACTTAAAAACTGAAGAAATCAGCCTGAAACAAGAAATCGAAGACATTTATGAAGATTTAGAAGATCGGATAGCAGATAAAAATATCAGTTATAGTGCAAACCTGAGCAAAGATTTTCATTTTACAGGCAATAAAGCATTGATCCACACGCTCCTGATCAATATTATTAATAATGCAATTAAATATAATATTGAAGGGGGGACTATTGTGATAACGGATAAAACCGAGTTCGAAAAATACGTATTAATGATCAGCGATACCGGGTCGGGAATGAGCAAAGTACTTGTGGAGGATGCCTTTGATCGTTTTAAAAGAGGGAATACCGAAGAAAGTGGCTTTGGTTTGGGCCTGGCAATTGTTCAAAGTATAGCCAAATTCCATAAAATCGACATCGACATTAAATCTGAAGAACACCAGGGAACCAGTATTTCATTAATTTTTTAAAATGAAACTCTTCTGATAACCTGATCGGTATCACCTAAATACAAATTTGTACCTTTGTGGTTCATGCTGGCACTAACTTATTTAAAGCGTTTATCTTTTTTTACTGTTATCATTTTATTGTTTTCTGTTTCGGGCTTAAAAGCGCAGAAAATAGTAGAAATGCAGGATGCTGTTGCACAGCACATCTTTACCTTTAAAGAAATCGAGGTTTTGGAAGATGCGGATAACCGGTACACCTTCGATGAGATTAAAAGCAGTGCATTCGATCAACAATTTAAAGCCAGTTTAAGCAGTACTCCACAAACCAAACAGCTCAATAAAACATATTGGTTCAGGATAAAAATTAAACAGAATGATTTAGCTGATAAACCTTTTTTGTTGGAGTTTTTCGATCAGACTATCGATCACATTACTGCATATATCCCACAGGGAAATCAAAAGTACAAGCTTAAAAATTTAGGCGATGCCAATCCTTTCGACAAACGCCTGATCCACCATAAAAATTTTGAAATACCGCTGCAAAATGATGGCAACGAAATACAGACCTATTATTTCAAGATCAGTTCTTCTCAAATAGCTGATGTTATTATCGTATTGAGAACCACTGAGTGGTTTATCTCTTATGCCTTAGACGAGTATTTTTACTTTGGTATTTTTTATGGGATGATCCTGGTTTTCAGTTTCTATAACCTCATTATGTTTGTTGCCATCAGGCAAAAGCAATACCTTTATTATGTACTTTACAACTTAAGTGTTGGCTTTTTCGAAATGAGTACTGATGGGATAGCCTATCAATATCTATGGCCCAACGCCCCGGTATGGAATCAGGTAGCATATGCTTTTGCTTTATGTGCCACCAGTATTTTTGCCCTGCTGTTTACCCGCGAACTTTTATATGTTAAAGCAAAGGCGCCCAAGCTCAATCAGTTTATTGTAGGCATCATTGTGTGCAGAATCCTATTTTTTGTTTATTGCTATCTTTTCGATCAAACGTTATTCAGTTATAAATTTATCGAGGCCGTTCCCTTATCCGTTGCTTTTTTTACCGGGATTTATATTTATAAAAAAGGATATCAACCTGCCCGTTTCTTTGTTTTAGGTTATAGCTTTTTGTTTGCGGGTTTTATCCTTAAATTTCTGATTATGCTTGGCATTGGCTGGCTTAATTTTGGGGCTATTAGTTACTATAGTTTAAGTTTCTGCTTTGTGCTGGAGATGATCTTTTTGTCATTTGCCATAGGCGATAAAGTGCGGATCCTTAAAGTAAAAAAGGATAAAGCACAGCAGAAAATCATCAGGCAAATGGCTGTAAACGCCAAACTGAAAGACAGTATTAATCAAGAACTTGAGAGCAAAGTGGAGGAACGTACCCGCGAGGTTTACCACAAATCGCTCATCATCGAAAGTAAAAATCAGGCACTAGAAGAAGTCAATGCCCTGCTACAGCAACAAGCGGAAGAAATTTCGCGGATGAACGTGCTGCTGGAACATGATAACGTAGAACTGCAAACGAGCGTAGAAAAGGTTACCCGAGATCGGGTAATGTCTACCGAGGTAGATTTTGAAGAGTTCAGCAAAATTTATCCCGATAAGGAAACTTGTTACGAATTTTTGGCCCAACTGAAATGGAGCAATGGCTACCACTGCCGAAAATGCAGCAATGACCACTATTTTAACGGCCATATTTTAAATAGCCGCCGTTGCAGCAAATGTGGTTACGAAGAATCGGTAACCACCTATACCATTTTTCACAATACTAGGATACCGATCAATAAAGCATTTTACATGATCTTCCTGATTTACTCTACCAAAGGTAACATCTCCTCTCATAAATTATCAGAGCTCCTCTCTATTCGGCAGAGCACTTGCTGGACCTTCGGTGCCCGCATTAAAAAAGTGATGGACGACCGGAAGAAAACTTTGAAAAAAACAGCCAAAAACGGTTGGAGCCAGCTTGTAATTGAATAAATGCCAGTGTTGTTCGTCACAAATTTGTTTGTTTCATACTTTATTAAAAGAAAATCGGACAGGTATTTAAGCGTATCAGATCCCATCCGAAGAACTACTTATCTAAGCCACTTAACCGCTGATTATCAGGCTCAAAATGGCCGTTTATGTTATGGTATTAAAGCGTATCGAATTTAACACAAAAACCTAAATATCAGATAGTTACATTAAATTTAACATCCCAAATACTTGTATTTAACATTAAATGAGTGTTAACTTTACCGCATAATATTAATAAGAGCAAAATTATGAGACAAAAGTTTACATTGCTTATAGTGTGTATGCTATGCGGTATCTCTCTGAGTATGGCACAGAATATAACTGTAAAAGGTCTGGTAAAAGACAAACAAGGTTTACCATTACCTGGAGTATCTGTAAAAGTGAAGGGAACTAACCAAGGTACTTCCACCACAGAAAACGGTGCATATAGCATTAGCGCACCTCAAAATTCGACTTTAGAATTTACTTTTATCGGTTACAAAACGATCGAAGAGGCGGTAAATAACCGCACAACGGTAAACATGACCTTATCTGACGATAACCAACAGCTAAATGAGGTGGTCGTAATTGGTTATGGTACCACAACCAAAAAAGATTTAACCACTGCGGTAACCTCTATTTCGGCAAAAGATATCGAAAATCAACCGGTTACCAATCCCTTACAAGCGATTCAGGGTAAGGCAGCGGGTGTTCAGGTCATCTCGCAATCGGGTAAACCTGGTGCTGGTGTGTCGGTAAGCATTAGGGGAAATACATCAATTACCGGTTCTAACAGTCCGCTTTATGTAATTGATGGGGTAACTTCACGAAATGCAGATTTCTTAAATCCATCAGACATTGAAACTTTAACCATTTTAAAAGATGCATCTGCAGCAGCCATTTATGGCTCTAGTGGTGCGAATGGTGTTGTCTTAATCACAACAAAAAAAGGAAGTGCAGATAAAATAAGAGTAGGTTTTAATGCTTTTACCGGTTTTTCTAACCTATGGCAGAAGCTGGATGTGTTAAACGGTGAGCAATACAATGCTTTGCTAAAAGAAATGAACTACACGGCATTCGGCAACCAAAATACCGATTGGCAGGATGTTACTTTTGGTACCGGAACGCAGAACAACTATCAGGTTTCCTTATCCGGAGGCATTAAAGGCGGGCAGTATTACTTCTCAAGTGGCTACCAACAAGATAAAGGTACTGTTGCTCCAGCGGTACTAGATAAATATACCATTAACTTTAATGGCTCACAGAACATCACCAGCTGGTTAAAATTAACTGGTACAGCCGCTTTAACTTACAGAAAATCGGTTGACGTTGGCGATAACAGCGGTGTTGCCGGTGGTGGTGTAATCCTAGCCGCATTATCAACCCCTCCTACTATTGGAATTTACAATCCAGATGGCAGTGGTCAATATGCAGGTAATCCTAACCAGGGTGGCTGGGAAAATCCAATTTCTTATGCCTACCGTATGACCAACGGAACCAACAATTTCCGTTTTTTAGGATCATTTGCTGCACAGATCAATTTCACCAAAGATTTATTCTTTAAATCGAGCATCAGTACCAACTTAAACAGAAACCGTTATCAAAGTTTCTTGGATCCTTTTACTTCTGAATTTGGTAGAACACAACAAGGACGGTACCAGAGTAACCGGACAAAAGATAATGTTTGGTTAAACGAAAATATCGTAAACTATACCAAAAACGTTGGCAAAAATGCTTTTACGGCTACTGGCGGTATGACTATTCAAGAATCTGATTACAAATATTTTACTTATGAAGATTCTAAATACCTGGATGCAAACAAAAATTTGTTACCCTCCGCTACCTCTGTAGCCTTAACCATTCCATCATTCGCACAATGGTCTAAACGTTCGTATCTGGCCCGTGTAACCTATGCTTACGATGGCAAATATCTGTTCAGCTCTAATTTCCGTGCAGATGGTTCATCACGTTTCGCAAAAGAAGGCCGTTATGGTTACTTCCCATCTGCATCGATTGGATGGCGTATTTCTGGTGAGAACTTCATGAAAGAGAGTAAAACCATCAACGACTTAAAAATTAGAGGCAGCTGGGGTAAAGTGGGTAACGATGAAGGTATTGGAGATTACGCGTATTTAGCACTATATCAACCCACTACTTCAGGTTCATACAACTTTATTCAACTGGCCAATCCTGATTTAACATGGGAAAAAACCACACAAACCAACGTGGGTTTAGATTTAAGCATGTTTAACTCAAGAATTACCTTTACAGCTGATGCCTATATTAAAAAAACCGACGATCTACTTTTGAATGTTCCTTTAGCACTTAGTACTGGATTTGATACCCAGGCCAGAAACGTAGGTTCGATGGAAAATAAAGGTTTTGAGTTTGTATTATCAACAAAAAACATTGTTAAAGATAAATTTACATGGTCTACAGACTTAAACTTCTCTTTAAACCGCAACAAAGTAACCAGTTTAGGCAACTCCTTAACTTCGATCAATTTCGGTGGCATCGATAGCCGCGACAACGCCATCAGAGTAGAAGTTGGTAAACCGCTAGGTGCTTTTTATGGTTACGTTTATCAAGGTGTAGATCCGGCAAATGGTAATGCAATATTTGCTGATTTAGACAATGACGGTAAAATAACCGCAGCCGACCGTACTTACATCGGAAATGCACAGCCTAAATTTACTTACGGGATGAACAATACATTGAATTATGGTTCATTTGGCCTATCGTTCTTCTTCCAGGGTGTTCAGGGTAATGATATCTTTAATGCATCACGTATTGATCTTGAAGGGCTTTATGATTCAAAAAATCAATCAACTGCAGTATTAGACAGATGGACAACTCCTGGTCAGATTACCAATATTCCAAAAGCATCAAAAGGCAATACCGATAACTCCCGTACTTCGAGCAGATTTGTAGAAGATGGTTCTTACCTGCGCTTAAAATCGGCTACTTTATCGTACAACTTCAGCTCAGATCTGTTGAAGAGATTAAATATGACAAAAGTAACTGTATTTGCAACCGGCTATAACCTGTTAACCTTTACTAAATACACAGGTTTCGATCCAGAAGTACAGCGTTATGATGGAAATAGCCCATCAATGGGTATCGATTATGGAACATACCCACAAGCTAGAACTTTCTTATTTGGTGTTAACGTAGGCTTTTAATTTAAACGAAAATGAAACTTAAAATATATTCATTAATAACAGTCGGAGCCGTTACGATGGCACTAAGCAGCTGTAAAAAAGATTTTCTGGATAAGCAACCGATCAGTCAGGTAACACCAGATGTTGCCTTTGCTGATGCCGCAGCTGCAGAAAAATTAATCCAAGGTGTTTATGATGGCATGTACAATGATTACCACATCATGGATTTTATGACCAATGGTGATGTTACTTCTGATAACTGTTATGCTGGTGGTGATAACCCGGATAATATCCAGATTGACCTTTTTAAAGTAGTAAATACCAATGCAAATGTTACCAGAGATTATACCGCATTGTATAGGGACATCAAAAATGCCAATTTGGTAACCGATAATGTACCTAACATACAGGATCCTAAATTAGATATAAACGACCGACGTAAGCAGATACTTGCAGAGGCCAGGATTCTACGTGCCTACATGTATTTTAATGTGGTAAGATTGTTCGGCGCTGCCCCTCTTGTTTTAAAAATCCCTTCTACAACTGAAGAGTTTTCACCACCAAAAGCAAGCGTAGACGCCATATATACTCAAATCATAGCAGATCTTGAATATGGTGCAGCCAATGCACGCATTTCTGCACCAAACAAAGGATTAATGACCAAAGGCGTTGCCAACGCGCTTTTAGCTAAAGTATATGCTACTAAGGCCAATCCTGACTGGGATAAAGTAAGTACTTATGCCGATGCTGTTATTGGCGGTGGTTATACTTTGGTGCCAAATTATGATTTCCTATGGGATCAAAACCACAAAAACAACTCAGAAGCCATTTGGGAAATGCAATATGATGGCTGGGGTGGTTTACATGGCAACTGGATGCCAAGTCAGCTATTTGGTGCCGGATGGAAAAAATTTAATACACCAACCAATGATTTAGTAAGCACGTTTGATGCTGAAAATGATGTTGTACGTAAAAAATCGAGCATTTTGATCGATGGAGTTGGATGGGATGATGATTATTGGAAAAACCCTGCTGTATATCCACACATCAATAAATATAGAGCTGACGATAAAACAGATACTTACTTGATCCGTTTGGCTGATATCAAATTATTAAAAGCAGAAGCACTAAACGAATTAAGCGCTTCAGGTTGGTCTGCAGCGGCTACAATTGTTAACGAAATACGTAACCGTGTAAATTTAGGTGTAACACCAGCAGCCGATCAGGCTTCGATGCGTTTGGCTATTGAGAAAGAGCGCCGTTTAGAATTGGCATTTGAAGGACAGCGTTGGTTCGATTTATTAAGAACGAACAGAGCTGTTACCGTAATGAATGCTCAAAAAGATGGCAACGGTAATTCATTGAATTACAACATTACCACGGCAAACCTTTTATTCCCGATTCCACAGTCTGAATTGGATAGAAATCCTAACCTACGTTAATTTCTTTATTAGAACAAAGGCGGCTACGGTCGCCTTTGTTTTATAACTTTTTTTTTAAAAAAAATAACCAAACGTTAAGCGCTTCACAACGTTTCACGAAACATTGAAACTTGTCCTTCGACAGGCTCTCCGTAGGAGTCCTTTGGACAGGATGACAGTTTTAAAATCTGCTTCTATTTATTACCCACATTTTTTACACTATGCGAAATACCCTGAAATCTCTAACCAAAGCCATAATTATGAAACCTATTTACAACTTGGGCACTGCGCTAAGCATTCTGATTATGGCCTGTGCCTGCAGCAAAAGTCCAGAAGCAAGCAGTGGGACTTCTGAAACACCTCCTTCTACCGACCCGATTAAAACTGACGTTGCATTTTGGCTCACCAAGGGTGATCAGTCGCAATTGTTGAAAAAACAAAATATTGCATTAAACTTTTCTACCTCAACCAATAACAATCCTACTATTGAAGTAGATCCTGCCACCACTTTTCAAAGTATTGATGGTTTTGGTTATACTTTAACAGGCGGAAGCGCAAGCTTGATTAATGCCCTACCCGCTGCAGCACAAGATAAGCTGTTAAACGAGCTATTTGCGGGCACCGAAGATGCCATTGCTGTAAGTTACATCAGAATCAGTATCGGCGCTTCAGATCTAAGCGCAACGCCTTTTACCTATAATGATTTAGCTGATGGCGAAACAGATGATCATCTGGCTAAATTCTCTATCGCTAAAGAGCAGGCAGATTTAATCCCAATATTAAAAAAGATTGTAGCTATAAACCCAGCAATTAAAATTTTAGGTTCCCCATGGACAGCCCCTACCTGGATGAAAACAAATAAAAGTTTTATTGGCGGCAGTTTAAAGTCCGAATATTACCAAACCTATGCAAAATACCTGGTGAAATATATTCAGGCCATGAAAGCCGAAGGTATTGTAATTGATGCCATCACGCCTCAAAATGAGCCATTACACCCGGGCAATAATCCAAGTATGTATATGACGGCTTTAGATCAGGCAGATTTCATTAAAACAGCATTAGGACCTATTTTCCAAAGCAATAACATTAAAACAAAAATTATTGTTTACGATCATAATGCAGATAAGCCAGAGTATCCGATTACGATCTTAAATGATGCTGATGCCAAGAAATATGTGGATGGTTCTGCATTCCACTTATATGCAGGTCCAATTACAGCCCTTACTCAGGTACATGAAGCACATCCCGACCGCAATGTTTACTTTACCGAACAGTGGGTTGGTGGTCCGGGCAACTTTGCCGAAGATTTAAAATGGCATGTATCTACCTTAATTGTTGGTGCAACACGTAACTGGAGCCGCAATGTTCTAGAGTGGAACCTGGCTGCCGATCCCAATTACAACCCTCACACCGATAAAGGGGGATGCACCACTTGTTTGGGCGCGATTACCATCGCTCCTGCGGTAAGCAGAAATGTGGCCTACTATGTAATTGCCCATGCTTCTAAATTCGTAAAACCAGGTTCTGTGAGGATTGCATCAAATATTACGAATAACCTTCAGAATGTGGCATTTAAAACACCTGATGGTAAAAACGTACTCATAGTTTGCAATAATAACAGTACAGAAACGGCATTCAATATTAAATATAATGGTAAAACGATAAGCAGCAGTTTAGATAAAGGCGCTGTTGGCACTTACGTTTGGTAAAATTTATATAGTTAAATTGTTTAGTCAGCCTCGCATTGCGGGGCTTTCTAGTTTATAGCCATATTTTGGCAGGGGCTTTGCAGTAGATTGTTAAATCAATCCGATAAGAAAACAAATCACATCCCTATGAAAAACATTATTCCAATGCTAGGAGTTGCTGCTTTATTTATGGCCTCATGCCAGGGCGGTACAGCAAAGAAAACACAGGCAAAAATAGATTCGACAATTGTAACCAATGCAGAGGCAGCACCTGGTGCGCTTCAATGTTACCAATACATTAAAAACCGCGATACCGCCACGCTCTCGTTAAAAACAGAAGATAACAAGATAACAGGCACCTTAGGTTATAATTTATACGAAAAAGATAAAAATTCGGGTACTATCGCTGGTATGGTTAGGGGCGACACCATTATTGCCAATTATACTTTCCAGTCTGAAGGACAAACATCGGTTAGAGAAGTTGCGTTTTTAAAACAGGGTGATCAATTAGTAGAAGGTTTTGGTGATGTACAGGAAGTTAAAGGCGAAGTAAAATATAAAGATTTAACTAAGCTAAAATTTAATGGCTCAATGGCTTTTGGTAAAGTTGATTGTAAATAAAAGAGGCTGAACCATCACAATAGGATTGTCATCCTGAGCCTGTCGAAGGACATTAAAATGTATTTAAGGCGTTTCGACAGGCTCAACATGACAGTTACAGTAAAAATTATAATTAGCTCCTTTATTATTTCAAATTATTTTAGCGCATCTTTTGCAGCCTTTGCCCACTCCTCACTTAACTTAATCATATATTCAGAATACTTTTGTATTTCATCTGGTTTTAATTTGGCCGCCCAACCAGTTGCCTGATTTGCCCAAGCGGTATATTTATCGTTTATGGCTTTAATTTCAGTAGCGTTTTTACTTTTCACAGCGGCAACATACTCGTCTTTAAGTTTAGTATATTCTGCTAAACCCTTATTTACTTCTTCACTTGAGAAAGTGGGGATGTCGGTTTTGACCGTTTCTGTCGTTTTCGTTGTTGTTTTGGTAATGGTGTCTCCATTAGCAGAAATTTCGCTCGAATCTTTAGTCGTTTCTGTTTTTTTAGTGCTCTCGCAAGAAACCAACGTAGCCGCTAATAGGCCTACTGTAGCGATAGATAAGATGGTATTTTTCATGGTTAATTTGATTTTAATCTTGAACAGACGAAATATAATGCCAATCATAAAAAATCCGGTCAAATATTAAATATTATAACCGGATATCTTAATGATATTAAATGTATTGCTTTTATAAGTCTTCGAAACGTTCCCAAAAACCATCAACAGGCAATTTGGCAAAAATATTTACAGGTTCTTTTTTAACGGGATGTATAAACTGTAAACGACGGGCATGCAAACAGATACTTCCCTTTCGGCTTCCCCGTGGATAACCGTATTTATTATCGCCCATAATGGGGCAACCCATCGAGGAAAGCTGAACCCTGATCTGGTGTGAACGACCAGTTAACGGATCTACCTCCAACAGGTAATAATCGCCAACTTTCGCCTTTACTTTATAAGAAAGTTCGGCCCGTTGACTACCGGTAACCTCTGTATTGTAATAAGAAACCACATTTTTCTGTGGATTTTTAACCAACCAATGGATCAATGTAGCAGATTCTTTTTCCGGTTTGTTTTTCACTACTGCCCAATAGGTTTTCTTTACCTCCCTATTTTTGAAAACAGCATTCATCCGCTCCAAAGCCTTACTGGTTTTAGCAAATAAAATTACACCACTTACAGGCCGGTCTAAACGATGTACCACCCCTAAGAAAGCACCATTCGGCTTATTGTATTTTTTAGCGATATACTTTTTTACCTGCTCATCTAATGGCTCATCTCCTGTTTCGTCAACCTGCACAATATCACCTGCCCTTTTATTAATGGCAATTAAATGGTTATCTTCAAAAAGGATGTCGTTATCGGTAATTGGCATTTAACCCCTCCGCCCCTAAAGGGGAACTTAAAGTTTTAATAATATATTGATTTGTATTTTCTCAAGCTATCCCAATGCATTCAAAAAGCCCCTTTAGGGGTTTGGGGTTAATACTGTTCCTTTTCGTTCGGAAAATCGTTTGCTTTTACATCACGGATATAGGATTGGGCAGCGCCCAAAATGTCATCGTATAAATTAATATACTGACGTAAAAAACGGGGTTTAAAACCTTTTGTTAGGCCAATCATATCATTTACCACCAAAACCTGTCCGTCGCATGCCTGGCCAGCACCAATACCAATCGTAGGAATATGCAAGCTTTCTGTTACTTCTTTACCCAAAGCAGCCGGAATTTTCTCCAGCACAATGGCAAAGCAACCAGCAGCCTGTAAAGCCAAAACATCAGTTTTCAACTTATTTGCTTCTTCTTCTTCTTTTGCACGAACCGTATAGGTTCCGAATTTATAGATAGATTGAGGGGTTAAACCCAAATGTCCCATAACAGGGATACCTGCTGTAATGATCCTTTGAACAGATTCGATAATTTCTTCTCCACCTTCTAATTTAACGCCGTGGGCACCTGATTCTTTCATAATCCGGATTGCCGAATTCAAAGCTTCTTTCGAATTTCCCTGATAAGAGCCGAAAGGCAGATCGACTACCACAAAAGCACGTTTTACTGCCCTGATTACCGAAGCAGCATGGTAAATCATCTGGTCTAAGGTAATCGGCAAAGTGGTTTCATGACCAGCCATTACATTAGAAGCAGAATCGCCTACCAGTAGAACGTCCAATCCTGCATCATCTAAAATGGTAGCCATCGAAAAATCGTAGGCCGTTAACATAGATATTTTTTCACCACGTTGCTTCATTTCCTGTAAAGTGTGTGTGGTGATGCGTTTGATTTCTTTATGTACCGACATAAGATTTGTTTTGTGTTGCCAAAAGTATTGTTTTTTCTTTAAAAAGGTACAAGGTAAAAGGTTTAAGGTTTAGGGCCAATCCACCTTACACCTTATACCCTACACCTCAAACCTTATTTCATTTTTCTCTTTACATTTCCAATCTAAAACTCTATCTTTGTACCCCGAAATGGAAGGGATATATTCATCTTTTTTTGCACCCCGCAAAAACGGCTTTAATGCCGAAAGCCATTCTTTTTTCAACTCTTTTTTAAATCAAAATCCATATTGTAATTACCATGACTAACTACACCAAGTTACCTGCGATTTTATTACTGGCCGATGGCACAGTTTTTTACGGCAAAGCGGCCGGAAAAATTGGCACCACTACTGGCGAAATTTGTTTTAATACCGGGATGACAGGTTACCAGGAAATTTTTACTGACCCAAGTTATTTTGGACAGATAATGGTTACCACCAATGCGCATATTGGCAACTACGGTATCCATAAAGATGAAATCGAATCAGGTTCGATTAAAATTGCTGGTTTAGTTTGTAAAAATTACAACATCGTTTATAGCCGTAAAGAAGCAACCGAATCTATTCAGGATTATTTCCAGAACGACAATTTAGTTGCCATTTCTGATATCGATACCCGTGCATTGGTTCGCCACATTAGAGATAAAGGTGCAATGAACGCAATTATCTCTTCAGAAATCACTGATCTTGAAGAATTAAAACAAAAACTGTCTGAAGTACCTTCAATGGATGGCTTAGAACTTTCTTCTAAAGTAAGTACAACCGAACCTTATTTTTATGGCAATCCTGACGCAAGCTTAAAAGTTGCTGCTTTAGATTTAGGCATTAAGAAAAACATCTTGCGCAGTTTCGAAAACCGCGATATCTATGTTCAGGTTTTCCCTGCTAAAACTACTTTTGCCGAAATGGAAAAATTTAGTCCTGATGGTTATTTCATTTCTAACGGTCCTGGCGATCCATCAGTGATGCCTTATGCAGTAGAAACCATTAAAGACATTTTAGCGGTTGATAAACCATTGTTCGGTATCTGTTTAGGTCACCAATTATTGGCTGAGGCCAACGGTATCGGCACAATGAAAATGTTTAATGGCCACCGTGGATTAAACCACCCAGTAAAAAACATCATTAAAAACCACTGCGAGGTAACTTCACAAAACCACGGTTTTGGTGTAGTTCCTGATGAGGTTAGAAACTCAGATAAAGTGGAAATCACGCACATTAACCTAAACGATAAATCTATCGAAGGTATCCGCGTGAAAGGCAAAAAGGCATTCTCAGTTCAATATCACCCTGAGTCTTCTCCAGGCCCGCACGATTCGCGTTACTTATTCGACGATTTTGTTGAGGTAATGAAAGGTGAATTAAGCTGGTAAAATATCAGTCATTCTGTTAAAGCATTAAAACACTGCCAATAAATATGAGCAGTGTTTTTTTTATTTAAATTAGACCATGCTCAAAGACCTACTGATTACTTTTCTTGCGCTTTCGACATGTTTTTTAAGCTCATGTATTTCCAGGCTGTCCGGACCAGCAATTACCGGCACAATTCTAGATTATCAGAACAAACCTGTTGTTGGCTGTAAGGTAGGCGAAACGGTTACCGACAAAAACGGAAAGTTTTATCTAAAAGAAATCCGCTACAATAAATTTTTCATACCTGAAATTTTCATGATGGAAGCTCCACCACTGCACATTTCTGAAGACATAAAAAAGGAAGGCTTTTTAAGCTATACGATTGAAGGACATAACCCCTTTGGTGGTGGACAGGAAAAAGGAGCTACTTCAAGTATTGACACCATCTACCTCAAAAGAGTAAATGAAGTAATTAAGCCTGAAGATTACATTTATACTAACTGGACATTTGCAGCCAATAAAAACTTAGATACGCTGTATGGAACCAATGCCAATTTTAGACTCCAAAATTCAGTAACCAACAATAAAGCGTTTGTTGAAAAAGTACAATATGGGTTGATCTATAAATTTAAAGCAACAAAGAAAGCCGACAGCACATGGAGTGCTGAATCATATGATTTAAAAACTACTTATTCGTTATCGCTTAAAACCAACGGCACCTATACCGGGAAAAAAGTACGAGAATATCAAAACCCCTGGAAACACCGCATGGAATATGATCGCACCTATAGAGAATCGTACACCATTCCGAGCGACAGCATCAATACAAAAGGAACATTCAGTTTCTTAAAAGATCAAGTTATTTTTGATAGCATTTTTAACAAAGCCAAAAACAGTTATAAAATAGATTCGATAGATCGGGATGTTATTATTTTAATCCGAAAAAACAGCAATTAATGATTTTACCTATTACAAACATCATTTTACCGACATTTTCGGTTATCCAGTTACAAATTCATTCTCTATTCATTTAAAGCTCCTTACATTCGTAATATGGAAACAAAAAAAGCCATTATCAGCGTTAAAAACCTGGTAAAAAAATATGATGATTTTGTGGCTGTTCAAGGTCTTAGTTTTGAAGTTTACGAACACGAGATCTTTGGTTTACTCGGACCGAATGGCGCAGGCAAAACAACCACACTGGAAATTATCGAAACTTTAAGAGATAAAACATCGGGTGAAATAATTGTTGATGGTTTTTCGGTAGACAAACAAGCACAGCACATTAAACAAATTATTGGCGTACAGCTACAAGCTGCAGGTTATTATCCTAACTTAAACCTGATTGAACTGATTGAACTTTTTGCCGGTTTATATGGTGCGAATATCAAACCAATGGAAATGCTGGAGAAAGTAAATCTTCAGGATAAGGCAAAGGCAAAATACAAAGCCCTTTCCGGAGGCCAGAAACAACGTTTCTCTATCGCCACCACCCTGATCAATCAACCGAAGATTATTTTCCTTGATGAGCCTACAACCGGCCTAGATCCACAGGCCAGAAGGAATCTGTGGGATTTAATTACCGAAATCCGCGATGCTGGAACAACAGTGGTAATTACTACGCATTATATGGACGAAGCAGAGCAACTTTGCGACCGTGTGGCTTTTGTAGAACGCGGACAGATTATTGCCTTAGACACTCCTGATAACTTAATCGATAAACTGGTAAGCAGTGGCTTTGAGCGTAAAAAAGAAGTTAAAAAAGCCAATCTGGAAGATGTATTTATTAACCTGACAGGCCAAGAGTGGCGTGAGTAAATCACCCCCTAGCCCCCTGAAGGGGGAATTACAGGCGATATGGAAATAGCAATTGTAAAAACAGACTAATTTCTCTCTTTTATCTTGACTAAACTCCAAAAACAACCATTTTTAATATTATAGATTTTAAAGACCTAATTAGACAATAGTAATATGCAAAACGATATTCATACTGGAAAGGATTACAGCCGATATGGAAATAGCAATTGCAAAAACAGACTAATCTCTCTCTTTTATCTTGACTAAACTCCAAAAACAACCATTTTTAATATTATAGATTTTAAAGAACCAATAAGACAATAGCAATATGCAAAACGATATTCACACTGGAAAGGATTACAGCCGATATGGAAGTAGCAATTGCAAAAACAGACTAATTTCTCTCTTTTATCTTGACTAAACTCCAAAAACAACCATTTTTAATATTATAGATTTTAAAGAACAAATAAGACAATAGCAATATGCAAAACGATATTCACACTGGAAAGGAAAAAGCCCCCTTCAGGGGGTTGGGGGGTTACAGTAACACCACCGCAACCCTCGCCCTTGCCAAAGCAAGTTTCCGATCGATTATGCGAAGCCCATCGGCAGTGGTATTTACCCTTGCCTTTCCTTTGATATTTATTTTGGTCTTCGGCTTTTTAGGTGGCGGCGGAACCCGTATCGATGTTGGTGTTACACCAGGATCGGATGTGAACAACCCGGTTACGGGCATGCTTGAAAAAACAGGTATGATCCGACTGGTTAAAGATAAATCGAAAGCCGACTTTGACAAATTGTTAGAAAAAGGTAATGTTGATGCGATGATCGATGTGCACAGAAAAGTAAACTCTGCCGCTTATTCGGTTAACGTAGTATATACTTCTGCATCAAGGGATAAAGGCGGGATTTTAAAATCGGTTTTAAACAATATCTTTTATAATAAAACCCTAAAACCAACAGTAGCGGAGATAAAAGAAAGCACCATTACCGGTCGCGAATATAAAACCATTGATTTTATTCTTCCAGGACAATTGGGCTTTTCCCTATTAAGTACTGGTGTTTTTGGAACGGCTTTCGTATTTTTAAGCCTGCGCCAAACGCTGGTCATTAAACGCTTTTTTGCTACCCCTGTAAAACGCTCCAGCATCGTAATCGGCGAAGGTATTGCACGTATCGGCTTTGCTTTAATTGGTGCGCTGTTTATTATCCTGATCGGCCATTTCTTTTTTGGTTTTACACTCGTTCACGGTGTGCTCACCGTCGTCAATATGCTCATACTGGCCACACTCGGTGTGATCGTGTTTATGGGCTTTGGCTTTATCATTTCTGGAATTGCCAAAAACGAGAGCATGGTACCCCCGATCTCGAATATCGTTACACTGCCACAGTTTTTACTATCGGGAACCTTCTTTTCTATAGAGGCTTTTCCAAACTGGCTACAACCGATTAGCAGAGCCTTACCCCTTACTTATTTAAACGATGCCATGCGCAAGGTAGCATTTGAAGGATTAGGTTTGTGGGATGTTAAATTTCAGATTATGATCCTATTGCTTTGGGGCATTGGCATTTACGCAGTAGCCGTAAAAGTATTTAAGTGGGAATAACCGAATAAAAAAGAAATTTTCAAGAGACTGTCTCAAAAGTCATTTTTTGACAAAGAACACCAAATTAAATTCTAAAGCTGGTAAGCTTGGAATCAAAAGAGGCTATTTTCGATTTGAAAGTAGCCACTTTTACATGATATACTAGATTGAAAACAAGGTTCGCGAAATTTAATTCCGTTTTGTAATTACCATTTTTACTTTTGAGACAGCCTCC
>NZ_JAVTSN010000046.1:0-55984 GCF_032678585.1 Pedobacter psychrodurus | reverse complement strand
TTACACGAATTTACGGATCAAAGTATTGAACTTAAGCATATTGAATTCCCTGAAATACATCATATCGACGAAAATACTGTAGCCCATCTCGATCGCTTTTTTCTTCATCGGTTATCTCCGCCTAAATATTCTATCCTGCCAATTATTCAGGATATCCATGCGCAAAATGGCCAATTAAAAGTAAGTGAACTCGCTAAGAAACACTTTACTACCCCAAGGCAATTGGAAAGACATTTTAAAAATTCAGTCGGCGTAAGTCCAAAAGATTTGATCAGTATTGTCCGTTATCAGCTTGCCAGTCAAAAAATCAAAAACGATACTTCTGGTAAATGTTTAGCCGAACTCGCATTCGAGTCTGGATACTATGATCATGCCCACCTTACAAAAGAAATTAAAAGATTTACCGGATCAGCTCCTTCGCAGTTATAGATTTTTGACGCATTTTTACAAAGTCAACTCTTACTTCTCACCTTATATTTGACGAGATAAAAAACAAAATTATGGTCAAATTTAGCTATACAATACTCTACGTTAAAAACGTAACCGAATCAATTGAATTTTATGAAAAGGCATTCGGCTTTAAAAGAAAATTTATTATCCCAGAAAATAACTATGGTGAACTGTTAACTGGAGATACGGTGATATCATTTGCAGATATACAACTTGCCAATTCAAATCTATCAGGCGGATTTAAGGAAAGTATAAAAGGAGAAAAACCTTTTGGTATAGAGCTGGGTTTTACAACCGAAAATGTAGAAAAAGTTTTTAATACCGCAGTAAGTGAGGGTGCTATTCCTTTAGAGAAAATGAAAATAAAACCCTGGGGACAGGAAGTAGCCTATGTTCAGGATATTAACGGGTTTTTAATTGAAATCTGTTCACCTATGCCCTAATGCTTAAATAAGGAGGGGTGAACCACTACCCCTCCAGATCAATCAACTAATTAACCTAATCACCTGATCAAAAATAAAGATCACAATTGCTTATTCCAAATAAATGCAACAAAATTGCTTTTAAAAATTTTTATTGAACTGATATCTTTCAACTTTTTGCCGAACCTATTCAAGCAAAATGATATAATATGCTAATATCTCCAACGGTTAATCGGTTCATTACGAAGCGCTTCCTCCCTCCCAATTGATTCCAATACAAAATCTTGGCTAAAATCATGGTTATAGACCTGGAAATCAACAGACCATTCATCCTTGATCAAACCAGGAACGAATTTGGTAAAAATACGCTCGAAGGTTTCAAAATTGATCAGCGGTTTACAAACGACCACATATTCGCGATCAGTTTTTGCAATCACCTCAGCTATTAATTTGGGCCACCTCGCGCAGATTTCGGCTGGTAAAGTGTGATAATATTGTTTGTCTATCAGTTTTCCAGCTTCTTGAACCATTGTATGAGATAGATATTCACCCAAAACCGCCATCCATTTTCCTTCTCTTTTTTCAATACTTCCCAAAAATTCATCCCCGTCTAATACAGACCAAGGCCCATTTATTGAAAACTGGATCAGCCGATAAATCAGCGTTTCTCCATCCGGTGTTTCGAAGAAATAATCGAGTTCAATCAGCATAGGTAATTTTTTGCGGTGTATCGGATATGATGAATAATTGAATTTTTCTATCTAAATCAAACTTACAATTTTTCTTTTTAAAATACTAATATTTTTAGTAAAAAATTCTATCTACTAATCAAAAAAGATTTGATACCATAAAAAAAAACTAAACATATACACGCTTAAGAGATTGTTAATACAGCTGGTCTTTTTTGCAATCGTCACATTTACAGCATCCCACATCCGTAACATGTTGATTACGCTGAACAGGTTTAGCGCGGCACTCCGTACTTTTATAGCACACACAAATCATTCAATGAGGCTTTTTACTAAATCGATTTTGCTACTCCTGCCCTTTGCAGGCTTTTTCACAAACAGTAACGCACAAATGTATACTGTAAAGGGTATGGTGCTAGATACTGCCGGTCAGCCGCTCCCAGGCGCTGTGGTGAGGATTAAATCCGGCACCGACAGTGTAGGTATTTCTGCAAATCCCGACGGCAGTTTTATATTGGGTAAATTTAAATCCAAACAATTCACTTTATCGGCCGCCTTTATTGGCTATGATACTTTTGTTAAACAGTATCTGATCGAAAAAGGCAATGCCTTAAATATCACAGATATTAAGTTGAAACCATCATCAAATACCCTCGATGCCGTGGTGATCTCGGGTGTACCGCCAGTTAAGGTAACCGAAGATACCGTAAGTTTTAATGCCAAGGCTTTCCCGGTAAGAGATGGTGATGCGGTTGATGAAATGCTGAAAAAGCTCCCCGGCATTAAAGTAGATAAAGATGGTAATGTAACCAGTCAGGGTACACCTGTAACCAAAATAAGGGTGAACGGCAAAGATTTCTTTGGAACCGATGTGGCCACAGCGATCAAAAACCTTCCGGCCGATATTATAAAGAATCTTCAGTTTATAGACGATTATGGCGATCAAGCCAAACTTACAGGGATCAAAACGGGGGAGCCGGAAAAAATACTGAACCTCACCATTCAGGAAGATAAGAAGAAAGGTTATTTTGCCAGGGCCTCTGCTGGTGTAGGCAACTCAGACCGGTACAATACCAATATAAGGGGTAACAGTATGAAAGGCGAACAGCAAATTTCTTTTGATGGAACTTCTGCCAATGCCAATATGCGTGGTGGTGGCGGTGATGGTATCACGACCCGGAACGCCATCGGACTTAACTATAAAAACGAATTCAGCACCAAATTGTCTGCTGATGCTGCTTATAATTTTAACAACGACAAAAACAATACCATCAGCTCTACCTATACACAGAACGCTTTACAAGATGCAAACCAGAATCCCATCAGCCGGATTGAAGATGCACACAACGATGGTAAGAGCAACAATTACAACCATTGGATTGGCGGTAACCTCGAGTATAAAATCGATACGATGAACTATCTCAAGATCTCACCAAACTTTTCTTACAGCACAAATAATGGGAACAACACTGGAGGCTCGTTAATCACCCAGGATACCCTTTTCACCCGCAAAGAAAGCACGAACTTTAGTAACTCCAATAACATAAATGCAAGAGCCAATGCCTTCTTTAATCATAAATTCGCGAAGAAAGGCCGCAATCTGAGCGCCTGGAGCAATATTAACTACTCAAATGGCGAAAATTACAGGGATGTATTTAACCAGTATATTAATACCCACAGTAACGTAGCAGATACTGTGACCCAAAACCAGCTGAACAATCAAGATAGCAAAAATTTTGGCCTTAACGCGGGTGCTTCGTACATGGAACCAATTTGGAAAAAAAACTTTTTGGAAGTCAATTATAATTGGAACCGTTCGGCTACAAACAATTCGAGAGATGCCTATGATGTAGTGGATGGTAATCAGATATTCAATGCTAATCTGAGCAATATTTACGATTATCAGTTCATCACCAATAAAGTTGGATTGAACTATCGGTATATCGGCGAAAAATTAAATTATACAGTGGGTTTAAATGCCCAACCTGCATTGCTGCGCGGACAGAATCTGAGCAATGGCATTCAAACCCTCAACCGTACTTTTAACCTGATTCCATCGGGACGGTTTTCGTATAAATTCTCCAATCAGGAATCATTGGATATCAATTACTGGGGCAGAAACAACCAGCCTGGCTTTCTACAGTTACAACCTATATCCGACAATTCTAACTTACAGAACGTAGTTACCGGAAATCCAAACCTAAAACCAGAATTTATCCAGAGCATCAATGCACATTATAAACAGGCCGATTGGAGTGCAGGTAATATAATAATGGCCAATTTTAAGTACGAACGCACCGACGACAGGATTGTGACCACTAAAGAGCGTGTACCTGGAACAGTTAATCAGCTTACCAGTTATATCAACGCAGATGGTTATTATACAATGCAGGGTGATTATAATATTAGCAAACCGCTTTCAGCAGAGCGTAAATTTACCATTGGCTACTCCGGCTCCGGACAACTGAACAATAACATTACTTTTACCGACAATAGCAAAATTGAAGCGCGGAATATTGCATGGCGGCAGGAACTGGAATTTAGAGTTGATCTTAAAGATATTGCCAATTTTGAAGTAGAAACATCATATTCTCAAAACCTGACCAATTATTCAAGCGATACATTTGCCGACCGCCAATCGAACCGCTTCGAATGTGGTATCGAAGGCCGAAACTATTTCTTTAAAGACCTTACGCTGGGTTATGATTTTAGCAAACAGATTAATTCTGGCTTTGACAATGGTGCGGTAAGAAACCCAACCTTACTCCGTTTATCAATGGAATATAAGTTTATGAAAAACGATATGGCTGCACTCCGCGTGGAAGGATTTGATCTTTTTGACCAGAACTCAGGCATTTCGAGAGACGTATTCGATAATGTGATTGTAGATAAGCAGGTGAACCGATTGGGTCGTTATTTTATGCTTTCGCTGATCTATAGGGTACGTAAATTTGGAGGTTAAACCGATAAAGGAGAGATATAGCAGCTTAGAAAACGATAATTCATATATTAGTTGTCTATCATCATTTACTAACCATGAATCAGGAACTGTTTTTTGAGCAGGTGTGGGATTTAACCAGAGAAATACCCAAAGGCAGGGTAACTTCATACGGAGCAATTGCCAAAGCCATCGGCGCACCCAACCTTTCAAGAATGGTTGCCCGTGCCATTGGCGCCTGCGGAAGTGCCCAACCACCTGTACCCTATTACCGGGTAATCAGCAGCAATGGTTTGCTTAGCGGTGATCCATCTTCTACGAATAAAAGACAGCAACTACTGGAGCGTGAGGGTATTGAGGTTGAAAATCTTAAAGTTCAAAACCTAAAAAAGGTGTTTTGGGATCCTTTAAATGATCTGGAATAGTGATTAAATAAAATGCTTGTCTGAATTTAAAATATTCCGTCTGTCAGTCTATGTTAAATGAAGTCGAAATAAACACCTCCATTTTGATTGTGAAAAAACACTTCGACTCCGCTCAGCGTGACCAACAAATAGGATTATCGAATAAAGCATTTATTAATTACAATACCTTTCTTATCTTTGCCCGCATCTATTTTTAAAAGAAAGAAATCTGCCATGATTAATTTTCTTTTATCATTGGATTTTAATCACAATTATTAAACAAATTGCAAATCGTTACTTTTGCAAAAAATACCTGAAATGAGTATAGGATTATCAGAACAAGAGATATTACGACGTGAGTCGCTAAAACAATTACGCGAATTAGGCATAGAGCCTTATCCTGCCGAAGCTTATGAAGTAAATGCATATGCTGCAGACATATTAGCGAACTATGATGTAGATAAGACCGCATATAAGACGGTAGTACTGGCAGGTAGAATTATGAGCCGCAATATTATGGGCGCTGCTTCTTTTACCGAACTTCAAGATTCTACAGGCAGAATTCAAATTTATTTAAAGCGTGATGAACTTTGCCCTGGTGATGATAAAACCCTTTATAATACCGTATTTAAAAAATTGCTCGATATAGGTGATTTTATTGGTGTTAAAGGTTATGTATTCACTACACAAACAGGAGAAATTTCTGTGCATGTAACTGAATTTAAAGTACTTTCTAAATCTTTACGTCCTTTACCAATCGTTAAACGCGATGATCAGGGTAATGTGTACGACGGCTTTACCAATCCTGAACTGCGTTACCGCATGCGTTATGTGGATTTAACGGTAAATCCTGACTACAAACAGATTTTTATCAAACGCAGCAAGGTAATTAACAGCATGCGTAATTATTTTGATGAGCAAGGCTGGATGGAAGTAGAAACCCCTATCCTGCAACCTATCCACGGTGGCGCTGCTGCGCGTCCGTTTGCTACCCACCACAATACTTTAGACATGCCACTTTATTTGCGTATCGCAAATGAATTGTATTTAAAAAGATTAATTGTTGCAGGTTTTGATGGTGTTTATGAATTCGGTAAAATGTTCCGTAACGAAGGGATGGACCGTACGCATAACCCAGAGTATACCTCGATGGAAATATATGTAGCCTACAAAGATTATATCTGGATGATGGCTATGGTTGAAGAATGTTTAGAAAAAGTAGCGATTGCCACAAATGGTTCAGCTGTAGTTAAAGTTGGTGAAAACGACATTAATTTCGAAGGACCATACGAAAAATTAACCATGTACGAATCGATCCAAAAATATACCGGGATTGATGTATCGGCCATGACCGAAGAGGAACTTTTACAAACCTGTGCAACGTTAGGCATCGAAACCGATTCGACAATGGGCCGCGGCAAATTGGTAGATGAAATTTTCAGTGATAAGGTAGAAGCGAATTTAATCCAGCCTACATTTATTACAGATTATCCAATCGAAATGACTCCATTGGCTAAAAAACACCGTACAGCAGCCGGATTGGTAGAGCGTTTCGAAATATTTGTGAATGGTAAAGAAATTGGAAATGCTTATTCGGAACTGAACGATCCGATTGATCAAAAGGAACGTTTCGAAGATCAATTAAAACTTGCCGATCGTGGTGATGCCGAAGCAATGGCAATGGATGATGATTTTGTTCGTGCTTTAGAATATGGTATGCCCCCTACCTCAGGTTTAGGTTTTGGTATCGATCGTATTGTAATGTTAATGACCAACCAAAGTACCATTCAGGAAGTTTTATTCTTCCCGCAGATGCGTCCGGAGAAAAAGAAAATAGAAATGACTCCAGAAGAAACTGAGTTATATTCATTAGTTTCGGAAGGCGAACAATACCTGTTAACAGACATAAAAGGAAAGCTGGCCGAGTGGAGCAACAAAAAATGGGATACTACTTTAAAAGCCTTAACAGGGAAAGGAATCTTAAAAGTTGCCAAAACTGAAGAAGGGTTATTCCTATCGCATAAATAGTCAGTTTGTAGTTCCTGAATCGGGAATAATGGATTTGATTTTAACACAAACATAACATAAACTTAAAAGGCTTGCTAACAATTATTTAGCAAGCCTTTTCTATATTTACAGCAATCGATAAATAAAATCATTGCGATATGAATACGTCAAGTTTAGAAATCAACGAAAGAGAATACTGCATCAAATTAAGTAAAGATGCTTTTGATTTAACCTTAGTTCGCCAATTAATCAAAAGAATCCAGGCCGAAGCTTTGTTCTTCTCAAGAAACCAAGCTGAAGATGAAGATATCTTAAGCAAAAGAGCCAAAAGAGAAGAATTAGAAGGATTTGATTATTTAGGTGATAAATAATAAATAGTCGTCACCCTGATCCGATAGCTAT
This sequence comes from Pedobacter psychrodurus, assembly GCF_032678585.1. Taxonomy (GTDB): domain Bacteria; phylum Bacteroidota; class Bacteroidia; order Sphingobacteriales; family Sphingobacteriaceae; genus Pedobacter; species Pedobacter psychrodurus_A. The sequence goes on along the minus strand of NZ_JAVTSN010000046.1, from coordinate 48,672 downwards.
CGGATTTATTTCAGGGTCTATATGATGCTGAAATAAATTCAGCATGACGTAAAATTTAATCAACCTCCAAAGTCCCTTCTACAGAGTCATCCATAGTTTTTCCTGTAATCACCGAAGCTGCCATCTTTAGAAATGCTACGGCAGTGCCGTGTTTGGTATCCCAGTAATATCCCTCTGATGGGATGACTTTAATCAATGTAATATTAGGATCGTCTTTTCCTCCCTGAAACCAGGTTTTTATAAATGGGCTCCAAAGTTCATCTATTTTCGCCTGATCTCTGCTGATTTCAGAAATGCCATAAATATTTACAAAACCGGAGTGCGCACCAGCCTGAAATAACAAGTGTGTGAAAGGATCAACTGAGATCTCATCATTTTTGTGACTGTCTTTCATGCTCATAAACCAAATATTGCCTTCCTCATCAACTTGCTGAATGGCCATAGGTCTTACCGATAAAGGTATACCCGTTTTAATATTGGTACAAAAAAAACAACTTTCTGCTTTCCCTGCAAGTTCTCTAAGCTTTTCGATGGCTTCTTTACCGCCCAGATCTTTAATATTATTTTCTTCCTGAGTATTGTTAGTACTTCCTTCTTGTGATGTTGCCATAGGTATAAGATTTTATATAAACTACATTAGAAAATGGAATTTGGTTTTGAGTTTTTTTAATGAGCGTGGGGAGGAGAGCAATAAGCGCATTGCGAAAAGCGTTTAGCTGAACGCATTGCGTGATACCTGAACATTGATTTATTGACCAAAAATTATGGATATTTTAATCAAAGGCAATATCTTTAATTGATGGAGATGAACAAACCAAAACCCTTTACCGCCGAAATTAAAATGATAGGCATTAATCCGTATGTATTTGTACCTGACGAAGCGTTAGATTATGTTTTCCATCAAGCGGGCAAAAATAAAGGACAGCTTCCGGTTACCATGAAAATCGATGGCTATGCATTTAAGCAGACATTAATACGCTATGCAGGCGAATGGCGTTTATACCTGAACACACCGATGCGCCGGGCGGCAGCTAAAGACGTTGGAGATATGGCAAACTTCGAAATTGAGTTTGACGCTGAGGAACGTTTGATAACCGTGCACCCAAAACTGACTCAGGCACTGACCGAAAATAAAAAGGCTAAGGAAATATTTGACAGCCTTGCCCCCTATTTACAAAAAGAAATTACGCGGTATATAGCGAACCTTAAAACAGAAGAATCTGTCGAAAAAAATGTTAAACGGGCCATCCGGTTTCTTTTAGGTGAAGAAAGATTTATCGGGAGGGATAAACCTTAATCTCTAAAGCCCTTCGAAAAACTTCAGGATGACGCCATAAAAAATTAACATCTTGCATTTCAGGCAAGCCCCCTTCATCATAAACCCGATTGCAGTGAAAGCCTCCGCTTTTTCAGCGGTGCTTATAACGGAAAGCGGGACTACAGTTCCCGATGAAATACTGCTCTTTCGTTTCCAAAAAAAAAGCGAAAAACTATTCGATAAAAAAAGCCATTTCAAACGATGAAATGGCTCTAATATTTAATTAAGACTATCTGTAACGAACTTGCTGTTGCTTGTCCATCATGCCCATCTGATCTTTCATTTGTTTAATCTGATCGGCTAATAATTTGCTCTTATCTGCCTTTTTGGCCTCAGCAAGATACATGGTTGCCTCACGTTTGTTGCGTTTAGCCATTGCAATACCCGCTAAGCTCAGTTTTGCCAATGCAATATTATGATCCATCTGCATTCCTAAAGCGAGCGATTTTTTAAAATATTTCTCACTCTGCATGGGTGCAGTTCTACTTTCGATTAAACCCACCAATAAGTTATAGTAACCATGTTGAACTTTGATCAACTGGCTTTCGTAGTTGGTAATGCGATCTAAAAACATTTTTGCTTTAGGCATGTTATCCTTTCTAAGGAACCATTGTGCTAAAAGCATATTCTCATTAAAGAAATAAGTAACGAGTACAATTATCCCCAATAAAATGGCAACTATGCCCCAAGGCCAGAAGCCGAAAATAAATAAAGCTACTGCGCCACCCAGTAAAGCAAACCCCGCAATTAATCTGATAATATTTGGCATAAATTTTATTCTAATTATTTTTTTTTGCAAATATCGTGTTTAAATGGCAGAAATTAGATTTTAAAACAATAATTTCATTAAAAATTTCAAAGTACTAAATAAGCATCCCGAAAATATGAAAATCCTCTTATCCATAACCCTAATCGTACTTGCAATGAACGTTTCTGCACAAGAAGTGAATAAAAAAATCCACGATCAAGTCCACAATAAAGATATCCTGATTAACGCCTGTACGCGTGAGGGAATTACCACTTTTCCAGAGTTTAAGGAAATGTACGATCCACTTTACGCAGCCTATGTACCAGATGCTGCAACGATGATCGAACTAAAAAAACTCATTAAAAATGAGAGAATTAAAATCGTTTTCGGTACCTGGTGTGGTGATAGTAAGGTAAATGTTCCCAATTTCTTTAAAATTTTAGATGCGCTTCATTTCAAAGACAAAAACGTAGAAATTATTGCGGTTGATGGGAATAAGAAAGCCGAAAATGGCACATTAGATGGACTTGACATTTTAAGGGCACCTACTTTTATTGTATATGATAAAAAAGGAAAAGAATTGGGAAGAATTATTGAAGGTCCGAAAACCACACTCGAAGGTGATTTGTTAGCGATATACAAGAAGCAATCTTAAAATTTGGAGAAAATAATGGTGTTTAGTTTAATAGTCCATAGCCCTATCGGCCAGTATGAGCATCTAAACCATTGACTATAAACCATTAACCATACTACATTATACATCTTACATCAAAAAACATGTCTGCAGCATTAGAACCAGGTTGGTTAGCCGTTTTAGAAGAGGAGTTTGAAAAAGACTACATGAAAAATTTGAAGTCTTTTTTACAGGAAGAGAAAAATAATGGTGCAACGGTTTACCCTAAAGGCACAGATATTTTCAATGCCTTAAATACAACTCCTTTTGATGAGGTGAAGGTTGTAATTTTAGGTCAGGATCCCTACCATGGCACCGGGCAGGCACATGGCTTGTCGTTTTCGGTACAGCGCGGTGTAACTGTTCCACCCTCGTTAAAAAACATTTACAAAGAGTTGGAAACGGATATTGATGGTTTTAAAACACCTGGTCATGGTCATTTAACCCATTGGGCAGAACAAGGTGTATTATTGTTAAATGCAACTTTAACCGTTCGTGCCTCTGAAGCGGGCTCGCATCAAAACCGTGGCTGGGAAATTTTTACCGATGAAATTATTAAAGCTTTATCCCAAAAACGCGAACATATTGTCTTTTTATTGTGGGGCAAATATGCACAGCAAAAAGCGGCATTAATCGATCAGAAAAAACATTACGTACTTACAGCTGCGCATCCATCGCCATTTTCGGCTTATAATGGTTTTTTCGGTTCGAAACATTTTTCAAAAGCAAATCAACTGTTGGTACAGAATAACCTAAAACCGATCGACTGGAAGCTGCCTGCATAATGAATGTTTATTTTATTAGCGGTTTAGGTGCCGATAAAAGAATCTTTTCTAAATTGAAACTCAATGAGAAGATTAATATCATTCATATCAATTGGATTACACCAAATAAAAATGAATCGCTGGCTTTATATGCTGAACGTTTAAGTAAAGTGATTGATCAATCACAAGCATTTGCACTGGTAGGTGTTTCTTTTGGTGGGATGATTGCAGTAGAGATCGCTAAAATTTTAAAGCCAGCAAAAACGATTATTATTTCGAGTACGGTGTTGGCAGATCAATTACCAGCGCTTTATCGTTTTGCAGGTCAGCTCAGCCTATTAAAACTGATCCCTGCAAAACTCTTAAAATCATCAAACAAGCTCACTCAAAATTATTATTTTGGTACCCGCACCAGCAGTGAGAAAGCGTTACTGAGCGAGATTATTAAAGATACCGATCCTTATTTCTTGAAATGGGCAATCGGAAGCATCCTAAACTGGAAAAATAAAACCCGCCCGGAACGCATTTACCACATCCATGGCACCAGTGATAAAATTTTATATTCAAAAGTTGCACAGCCCGATTTTGTAATCGAAAATGGCACTCACTTCATGGTGTATCAAAATGCTGAGGAAATTTCAGGAATTATTGATGGAATAATATAGGATAACAATTTGAATTATCTTATAAGATATTACACGAAAGATCGTCATTTCGAGCGAAGTGCAACGCAGTCGAGAAATCTATATAGATCTCTCCATTTCGCTACGCTACATCCGATAGCTATCGGATCGAGATGACGATTATTTTATTTAGCTCCTGACAAAAATACATTCCAATAAAAAAACCGGGATCGCAATGACGATCGTATTCAAAAGCCCCTTTAAGGCCTTTGGCTTAATACTCCAACGGCACAATTGGTTCTTTCTTCGTAGTCGACATGATCATCATCGTTTGGAAGGTTTTAACCACAGAAATCTTACTGATTTTATCCATAATTAAACGCTCATATGCTTTGATGTCTTTCACGTAAACTTTCAATAAAAAATCGGCCTGACCAGTAACATGGTGGCATTCAGTGATTTCTTTAATCTGGTTTACTTCATCCAAAAAGATCTGGATGGTATTGTTTTTATGAAAATCGAGCTGAATCTGAATAAAGGTTTTAATCCCTAAACCCAATTTTTCTTCATCTACCAATGCATGATAACTTTTAATATATCCTGCCATTTCGAGCTTGCGTACACGCTCTAAAGTTGGTGCAGGTGATAAACCAATTTCTTGCGATAAAAGCAAATTGGTAATTCTTCCATTTTCCTGGAGAATTCTTAAAATTTTAAAGTCAATTTTATCTAATTCAGATGCCATAGGGTGTTAAAGGTATTTGAGAATACAAACATAACCAAATTATATTCTAAAATTTAACATAATTTATCATATATATTTTAAATAAAAATTTTTAGATTTACCTAAAAATAAAATTAGATAAACATAAATGCAAAGTTACACGGAAGAGAACTATCTAAAGACTATTTATCATTTAGCAGAGAAAACAACTAACGTTCAAACCAATGCGATTGCGGAGCAAATGCAAACAAAACCGGCATCGGTAACCGATATGATTAAAAAATTGGCCGATAAAGGTTTAGTTGATTATATTAAATACCAGGGCGTTACTTTAACGGAGATCGGAAAAAATACGGCGGTAGATATTGTGCGCAAACACCGTTTGTGGGAAGTTTTTCTGGTAGACAAATTAAACTTTAAATGGGATGAAGTGCATGATGTTGCTGAAGAACTGGAACACATTAGATCAGTCGAATTAATAGAAAGGTTAGATGAATTTTTAGGCTTCCCGAAGGCAGACCCACATGGCGACCCCATTCCTGATAAAAACGGAAGATTTGCCAAAACCCAGTTTATTAAACTTATTGAGTTAAAGGTAGGCGATTCTGGTACGATTACGGGAGTTAGCCAGCACAGTTCCGCATTTTTAAAACATTTAGAAAAGTTAGGCCTTACTTTGGGCAAACAAATTAAGATCAACGATGTTACCGATTTCGATGGTTCAGTAGAAATCCTGTTATCAGATAAACAAGTTAATATTAGTAGAGAAGTTGCAAAACATATTTTAATCAGCAGTAATGGCAAAAACTGAATCCTTAAGTGAAGTACATCAAAGCGTAAATACAGATAAAAGAAAAGGCTGGAAACGGATTTTGGCCTTCATTGGTCCGGCATATTTAATTAGCGTTGGCTACATGGATCCGGGCAACTGGGCAACTGATTTAGCCGGCGGAAGTAAATTCGGATATCAATTGATCTGGGTTTTATTGATGTCGAATCTCATCGCGTTACTTTTACAATCGTTGAGTGCCCGCCTCGGCATAGTTAGAGGTTTGGATTTAGCACAGGCTTCAAAACAGGCCTATCCCCGCTGGGCCAACATTCCGCTGTTTGCTTTGGCACAAACGGCAATTATTGCCTGCGATCTGGCCGAAATTATCGGAATGGCCATTGGTTTACAATTGCTTTTTGGTTTGCCATTGATCTGGGGGATTTCAATCACCATTTTTGATACCATTTTACTGCTCTTTCTACTCAACAAAGGCATGAGGGCGATGGAAGGTTTTATTGTTTCGATGGTTTTTATTGTCGGAATTTCCTTTCTGGTCGAAATGTTTATTGTAGAACCTTCTTTAAAAGAAATTGCAAAAGGATTTGAACCTTCTATTTTAAACGGAGATGCTTTGTATATTGCCATTGGGATAATCGGTGCTACGGTAATGCCCCACAACTTATACCTCCATTCTTCATTGGTACAAACCAGAAAAATAGAACGGAGCAATAAAGGCATAAAAGAGGCCATAAAATTTAACCTGATTGATACTACGGTTGCGCTGAATCTTGCCTTTTTTGTGAATGCAGCTATATTAATCCTGGCAGCAGCCGCCTTCTATAAAAACGGTTTACATGAAGTGGCCGAAATTCAGGATGCACATAAATTACTATCGAACATTTTTGGCAGTGTTGCCCCAACCCTATTTGCCATTGCATTAATCGCCGCCGGACAGAGCTCTACCGTTACGGGAACCTTGGCAGGTCAGATTATTATGGAAGGCCATATCAACCTGCGGATCCAACCCTGGTTGAGGCGTTTGATTACCCGTTTATTGGCCATCATTCCTGCATTTTTCACCATTTTACATTATGGAGATGATGCCCTTGGTGGCTTATTGGTTTTAAGTCAGGTGGTTTTAAGTCTGCAACTGGGTTTCGCTATTATTCCTTTAATCCATTTTACATCAGATAAAAAACTGATGAAGGATTTCGCGATTAAAACCTGGGTGAAGGTATTGGCCTGGGCAAGTGCCGTAGCCATTATCGCATTGAATGTAAAGCTGGTAATAGAAGAAATAAGTGGCTGGGCGAAAGAGGCAAACAACTGGTGGATTTATGTGATTGTGGTACCAGCCTTAATTCTGATCGTTTTATTGCTGCTTTATGTTTTCTTTCATCCATTGTTAGAAAAAAAGAGAAACGAAGCCAGACAGATGGTACCGCATGGAAATGCGTTGGATATTGGTAAAATAGACAAGATCAATTACAAACGGATTGGTATCGCAGTAGATTTTTCTAAAAATGACAGGAATACCATCCGTCATGCCTTAATCCAGGGTGGCAAAGAGGCACACTATTATCTGATTCATGTGGTGGAAACGGCTGCTGCACGTTACCATGGCAACGATGTAATGGACCATGAAACACAGAGTGATGCTGCTAATCTGGAGAAATATAGAATCAATCTCGAAGATCTTGGTTACGACTCCACGCCATTTATTGGCTTTGGAAATACAGGCAAAGCCATCGCCGACATCAGCAACAGAAATGAATTGGAACTATTGGTAATGGGCGCACATGGACATAAGGGTTTAAAAGACCTTATTTTCGGCACCACTGTTGATTCGGTAAGGCATAAAGTTAATATCCCGGTATTGATTATCAGGTAAGATTGTTTCACTATTTCTTTTGGCTTAACTTACTAAGCGCGATTAATTACCACAGATAGAAAGGATAGGCACAGATATAGTAATCTGTGTTGATCTGTGCTTATCTGTGGTAAAAAAATAAATGATATTGGATTATTTATTCACTACCGTCATCAGTTTTGTTATACCGCCATCACCAGATTGGTACATTAACAATTTACCTGCTGCTGAGTATAGGTACATTGCCGGATATTGTTTTGGTAAGAAAGTAGGAATAAACATGCGTTTCTTATCCTGTAATACCAGTACGTTCGGTTTTGCATTTAAACCTTTGGCGTACGAATTGAAAAACTGGGGAATAATATAGCCTTCATCCATGGTAATCATGTAAATATTTACATCCTTAAACCTGGCATAATTGGTATTCAGGAGTTTACTTTCTCTCTGGCAATGTTCGCAGGTACAATCAAATAAGATAAAAAGATTCTTTTTGCCCTGTTTGATATCGGTATTGGAAAATGCCTTTCCATCCAAACGGTAAAAGGTAAATTGCGGCAATAAAGTTGGCTGTTGTGCTCTTACCTGAAAAGTAACGGCTAACAATAAGATTAAAAGTAGATTCCTGAATTTCATTTTAGATATTTAAAGTTCAAACTTAAATCAATAAATACGAACATAATAATATATCCTTAGCTTTTACAAACTGATGAACATTTTTAATGTAAGAGAAGTCAAGTTTTAATGGACATATCGCCTGTCTAAACTTGACTTCTCTCTTTTACAAGTATCATAATTTGAAAACGAATGTCAGTTTTTCATAGCTACTGTAGTCCCGCCATTCGCTTTATCCCGATGAAAAATCGGGATGCTCGCTACTGTCGGGTTTATTGAACACAGGTTTGGTAGGCGAATGAAAGGTTTTCTTGCACCAGCCCGTGTTAAATAAACCCGATTGACGCGGAAACCAAAAGCTTTTTCTGCTTTTGTTGCAGCAAAAAGCGGGACTTGATAGGCCAAAAGTGATAGCCCAAACATTTCCAAATCGTATCCGTTAAACCAAAGAAGTCAAGTTTTAATGGCAATTTGCATATTCAAACTTGACTTCTTTAATCCTTACAATTAAAAATTAAATTATCACATCAATTTTTAGGATATTTGCAACCCGACATTTATATTTAATATACTTGCCTGGCATTATTACATTATATATTTTATTAAATTTTGAAAAACGACATCAACATAAAAAATAAAAGAGCTTATTTCGACTACAGTCTTTTAGACAAGTACGTTGCAGGGATTGCCCTTTTAGGAACTGAAATAAAAGCGATTAGACAGGGTAAAGCCAACATGACGGATGCTTTCTGCATGTTTATTGGCGGTAACCTTTACGTACGTAACCTTCATGTTTCCGAATATACCCACAGCTCTTTTTATCACCACGATATTAAGCGCGACCGTGCCTTATTGCTACAGAAAAAAGAGATTAGGAAACTAAAACTTAAGGGTGAAGAAAAGGGTTATACTATTGTGCCTTTACGCATTTTTATCAACGAAAGAGGTTTTGCCAAAATGGAAATTGCATTGGCCCAGGGTAAAAAAGAATTCGACAAACGCGACAGCATTAAAGATCGGGATACGAAGCGGGAGCTGGATAGAGCGATGAAGAGGTAAATTAGTTTGAAGTTGAGAGTTTGGAGCTGGGAGTTAAAGGCCAAAAACTGTTAACATCCTGTTTAGTTTAGCTTAAAGTTGGGAGTCATTAATTTTATATTGGAGTTTTACTCAAAACTCCGATCTCCAAACTCCCAACTCAATCACCATGCCTGGTCGCCTACTAAAGGCACAAACCTAAAGGTATCCAATACTATTTTTTCGTAATCCGTTTCGCTTACCCGGATAACAGTAACCATTTTCTGTGTTTTTTCGTCTCCTACCGGAATAACCAGGATACCGCCAATTTTTAACTGTTTTAATAAAATTTCAGGAACCAAGGGTGCTCCGGCCGTAACGATTATTTTGTCGTAAGGTGCATGGGCTGCAATTCCTTTCGAGCCATCACCACAAAAAAAGGCTGGTCTGTATCCCATTCCCGGTAAAACCTGAATGGTTCTGTTGTAAATATTTTCCTGTCTTTCTATCGTAAACACTGAGGCGCCCAATTCCATTAAAATACAGGTCTGATAACCCGAACCGGTTCCGATTTCGAGCACCTTATCTCCTTTTTTAATGTGCAAGAGTTCACTTTGGTACGCAACGGTATAAGGTTGGGATATGGTTTGTCCATCACCTATCGGAAAGGCAATATCTTTGTAAGATTGGTTCCAAAAAGTTTCATCAAAAAAGAAATGTCGTGGTACTTTGCCAATTGCTGTTAATACATTTTCATCTTCAATCCCACGGGATCTTAATAACTCAACAAGCTTCTTTCTCGCGCCACGTTCCCGGTAATTATCAACAAATTTATACGCCATGAGTTTCAAAATTAGCGTTTCTTAAACGGCAATACAAGGGTAAAATGAGAGAATGATTGAATTAGTGAAAGATCACCTGAATTAGAGAATGATACATTATCCACATTTGAGAATTATTGAATGAGAGAATTTTGAATGATTGAGTTTTGAATAATTGAATGGAGACTTATAATTCCAACATTCTCTCATTCAATTATCCTCTCATTCAATCATTCCTCTAATAAGGGTCTACATCTATCTGCGTAAAAACGCCCTTAAACTCCTTTGTGGCATTAAATTGTGTCAAGGTTTCCCTTAACGCATCCTTAACCTTCTGAATGGCAGTATGTTTATCCGCTTTAATAATGATCTGTTTTATATAAAGATTCCGCACTCTGCTTACCAAAGGCTGTTCTGGTCCTAAAACCCTTTTACCGAACTTCCCTTTCAGAATATTGGCCAGGGTAAAGGCGGCATGATCTAATACATGCGAATCTTTATGTTTGACGTACAGGAATATCATGCGTGAAAATGGTGGATAGAGGAATTTCTCGCGTTCTACAATTTCATCGTTATACATGCCCTCATAATCGTTGTTTACCACCTGCTTAATGATGCGGTTTTCGGCATCATAAGTTTGGATGCAAACATTCCCCTGATCGGCCCTTCTACCTGCCCTACCCGCTACCTGTGCCAATAGCTGAAAACTCCTTTCGTATGCCCGAAAATCGGGGTAGCCCAAAAGCGTATCGGCATTAATTACACCAATAAGGTTCAGGTTATCGAAATCCAGGCCTTTGGCCACCATCTGTGTACCAATCAGAATATCCGTTTTCTTCTCCTGAAAATCATTTAAGATTTGCTGTAAGCCATTTTTTGTCCTGGTGCTGTCCATATCCAGGCGCGCAATGGTAACCTCTGGATAAAGTAATCTAAGTTCCTCTTCAATACGTTCGGTACCAAATCCTTTTTGCTCTACATGCACTGAGCCACAAGCCGGACAGATATTTACACTGCTTTGCTGATAACCGCAATAGTGACAATGTAGTTTCCCGCTGCTTTTATGGTAAGTTAAACTTACATCACAGTTTACACATTTCGGGGTATAACCGCAGGTTGCACAGATCAGGATGGTTGCATACCCCCTCCTGTTTTGAAACAGTACAATCTGTTCCTTTTTAGACAGTGCCAGATCGATATCTTTAATCAACACACTGGAAAAATACGAACTCATTGTTTTTTTCTTCGTTTCTTCAGAAATACTCACCACTTGCTGGTTTGGAAGCTGAACCCCTCCAAAACGTTCTTTCATCTCTACAAGTCCGTATTTTCCCTGTAAAGCATTATAATAACTTTCTAATGAAGGTGTAGCCGAGCCAAGAACCACTTTCGCATGATGCAGATAGCCTAAATAAATGGCCGCATCTCTTGCCTGGTAACGCGGTGCGGGATCGTATTGTTTGTAAGATGGCTCGTGCTCTTCATCAACCACGATCAACTTCAGGTGTTCGAAGGGAAGAAAAACTGCAGAACGCGCACCAAGAATTACTTTGTAAGCACCTGTACGCACTTTGTTCCAGATTTCTACCCGCTCACTATTGTTAAATTTAGAATGGTAAACGCCAATCGCATTACCAAAATAACGTTTAATACGTTCTACAATCTGTGTAGTTAAGGCAATTTCGGGCAATAAGAACAACACCTGACCATCTGTATTTTGAATGATTTTTTCAATCAGTTTGATGTAAACCTGTGTTTTGCCAGATGCTGTAACGCCATGCAATAAAACCACTTCCTTTTCTTCAAAATACTGATTAATCTGGCCTAGTGCTTTTTGCTGCCCTTCATTGAGTTCGAAATTCACACTGAATTCTTCATCGTGAGCAGCCAAACGACTTACCGGCCTTTTCATGACCACAAAAATATCTTTGTCGGTTAAGGCTTTTAACGCAGCCGGTCCGCAATTGCTTTCTTCTAAAAGCTGTTCTTTAGAAATGGGCAGATTCGATTTTTGCAGTTTCAGATAAGCCAGTAAAGCATCCAATTGTTTCGGCGCCCTATCCAACACATTAAAAAGTTCTTTCAGATTCTCCTCATCGCTATAAAAATCATTTAATATGATAAACGACTTTAACAATGGCTTATATTTCTGCACCACTTCTTCAGCCACCAGAACCAATTCTTTATCCAATAAATGATTGATGATTGGATAGACCGTTTTCTGTCCTAACAATTTAGAAACATCGTTAACGGTAAGTTTCTGTTGTTGCTTCAGTGCCTTGATAATAATATCTTCCTTCTCGGTAAGTTCGGTATCTTCATTATATTCATCGCGGAGCATCAGGATGGTTTCGCTGGCCAGCTTTAAACTTGCCGGTAAGGCAGCGGCCATTACATCACCTTCGTTGCACATGTAATAATTCGTCATCCATGTCCAGAATTTTAGCTGGGTTGGCGTAATTACAGGCTCGTGATCAACTACATCGATAATATATTTCGCCTCGTAAGCCGTTGGCGGCAACTTAGAAATCCCGCTAATTAAAGCAGTATAGATTTTATGTTTCCCAAACTGCACTACCACACGTTTCCCAATGGCAATTTGGTCATTAAGATCAAAAGGCACACGATAAGTATAGTTTTTTGCCAAAGATAATGGCAAAATAACTTCAACAAAAAGTGTTTCTCTTTCTGCAAAAATATCGTTTCCGTGAGTATTCATTATTTATCTTTAAATGCTGCAAAAAATAGCATTATCCATCCCAACACAAATAAAAGGCCACCTATTGGTGTTAGCGGACCAATAAATTCTGTAAAACCTAAATGTGATATGCTACGGGTAGCCAATAAATATAACGAGCCTGAAAACAGTATGATACCGAAAGTAAAACAGAAATAAGCAATATTAATCAGTTTGTTGCGATAGCGGGCAAAGGTAGATAGGTATAATAATGCGAATGTATGATAGAACTGATAATCAACACCTTTTTGCCAGATTTCTAATGACGGCCCATCAATTAAGGCTTTTAAGCCATGGGCACCAAATGCCCCCAGCAAAACAGCAACAGCACCAAAGAAAGAAGCAGTAAGGATTATTCGTTTGTTCATAATTATTTGCTAGTAGCAATCGCTAAATTAATAAATTGACAAAGAACTTCTCACTAATCAATGTAATAAATTAAATTTGTTGCACAGCAGATGAAAAAAATCGTAATTCTAACTAGTGCATTATTTTTAGGTGTAGCCTTTATGGCCTACTTCTATTTTTCAAAATTGGGTACAGATAATGATGCGAAAGATCTGGCCTTGCAATCGGCAACCAATAATGCGGCCCTGGTATTTTCTTTTCAGAACGACAAAGGTTTTTACGATATTATTGAAGGGCAACAACTCCTTCAGCAGGTTTTGGGAGAGGACAAAATGAATCTGCTAAAGCAGTTAAAAACCAGTATAATTGACGACAATGTTTTGAACCGATACCTGAAAGATCAGCAGATTTATATCAGTGTACTCCCCGATTCGAATAAAACCCTCAACTTTCTGATCACTTTACAGATTCAGCAGGATAACGATATCAAAAAATTCTACGAACAGCTAAAATCCAAAAAAGCAATTACCGAAAAATCGATGGAACTTTATAACGTTAGGGTTAACGACAGCTTGTCTGTTTATCTGGGTATCCATAATCAGGTGTTAACAGTTTCAACTTCACTGAAACTGATCAATGACGCTAGTGTCCGTTTAACGGAAAATCCATTTACGGAATATATCAAAGCGAACAACCGACAGATTAAAAACGTATTGGCTCATGTTTATATCAATTTTAATCAGGCTCCCTTATTACTCAAAAACATTATTGCGGGTAACATTAATGGAGAAATTGGCATTTTTAATAAACAGAATAGTTTTGCGGTACTCAATTATAACTTCAGTAAAGAAAAAATTCTTTTCAGTGGCAATACCGAATTGAAAGATCAAGTCAACTATCTTAAACTTTTCGAAAATACAGCCGCACAAAACACATCAATACAGAATATTTTACCAGAGAATACGGCCAATTATGCCCTCTATGCTTATGAGGAGTACGGCAAGTGGCTTAAAAAACTAATCAATTGGCAAGCGCAAACCAATGCAACAACCAAGGCCAATGCGGTGATTAAAAATATTAAAGATGAATACCGGATAGATTTGAATACGATATTCCCTGTATATACAAAAAATCAATTTGTACTTTTTCAATTGAGCACAACCGAAAAACTAGGTGCCATTTCCTTAATCAATGGAGAAAAAGTGAAACAGCTCTTGCTTGATGTAAGTGCTGACTATAATGAAGATATTAAATTATTTAAATCATCTGATATCTTGTACAGTTACTTTGGCGAGCCATTTAAAAAGTTTGGTCGGCCATATTATACCATCGTAGACAATAATTTGGTTGTAGCGAATAACGCGAGTACAGTTCAATCATTTTTAAATGATTATAAAAAGAACAAGTTACTGATTCAAACACCACAATATGTAGATGCGGTAAACCAAATTTCGACCACTTGTAATGTGAGCTATTACATCAACACCAAAAATTCGGCAGATATTTTCAGAAACAATATCCAACTTCCTTTTTACAAACATCTAAGGGCAGATAGTGGGTTAAAAAGTTTCGACACTTTTTATTATCAGATGAGTGCAGACAAAGACAAGTTTATCACTAACTTGCTTTTAAACAAATATTTAAAACCAGAAATACCAGATTCGTTAAGTAACCGTTAATAAGAAACAAGCCAAAAAAAACTATTTTACATGAAGAAACTCTTACTTGCGTTACTGGTTTTAACCAGCTTCGGAGTTGCAAATGCACAACAGTATGCACTTTTTGGCACCAAAACCATGTTTGATGCTTTCGAAAACCCATCTCAAAAATCTTTCACACTCGATTCATCCCGAAAATTCTCTTCAAATTTCTTTTTGCCTTATTTTGGTATTAATGCCATCAACAAAGGAAGTTCTAAATCTATTATACGCCGGCTGACGCAGCAAGGTGTGTACAATACAACCGGTATACCAATCGGTACCGGAGAAATGAATCATTTTTCGGAAAACAGCAATATCTATGTGGCCTCATTCCGATTATTTAAATCGTACAAATACCAGAAAGAGATGGGCTTTGCGTGGCAGATCAGATCTGATGCCAATATCGAATATACCAACGAAACCCTCGCAATTTTCGATTCTTTTGAAAGATTTAACAAAGGCCAGCAATATTACAGTGTATTCAATACTAAGGGATATGAGCAAACTTATCATCAGTTTAGCTTTACCTACAGAGAAAACTGGAACAAGAGACTAGCCTTTGGGCTAAAAGCCAGTGTATTGAGCGGAATACTTTACAACAAACTTGATATCTCTGATTCTTTCTTATACATAGATCCTGAAATATCGAGATTGTTGATCGGCTTAAAAGGTACCTATTCGAGTAACTTCTCAGGTTTTGACAATGTAGATCAAAAAAACTTCTTCCCTAGTTTTAAAAACCCTGGTGTATCGCTAAGTTTTGGAACCAATTACACGACAAAGAAAGGTCTGTTTTTAATGGCCAACATCAAAGATTTAGGTTTTATCTGGTGGAGAAGCAATACACAGCACAGCCCAATAGATCAATATAAAGTGATCGAAAATTTAGAGGATCAATCCAACACCAATCAGGAAATAAAGAATATTTTTTTACTTGCAGAGCAAAGCAAAAAGTTTTTGGCACCTACAAATGCTAAACTTGATGTATATATGTCTAAGCGCTACGGTTTTTACAAACCTGCATTAGCCGTTTCGAAAAACCTGTTTTACCAGGGTGGAGATATTGCTTTTGTAAATACTTTCATTGTCAACGATTTTTCTGGCAGTGTTACGCCATTATATAATTTAAATGGCGTATTTATGGTTGGGCTACAAGGAAAATACCAGACCCCGAATTTTGAGTTATTTATGGGTACCGATAATTTAGTGGCTACCAGTTTCCAGGCTTACGGACTACTTAAAAACGATGCCCGTGTAGGCAGCGGACCAAATGGCGCTTCTTTTTATATGGGGGTTGGTATTAAATTTGGAAGAACGGTTAACCATCCGCAGTTTGCAGATGTAATACCAGGTATAAACGACAACGGTAATGGAGGCAGTTTCTTTAAAAGCTTATTTTCGGTATTTAAGCGAAAATAACCTAACCTTGTGCCTGTTGTTTTTTAGAGGCTGTAACTACAAAATCTTTTAAATAAAAAGGCTCAAAATAAGCAACATCTTCAAAATTACCTTTATCGAAGGCTTCGGCGGCTAAGCGCGACATATATGTAGCCGAATTAAAATTCGACGGATTAAACCTTGCATTGTGGTGGCTTAAAACTTCAGCGCATTTGGCTGCACCATCGCCTAAAAAGGTAATGGGTTGTTGCGCAATAAAATCAGCGAAACTTGTTTCATCGATAATCTTTGCTTCTGTGGGTATTAATATATTTAAAGAAGGATCAAAGATTGAGGTATAAACCTCCATCCTTCTGGCGTCAATCATCGGGCAGATTAACCCCATATAATCGGGATTTTCTGTTAAAAAACCTGCTGCCATCATCTCCAACGTTTCAATAGCAATTATTGGCTTATTTAGTGCATAACACAGGCCTTTTGCGGTAGAAACCCCAATACGAAGTCCGGTGTAAGATCCTGGTCCTTTACTTACGGCAACAGCATCCAAATCCTTGTAACTTACTCCTGCAGTTTTAAGCACCTCATCAATAAACAAGGTTAAATTAGCTGCATGGAGGTTTTGTCCTTGTTCTTCTTTAAATGAAATCGTTTCGCCGTTGATAGATAGTGCCACTGAACAAACTGCAGTAGCTGTTTCTATTTGAAGTATTTTAGCCATTGCGCAAAGATATTAATAAAATGGAAGATGGAAGAGGGATTATGGAAGATGTGGCGCGCTTGGCGGTGAGCGTTTGGCGTCAAAATTATAGATTAGTCTGTAATGCGCATAGAAATAGGCGTTCGGGGTCGATTAACCGATTAATTAGTCCGCAGTCCAGAGTCCTTAGTCTAGAGTCGATTACCGCGCGAAGTCACCATGAGCGGAGTCGAATGGCGATTAAAGTTGGGAGTTTGATTTCAATTAAACGTTTTAACCAGTTAACCGATTAACCCAATGAACCTTGACTAAGGACTAACGACTTCGGACTCAGGACTAAAACTAAGGAACCGGATCGTGCCCATGCTTGCCCCATGGATGACAACGGCCAATGCGTTTCAGCGCCAACCAGCCACCTTTAAATGGTCCATGTTTTTTAATGGCTTCTACACCATACTGAGAACAAGTTGGTGTGAAGCGGCAGTTAGCACCCAACATGGGAGAAATAGCATATTGATATACTTTAATTAAGCCTAGAAAAAACCAGCCGAAAATTTTATTAATGAATTTCATTGGGCTGGATTAAATTTTGAAAGCGTTTAAAGGTCGCAATCAGCTTTTTCTCTAGAAAGGCAAATTCATATTTATCTTTACCTACAAACTGAATGGAAAACAAAAGTAATCCCCTATCGGTTGGCAATGGAATATATAATTTATCTTGTTTATTTAAGCGATAAGCTTCGCGTATGCGCCGTTTGAGTAGATTACGATCTACTGCGCGCTTATATCTTTTTTTAGGAACGTTGATCACCACCTGTGCCTGCACATCGGCCGCTTGATCGACAAAAAGATAGGAAACCCGAAATGGGTATAATAAAAAAGAAGAACCGTTTTTAAACAACAGGTCTAAATGTTTCCTGCTGCATAACCGTTCTTCTTTCCTGAATGTGTACATATATTTTTGATTGATAACTGCAGATTTTGATCTGCCAATTCCGAATGAACGGAAAAGCAATCAAAAATTATGCTTTATGCTTGCGTTCGTCAGAAACTGTTAATCTTTTTCTTCCTTTAGCACGACGTGATGCTAATACTCGTCTGCCGTTAGCTGTTGCCATTCTTTCGCGGAAGCCGTGTTTGTTTCTTCTCTTTCTTTGCGAAGGTTGGTATGTTCTTTTCATGACTGTATATTATCTATTGTAAAATTTAAGAGGTGCAAATATAAAGCGATTTCTCTACAAATGCAAGAGTGATTAATTATTATTTTTTTCTATTTAATGCAAATGTAGAAAATCTTTTGAAAAACGCGACTAATGGTATATTTATAATTGACTGTTTGCCTCATTTGTTGCTGTTCATGAAACGTTCTTACGGAACGAAAATATAAATATTTTTTTTCTACCCATGATCCGTCCCCCATGGGACGAGCAGGATACCTACACGAATGGATATGAAACGGTAGAAGGGAGCTGCCCCAAATAGCTGCAACCACAGCCGTAAAATAAACATGATTGTAGTGGTAATCCTTTTTGTCAAGCTGAGGGATAATTTATTTTATAAAAATCAATATGATTGACATGATTTTAAGGAAATGAATATCCTATGGGTATCGTCATTGCGAGAAGGCTTTTTCAGCCGACGAAGCAATCTTACAACGATCGCTAGTAGCTTGCGCTTTAAGATTGCCTGCCTGCCAATGGTAGCGGAGTCGAAGGGCAAAAAGATGGTAAAGAAAAGCAGGACTAACAATAATTTTAGCACTCAATTGCTTTCCAAAAAAAATATTCCGTTCTGGGAGATATCAACAAATAGAATTAGTTATCATAATTTCACGATCTTCCGTTTAAAAACCAAAAGCGCCAACACAAGTAAACAAGATATTACAAAAAGAACTTCCATTAGCAAAATGGATTGGCAAAGGTTATCTCCACTTATTATAGAAATACAGTCACTTCCACCATCTGTTTCATATTTTATTACCATTGTATTTAAAATACCAAATGGGAAAAGAAAAACCCCAAAAATGGCGCAGTACAATAGAATACGATAATAGATTTTATTGATTTCTGATTAATTCGTAAACTTCTACAAGCCCAATGCCGCTTTTAACTTCACATAACCCGTTTTGCTTACCGGTAACCAGATATCAGATTTTAACAGCACCACATAACTATCCTTCTCTTTTAACTCTATTTTGGTAACCTGAGCCAGGTTAATGATGTACGACCGGTGTATACGGATAAACTGGCTGGCATCGAGTGTTTGTTCGAAGTACGCCATGGTTTTATTTTTATAGAAAGCACCGTCCACCGTACTTAATTTCACATAATCATCATCAGCCTCTAAATAGTTGATATCGGCAACCGGAATAATTTTGATCACACCATCTTTTTTCACCACTACCCTATTGTTCTGCGCCGGACTTAAAGCCGCTGCATCTAAAACAGCTTCGGTATTTTCGGTCTGGTTTAACTTGTTTGGCAGTTTTTTAATGGCCGCATCGAAGCGCGATTTATCAATCGGCTTAAGCAGGTAATCTACCGCATTCACCTCAAAAGCTTTAATGGCATACTCATCAAAAGCGGTTGTAAAAATTACCGCAGGTTTATCTTCAACGAGTTCGAGCATTTCGAAACCGCTTATTTTTGGCATCTGGATGTCCAGAAAAATTAAATCGGGCTTATGTAAGGTAATTGCTTTTAAGCCTTCAAAACCATCACCACATTCGGCTACAATTTCTATTTCTGCATGATCTGAAAGGTAATATTTTACAATATCTCTTGCTAAAGGCTCATCGTCAATTAGTATTGTTCTGATCATTTTTTTGTGGAATTTTTAGGGTGGTAATATATAAATTATTTGCCTCAATATCGGTTTGCAATAGATGAGTATTCGCAAATAACAGATATAACCTACGTTTAATGGCACTTAAACCGAATCCCGTCCCCCCAGCGGCTTTCATTTCGGGATCAAAAGGATTTTGTACCCGGAGCTGCAAAATATTATGCTCAACCGTAACATCTACCTTAATGGTAATCCCTGCTGAAGTATTATAAAGTCCGAATTTAATCGCATTTTCTACTATAGGTTGTAATAAAGTACCTGGTAAACAAAGATTTAAGGTATCTTCTGCTACATTTACTTCGATATTTAACCGATGACTAAACCTTACCTTCTCGATATCAAGATACAATTGGATATACTCCATTTCTTCCTCTACAGAAACCCATAATTCGTCATCACGTTTTAAGGTTCCACGCAGAAATGAAGCCAATTTCATAATCATTACCCCTGCCTCTTTTGGGTTAACCATGGTTAATGCAAACACCGAGTTTAGGCTATTAAAAAGAAAATGTGGTTGTAATTGATGTCTTAGCTTATTCAATTCGGCTTCCTTAGCTAAACTTTTAACAGCCGAAAGCCTCTCATGCGTTTCCGACTGTTCTTCCAGGCGGTACCAGAGAATATTGGCTAAAGCACACCAGGCCAAACACATGAATGAAATCAATCCGCGGAAAGCAAAAGAGAAATTATAAAAATCTTTATACTCTTTATAATCGGCAAAGATATAGAGTACAGCGTACTTTGCCGCGAAAATGATTACAAAGGTGAGCGCAAGGGTAATAATGAGCACGTAGAGTATACGTTCATTTTTAGGCTGATAATAACCCAACATGTTGCTGATCCCAATGCAGGCCAAAGCGAGTAAAAAATTATTGATTAAGCTATCTGTTACCGATATCCACCAGGAAAAATTTACCACGTAATGCAATCCGACACCACACATTACAGTCCATACTATTGCAATGGAAAGGGATATTTTCTGTATTTGTGGAACGGATAAAGGTCTAGTTGTCAAAATGGTTTTGATTAGTTAATGATTTATTGCGGTGTTTTAGCTTTTCCAGATATTGATCCACCGATTTGGGCTCAACAATTTTGGAACTGATTTCTACACCATCGGTAAGCTCTTCTACTTCCGATATTCCACCTACACCTAAAAACTTCCATACTACTTTATCTCCCTGGCAATTGTTAAAAGACGGATTAAAATGTACGGCATTCAAATTAGCCTTGTTTAAGGCATGCGCAATTCCCTCTGCAAGGATCAAACGCGTTTGCTCATTAAACTGGGGCGTATGTTTCCCCTCACCACAAATTACCTGATAGATACAATTTACTGCAAACCATTTCATAGGCGATGTTTTATTATAAATGTTTAGAAACTTTTTATCTCGATCCCCCCAAACAAAGCCGTCCCATCTAAAATTAATGTTTTTGTCATTTCTGCCACGGGCATTAAATGCGATCTTTTATCCTCCACACTTCCGAATAAAGCAGTTACATTCGATTTAATGGCCCAATTTTGTGGTACGATCAATTTAATCCCACCAAAAACCGCTGTCACATCAAGCGATACCGTTTCAGGGAAATCGGCCTGGGTCATTATGATATCGGCTCCTCCAAATACAGCGGTAATATCGCCACCTTGAAAGTTTTTAGAGTAAACCGTTTGGTTACTGCCTCCAAAAACAGCCATTACATCAATTATATCGTTATTATTTACCGTTTTTTCATCGGTAGCTGTCCCAAAATCAAAATCGGCTTTGTTTTTATCTTTATTCTTCCGTTTCTTCCCTAAAAATCCGGTATCTTTTGGTCTGAAGATTAAAAAACCACCAACAATGACCAAACCCAGTCCTAAAGCATATTTAGATAAATTTATATCCAATCCAGGTATATCATTTAATGTATTGTATGCGCCGATTAAAATCAGGATCAGCCAGGCTACACCCTTAAAGTTACGACGAACGCCGATAAATACACCAAGTACAATTAAAAAATTAGACCAGCTGAATATCCACCTTGGAATATTTAGCCCCATATTGTTTAATAGAAATGCAAATCCGATGATGACGATGAGGAAACCACTCCAAACCCTTCCTGAGTTTTTAAGCTGATTGTTATCGTTATGATTAATATTTTCCATGTGTGTTCATATTTAATATGCTAAAAGTATGGATAAGCGCCCGATCATAACAGACGCAACGTGCAAGAACTCGGTAAAAGGCGGTAAGTGACCTTATTTTATCGGTGAAAATTATTTTGTTAATTTGAGGGTATGAAATTTTCCCTATTAATCTTTGTCCTCTCTATTTCTACAGCTCTCTATGCACAGGAAATCAGTAGCCATTATAAGATTTACGATGTAAAAAAGCAAAAGACCATTTCGATAGAGGATCTAGTTGCCGACATGAGCGCTGCAGATGTTTTGTTTTTTGGAGAAGACCACAATGATTCCATCGGGCATTACCTGGAAGCGGAAATATTTAAAAAACTCAGCGATAAATACCCGCAAAAAACGGCCTTATCATTAGAAATGTTCCATACTGATGTACAACCCCAAGTTGATGAGTACTTAGCAGGATTAATTTCGGAAAAAAACTTTATTAAGGAAGGAAGGGCCTGGGGAAATTATAAAGACTACAGGCCTTTGGTAGAATATGCCAAACAGAACCATCTACAAGTAATTGCCGCCAACGCCGCAACACGTTACAGCAATGCAGTTACCATGGGCGGACTGAAGGTATTGGAAAAATTCCCCAAAACATCATTTAATTTTTTGCCACCGCTACCTGTTGATACTGCCCAGGGCAGATATTATGAAAAATTCGCAGAAACTTTAGGCGGCCATAACATGGGATCAATGCAGATTTATCAGACCCAAAACTTATGGGATGCCACCATGGCGTGGTCTGTAAACAAGTTTGTTAAGACAAATAAAGGCGTGAAGGTAATGCAGCTCAACGGCCGTTTCCATAGTGATGAAAAATTGGGCACATTGGCCAAGTTGGCAAAACTAAATCCAAAATTAAAAATCCTGAATATCTCATCTTTTTCCAATGAAAGTTTTGCTCAGCCAGATTGGGAGAAATTTAAAAGCCTTGGCGATTATATCATCATAACCGATCCTACTGTAAAAAAAAGCTATTAAAGATAAAGCCATCCAGATGAAAAATCGGGATGGCTTTATTATATGTTATGCTTTAGCTTTTAATAAATCTCTAATTTCAGTTAAAAGTACTTCTTCTTTAGTTGGTACCGGTGCTGCTGCTGGAGCGGCGGCCTCTTTTTTCTTCAAATTATTGGCACCTTTAATAATAAGGAAAAGAACCAATGCAACGATGATAAAAGAGATTACCTGCGAAAGAAAATTTCCATACTTAATTGCGGTACCGGCAATGGTGAGTTTGCTAAGATCTTCTAAACCTGCCGCTTTTAGCGCTGGTCCTAAAACCGCTGGTGTAATAATATCTTCAACCAAAGAGCTAACAATTTTCCCGAATGCAGCCCCAATGATTACACCGACAGCCAGGTCAAGTACGTTTCCCTTAACTGCAAAATCCTTAAATTCTTTTACAAAGCCCATAATTTATTAAGTTTTAGTTTTTTTATTTACTAAAGTAGCAAACATTAAACTCAATACAAATGTTTAGGAAATAATTTTAAAACCAAACATATCGATAGCATTTAGCTCAAATCAGCAGAATATCTGAAATCTATTGTTTATTTTTGCCACATTCTTTTATATTTAATATGCTAAAGCAACACTTACAACAAAAATTATTACAAAAGTTATCACCTCAACAAATACAGTTTATTAAACTGTTGCAGGTGCCAACCGTTGCTTTAGATACCCGGGTAAAAGAAGAACTGGAAGAAAATCCAGCGCTTGAAGATCCAAGTTTAATGACTCAGGATGAGCCAAAAAGCGAATACGATGATTTAAACGACGGTCCAGAGGATTACGAAAAATCATCAGAAGACACCAGCATGGATGAGTTTAATGTGGATGACTATCTGCAGGACGACGCTGCCAACGACTATAGCACCAACTACAATAATGGAGATGACGATGAGGAGAAAAAAGAAACCCCTATTGCCATCGAAAGTACCTTTTTCGAAAGTTTACAGGAACAATTAGACCTTATCCCCCTATCCGATCAGGATTTTATCATCGGTAAACAGATTATCGGCAGTTTAGACGACGATGGTTATTTACGCCGTCCGCTGGGTTCGATGATCGATGACCTTGCTTTTTCGCAGAATGTTATTGTTGAAGAAGAAGATGTATTGGAGATGCTAAAACTGATCCAGAGTTTTGATCCTCCGGGCATTGGGGCAAGAGATCTGAAAGAATGTTTGCTTATCCAATTAAAAAAGAAAGATTCAAACAATCCAATCATAGTAAAGGCAATGAATGTTGTAGAAAACTATCTGGATGAATTTACCCGCAAACATTACGATAAATTAGAAAAAAGTTTAGGCTTAGATAGCGAAGAATTGAAGGAGGTGGTTAACGAAATTTTGCGTTTAAACCCAAAACCGGGTGATGCCAATCAGGTAACTACCAAACAGATGCAAATTATTCCTGATTTTCACATCAGCAATAATGATGGCATATTGATCCTGACTTTAAACTCAAAAAATGCTCCTGAATTAAAGGTAAGCCGTTCGTATCAGGAAATGTTCGAGCATTATGATAAAGCCTCATCAAAAGATAAAAAGCTGAAAGAAGCCGTTCAGTTTGTTAAACAGAAGTTGGATTCGGCCAGGTGGTTTATCGATGCCATTAAACAAAGACAACAGACTTTGTTAAAAACGATGAATGCCATTATGCATTATCAATACGAATATTTTTTAACGGCCGATGAGCGTAAAATGCGCCCAATGATCTTAAAAGATATTGCAGATAAGATCGATATGGATATTTCAACCGTATCGAGGGTGGCGAATTCTAAATATGTACAGACTGAATTTGGTACTTTTTTATTAAAATCATTCTTCTCAGAAGCCATCCAAACCGAAAATGGTGAAGAAGTTTCGAACAAAGAAGTTAAAAAAATATTAGAAGACTGCATCGGCAATGAAGATAAGCGTAAACCTTTGGCAGATGAAAAACTGACTGAAATTTTAAAAGAAAGAGGTTATAACATCGCCAGAAGAACGGTTGCCAAATACCGTGAACAGATGAATATCCCTGTTGCCAGGTTAAGGAAAGAACTTTAGTTCAGTTCACAGTTTTCAGTTATTGGTTTTCAGTTTACTGCAAGGTTTCAATTGCAAACTGCCAACTGAAAGCATTGCACACTATATAGACTATCTAGTGTGATTGGAAATGAGCAGTTCTGTGTGCTTGGCGGTTTACAGTCCTGCCATTCGCTATAGTCCCGATGAAAAATCGGGAGCTGCCGCTGTTGTCAGGTTTAAGAACAAAGGTTTCCGTCGCAACCCCAAAAATGAAAAACTATTTTAGCCATTTAGCCCCGGCTGAAGCATTACCCCAATGTCATTAAGTCAAGCCCTAATCACAGCCAAACATAATTTAACCACAACCTGTCCCGATTTCGGGAGATAAAAAGGATGGACACACCTGCCCAACCGTTCAGGCGGGGATATCAAGATCAGTGTTTATTCCCGCCTGACCAGTCGGACAGGTGTGTCCATCTGTGGTTAAAAACCATTAGCTTAATAGACGGGAGGAAACTTACTGTCCTATACAGGTTTGCGCTCCAATCTACAAGCTGCATATTTATTAAAATCTGAAGACTGCTAGATTACCACATTCTAATGTACGATGGTACTTTGTAGATATTATTTAACAATAAGCCCAATACTATTTCGTGACTGCCGTTACTCACCTGGTTCAGTTCAGAAGTGGTAAAATCGTAAGAATAGGT
The DNA here is from genome assembly GCF_032678585.1 of Pedobacter psychrodurus. Classification (GTDB taxonomy): domain Bacteria; phylum Bacteroidota; class Bacteroidia; order Sphingobacteriales; family Sphingobacteriaceae; genus Pedobacter; species Pedobacter psychrodurus_A. The sequence goes on along the minus strand of NZ_JAVTSN010000046.1, from coordinate 23,109 downwards.
TAAATTAACCATTTTACCGATATTGAAACCTGCCATTGCTGCAAAGGAATCATCTTTACGATAGCTTCCACCCAACCATATTTTATCTTTAAAAGCCAGTTTGAGGTTTAAATCAACCGATACCGGTGCAGGTGATACATACTTTACCATCACCGAAGGTATTGCTGAGATTTCGTCATCTACAAAAAGCTTATACCCAGCTGTGGCAAAATAATGTGGCGCTTCTTTGCCTAAATTGTAATTGTTATCGCCAGAAAAACTTAATTTTTGCGGTAAAATCTGCTGTACAGACAAACCAGCAAACAACCTTGCACCGTATAACCATAAACCAATGCTGAGGTCGGGTTTTATCTGATTAATTAGTGCTCTATTCATTACCGGATCTATCGGCGTATCGAAAGTAAGTGCATTTACATCTAACGAAATACTCGAAATGCCTGCTGCAACGCCAGCTGATAAATTAAAATCATTACTCAACTGTAAATGATAGGCATAAGTAATATTTGCGTCTAATCTTTTTATCGGACCGGTTTTATCCAGCACAGCGGTCACCCCCATTCCATGGTGTGAAGGCGACGACATATAATTTTGCATATAATTCCGATCCATCGGGTTACCTGTTTGTTCAGGAAACGATGTTAGCGCATTACTCCACAACTGTTTGTCGCCCAGGGCCCAATGTGCCGATACAAAAGAGGTTTGTGGTGCATCAGTAATTCCCGACCATTGTTTACGGTAACCGGCTTTAAAATCAAGATAATTTTCAATACCAGAAAGTGCCGGATTTAACAGATACTGGTTAAAAATGTATTGGGTATACTGTGGTTTTTGTTGTGCAAAACCTTTAAATGATGCAAAAAGCGCGAATATGATGAGGAATTTTTTCAATTTTATCTGATTATAGTGAGCGGTCCTGTAATTGTTTTTCGCCCATTCTGCGGGTTAATAATGTAATAATAAACGCCAACCGGAAGTGGTTCATTCTGGTAGTTTCCATCGAAAGGAATTTTATATCCTTTACTGAAAAACACTTTATTTCCGTTTCTGTTAAAAACTTCTACCGTGGCATTCGGGTAAGATTCTAAATATTTAATAATCCAGGTATCGTTTACATTGTCTCCGTTTGGCGTAAAGGTATTTGGTGGGTTTAAGGCTTGCAATACCTTTACCAACACTTTTGATGTTGTTGCACATCCATCTGGCTGCGTAGTGGCTGTGAGTGTATATTCCGTATCCTTATCTGGTGATACTATTGGATTCAATACATCTGTTCTGCTGAGGCCTGTTGCAGGCGACCATGCATATTTTAAATTTATACCCTCGGCCGTAGCTGGAATTTCTATTTGACCGCCAGCAAGGATGTAGATCTCAGTACCTGCATTAACAACCGGCGATTTATATACTTCTATGCTTTTAGTAATCGAAGCCGAACAGCTATTATCACCAGTATAGGTATAAGTGATTTCATGGAAACCCACTCCAGCAATTTTAGGATTAAAAGTTCCATCTGCTCTTATGCCATCGCCACTGTATACACCTGGTGGACCATTCATTTCTTCACCAGCTTTCTGTCTCGCCTGCGTAATCAGCACGGTTCCGTCAGCTTCGCAAATAGATGCCATATCATCAAATTCCAATTGGGGCACAGGTTTTACGGTAACCTCCTGATCTGAATACTTCGAGCAGCTTTCACCCGAATAAGCAACAAGTCTTATGATAAATTTCCGATCAACTGAGCCACCAAAATTATCATACTTAATGGCAATATCACTGGCGTCGGGATATGGGATTGTCTTATAAATCACGGCTTCTCTGCCATAATCTCTATAAATCTCAATTTTGGTAATGTTGCCCGAAATAGCAGTTGAAGTATTTTTGATGAGAATATTTTCACTAGCACAGCTATTGTTGTTGATAATCTCAAAATCAGCTTCTTTAACATCACCATTAACCGTGAAACTTTTTGAAACTGGCACCATACATCCATCCTGATTTGACATTATCAGCGTTATGGTATAATCTCCAGGCGCAGGAGGCGTAAAAGCGCCATCCAAACCAACAGAACTACCCAATGGGTTGCTATTATTTTCTGTATAGGTCCATTGCGCCGTTAAACCAGAGGTCGTTCCATCCGCATTTTTAGAAATATTTCTAAACTTAGCTATTCCATCTGCCAAACAAAAATCTGGCAGCTCAAAATCTACTGTTTGCGGGCTAATCACCGTAACCATTTTGGATTTTAAATTCTCGCATCCCTTGTCGCTAACAGTGGTCAGAGTGATTTGGTATGAACCAATGGCAGTGTATTGATGAACGGGATTCTGCTCATTGGATGGGGTACTTCCATCACCAAAATCCCATACCCATTTCACGATAGTTCCAGGAGTTGCGATTGTTGACTTTTCAGTTAAAAGGATAGGCTTCCCTACACATAAACCCTTGACCTCGAAATCAGACACTGGCTGAGGATTAATCACAATGGGGTAAATCGCTGAAGTTTCCGAACACTTCGTATCCGTTGTTGCGGTTAATACTACATTATAAGTCCCTGGAAGCTCATAAATATGAACAGGATTCTGCTCTGGAGATGTTTTACCATCCCCAAAATCCCATAACCAGTTTGTTATGCTTCTCGAATTTGAATTGGATGTACTTTTATCCTTAAACAGGATTCCACTTAACTGACAACCAACTGTGGGTGGATTATCAGCAGCAGCTGTTGGTTGGTTATCGACAGAAAAATCGATAATCAGCTCTTCGGTATTGCCACAGTTATCGGCATTGGGTTTAGTAGCAATAACCTTAAATTGATAATCGCCAGCCGTAGGGTAATTCAATTCATCAGGGTATGTATAAATATAATAAGTATTAATGTCATTTGCCCTTGTAAAAGAACCTGTAGGCTCCGGAGCATTAATTGTATAAGGAGTGGCACCTTGTATCTCCCATTCTAACTTAAGGGCTTTATAGGGCAGATTTATAGTTAAATTAATGGGCTCCCCTAAACAGCCACTGGTTATGGGTTGTCCGGTAGCAGCACTTTTGGGCTGAAAGGTAAAATTCTGAATATTTGCACCAGCCAGATAAGCATATGACTCGACAGAGCCATATCCATAAGCAATGGCAGAGAAGCCACCAGCAGCAGATAACCTATGTTGAGGTTGAGTATTCGTAACATCAATTATCGCATAACTAAATGTATTATCAATTGTGATAAAATTATTCACAGGATTACCATCCAACCTAAAAGAAGCAATATCAGCTGTTTTAATAATCACGTTTAAATAGTATTTATCAATCTGGGTGGGAACCCTCACCGATTTTAAATCAGAGAATACCGTAATATTATTTAATGTTTGTTCTACAGGATTAAGCACAGTAATCTCTGGGTCTCCAGGATATGGACCATTCAATCTGGTATCAGCAGGATTATTCTGATTACAAGTTTGAGAGGTTTGGTACTGTGCAACAGAAATGGGCTTCGATCCCGAAATCACATTTGCACTGGTAGAAAAAAAGGTAATTACTGCTCCCTTATTATAAGGATTTGAAAGTGAAGTTCCATTGGCGTCAACGGTACTTCCATTAACCGTAACAATGGTATTGTCTTCAGCAACAATTACCCTCATTATGTCTGTATTGCCATGCAATGTATTATAAAAAGGTGCAGTCACAAAATTTTTGCCCCAAGATGAAACCGGAAAAACCTGCTGATAGAGATTATCACCACCACTTGGGGTACGAGGATTACCGAGATTACAGAATGCGGCCCAGGTATTACCTGTAAATACGGCAATTGGATTACAATTTAAAGATTTGATATGACTCCCGGTTAAATCGCTTGCCGATTGATATTGATATACATCTCCTTTATCCAAAGTTATTGTATAGGTAGCATTGGCAGCCCGCTTACCATTTCTTTCAGCCTGATTAGGCGTAATTTCAATTTCTGTAGCATTAACTGTAGCCACAATGGTAAACTGAGAAAAACCTTGCTGATTTCCCTGATTTTCATAACTAAATGCATAATATTCTTGTCCGAGGGTATTGGTTGGCAATACCAAAGTACCACCAGTACGCGCATTGTTCGAAATGATACTATACAATGAAATGGATTTACCGGTAACCACATGAATGGCTTTATTACGCTCTATTAAATCAGAGCTGGCCATTAATACCGGGTACTGGCCAGGATTGATTACAATAGGCAAACATGTATTGGCCGGAATGTTTGCACCAGCAACTGAAACTAACGTATTACCAATATAAACAGCGTAATCGGTGGCCTGATCCGCAGATAAAAACAATGTTAAACGCGATGCTTCGCCATCAATATGACCTGCATAAGGAACATAAAAATCTTTCCCCTTATTGGATGTATTCTGTGCAAAAGAAAAGGTTGTTGCAAAAAGCAAAAAGAACAAAACCAATAACCAATGCCTGCTCATTACCTATCAGTTTAGTTGAAAACGTTATACATGGTTATTTGATCTAGAAATGCAATATACTATTTCTCAAATCACAAGAAAAAACAATTATTAGAAATTTAACAATTTTTACCTGAAAAAACACTTTTCGTGTAATAAACCGCTGACGTAGTGTAAAAAATTTGATTAAGAATACATAATTCCAAACGAGAATTTGATTGGAGAGAAATGAATATGGATTAAAAACAAAAAAGCCAATCTTATTAAAATTGGCTATAGGATAAATATTCAGTTATCCCCTTGGTCGGACTGGTCGCCACTACCATATTTTGCAGAGAAATCTTTTGCTTTCTCATCTGCATTTTCATCATTGTGATCTTCAGGCTCCAGGTTTTCATCTAAACGATCGTTCCAATCATTTTGTCCTTTAACAGGATCTTTTTTATTTTCTTCAGTAAAATCTGATTTTGATTTGGCCTGGTCTTGATGTTGATTTTCCATTCTGCGCTTTATTTCATTGACAACATTACCCATTACAGAAAGTTTTACTTACAGCAATTATTTAACAGGGGGCTCATCTTTGGCATCCTTAAATTCTTTCACACTTTTCCCTATCCCCCTCATTAATTCTGGTAGTTTTTTACCACCAAAAATAAGCAGGATCACCACTCCGATTAAAATAATTTCTATTGCAGACATATCTTTATATTTTGTACAATATACGTAATAATTAGTTCATTGGTTCATTAGTCATTAGTTCATTGGGGTAATCTGTTTATTGATTAACTGTAAATTGAAAACTGTGAACTGGGCTAATCGGTTAATTGTTTAAATCGGTTAATTGACGCAAAATGCCTATCCCCAAACACAAGGCTAATTAACCGGCGATTTCGGAATAAACAAGATAGATCCTGAAACAAGTTCATGAGGACGGGTGAAGAAGAGAATCGACGCTAAACGCCTATCTCCAAACGCAAGGCAAATTAATCGGCGAACTGCTAAAGACTGATGACTTCGGACTGTAGACTTCCGACTCCGGACTTCGGACTTAATAAAAACGCAAAGCGCTTCCCTCCCAACGCAAAAGCTAAACCAACAAAGCATTTAAAGTCCTTTTTTTAATCTTCGGTACTACACCATGGCGCATAAATTCATCCAGGCCTTTTAATTGTTTGATCGACTTAATTGCTTCGTAACCTTCATATGAAGTCCTGATTTTATTCAGCAACATGGTATCGGTTTTAAACAGATCACTTTCTACCAAAATCCCTTTATTTAAAAACTTTTTAATCAGTTCGGCCATTTTTCCATTGGCGTAAAGGTGAAGTGGCAATTTAAACAATTCATTATTCAGTTTCTCAAATGTTTCGTTTATCCAGGATACTTCATTTTCTACATTCACCGCAATTTTTCCATCCCTTAATACAATGGCTGTTAAAAATTCGCGTGCGCGCTGGCGCGAAATGATCCCGCCATGAATACCATCCCGCAAAGTATAATCTAAGCGATCAGCGCAAAGTGATGGCAAAGGCTGTTCTAAAATATCAAATGTTCCGTAAAGAATCTGGTTTACATTATATCCATGCTTTAGCAACACATCGGGCACTTCAGATTTACATAAAACTTCTGCAAAAACCTTTTCATGATAATCTTCATCAGCATTACCAAAAACATAATCGCCCACATGCGAAAAAGCTGTATGTGAAATATCATGTAACAAGCCGGCAATCTGTTCGAGTTCTGAACCTCCCAGCATCCTGATTAACATAGCAACACCGATAGAATGTTCTAAGCGCGAATGACAAATGTCTGGATTAACCAAAAAGATAGCACCACTTTGATGTATCCCAGATAACCTCTTTAAGGCATCAGTTTTCAACAGATCAGAAAACACCTCAGGCAATTCCATTTTGCCATATAAAAAATCATTTAACTGAACCATATTGAGTTACTTTAATTAGGGAATAATCAAAAGCAAAAATACTAAATATTTTAGTTTAATTTAAAATAATTATCCACATCGAAAATCATTTAAACTAAATTAATTAGCCTAAAAACCAACTTTCAAATATTTTGAAAGCTATTATTACAATTTCATGATCAATAAAAAAATGATGATAAAAACAAGCAAATAAATTAAACGTTATACTTGTAAAAAACAGCTATATGGCAACCGCTCAACAAATTAGAAAAGCATATTTAGATTATGTTTTAACAAACAACGAAAAACCAAAATCGGTTTACGTTTTTGTAAAAAAACTTAAAATTACAGAAGCTGATTTTTATCAGTTTTTCTCTTCTTTCGAAAGCATTGAAAAAACCATTTGGTTCGAGCTTACTTTCGAAACCATTAGCAAAATAAAAGAACAGGAAGTTTGGCTTCAATATACAGCCAGGGAGAAAATGCTCTCTTTCTTTTACAGTTACCTGGAAAACCTGAAGAACGAACGCAGTTTTGTCATTTACAGCCTAAAGAACCATCGCGGTAAATTTTCTACTCCTGATGTTCTGGCCGGTGTAAAACCCATTTTTGAAAACTTTGCACAGGAAATTATTGAAGAAGGTTTGGATAGCGGAGAGCTTGCCGAACGCCGTTTTTTAAGTAAAAGGTATAAAGATGCTCTATGGATCCAGTTTGCGTTTATAGTTAATTTCTGGATCAACGATGATAGCGAAGGTTTCGAGAAAAGTGATGAAGCCATCGAAAAAGGCATTAATGTAACTTTCGATCTTTTCCAGCACTCGCCGATTGATAATTTATTAGAATACGGCAAGTTTCTATCTAGAAATGGAAAGTTTGCAGATAAGATGAGGTTTTAAACACCAGATGAAGACACAAAAGAGTATTCCAACAACCAAGGTAGAACGTTCTGCAAAATTTGTTAAAACAGGAATTCAGATCGGGGGCAATTACATTAAACATTATTCCAAAAAACTGTTCAATCCTGAAATGGACCGTGAACAACTAAACGAAGATAATGCAACCGACATCTATAAATCGTTAAGTGAATTAAAGGGCAGTGCTTTAAAAATTGCACAGATGCTAAGCATGGATAAAAATATCCTGCCAAAATCGTATGTCGATAAATTTACCCAATCGCAGTATAATGCTCCGCCACTCTCAGGTCCGCTGATTGTACGCACTTTCACCAAGAATTTCGGTAAAACGCCCGAAAATATTTTCGATAGCTTTAACCTGAATTCGAGCAATGCTGCTTCAATTGGACAGGTGCATCAAGCGACGCTTCATGGCAAAAAACTTGCCGTTAAAATTCAATATCCAGGCGTGGGCGACAGTATTTCTTCTGATTTAAAACTGGTAAAACCTTTCGCATTCCGTTTATTGGGCATGTCGGAAAGAGAATTGAATATTTACATCAAAGAAGTTGAAGAACGTTTGTTAGAAGAAACAGATTATGAACTGGAAGTTAAACGTTCCATCGAATTTTCTGAAGCCTGCAAAAACCTCGATCATGTGGTATTTCCTAAATATTATCCCGAATTATCCGGAAAACGGATTATTACCATGGATTGGATTGAGGGCTTACACTTGAAAGAATTTTTACAGACCAATCCTTCGCAGGAATTAAGGAATAAAATCGGTCAGGCTTTGTGGGATTTTTACAATTTCCAACAGCACGAACTCAGGGCTGTACATGCCGATCCGCATCCCGGAAATTTTATGATTACCCCTGATGAAAACTTGGGTGTAATTGATTTTGGCTGTATTAAAGAGATGCCAGATGACTTTTATTATCCATTTTTCGCTTTAATTTCGACAGATGTAATCAACGATAAAAATAAAACGATTGATGCGTTTAGAAAACTGGATATGATCCATGCTGATGATACGCCTGAGCAAATTGAGTTTTATCATAAATCGTATAAGGAAATGATCAGTTTATTTGCCAAACCTTATATCAGCGCATCATTCGACTTTAGCAAACCTGATTTTTTTGAGCAGTTGTACATGTATGGCGAAAAGATCTCTAAAATGCCAGAATTCAAACAAGCACGAGGGGTAAAACACTTTATATATGTTAACCGAACCAATTTCGGATTGTATACCATCTTACACGAGCTAAAAGCAACCGTTAAAACAGACACCTTTAAGCCAACGTTGAATAAGTAAAAATAATTTAGGAAGTTTAAGTGGTTTGATGAAGCCTTAAAGACTATTTTACTTTGATTGTGTGATTTCCACACCATCAAAATAATCTCCATTTTGTAAACCTATCGTTAATAACCGATCAGCATGTGTTGTATTCTGGTTCATGGTAATCAAAATTTTGTTCCCATCTTTTCGTTCCACCCGAAAATCAGCATGGGTAACAACAAAACCCTGATCCGTTTTGTTGATATTTGTTAAATCAACGTTTGCTTTGTTATAGGATATACCGCCCAACCACCAACCAGTTGATTCGGTTGTTACCACAATTGAATTAACGTTAGCATTAAAATTTACCTTTTTTTGAGATAATTTTATATTATCGCTCCATTTCCCAATTTCCGGATTCTTTTTACAAGAGGTGATCAGAAAAAATACAACAACACATGATAAGTAAAAAACACTTTTTTTCATAAAATTTAGTTTTTTATTAATACCCGGAAAAAATAAGATTCGGTTACCTAAATTTAAGCATTTTTCTTTACCACTTCAACCATATGGTCAATATCAAATGGTTTTTCGATATAATCGTCGGCTTTGCAGTCTTCCGCTTGTTGAGGTAGATTATTGGATGTTGAAGTTAATACGGCAGATACATCTTCTGTTTCAGGATCAGATTTAAGTGCTTTAATTATTTCAGATCCCTTCACTTTTCCCTTAATGTGATCATCCACGATCACCACATCAGGATCAATTTCATCTATCTTGTCTATCGGTTCCGTGGTTAAAGATGCCGTAACATCAAAACCCTCTTCTTCCAATACCTGGTCCATTATATCAAGGATATCTTTATTATCCTGAACAAGTACAACCTTTTTCTTCATAAATAAACAGACTAAAATCTTTTTAAAGATAAAGAAAAAGAATAATCCAATAACGAATCTTAAAATATTTTACAATTGATAAGTAAATGTTGCAAGTTTTCGTCTTGAATTAAAGCCTGTTCGTCGAGTATTACTGATGGCTTGTATAAAAACGCAACATGGTCTGCAACGTTTTTCAATTCACGGCGTCTTATCTACAAAACATAAACGAAAATACTTAAACGACTCGATAACAATTAATTAATATCCCATTTTAAATAAAAATATTATGAAAACCTCAATCAAATCCCTAATCGCAACTTCATTAACAGCAATCGTTTTATCATCCGCTGTATTTACAACAAGTGTATCTGCAACAGAAAAAGGTCCGGAAACCATTTTAAAAATAGCAGCTTTTAAAAGAGTTTCTGTTAAAGGAAATGTAGAGCTGACTATTATCCAGAGAAGTGCATCTGGCATTTCTTATAATGACGACAATACCGGAACTGCAAAAGTGATGCAGGATGGTGATAATTTAAAAATCACTTCAACCGGTATTGATAAAGTAAAATTAACAGTTTATGTAAACGACTTTTACAGAATTGAAGCTTCGGAAAATGCAGTAGTTAAAACTGAAGGAAAATTAACCACAAAATATCTTCAGATCTTTTTAAAAGGAAATGCGCATGCTGAAATCAATACCAGTTCTGAAGGTCTGTATACTGTAATTGCAGATAATGCAGATTTGAAATTAAGTGGTTCTACCGACAACCATACCCTGGTAATGGGTAACTCACAAAAATTAACTATCGATAGATTTGCCGCTTTAAAAACCAATATCAGCGCAGTAGAAACTGTGGCTGTAGAAAAAGAGATCGCATCAATCAAATAATATACACACACAAATTAAAAACAAAAGGCTTTCTGATCGGATCAGAAAGCCTTTTGTTTTTAACAATTAATTTTAGATTTCGAATTTCTTCAGTTCGATCTTTATTTTTTGTTGGTTGCGGTTAACTTCTAAGGGAACTTTATTTTTGGCTAAAGTTCTTAATTGCTGAGTAATCTGATCTACAGATTCAGGAACAACATTGTTAATTCTCAACAATTCATCTCCCTTTCTTAAACCTGCCTGATACGCCCAGCCATCAACGTCTGCATTACGAACAATAAATTTATCCCCATCTTTTTGAAAACCTAAACCCAAGGCATAAAGTGGTACTAATGGTGTACTGAAAGTTTTATTCGGACTTAACTGAATGTAATTTAAGTTATAATTAAAGCACATATTAAACCTGCCAATCAATGTCATTCCAAGTAAACCATGACTATTAAATCCATAAGGATTTTGTTCTTTTGGAAGATCAACCGTAACTACAGGATGTTTTAAGCTATAACCTGCAATGTCTATTTCATCTATACCACCAATCTGTGCTTTACTAACCTGATTGGTTAAATCCATTGACGAACTCGAACGTTTATTTTTCAGTTTATCTACCAAACCATTTGCATAGGTATTTAGGAAATAATTACCAGAAATACTACCGCCATTACCGGTATCAAATAAGAGCGTGCTCGGATAATTGATGTTGTTTACTTTTAAGTTAACCTCTAATTTTGCTGTATTACCGCTCAGTTTTACAGGGATCTTAGTCCCTGTTGATTGATCAAAATAACCGAAATTATAAATATTCATCTGGCTATCATCAAGATCAACCGCTACCTGATAGTCTTTTAAAAGATCGAAACCGATAATTCCGTCCATTGGCAAACCAACAACTTTTGAAAGAGAATTGAGATCAGCAACCACAACCTGTTTTCCACGGATGTTCACGCCTTCAATGTTCAGGGCTAAAGAATCGATGGTTTTAAACTGCCCACCTTTACCTGCTGTTTTGATATCAACTGCCTTTTGATTAATTTTTAAATTTAAGCTTGCAGCCAGGTTTTCGTTAATGGTTGTTGCACCTGCTCCACTGTCGAACAGGAAATTATACTTTTTACCGGCAATGGCTACATCTACAAACATTAATCCTGAAGCGCGTTTAATATTTACTTTTGAAAGCAGTTTAACTGGTTGTAACTCCTGGAAAACAGGATCTACATAACCCATTAACTGTTCGAAATGGCCAATACGCTCAAAAGTTAAAAATTTGCTCATGCGTAACCACGAAACCATTTTAGGACCTGATGTGGGAACAGCAACTTGTTTGGCATAGATTTTACCGTTCTTTTTAACAATAGCTTCATAATATACAGTATCCAAAATCACAGGATTAACGAGTTGGGGAACTATAGAATAAACATCCTTATCGTTGTATTCGGCAATGCGAAAAGATGGATCGAGTGCATCAAGTATGTTTTTAACATGATGCATCTTCAAGTTTTTACCAAATTGTTGCAAGGCATATTTGATCTGGACATCGTTTGCTTCCTGCTGTGCAAATCCATGCTGACTAACCAACAATAGCGCAATATATAATATCTTTTTCATCCTGATTATTTTGTTAGGTTAGCAGATAAACCAGCCATTTTTAAGGCCTCATAAGCATTTACAATTCCTCCGGAGACAGAAATATTCTGCAGTTTTTGTTTACCCTGCCATTCTTCCGGTAAAATGGTTACAGTTTTGATCAAGATATTCCTGATTTCAGGTGCTGTTAGATTTGGATAATACGAACGTAAAAGTGCAGCAATACCACAAACCACTGGCGAAGCCATACTCGTACCGTGCATGCCCGAATATTGATTGCCGATCATGGTAGAATACACATCGAAACCCGGAGCAAAAAGATCTACAGATTTTTTGCCGTAGTTGGAAAATCCCATGATTTCGCCAAAAGGACTGGTTGCACCAACTGTGATTACATTTTTAGCCTGTTTACCGTTGTTGTAAAACTGAGAGGGGTAGAAAACATTTTCGTCTGTGTTCTCAGTAAAATTCCCTCCTCCTCTTACAATCAAGACATCTTTTTTCTCTGCATATTGAATGGCTTCATCAACCAGCGGTTTTAACGGCGAAACGCGTTTACCAAAGCTCATATTAATCAGCTGTGCTCCGTTATCAACTGCATAGCGGATGGCTTTAGCTACATCCTGATCGTATTCATCTCCACTGGGAACCACTACCCGGACAGGCATAATTTCTACCTGATCAGCAATGCCTTCGATCCCTAGACTATTGTTCCGATTAGCCCCGATAATTCCGGCTACATGTGTTCCATGATCGGAACTTTGAAAACTCAACTGATTATTGCCCCAGTTTTGTCCTTCCTTAACATCTTCCATTACGAAGGCACGGTCATCTTTTGATGCAGCCACTAATTTATTCTGATAATTAATTTTTGCCTGACTGATCATATAATCAGCCATGGTATACAAAATATTTGCAGGTTGATCTGCACTGTATTTTGCTCCTTGTGCCCTTAGTTTTAACAACTCGAAAGCAAAAATCAAATCTTTATCATTTGTAAACTCTGGCTTTTCTTCGTTAAAAGTCTGGATGTTGACTACTTTATTCGGATAAACTTTACGGAAATAACGATCGATAGAATCAAACTTTGAAGCCATCTTCTCAGCTAAACCAATTGAAGATGCTGTTCTGTAAACATCCGATTTACGTTTAACCAGGTTAAAGTATTTTTTTTCCTCTCCCTTCAGTTTGGCAGTATCTACATTTTCATATTTACGCATCAAACGCAGGTATTCGCGGTCGTTCTCGTTAGCTGTTACCTGAATATTTCTTTTTCCGTCGGCACTGCCTAAAAAGTTCCATCCATGAACATCATCGATATAACCATTATGGTCATCATCAATTCCATTATTTGGGATTTCGTTCTTGTTGGTCCAGATTACAGATTTTAAATCTTCATGATTGATATCAACGCCAGCGTCAATTACCGCCACCACAACTTTTTTAGCTGTTTTACCCTTTAAAATTTCGGCATAAGCCCTGTTTACTTCGGTTCCATATACACTATCTTTTCCGAACGACAACAGATGCCAGTTTTGAGGATGATGAATAAACAAATCCTTTTTCTTAGTGGCCGAAAAGCCTGCTTTTTGCTGTGCATTTAAGCAAAGCGGTAGCAATAAGACCAGGAATAGTCTGCTAATTTTTTTCATTTTTAAATTGATTTGGGTTCTTTTTTATTTGGCCTGCAGCGCGGTTTGAATTAAGGTTTCGTAAGCAGGCTCAGAGGCCTGTGGTGCATGATCTTCTATAATTTTACCGTCTTTACCAATTAAGATATATCTTGGTATACCTGTAATATTATACGCTTTTTCGAAAGCCGATGCGCTTTTATCTCCAGCATGCAAATCTATGCCATTCATGTTTTTTGACTTCAAAAAATCAAGCCACTTTGTTTTGGATGCCGCATTATCGGTAGAAATAGACATGAATACCACATCCGGATTGTCTTTGTATTTCTCGCGAATTTTAAGAAAATAAGGCAATGAGTGCATGCACGGAATACACCAGGTTGCCCAAACATCGATGGCTACCACCTTTTCTTTAAAATCAGAAAGGTTTACCAATTTACCCGCGGCATCTGGAATTGAAAAATCAGGTGCTACTGCATTTTTAGAAACCTTGCTGTATTTTTCTCTTAAATCAATCAGGTTTTGTTTTACTGTTGCATCAGTGGTTTTTCCGATAGCCGCAACCATAATTTTGTCCAACTGAATATCCCAGCCACTTATCGAAAGATGGTAAATGATATTTTGACTCAATTGTTCATTAATCAACCGTTCATTACTCACTTGCTTAATTAAAAGTTCCATTTTCCCAACAGAACCATTATCAATTAAATCATCTTCTTTTATATCCTCGCCCTGGCTTACCCTTAAAAAAGTATAATAGTTGGTAATCAGCGATCTCAGTCCAATGGCTTTTAAAGAATTTACAGCAGGGTTATTCAGCGAGATTTTGTTAATGATTTTAAAATAACTTTTATCTACTTTAATAGACTGATGGCTACGCAAATATTGCAGTTTCACTTCCATATAACGCATATTGTTATAGAAATTTGCAATTGAAACTAAACCTGGTTCTTTAGATTTATTGATCAGTTTCAATTCATTGGCATACTGCTGATCCATATCCTTAACGGATAATGCCGTTTTCTTTGCCTTAATTAAATCTGCCCAGTCTACATGAATCGCATTAATCAACAAATTGTCAATAGGCGATTTTCCATTCAGTTTGATATTGCTTTCTAACAATATCTCAGGTGTGGCTACTTTTTGATCTGCTGGTCCGCCGATAACAAATGCCCCCGATTGGCGCGCCGGCAACATAATATCCAGATTTTGGTTTGGTAAAACGTAAACCGGAAAGTTATCGATCCAGTACAGCAAAGCTTCATTTGTTGGAAAATCCAAAGTAAATTTTCCGTTCTGATCAAACTTCAGTGATTTAAATAGCACCCTCCCCTTTGCAGAAAAAGCCTCCACAAAAAAACCTGAAGATTTTTCATTTGCACCTGTCCTACTTCCGGTAATCGTAGCTGAAAATGCCGAAAGCGAGAGAAATGCTAAAAACAGACTTAATATTTTCGTTTTCATAAGCAATTAAATTACACCAGCGTTTCCGATCGCTTGGAGATCGAGGTTATATTTTGTTTTATAATAATTGATGATGATATCGTATTTCTTTTTCACCAGGCCAGCAGTATCATTGGATGCTTTTAAAATTGTAGCATCAAGCTCTGCTTTGGTCTTAGAAGTAATTATAGCGATATAAGAAAGAAGATCTCTTGTAGGCTTGTTATCCTGCAAGGAGACTACGTACGATACATAACCATAGGTATAATAATTGATTGCTGTAACACCTGTTTGAGTGTAATTGGTTACGGTTAAAAAATCTGCCGGAATATCTAGCTTGCCTCTACTGTTTATAAAATTGAAAAACTCGAGATGTAAATTGTTTACATAAGTTTTCTTTTGAGCATCGGTCATCAAATCAAAATCAGCCGAAAAATTACTGAGCGTAATCTGATTGTAATTGGATAAAATGGTGTATTTAGTCGTAGGAGATGCTTTCATTCTTAAATTCTGACCAAGCAATACTTTAAATGGAAGATTATTTTTTAAGAATTCGTCGGAATAATAGTTTAACCAGTTTTTCTGAATAAATGTTAATACTTTCCCAACATAAGCTTCATCTGCAATATCTGCGGTATAACTCTCATTAAAACCATTGCCAATATATACCGGGTTGGAAGCAAAATCTACAGCACTCCATTTGTAAAGAAAAAATGTACCATATTTTTTATTAAGTTCTACCAATGCAGGATCGTAATCGTGATTGCCTTGTGGCAGTTTATATTGCACCTCAATTGTTGAAGGTGTTAAGGTTTCTTCTTTTTTACATCCCAAGAACACAGCGCTCAACAGGCTTATAGTCATTAAATATCTAAAGATTTTCATTTTCAATCTGAGTTTAGCACTATGGATTTTGGATCAAATTTGGATTGCGTCTTAATGCCTCTGTTGGCACATCTAAGGTGTAACGGCTGTCGTTCTCACTCAAAGTAACCGTTTGTGGCGACCCCGCAACAAGCTGAATCGTGTGCGACATCTCTGGCATTCCCCATCGGCGCAGGTCGAACCAGCGGTGATCTTCCATGCAAAGTTCGCGGCGACGCTCGGCTTTGTAATAGGTAAATAAGGCTTCCGGCTCTGTTATCGTTATCGGGGAGTAATTGGCTGTTTTAATCCGGTTTGATCGTAACAGGTTAATATCGGCCAGTGCTTTTGTAACGCCCGATGCATCACCACCTATTGCCTTTTGGATATAAGCTTCCGCACGGTTAAGATAGGCCTCAGCTGTTCTAAAGGCTTTGCCGTTGCTAATGGTTGGATTTGCAGTGGAGTATTTGGCAGAACCAGATTTGTATCCTACAATTACAGTAGTCAGGTAAGCGGTAGTTTTAAAACTGTAGGTAGGCCTTAAATCGCCCGTTTCAAAAGTACTTAAAAAATTATCTGAGATAGAAAAAGCAGCTTTGGCTGGAACACCAACAGCTAAGCCAAATGGCATCCCCGTTAATTCAGTTGAACTTCCATACCCCCAAATCACTTCCGGAGACGAAACGCCATAAGAGATTGGAAATAAGGGTGTAGTAATTGAGTTGTATTGTTGCAAAGCAGGTTTCCTTAATATCACTGCATCAGCATATTTTATGCTGGCATCCCAATTCCCCATGTAAAGGTAAACTCTAGATAAAAGGAATTTTGCTGCCGTTCCATTAAACTTATAAACATGGTTACCATTACCATTGGCATCAAGCAAAGGAATCGAAGTGAGCAGATCTTTCTCAATTTGGGCATAAACTTCTTTAACTGTGGATCTGGCTACAGGCGTATCTGAAACGTCGGCTGTTAAAATAAGTGGAACACCCAAATCAGTTTCAGGATGAACAGCGGTACCTACATAGGGTTTACCAAAAAGATTTACCAACACCAGGTAATAGTAAGATCTTAATGCCAATGCCTGTCCGCGGATGTTGTCTTTTTCTGTTTGAGGCCCGTCTACCTGATCAACATAGTCCAAAATTACATTGCAGCCTTTTATTCTTGCATAATAATTATACCAGGTATTGCTATAAGTTGGTGCAACATCGATGAGTTTATCGATCATATTACGTTGCCAGGTATAAACCGGAGCATATTTATTCAAACCTGCAACAATAACCGAATTCGGATTGAAATCAGACTGGATGTCGTCTGTCAATAAATCCAGATAATCGTTTAGCGTAGATTCGGCACTCAGTGCATAACCCTCTCCGGATAATAACTGATTTAAGGCCGTAGTTGTTGTAGGACGCACCAAATCCTGACTACTTTCTTCCAGGAAGTCTTTTTTGCAGGAGCTAAAGCTTATGGTTAAACAGATAAGCGTAAGTATTTTATAATATTTTCTCATGATCTACGGATTATAAACCAACATTTAGTGTTAATGAATAGGTTCTGGGAATAGGCAAACTGTTTCCGGTTACTTCGGGATCTTGTCCGTTTAATCGCTTATCAGCGATATAAAACAAATTCGTTACCGAGGCCATTAATCCAAGTGATTTTAAACCTAAATGGGTTACTTGCTTATTTGGAACGATGTATCCAAGTGATAGATTTCTCAACCGCAAAAAACTGGCGTCTACTACCCTTGCATTCGAATAATCATAAAGTGTTCTCGAAAAAACATAAGCCGAGCCACCAGGAACAATTACCCCTGTACTAGATGGTGTGCCTGCTGAAGATAATGACGGAATAATGGTATTGGCCTCATCACCAGGCTGCCGCCACCTGTCAACCAGTTCAGCCGAAAGATTTTGGAACGAATAGGGCGCTGAGCTTGCCGTAGTTGCTGTAGGATATAAAGCAGCCAAACGTTTTACATTACCGGTACTGATATAAAGAAAAGTATTTAGCGTAAATGATTTATACCTGAAATTATTGGTTAAACCACCAGTAAACTTGGGATCTAGCTGACCTGAATAAACCATTGCTTTTGTCACATCGGTAACTGCCGCAGGGTTAGTAGTTATATTTAATCCATTAAAAGTTGGATTTCCATTTGTGCCATCTAAACCGGCAAAATCGAACGACCAAATTGCTGATGAAGGGTAACCAATTTTATACAACCCACCAGAAACTGCAGTTTGCCAATCTGTTAAAGATATTGCGCCCGACTGTTGTACATTATTGGTCACTTTTGACGTATTGAAACCGATATTCCAATCAAAATCCGGAGTTCTGAATGCAGCGATATTTACAGAAAGCTCGAAACCCCTGTTGTCTACATTCCCTGCATTAATTGGCATGGTGGTTAGACCATATTCTAAGGGGATGGTTTTTTGAACAATGATATCGTATCCTTTTTTAATATAATAATCAAAAGTTCCCGATACTCTATTTTTTAAAAATGCAAAATCTAAACCCAAATTAGTGGTTTTGTTTCGCTCCCACCTTAAGTCTTTATAGGCTAAACTTTTAATGGTTAATAACGGTTCTCCTGACACTGTGCTAACTGATGAAACGCCTGATGGTATTCTGGCAATTAAATCCGGACTAAAGTTTTCGGCCACATTACCCTGAAAACCATAACTCACTCTTGCTGATAATTGATTTAACCAGTTTAGATTATCAAATAAATGCTCCTCTGCAATATTCCATTTACCGGCAATAGACCATACGGGTAGGAAACGATGGTTAGAATACTGACCGAAACGGTTAGATGCATCGGTGCGAATATTCCCGTTGATTACATATTTTTGATTGAAGTTGTAGGTAGCCGTTCCAAAATAAGATACATAATTAGACACGCGATCTGTAATTACCGGAATAGTTTGACCATATATCTGGTTGATTAGTACCCCGATTGATGTGTTAACCGTTAAAGGAACCTGTGCAAATGATTTTCCGCGATCGGGTAAATAACCAAAGTTGGTTTGACTTAAGCCATCGTACTTTGAGCTCCTCACCTCTTGCCCTACCATTACATTCAGGTTATCTTTATTTTGCCGAAGTGATCTTGAATAGTTTAAGTTATTTCGAACAGTTACAGTCTGATTACTCATTGAAAAACCGTTATATACACCGCCTATTGGTAATTGAGAAGCAAGGTATGCAACAGAGCCAGGTAATGCTGTTCCCAATGCATAACCCCTCATAACCGTAATGTAATTTGAACTTTCGGTTGCAAAGGTATTGGCAGTGGTTTGATTATAACCATAGCCTAACAGCGATTGGAAGGTAAAATCTTTTAAAAATTTATATTCCAGATTTGCTGCCATATTAATGGTGCTTAACCTATTGGTATTGCCCGTTTGCGATTGCTCGTAAAGAGCATTATAATTATATGAACCCGATGTAGTATTTGGCGCTGTGTAGAAAAAGTAAGAACCGTCATTATTAAATGCGGATATAGTTCTACTGGTATTGTATGCATATTTAAAGGGATCAACCTGATAAAAACCATCCGTTGTACTTTTAGATCCATTGAGCTTTAAACCGATGCGCAGGTTATTGGTTAAACTGCTATTGATGTTTGCAGAAGCGGTATAACGGTTTTGTTCGTTTCCCTTCGAATTCCCTTTATCGTTCATATAACCGATCGAACCATAATAGGTTGTTTTATCAGATCCGCCAGAAATACTGAGACTATGGTTCTGACTTACAGGCACCTGAAATAAAGCATCAAACCAGTCCATATTTGTAGTTTCCAATTTATTTACGCCAGTAACAAACTGTTCCTGTGTAATTTTCTTATCAAATAAACTCGTGGCTAAACCTTCATAAGAAACAGGATCTGGTGTTACGGCAAACTGCAAACCTTTGGCATAAATTTCCCTCGAAACATCTACCCGCTCTTTCGAGTTCATTAAGTTAAACTGGCCGTAGTTTGGTTTTTGAGAAGTGGTAAAATTTGTCGAATAATTGATGCTCGGCTTGCCGACTTTACCTTTTTTAGTGGTGATTACAATTACACCGTTAGCAGCCTTAACACCATAGATTGCCGTAGACGCAGCATCTTTCAGTACTGTAATATCCTGAATATCTTCAACATTCAAAAAAGCTACCGTACTACCCACCAGGTTTTTTATCGCATCGTTAGATGATTGTCCGGTAATTGAATTTAATTGCTGATAATCGAAAGGGATGGCATCTTCCTGGATAATCCCATCTACTACCCAAACCGGTTCCTGGTTACCCAGTAAAGTTGATGTACCACGCACCCTTACCTTCGGTTTCGATCCGATTAAACCCGACGAATTGGTCACGGCTACACCAGGCAACTGCCCCTGTAACAGTTTATCAACCTGATTTGTACCAGCAACCTTAATATCTTCCATTTTAACGGAAGCAATGGACCCTACAAAATCTCTTTTGGCTATATTTTGATAACCCGTAACCACTACATCATCAAGCCCTTGAGCAGATTCTTGTAATTTGATATTCATAACCAAGACTTCTGTGGTTGCGTTTACATTAACGGTTTTTATTTCAGCTTTGTAACCGATATATTGATAACGTATAGTGCTATTATCGTTCACCAAAAGCACATAGTTTCCGTTTTCATCGGTAGAGGTGGCATTTTGCTGTCCGATTTCCTGAATCGAAACCCCTGGTACAGCCATGTTCTTTTCATCAGTGATTTTACCTGTTAACCTGATTTTCTTTTGTGAGATGCTTGGTTTTCCTGATGTGCTAAAGGCTTTGGTTTTGAAAATCACAACGTCCTTATCAATCACAAAAGTGATATCTGTGCCATTTAAAAGCGTGTTTAATACCACACTTAAACTTTTATTTTTTAAAGAGATGCTCACCTTTGGATTTTTATCCAATTGATCGGCATTGTAGAAAAATTGCATTTTGGCTTGTCTGCTTACCTGTTTAACAGCATCAGATAGTTTTGCATTTTTAACGTTAATGCTGATGTTGGCCTGATTTTGAGCCTGAAGCGATGAACTGAAGATTACCAACGCGCAGATTGTTGTACTTAAAACCTTCGTTAAAAAGCACAGTTGAGGCGAAAAATAATCCTGTAAATATTTTTTCATTTAATTTTGAATAGTTTGGTTGATTTTTTTTTGATTTTGGTTTGGTTAGATGTCGTGTTTAACGTTGATCTACATATATCCTCCTGTTTTTAATACCGAATTTCACCCCGCCAGTTTGTTCGATAATATTTAATACTGTTTTGATGTCACCATATCTTTCAATTTCTCCTGAGAAATGAACCTGTTTAATTTTATCCAACTGGAATTCAACATCATAGTCATACCATAAACTCAACTGGTTCATTACTTCATCGAGTGTGGCTTCTTCGAATACAATTTTTCCATTTGCCCAGGCCACAAAAGGCATTACATCTACATCTGCTTTGCGTAAGGCCTTGGTTTCCTGATTAAATACAGCCTGCTGATTTGGCGCCAGAATAGCGGTCTGATTGCCTGCACTTTTCGCCTCAACTTTTCCCTCTACCAAAGTAGTCCGTGTTGTATTGGTATATGTATTGATGTTAAAAGTGGTACCCAAAACTTTTACATCCATTCCGTTTGCGTGTACGATAAAAGGTTTGTTTGGGTTCTTAGCGACCTGAAAGTAAGCCTCTCCTTTTTCTAAATATACCTCCCTGCTATTGGTTGCATTGATGTTTACCGGAAACCGAAGAACCGATGCCGAATTGATCATTACCGTGGTTCCGTCTGCTAAAGCCAATTTATATTCCGCACCTCTGGGGATAATCAGTTTATTAAACACCTGCTCCCCCTTTGCCACTCCATCTTCTTTATAGCTTAAAAGTGTTTTGTTTTTATTGGTAATGCTTGTTCCCGCAACTTCCGACAGTTTTTGGTTGGCTTGTTCAGAAAGTTCAACAGAACGGCCATCGGATAATACTAAAGTAGCTCTATTGTGATCTGTTGACGTCAACTTTGCCAGATCTAAAGCCACAGGCTCGTTATTTTTAATGTAATAGAAAATACCTCCGGCCAAAAGCAATACAGGCAACAATAAAACTGCAGCATATTTCAACAACGACGGCATCAAACGCAAACGCTTTGCCACTAATTGAGCGTTTACATTTGCCCAGGCATGCTGTTCGTCCAATTGCTGAAGTAAATGGTTGGCACCAGGAATCATTCGGTCGGCCTGCAGGGCATCAATCAATTCTTTTTCTTCCAAACTTAACTGTTGAAGCAATTGCTCATCGGGCAACTCATTGTTGTTTAACTGTTGGATTACCTTAATCCAGATATTTTCTGATGCGTTCATTTTTTCTTCGGCGGATTAATATATAGTATAATTGATGTTAATTTAGGGTGACAGCAGTATTAAAAAATTATTAAATAATTTTCAACAAACTGATTATCAATTAAATAAAATTTATATTTTGATTAGAATTTCCCTTTACCTAAGAGGATGGCAATAAAAATCACAGCGAGCGGATCTTCGGCAGCTTTGGCTTTTAAGAAGGCATAAGCTCTCTTCATCTGCGTTTTAACGGTATTGATGGAAATGTTATTGGCTTTTGCAATATCTGCATAACTTAAGCCGTCCACTACGTATTGCATAAAAACTTTCCTGCGTTCATCAGGCAGGAGGTTAACCAAACCGAGAACCTTTTCGTCGGCAGTTTCTTTTATGAGCAAAGCCTCTTCTTCTTCCAGGTAATCGGTTTGAATGCTTAACGGTGTATGTTCGGTTAGTTCAACTGAAAGCGGTTGTTTTTTAAGGAAACTTAAAGAAAGGTTTTTAACGGCACGGGTAGCATAAGACTGGAAAGAAGTTTCGATACTTACTTCATTGCGCCTGTTCCAGAAATTGATAAAAAAATCCTGAGTAATATCTTCGGCAGCAGCTTCGTCTCTAACAATTTGATAGGCCACAAGCACTAAAAACTTATAATGTTTCTTAAACAAGTTTTCGAATGAGGCTATATCGGAGTATTCTGCCAATTTAATTAAGAATAAGGATGATTGATAAGGAATATCGGTTGTAAAATTAATTTAAAACTTTACAAAAAGAAATATAGTGAGGTATTTAGAATAATTATACTTGTTTTTTTTATTATTTAGCCACGGAACCACAGAAAACACGGAGTATTCTATGAGTCCTTTTTAGTTTTATCATCCTTAAAAAAATTTTATTTATAAAATCAATGACAGGAGTTATTAATAGAGATAAATCGCCTCAAATTATCGTC
>NZ_JAVTSN010000045.1:0-56485 GCF_032678585.1 Pedobacter psychrodurus | reverse complement strand
ATTTTGATACAAAAGGCGCTTTAATAGCGCCTTTTGTTGTTTTAAGCACTCACTATTCTATTATCACAACCTTTAGCATGTGTTTCTAAAACGATTAACATAAAAAATGTTAAATTGCGTTTTTATAATGAGCAAAATTTAAAAGCTACAGTTTTTATTTAGCTTTGAATTGATTAACTTAAAATACTTCCAACCAAATGAAATCGCTTTCCATCAAAGATATAGCTGTAAAAGCAAACGTATCCATTACAACAGTTTCCTTCATTATTAACGGTAAAGCAAAGGAGAAATCGATAAGTGAAGCAGTAATCGAGAAAGTAGAAAAAATTATCGAAGAAAGCGGTTATAAGCCTAATCAGATAGCACGAAGTTTACGAACAGGTAATTCCAATATCATTGGTTTAATCATTGAGGATATCTCCAACTCTTTTTTTTCGAGAATAGCGAGGTTAATCGAAGATAAGGCTTACAAAAAAGGATATAAAATTATTTATTCCAGCACCGAAAATAGCGTAGATAAAGCGAAAGAATTAATCAATATGTTTAAATCGCGTAAGGTTGATGCTTACATTATTTCGCCGATTAAGGGAATAGAAGAAGATATCAAGATGCTTTTAGATGATGGTAACCCGGTTATTTTCTTTGACAGGAATTTGCCCGATATCAATACCAGTTACGTTGGGGCCGATCATTTTAATGCTTCCTACCAATCTATACAAAGTTTCATCGGCCAGGGCAAAAAAAATATCGCATTGGTTACCACCGATATTAATGTAGAACAGATTGTAGAACGTTATGATGGTTATAAAAAAGCACTGGAAGATAACGGGATCAAATACGACGAAAATCTGGTTTTAAAGATCCATTTTAACCAGAAAGAAAGTGAAACCATTGATCAGATTGAAACACTTCTACAAACTAAAAAAATCGATGCCGTTTTATTTGCAACAAACTATTTGGCGATAAGTGGTTTAAAAGTATTAAAAAAGATCAATAAGAAAATAGGAGATGATTTCGCCATTATCGCTTATGATGACCACGAAGCTTTCGAACTGCATACACCGGGTATTTCGACAGTTCAACAGCCATTGGAAGAAATTGCGGAAAATGTAATCAAAATCATTCTTAAACAATTGTCATCTAAAGCAAATCCCGAAAATCAACAGGTCATTATTCCTGCGAAACTCATCATTAGAGATTAATTATATTGTAACTTAAATGTTACAATAGGCTATTTTAATATGATTTTAATTTCTCTAATATTGGATTAGTAAAACGTTTTACTTTAATGCGGCTTTAGCGAACAAAAAACCACTTTAAACTAGAATTATCTTCTCCATTTACATTCGATTTTGAGAATGAA
The DNA here is from genome assembly GCF_032678585.1 of Pedobacter psychrodurus. Taxonomy (GTDB): domain Bacteria; phylum Bacteroidota; class Bacteroidia; order Sphingobacteriales; family Sphingobacteriaceae; genus Pedobacter; species Pedobacter psychrodurus_A. Next base: position 55,122 of record NZ_JAVTSN010000045.1, on the reverse strand, counting down.
ATATTTGGTGGATAAATCAAGTAAAACGATTTATTCAGTACAAAGAACCAAATATTAATTTATGAGAAACCTTTCCTTACTTGCACTATGTCTTTTTTTTAATTTAACAATTAAAGCACAAGACAAAGCACCAGCTTATCCATTAATTACACACGATGCTTATTTTAGTATTTGGTCTTTCGGAGATGGCCTTAATCAATCGGTTACCAAACACTGGACAGGGAAAGAACAGTCATTATTAGGCGTAATAAAAGTAGATGATCAATTTTATCGCTTTTTAGGTGAGGAAACCAAGACTTATAAAACCATACTTCCAGCTGCCGATGATTTAAAATATCAGGCAAATTATACTTTCGACAAGCCCGAAAAAGATTGGGAAAGCAGTAATTATAACGATGCATCGTGGAAAAAAGGTGATGCTCCATTTGGTGATGACCGTGCCGACAAAACAAAATGGAATTCTGATGACCTCTATTTTAGAAGAACTTTTGATGTGGCAGATGTATCAGCAACTAAAAAATATCTTAAACTCAATCACGACGACAATGTTCTGGTTTATTTAAACGGGAAATTGATTTACCGGAAAAATGGCTGGGTTTCTGATTATAGCTATTTACCCATCGAAGATGGCATATTGCAAAAAGGTAAAAATGTATTGGCCATCCATTGCAAAAATACGGCTGGGGGCAGACATTTGGATGCCGGAATTGTTGAAGAAGATGCACAGAATGTAAAAATAGCTTCTGCCACCCAAACCAATGTAAACATCGAAGCTACCACTACAAAATATACTTTTACAGCAGGGAATGTAGAATTGCAGGTAAGCTTTACTTCGCCTTTGTTGCTTAATGATATTAAATTAACTGCCAGACCGATCAGTTATATCAACTATGCAGTAAAATCAACTGATGGCAAATCGCATAAAGTTGACGTGTTCTTTGGGGCCTCATCAAATATTGCCGTAAATACGCCAAATCAATCGGTTTCTGCTTGGAAAACTTCAAAAAATAACCTTTCTATCCTAAAAACGGGTACTGTAGAGCAATCTATATTAAAAAAACGCGGTGATGATGTACGCATCGATTGGGGTTATTTATATGTGGCCGTTCCTGCTCAATTTAAAGCAACACAGTTTATAAGTTCACAGCATGAGAGTCTGAAAAGTTTTATGACGGCAAAATACCCTACCGAGGCACAGGTTTCAAACTCAAAAAGCTTAAATCTGAGTAGCGTGATCCCTTTTGGTTCGGTTTCTTCTGCTGCAGTTGAGAAATATATCATGATCGGTTACGACGATTTAAAATCGGTAGAATATTTTGGCGAAAAATTATCACCGGTTTGGAGACAATCTGGTTCGCAGCAATTCGAAGATCAATTGGCCGAAGCAAACACGCAATATCCTTCTTTAAAAAGTAAATGTGCAACTTTTGATGCTAAACTCTATAGTGATGCAGAAAAAGCAGGTGGCAAAGAATATGCAGCGATGTGTAAACTGGCCTACAGGCAGGCAATTGCCGCACATAAAATCGTATATGCACCTAATGGAGATATTCTGTTCTTATCCAAAGAAAACTTTAGTAACGGATCAATCAATACGGTTGATGTAACATACCCTTCAGCACCACAATTTTTAGTGTACAACCCAGAGTTACTCAAAGGAATGCTGAATGGTATTTTCTATTATTCGGAAAGCGGAAAATGGAAAAAACCTTTTGCTGCACATGATTTAGGAACCTATCCTTTGGCGAACGGACAAACCTATGGCGAGGATATGCCTGTAGAAGAAGCGGGTAACATGATCATCTTAACCGCTGCCATTACCAAAGCAGAAGGCAATGCAAAATATGCCGAAAAACATTGGGAAGTGATGTCTGTTTGGGCAAATTACCTGTTAAGAGAAGGTTTCGATCCAGCCAATCAATTGTGTACGGATGATTTTGCAGGTCATTTAGCACGTAATGCAAATTTATCGGTAAAAGCAATTGTAGCCTTGGGTGGTTATGCGCAAATGGCTCAGCTATTGGGTAAAACCGACCTGGCCACAAAATACAGAACCGCTGCTTTACAGATGGCGCAGAACTGGATGAAACTTGCCGATGACGGCGACCACTACGCATTAACTTTTAACGATAAAAATACCTGGAGCCAGAAATATAATCTGGTTTGGGATAAACTTTTAAAACTTGATCTTTTCCCCAAAGAGGTATACAAAAAAGAGATCGATTTCTATTTAACTAAACAAAAGGATTTCGGTTTACCATTAGATAGCCGTAAAACTTATACTAAATCAGATTGGATTATGTGGACTGCCACTTTAGCTGATAATGAAGCTGATTTTCAAAAGTTTATCCAACCGATTTATCGTTACGCTACTGAAACGGAAAGCAAGGTTCCTATAAGTGATTGGCACGAAACTACCAATGGTAAAATGGTAGGTTTCCAGGCCCGAAGTGTTGTTGGCGGTTACTTTATCAAAATGCTGGCCTATAAATGGAATATTAAATAATTCCTTTAAAGTAGAATCCTAAAGCATAAATAAGCCAGAATATATGATCTCCCTTAAATCCTGTACATTAATTTCGTTATCAATTGTTGCTTTTTCTTTGCACAACGATGTTTTTGCACAGGTAAAACCTAAAGAAAAAACTTCTTTTCAGGTTTCAGCACCCTGGAGTGCTGATTATGATGTAAGATCAGATATTGCAATGGTGTATGGCATAAACGATGGCAAGGTGAGTTTCGAAGAACGTGTGAAAGGCTATCGGGATAAAGGCTACGAAGTTCAGTTTATGACCGGTATTGCCTGGGGGCAGTACAAAGATTATTTCCTGGGGGAGTGGGACGGAAAAAACCATTTAGATGAAGGCCAGGTGATGCAAAATGGCGAAACCATCTGGCATGGTAATAATGTTCCTTATACTGTTCCATCGGCAAGTTACCTGGCTTATATGAAAACCCATGTAAAGCGGGCAATTGATGCAGGAGTAAGCGCAATTTACCTGGAAGAACCTGAATTTTGGGCAAGAGCTGGTTACAGTGAAGCTTTCAAAAAGGAATGGCAAAAATTTTATGGTTCTCCCTGGATGCCGCAACACGAATCGCCGGAAGCAACCTATCTGTCTTCAAAGTTAAAATATCAGCTTTATTTTAATGCCTTAAAAGAGGTTTTTAGCTATGTTAAAAGTTATAGCTTAAGTAAGGGCAAACGCGTTAAATGTTATGTGCCTACCCATTCGTTGCTCAATTATTCTTCCTGGCATATTGTGAGTCCGGAGGCCAGTTTGGCCAATCTTGATGGCATGGATGGATATATCGCTCAGGTATGGACAGGTACCTCGCGCGAACCGGTTTTCTACAATGGAAAAAGTAAAGAGCGGGTATTCGAAAATGCTTTTCTCGAATATGGATCGATGGTTTCGATGACAGCCCCAACGGGAAGAAAAATATTCTTTCTAACCGATCCGATAGAAGATAGGGCTAGATCATGGGATGATTATAAGGTAAACTATCAGGCCACATTTACTGCAGAGCTATTGTACCCTATGGTTGATAATTATGAGGTAATGCCCTGGCCAAACCGAATATATAAAGGCAAGTTTGTGGTAGAGGGGATGAAAGAAAAACAGCCGATTTCGCCCGATTATGCTACACAAATGCAGGTAATGGTGAATTCGCTTAACCAGATGCCACTGTCTAAAAATAAATTGAACGGTAGTCAGGGGATTGGGGTTTTGTTATCAAACTCTTTAATGTTCCAGAATTTTCCAACACATCAGGGCTACAGCGATCCTTATCTTTCCAATACCTATGGTTTAGCCATTCCATTATTGAAACATGGTATTCCGGTAGAAACCGTGCACATCGAAAATCTAGCCAATAAGAATACCTTGAAAGACATCAAGGTTTTAATCATGAGTTATTCGAACATGAAACCTTTATTGCCGGAATATCATGAGCTGCTCACAAAATGGGTTAAAAGCGGGGGAGTGCTTTTATATTTCGGAAGAGATAATGATCCCTTTCAGAACATTAAAGAGTGGTGGAATACAAAGGGAAATACATTTAAGGCTCCATCTGAACATCTTTTTGGCCTGTTGGGCATAAACCCAACAACGGCCGATTCGGCCTATAATGTGGGTAGCGGTAGAGTTTATATGGTGAGAAAGGATCCGAAAGAATTGATTATGAAAGCCAATGGCGATGCAGATTTTATCTCAACGCTTAAAACGGCTTACGAAGCCGATGCAAAAGCTGGGGAGCTGATTATCAAAAACAATTTTGTGTTAAACCGCGGAGCCTTCGTTATTGCCGCGGTGGTTGATGAAAGTCCGAGCAAAGAACCACTAACGCTCTTCGGAAGTTATATCGATCTTTTCAATCCCGAATTACCAATTTTAAATCAGAAAATAATTGAGCCAAAAACACAGGCTTATCTTTTCGATCTCAATAAAGTTGAGAATAAAAATAAACCACAGGTTTTAGCCGCAGCATCAAGAGTAACGAACGAGCTTATTGATAAAAATAGTTACAGCTTTATTGCCAGAAGCCCGGCCAATACCTATAACATCATGCGGATCTTATTGCCCGCAAAACCAGTAACAATTACTGCAAAAACCAGTGGTAAGGATTTATTGCTCACCAAAAATGAGTGGGATAATCGAACAAGAACATTGCTTTTGGGATTCGAAAATTATAGTGAAGGTGTAGCCGTAAACATCAGCTTAAAATAATAAACACACACAAACACAAAATGAAACTTAAATTAATCACATCAATTTTATTTTGCATTGCCGCCAAAGGGTTATTGGCGCAGCAGAAGGATTGGGTCCACTATGTTAACACCCTACAGGGAACCAATTCCAAACATGAACTTACAAGGGGGAATACTTACCCAACAATCGCATTGCCTTTCGGTATGCACACCTGGACACCTCAAACAGGTAGAAATGGTGATGGTTGGAAATATCAATATTTTAAAGATAAAATCAGAGGCTTTCAGCAGGCACATCAATGCAGTTCGTGGACAAGAGATTACGCGGTATTTTCTTTAATGCCTATGGTCGATGAACTGATTGTAGATGAAAATCAGCGTGAAGCAAAATTTAGCCATAAAGATGAGATTGCCAAGCCAAACTATTACAAAGTAACCTTCGAAAACGAAATTACCACAGAAATTTCGCCATCAGAACGCGGTGCTCACCTACGTTTCAGTTATCCAAAAGGTAAAAGAAGCTTTTTGGTTTTAGATGGCTATACCAGATTAAGCGGTATTCAGATCTTTCCTAAAGAAAACAAAATAACTGGCTGGGTAAACAATGGAGAAGGCTTTAAAAGAGGTTGGAAAAGTTATTTCGTAGTCCGGTTCGATCAACCGATCAAAGCTTACGGCACCTGGGAGAACAAACGCAATACGGTAAATAAAGATTCGATAGCCGCCGAAGGATTGGGAAAAGGTGCGTTTGTACAGTTCGAATCAGGATCGAAAGTCCAGGTTAAAACGGCTTCCTCTTACATCAGTTTAAAACAGGCCGAATTGAATTTAAACAGTGAATTGGGCAATGATAAAACATTAGAAGATACAAAAGCCAATGCCGCTGCGGTATGGAATAAATCGTTGGGTAAGGTAGAAGTGGAAGGTGATTCTAAAGCCGATATGGAAACTTTCTATTCGTGCTTTTTCAGGGCAAGTTTGTTCTCCAGAAAGTTTTACGAAATTAACGAAGCTGGAAAACCCTACTATTTTAGTCCTTATGATGGTAAGGTACATGATGGATACATGTTTACCGATACTGGTTTTTGGGATACTTTCCGCGCGCAGTTTCCATTAAATACATTGGTACAGCCCGAAATGCACGGCCGTTATATGCAGGCTATGCTCGATGCTTACGAACAATGTGGCTGGTTGCCTTCCTGGTCATTCCCGAGCGAAGCCGGAAGTATGATTGGTAACCATGCCATTTCATTATTGGCAGATGCCTGGGCAAAAGGAATCAAAACCTTCGATCCAAAAAAAGCCCTGGATGCGTATTACCATGAAGCAATGAACAAAGGACCATGGGGCCCGGCAAATGGTAGAGATGGGGTAACTGAGTATAACCAACTGGGCTATGTTCCATATCCAAAATATAGAGAAGCTACGGCTAAAACTTTAGAATATGCCTACGATGATTATTGCGCTTACCAATTGGCCAAAATGATCGGTGATAAACATTATATGGAGGTTTTCGAAAAACCGATGTACAATTATAAAAATGTTTACGATCCCGGAACGCGGTTTATGAGGGGTAAAAATGCGGAAGGCAAATGGTCGCCAAATTTCGACCCAACCGAGTGGGGCGGACCGTTTACCGAAGGTAATGCCTGGCACTGGCAATGGTCGGTTTTTCAGGATACCAAAGGCCTGATTAACCTGATGGGCGGAAATAACAATTTTATTGCCAAGCTTGATTCTGTTTTTACCGAGCCCAATAAAGTGAATGTAGGTTCGTATGGTGGGATGATCCACGAAATGACCGAAATGGTAATGGCCAATATGGGACAATATGCACACGGAAACCAACCCATACAGCACATGGTATATTTGTATAATTATGCCAACCAGCCATGGAAAGCGCAGTTTCATGCCCGTGAGGTGATGCATAAGTTATATGATGCCACTGAAAATGGTTATCCAGGTGATGAAGATCAGGGACAAACTTCTTCCTGGTATGTATTGAGTGCACTGGGCTTTTACAGCGTTACACCAGGTACCGGAGAGTATGTTATAGGTAGCCCGATGTTTAAAAAAACCACTATTAATTTAGAAAACGGTAAAAAATTCGTGATTGAGGCACCAGCAAATGATCAGAACCACGTTTATATTAAATCGGCTACGTTAAACGGTAAAAATTTCACTAAAAACTTTATAAACCATAGTGATTTGCTAAATGGTGGTGTATTAAAATTGGAGATGAATGTTAAACCTTCGTTAAATAGGGGAGTGTTAGCGGATGATAAACCATTTTCGCTCAGTAAATAGATATTGAATCGCTACTTTTGGCGAATTAATTCAAATGAACAAAGAAATAGATAACAGAAATATAGATATAGAATGGAAAAGCCTGTTGCATTAGGTGTAGATATTGGCGGCTCGCACATTACAGCCGCATTGGTGGATTTAGAAACAAGAACTTTGGTGAAGGATTCTATCAAGCGTAGCCCTGTGAACTCACAGGAGAATAAAGAAGTGATTTTATCAGCCTGGTGCGATATTATCAATAAAGCTTTTCAAAACATTAAAAATGGTTCGAGAAATGTTGGCATTGCCATGCCAGGCCCTTTTAATTATGATGCCGGAATTTCTTTGATTAAAGACCAGGATAAGTTTAAATCACTATATCAGGTGAATGTTAAAGAGGAGTTATCTAAACGTTTGGATATCCCTACGGAGAATATTCATTTTATAAATGATGCCGCTGGGTTTTTACAGGGAGAAGTTTTTGCGGGGGCTGCAAAAGGAAACACAAATGTATTGGGTTTAACTTTAGGAACAGGGCTTGGTTCTTCCCTTTGCTTAAATTATAAAGCTTTTGATGCTGACCTCTGGAACTCAGAATTTTTAGATGGAATTGCAGAAGATTACTTATCTACGCGCTGGTTCGTAAAACGTTTTAAGCAATTGAGCGGTAACGAAGTAGCTGGGGTTAAAGAACTGGTCGAAATTGTAGAAAGCAATCATTTTGCCACCATGGTTTTTATGGAGTTCGGCTATAACCTGGCCCAATTTCTAATCCCGATTATTAAAAAACATAAAATTGATACCGTGATTGTTGGGGGCAATATTGCACAATCGTTCAGTGCATTCGCTCCCGAACTCATTGCAACGCTTAAAGGCAATGGAATTGATACTGATATTAAAATTTCAGAATTAAAAGAACACGCTGCATTAATTGGTGCAGCCAGCTGCTGCGATTTAAGCTTAATCTAGCTATTTTCACAGTTGTTTAACAGTGTCTTATCATTTTCATTTAATAACTTAACTACAGAATTAAAATTTTTGCATTCTAATTCTGTAGTTAATTGTGTTTTTTTCTCCTTTTTTAAGGGATACTGTATTTTAATGGAATATTTTTATTCCTCTTTCTTTTGGTTGCCTCATTAAACAGACTTTTTAGGGATTTCTTGAATAAAAAAAATAAATAATTTTTGATTTATTAATAATATGCTTATTATTGTTTAATAAAACGTTTTAGTCTTCAGTTAATTAGACATTTTAGTTTAGTGTACTACAGGAGAAGTGTTGATCACCAGATCAGGGCTTTTTTTTAAAAAATAAAACTAAAACGTTTTAGTCTTGCTTAGAACTAACTATCTATTCATAAACAAATAAAATAAGAATCTCAATGAAGTAAAATTTACGTTTTAACAAATCCTCTTCCGTTTTAGACGGAAACTAAACCAAACTAAAACAACAATTTATGTACCTAAAAACTACTAAGCATACTTTAGCTAGTCTATTTTTATTCAAAATATCTTTTTTAAGAGATACTAAAGAGGCTAGTGTTGTTGTATCGCCCTGTCCAAAATAACATGGATATATTCAGTCTCCGATTTCAATTACAAAAACTATAGCGGATAAAAGCAGCAGCAGAAGAATTTTACAAATATGGATAGCAATCAGGAAACATTTCCTGGTACATATATTTTTCAGCTTCTTATGTCTGTTCTTTTAGTGTAGCAATTCCGATAGGCTTCGGCATCATAGATGGAGTTATTTTTTAAAAGAAATAATATTTATCGGATAAGTATTATGGTGTTTAACATATGTTAAAATACCATAATTTCATGATCAGGAATCAATCTCTTTAATGATTTACTAAAACGTTTTAGTGTATTATGATGAATGAGATCTGACCGCATAACAGTTAAACACTACTAACAATAATTATATGATTTAAATTTTAACTAAACTTTATGAATGTTTTAAAACTAACTAAACAAGTTTTTATCCTTTTTTTGTTTTCTGCTGTGTTAACCACTGGTTGTAAAAAAGATGCAAGGGTATACGACCTTTTACCTCCGGACCCTGAAATAGAGACGGATGTAACCTATCTGGGAACAATATCGGTTAACATTGAAAACTCTGGTGGTAAAAATGCTGCTGAAGGATCCACTAAGCTGGTGGATGGAGATCTTGGATCTAAATTTCTAATTAATCCTTACTCGAACACGCTTTATATGCAATTAACTTTCTCGAAAGCGCAAAGGATAGCTGCATACAAACTAACTTCTGGTAATGACGCATCGGGACGTGATCCGAAAAACTGGAAAGTCCAAGCATCAAATGATGGAACAACGTGGGTGGACCTTGACACCAGAACAGGTGAAGCATTTGCATCCCGAGGTTTAACCAAACGCTACGATTTTACCAATACTAAAGATTATAAAATTTATAGGCTTAGCGTTACAGCTAATAACGGCGACTCCTTATTTCAACTCGGTGAGTGGTCGGTAATCAGAGTACCATTGTAGATCCATTAAACTATACGTCAATTTACCCACTATCACCTTATTTAACGGAACAAGGTGCATTAATAACCCAAACTATGTTAAGAAATAAACCAATTAATATATCCGCCTTTTCAGGCATAAAGCTTTTTTGTTTAGGCTTGCTAATGGCATTAGGCATATATGCTAAAGCTCAGGAAGCAAGTATTCAGATCACCGGAACAATCAAAGATGAACTAAACATAACCGTTCCAGGTGTAAGTGTTACCAACTTAAGATCAAAAAAAGCAGTTGTTACTTCTCCTAGCGGGAAATTTGCCATAGAAGCAAGCCGTGGAGATACCATTGTTGCCCGTTTTGTGGGGTACAAAGATTATGTTACGGTAATTAAAACCATTATCGATTTAAACATTACCCTGCAGGCAGCCGAAAATAGTTTAAATGAGGTTGCCATTGTAGGTTACGGCCAGCAGAAAAAAATTAGTGTGGTAGGTGCCCAGTCTACCGTTAAAATGGAGGATTTAAAACTTCCCGTAGCTAATTTAAGTGCTTCTTTAGCCGGTCGGATAAGCGGTTTGGTAGGTGTTCAGCGCTCAGGCTTGCCTGGTGCAGATGGTGCCGACCTTTGGATTCGGGGTATATCCACTTTTAATGGCTCAGGCAATAACGCCGGTCCACTGGTTGTTGTTGATGGAGTTCAGGGCAGGGATATCAATAGTTTCGATCCTGAAGATATTTCTTCATTTACCATTTTAAAAGATGCGGCAGCAACTGCAGTATATGGTGTTGCAGGAGCAAATGGTGTAATCGTTATTCAAACTAAAAAAGGAATACCTGGAAAGCCGAATTTGATGTTTAACTATAACCAGGGGATTACTTCTTTTACCAAACGCCCTGAATTGGCAGATGGTGTAATGTACATGCTCTTGAGGAATGAAGCCAGATTAGCCAGTGGATTAGATAAAGATTATACCAATAACTATATCAATTCTACCATTTTAGGTGAAGATCCTAATTTGTATCCAAATGTAAACTGGATGGATGCGTTGTTTGCCAATACTGCAAGTAACAGAAGGGCTAATTTTAGTGCACGCGGTGGCTCCGAAAATGCTACATATTACATCTCAGGTGCATATTATGACGAGGAAAGTTTGTTGAGAACCGATGCTTTACAAAGCTACGATGCCAGTACAAAGTTTAAGCGATACAATTTCACGTCTAATGTATCGATGAACTGGACCACAACCACCAAATTCGAATTGGGAATTCAAGGTTATATTTCTAATACGAATTATCCAGGTGTAAGCCCGAATGATGCTTTTTCTAACGTGATGCAAACCAATCCGGTACTATATCCAACCATGTACCCTGGTAATTTTGTTCCTTCTGTAAACTCGCAGGGCGCACAGCCAAACCCATATGCACAGGTTACACAAACGGGTTACCAGAATATTTTTGGTAATCAGGTGATGTCTAACGCAAGAATCAATCAGGATTTGAAGTTTTTTTTACCGGGTTTATCAGCAAACGTATTGTACTCCTTTGACGTTTTTAATACCAACACGATCAAACGTACAAGGAATAGAAGTGGTTATCTGATTAACCGTGGAACACCTTATAATGATGACGGAACCATCAACCTGAACCTGATTTCTGAAGGATCGGATAATTTAAATTATGATAAATCCAATGATGGTAACAGGCAGTTTTATTTTGAAGGGTCGCTTAATTATGATCGTGATATAAGTGAAAAAAGCCATTTAACAGCCTTATTACTTTATAATCAAAGAGAACAGATCTACCCATTTGCAGATAACTTAACCAACTCATTACCTTATCGCAACCAGGGTATAGCAGGTAGGGCAACCTATTCATATGCAGATAAGTATTTCGGAGAGGTGAATTTTGGTTACAACGGATCAGAAAATTTTGCTCCCGGAAAGAAATATGGATTTTTTCCTTCCTTTGGTGTGGGATGGGTTGTATCGAATGAGCAATTTTTTGAGCCTGTTAAAGATGTTATCAACTTCTTCAAATTGCGCTATTCAAACGGATTAGTAGGCGATGGCGGTAACGCCGGCAGACGTTTTGGTTATTTAACCCTGGTTAACACGAGCGGCGACAATAGCTATACTTTCGGAAATGGTTCGAACAACCAGGGTTACGACGGTACATTTATCAGCAGCTATGGTACAGATGTTCAGTGGGCCGAATCGCATAAACAAGATTTGGGAATAGAATTCCAGGCTTTCAAATCCAAATTGAATTTAACTGTTGACTTATTCAACGAGAAAAGATCAGGGGTATTCTTGCAAAGAGAATCATTACCATCTATTGTTGGTTTAAGCAGCAACCCTTACGGTAACTTAGGTATAATAGAAAATAAAGGTATTGATGCTACTTTAGAGTTTAATCCAACGCGTTTGTCAGATAATATTTCATTGTCAATGCGTGGAACTTTTACCTACAATAGAGACAAAGTTCTCGAAAATGATCAGCCAACCCAGCCTTATGCTTATATGGAGCGCAGGGGTGTTAATTACTTGTCGAGATTTGGATATATTGCAGATGGTCTTTTTGCAAATCAAGATGAAATCAATAATAGCCCAAGTCAGGCTGCACTTGGTTCAGTACGCCCTGGTGATATTAAATACCGCGATTTGAATGGCGATAATAAAATTGATGCAAATGATGTAACGCGTATCGGTAATGGCGATGTACCTACCACAACTTATGGTTTTGGTTTCAATTTAACTTATAAAAACTTCTACATCGGTGCCTTTTTTCAAGGTGTTTCGGGAGCAGACAGGTTGCTAAATGGTGATGGAATTATTCCTTTTAACAATAGCACAGGTGCTGAGCGCAGTAACTTATTTGCAATTGCTGAAGATCGCTGGACAGTTGATAACCCAAATCCTGATGCTTTCTATCCTCGTTTAGCATACGGAAATACGGCAAATAAAAACAATTCTGTTGCATCTACTTTTTGGGTTAAGGATATTAGTTTCATCCGCTTAAAAACGGTAGATCTTGGTTATAATCTTCCTAAAGGAACACTTAAAAGTATAGGAATGAAAAATGCCCGGATTTACCTGCAAGGGGTAAACCTTTGGTACTGGAGTCCTTTTAAATTGTGGGATCCTGAACTAAATACTTCTAATGGTACTGCTTACCCGAACATAAGAACTGCAACCATAGGTTTACAGGCGAATTTCTAAGCAAAAACTAATGATAAAAAACAAGGAAATAAATAGAAATCCAATAATGAAAAAAACTATATATATCATGATGAGCTTGTTGTTATTAACAATGGGTTCATGTAAAAAATATTTGGATCAGGTTCCTGATGATGTGATCACTGTTGATGATATTTTTAAATCGAGAGCAAATACAGAACGCTTTTTAGCTAATATTTATCACTCACTGCCAAATGAGCTTGCTCAAAGGTATACAAGTACGGATAATTCCGGTACCTGGACAGCCTCGTCTGACGAAGCCAAATACAACTGGGATTTTAATTACAGTAACAATATGAATAAGAGTACATGGAGCAATACAGATGGGGCTGTAGCTGATCTATGGAATGGCTATTATGTGGCCATCCGGAATGCTACCTATTTCATCAAGAATATTGATTCGGCTAATCCGGTAGAAGTTCCGGCCGCTGTAAGATCTACTTACAAAGCTGAAGCAAAAGCACTTCGGGCATTATACTATTTCTATCTAATTAGAATGTACGGACCAGTGCCGATTCTGGGAGATGACCTTCTTGATATTAATGCGCCAATAGCTGATCTTCGCTTACCTAGAACACCAGTTGATCAGGGAATCGATTTCGTGGTAAGTGAATTGGATGCCGCTTATGCTGATTTGCCGTATACGCCAAATCTTGATCAGTATGGAAGAATTACCAAGGGTGTTTGTAAAGCTTACAAGGTAGAAGCTTTGATGTTAAAAGCTAGTCCCCTTTTTAATGGCAATATAAGTTATGCCGGTTTAACAAATGCTGATGGGACTAAATTATTCAGTCAAACCAACGATGTAGCGAAATGGGCTACAGCAGCTGCGGCAGCAAAAGCATTTATTGATGAATTTGTACCTACTTACTATGCTTTATATAAGGAAACTGATGCCGATCCATTTATTGCTGCTTACAAATCATGTAAAAATGTAATGCTTCAAGACTGGAACAAAGAATGGATTTTTGCCCGTTCTAACAGTGGCAATTATCTTCAGTACGACCGTACTCCAAAACACATTGGTGCTGCATCATCAGCGAGCGGTATACAAGGAGGCGGGGCTATTGGTGCTACTCAAAAAATTGTAGATGCTTATTTTATGGCAAATGGTCGTTCTATTGATGATGCTCAAAGCGGATATAACGCATCAGGATTTTCTAGTTTCAAAGCGCCTTTTGATATCGCAGAAAGAAGTACCTATAATCAGTGGACAAATAGAGAGCCTCGCTTTTATGTTGGCATTACCTATACCAACAGTTATTGGTTAAATCAGGTTTCGGGATCGGCTGCTTTAATAACAGATTTCACTTTAAACGGAAATTCAGGAAGATCTCAAAGTACTTCAGATGTATCTCCAACAGGTTATGGTATTCGTAAAAATGTTGCTGCTAATGGCAACGGAAGAGGGGCATTAATGCTTCGTTTGGCAAACATCTATTTGGATTATGCTGAAGCATTAAACGAATCTCAGCCAGGAAATGTGGCTATCCTAACCTATCTTAACCTAATCCGTGAGCGTGCTGGTGTACCTCAGTATGGTGCTGGTGCTAATGCTTTGCCTGTTCCTGCATCACAATTAGAAATGCAGACTGCAATACGTAAAGAACGCCAGATAGAATTGGCTTTTGAAAATGTGCGTTATTTCGATACGCGTCGTTGGAAAATTGCCGAAACTACTGATGCTGGTGCCGTTTACGGTTTGGATATGACTAAATCTGGTACAGAATTTTATAACAAAACACTTATTGAAACACGTGTTTTTAATAAGGTACGTGATTATCTTTATCCGATTCCTAACGCTGAAGTACTTAAAAACAACAACATGGTTCAGAACCTTGGTTGGTAATTTATTAACCACTCTCCTGTCGATTACCTTTGCGCATGTTTTTTTTAAAACATGCGCAATTGTTTTAAACTTATATACTTCCTATGAACAGAATTTTTAAGCTAAGTTTTTTAGGGCTTTTAAGCGGAGTTGTACTCTGTTGCGCCAAAAAAACGGAAACAGTTGATACTGGTAAAATTACCAAAAGCGATCCTGAACCGGTTAATGCCCCTCCATTACAATGGAAAGAGCACTGGTTCGAACACATACAAAATTTAAACCGCGTATATTATGACACGAGTGTTGTTGTTTATTATGATGATGCGGTAATTAACACAATAAACTGGCCCAAAACATATATGGCCAAAGCCTGGAATTATACCAAGAAAACTTACGGTAAATTTGGTTCCGATTCCCGTCTTTATGTCATTTATCATTCGTGTAAATATGGAGGTGGCCATCCCTCAACCTATATGGATGCAAGTCATGATTACAGAAATGTTACAGATTGCGGTTCTAATGATGCAAACGCATGGGTGTCAGGTACAGGAAACGATATCGACCTCTCTACACATGAAATCGGTCATATCGTAGAGGGTGCTGCAAAAGGTGTGCACAACTCTCCGGCATTTGGTATCTGGCACGACAGTAAGTGGATGGAAATATATCAGTATGATGTATATCTTGGCTTGGGCCGTAATGATGATGCTACTCGTTGGTACGATAAAATGATGGCTACTACAGATAATTTTCCAAAGGCAAATACCCAATGGTTTAAAAACTGGTTTTATCCAATCTATAATAACTATGGTAAAACTAAGGCCTTAAATGGTTTTTTTACTTTGTTGTCAAAAAACTTCCCTCAAAAAACATGGAGCAACGGTGTTACTTATTATCCCGAATATACCAGAGGAATGAATTTTGGAGAATTTATTCATTTTTGGAGTGGTGCCGCTGGTGCAAATCTAGAATCACTTGCATTAAGTGCCTTCGGTAGTAAGGATGAACAAGGTAACGATTGGGCTCCTCAGCTGATACAGGCAAAAAAGGATTTTCCAAATATTACCTACTAAATATTAATTTTACAGAAAGATTCAGATCACATGCTGGATCTTTATTTTTTTAATTACACACAAAAAAACATGATTAAGAAGTTTTTAATAATCGCGACCGTCACACTTTTAGGTTTGCATGCCTCTGCCCAAAACAGGGAGAGAGAATACAAAATTACCATCAACGATAAAGACAGCGCAACAAATGCCATTGTAGATGCTAAACTAAGAGCCGCTTTTTTTGAGGTTTATCCTGGGTTTGCCCAGGCTGATGGATACCGTACAAAAAGAAATGTGATATTGGATTTTGTAACGGATGAAACACCAACAATCAAAGCTAAAGCTGGAGAAATACAGGTAAACCGTGAATGGGTTAAAAATAAATCGCAAAAGAAAATCCAAAAAGAATTATTCAATGCACTTTCGAAAAACTGGGTTTCTTACAGCAAGGAAAAACACAAAGGTTATGAGCTTACCTTTATCAGCAAAGACCCGAATTTAGATCCAGCTGTAAGAAAAAATCTGATTGCCACTTATTTCGAAATTTACCCAACACTGGTAAAAACATTTAATGATAAATCAACACACGATGTATTGTTTGTGGTTGATACCGCTTATAAAGCAGTAGCCGAAGCCAGTGGAAACAGAATTCTTTTTAGTGCCGGTTATATGAAAGCACATCCAACTGATATTGATGTGGTGACGCACGAAACCATGCACATTGTTCAGGGTTATGGCTACAGCGCTGGTCCGGTGTGGCTAACCGAAGGTATTGCCGATTATGTTCGGTATAAATATGGGGTAGACAATGTGGGCTCGAAATGGAGCTTGCCTGCCTATAATGAAAAACAGAGTTATACCAATAGCTACAGGATTACGGCCCGCTTTTTTGCCTGGTTAGAGCAGAATGTAAAACCTGGTTTAATCGCTGCATTAGATCAACAACTAAGGGCACACGAGTATACCGAACAATCGTGGACTGCCTTAACCGGAAAAACATTAGATCAGCTTTGGGCCGATTATGGTAAGGAACCGTTAAAAGTAACCTTAAAATACAGCAGTAAAAAATAACTTCAGGAAATCAAGTTTAGGAGCTATTTTACAGAGAAGTCAAGTTTGCTTGGGCATATGCCTGTAAAACTTGACTTCTCTTTAGCATAACATATCCACGCATGTTTGTAAAAATAATCATCACTAAAGTAAAATTTTTGGGCATTTACTAAAACGTTTTACATATTATATTTATTTTGCACAACTAAACACGCTAACCAAAATAATAATAACACAGATAAATGAAAAAAATATCTATTCTTTCGATTTTTGTAATGCTTGTTTCCGCATTTTCATTGCAGTTAAAAGCACAGGAAATTACCAAAAAGAACGGTTACACCTTATCGTTCGAAAGTAATTTCAAGGAACTGGATCCACAATTGAAAAAACGTTTGATTAAAACTTTTTTCGAGGTTTATCCAAAACTGGCAAAAGAATACAATCCATCTACCATTAAAGTGGTCAAATTTTTTGTTGATACTGCTTATAATGGCGTTGCTGCAACTGCTGATGGAAAAGTAACTTTCAGTTCGATGTGGATGATTAAACATCCTGAAGATATTGATGTAGTTACCCACGAAGTAATGCACATTGTGCAGGATTATGGTCGGAGCGTTGGTCCGGGCTGGTTAACAGAAGGTATTGCAGATTATGCCCGCTATAAATTTGGCGTAGACAATGAAGGTGCTAAATGGTCGCTACCAGCACTAAAACCAGATCACAGTTATCAAAACAGCTATCGCATTACGGCTGCATTTTTTGCCTGGATGGAAAAAAATGTAAAACCGGGTACCATTAAAGCCGTTGATGCTTCTTTAAGAGACCATACCTACACCAAAAATATCTGGGAAAAATTAACGGGTAAAGATTTGGATGCACTTTGGGCAGATTACGTAAAAAATTCGCAAGTTTAGAAAACAATTACAAGCACATAAAAAAACACAAACACAACAAATGAAAAAACTATTCATCGCTTTATTGAGTGTTGCGGCGTCAACCAGCTTCGCGCAAACAATAGGCAAAATCACAGATCCTGTAGATTGGATAAACCCTTTAATGGGAACAGCCTCCAAACCAGATCTGTCAAATGGAAATACCTACCCGGCAATCGGATTGCCTTGGGGAATGAACATGTGGTCGCCACAAACCGGTAAAAACGGCGATGGATGGGCTTATGTTTACGATGCAGATAAAATCCGTGGTTTTAAACAAACTCACCAGCCATCACCATGGATGAACGATTACGGCGCTTTTTCTATTATGCCCGTTACCGGCAAATTAAAATTTACAGATGAAGACCGCGCAAGCTGGTTCAGCCATAAAGCAGAAGTTTCTAAACCTTATTATTATAGCGTTTATCTGGCAGATGCGAATGTAACTACCGAAATTACCCCAACAGAAAGAGCAGCTCAATTCAGGTTTACCTTCCCTAAAACAGATAGTTCTTATGTAGTGGTAGATGCTCAAAATAGAGGATCTTATATTAAAATCATTCCGGCAGAAAGAAAAATTATCGGTTATACAACCAAATATGCCCGTGGTCCGCTACCTAAAAACTTTAGAAACTATTTTGTAATCTATTTCAATAAGGATTTTAAACTAGCAAAAACCTGGGACGATAAAAAACTTAATGATAAAGATTTAGAATTAACGGTAGATCATGCTGGTGCAGTGATTGGTTTCGCTACACAAAAAGGCGAGCAAGTTATTGCAAAAGTGGCTTCTTCGTTTATCAGTTTTGAGCAGGCAGATTTAAATCTAAAAAGAGAGTTGGCAAACGATGGTTTCGATGCAACAAAAGCAAAAGGCAGAGCAACCTGGAACAAAACATTAAGTAAAATTGCGGTAGAAGGTGGTACCATCGATCAAACCCGTACTTTTTACTCTGCAATGTACCGCACTTTGTTCTTCCCAAACAAATTATATGAAATTGATGCACAAAACCAGATTGTTCACTGGAGCCCATATAACGGACAGGTGCTACCTGGTTATATGTTTGCCGGCACAGGTTTCTGGGATACTTTCAGGGCATTATATCCTTTCTTAAACCTGGTTTACCCATCGATCAACAAGGAAATGCAACAAGGCCTGATCAACGATTACAAAGAAGGTGGCTGGTTGCCTGAGTGGAGCAGCCCGGGTTATGCCAACATTATGGTGGGTAACAACTCTGCTTCAGTAGTTTCTGATGCCTATATTAAAGGTATGCGTGGTTACGACATCGAAACATTATGGCAAGCGGTAAAACATGGCGCTAACAACGAAGGCCCGATGGAAGCCGTTGGCCGCGATGGTGTTAAATATTACAACGATTTGGGTTATGTACCTTTTGATGTGAAAAAGAACGAAAATGCCGCTAAAACCTTAGAGTATTCTTATGATGACTTCACCATTTATCAATTGGGAAGAGCTTTAGGTAAACCGGCATCGGAAATCGATATTTACAAGAAAAGAGCCATGAACTACAAAAATCTTTTCGATCCGGCTTCTGGTTTAATGCGTGGTAAAAATCAGGATGGAACTTTCCAAAGCCCATTCAGTCCTTTTAAATGGGGCGGTGCATTTACCGAAGGTAACAGCTGGCACTATACCTGGTCGGTTTTCCAGGATGTTGATGGTTTAGCCAAATTAATGGGCGGCCATAGTAAATTTGTAACCAAATTGGATTCGGTTTTCTCTATGCCGCCAGTATTCGATGAGAGTGCTTATGGTGGTGTAATTCACGAAATCCGCGAAATGCAGATTGCAAATATGGGTCAATATGCACACGGTAATCAACCTATCCAACACATGATTTATTTGTACAACTATGGTGGTGCTCCCTATAAAACGCAATATTGGGTGAGAGAAACCATGAACAGAATGTACAAAGCCACGCCAGATGGTTATTGTGGTGATGAAGATAACGGTCAAACTTCTGCCTGGTATGTTTTCTCGGCAATGGGCTTCTATCCGGTAACACCAGCTGTAGATCAGTATGTTTTGGGTGCACCTTTGTTTAAAAAGGTAACCGTTACTTTAGAAAATGGTAAAACAGTGGTGATCAATGCAGCTGCGAATAGCGATAGTAACCGTTATGTACAATCGTTGCAAATGAATGGTAAACCATACTCTAAAAACTGGATCAGCCACAGCGGTTTGCAAAAAGGTGCGGTGTTAAACTTTAACATGACAGCAACCCCAAACAAAACCAGAGGTTCAAATCCAGCTGATTTCCCTTATTCATTATCAACAGAAAAATAGAAAAACAATATTCATCGGATGAAGTAATTTATCCGATGGATTTTTAAATGAATATTAGTCTTTAAGCAGACTAAAACTAACAAACCAAATATATGAACATCAACGTCTCGAAGACGGGTTTTACAGCCATAGTCTGGCTTTGCGGAACCCTGCTGGCATTTGGCCAGCGTATTGATCTCAAAGATCTTTCTGCCTTCAAAAATCCTTCAAATTCATGGTCATTGGCACAAAATGTGGTGGCCGATTTAAACTCCGAAAATGCTTTAAAAGTAAGCAAAGGTGAAGGAATATTAGTGAACCAATCTACAGCAAAAAAAGCGGGCGCCGATTTATACACGGCAAACGAATATGGCGACGTATCCGTTGAATTAGATTATTTAACTGCAAAAGGTTCAAATTCTGGTATTTATCTACAAGGTAATTACGAAATCCAGATTGATGATGCCTGGGGAATCAAAAATCCGAGTTCATCAAACAATGGTGGTATTTACCAACGTTGGGATGATAGTAAACCAGAGGCTGAAAAAGGATTTGGAGGTGTTGCTCCGCGCCAAAATGCAAGTAAAGCGCCAGGTTTATGGCAACACATTAAAATTATATTCCAGGCGCCAAAATTTGATGCCTCCGGAACGAAAACTCAAAATGCGAAAATTATCAGTATAGAATTAAATGGTGTATTGATACACGAGAATGTTGAACTTTTTGGTGTTACAAGAGGAGCTGCCGGAGCTGAAAAAGCAAAGGGGCCATTACGTTTACAGGGCGATCATGGTTCGGTAGCTTTTAGAAATATCGAAATTAAAGAGCTATCAGAAATTCCTAAGCCAAACCAGAACGGTGATGCAGATCCGATTTATATTGAAGCAGCCAGCAATAATATGATCAGGAGTTTTGTTGATGTGGCACCAAGGGTTCGTTCGGTACACGCCATTTCGGTAGGTGGACCAGAAAAAGTAGCATACAGCTACGATTTAGACAATGGAACCCTATTACAAGGTTGGCATGGCGATTTTATCGATGCAACACCAATGTGGGATGGCCGTGGAAACGGTACTTCACGTGCATTGGGTAGTGTTACCCGTTTCACCCAAAAACCAATCTTGGCCATTGCAAAGTTAGCAAACGATCAGGCTAAATGGGTTTCTGATACTGCTGGTACTGGTTTCAGAACCAAAGGTTATGTAATGGACAAACAAGACCGTCCGGAATTTAAGTACATTATCAATGGAACAAATGTTACGGATGCCGTTAAAATCATGGAAAATGGACAAGGTTTAACAAGAGAGATTGCTGTTGATAAAGCATCAAAAGATTTGTATTTCCTTTTGGCAACCGCTTCTAATATCGAAGAAGTGAGCAAAGGTTTATACCTGATTGATGATAAAGCTTACTACATCCAACTGGCTGATGGATCTGCGAAACCAGTGATCAGGGATGCTGATGGTAAGAAAGAAATTATCGTAGCTATTGGAAGTAAGTTAAATTATACCATTTTGTTTTAATTGGAATGACAATGAGAAATACATTTAAAAAATTAGCAATACTGGCATTAAGTTTTAGCTTTACTACAGTTTTTGCACAGGAAACACCGAAAGAAGAAGATTTTTTCAGAATAAATAAAGTACGCGTACCCGAAGGACCGATTTTAGAAGTTGGTGGTTTAATTACTTTGCCAAACGGCGATTTAGGCGTTTCTACCCGTAGGGGAGAAGTTTTTATTGTAGAAAACCCAACCAGTGCCAAGCCTTACTGGCGCCGGTTTGCCTATGGTTTGCATGAAATTTTGGGCATCGCCTATAAAAATGGAGCAATATATGTTGCGCAACGCGGCGAACTAACCAAATTGGTTGATAAAGACCAGGATGGCAAAGCCGATGTATACGAAACTGTTTATGCATGGCCTTTAAGCGGTCACTACCACGAATACAGTTTCGGTCCGAAATTAATGCCAGATGGTAGCTTTATGGTTACCGCAAACGTGGCCTTTGGCGATGAAGAATGGTGGCGCGCCGAAAGCCGTGTACCAATGCGTGGTTGGGCAATGAATATTACCGAAGACGGTAAAATGAGTCCTTATGCTGCGGGTTTCCGCTCGCCAGCTGGAATTGGAAGCATTGATGGCAAGTTTTATTATACCGAAAACCAAGGCGACTGGGTAGGTTCTGGTGGTTTATGGAAAGTAAACAAAGGTGACTTTATGGGACACCCGGCAAGTTTAAGATGGACTAATCTACCTAACTCTCCAGTT
The DNA here is from genome assembly GCF_032678585.1 of Pedobacter psychrodurus. Lineage (GTDB taxonomy): Bacteria > Bacteroidota > Bacteroidia > Sphingobacteriales > Sphingobacteriaceae > Pedobacter > Pedobacter psychrodurus_A. Next base: position 32,979 of record NZ_JAVTSN010000045.1, on the reverse strand, counting down.
AAATTACAGTCAGATTTCTTCTATTCGAAAATGGATGAGCGCCGTATTAAAAATGAGCAAGGAAGATACATCAAACCAGAAAACAGGGTGAACGAAACATTCAAAACTTTATTCGAGATGAAAAAAGTGTTTCCTGAACTGCGTTTACCATCGGTTTGGTTGCCTTATGGAATTTTGGGTATCTCTTCTGCTGAGCCTGTTAAAATTCCTGCCAATACATTTGGTCCTTTTGCAGGTCAGATTTTGGTTGGCGATCAGGGAATGAGTATCATTTCGAGGATTTTTATGGAAACTGTAAAAGGTGAAGAACAAGGTGCTGCTTTCCTTTTCCGTAAAGGCTTCCGTTCTGGAGTATTAAGACTGGAGTGGGGCACTGACGGATCATTGTTTGTTGGAGAAACCAATCGTGGTTGGGGTTCTGCAGGTGATGCAAACGAAGGTTTGGAAAGATTGGTATACAACAATAAAACACCTTTCGAAATGAAAGCCGTAAGGGCAATGCCTGATGGTTTTGAAGTAGAGTTTACTATGCCTGTCGACCGTAAATCGGCCGAAGATTTAGCTTCGTACAATGTAGAGAGCTTTATTTATAAATATCATCCAGTTTATGGTTCGCCACCTGTAAATACCGAGAAATTGAAAATCTCTGGTGTTAAAGTTTCGGCAGATGGATTAAAAGCAAGAATTATCGTATCGAACCTCCGTCAATACTATATTCATACCTTAACATTAGATGGTCTGAGATCTCAGGATGGTTTTTACTCATTGGTTCATCCGGTGGCATATTATACGCTGAATCAGATTCCTGATGGAAATAAACTTTCTATGAGTGAAGTGAGCACGAAAAACTCTGCAGCTCCAGCAAACGTTCCTGCTAAAAAAACAACAGCCCCAAAAGCAACTACTGGCAAAGCACCAGAAGCCAAAGGAACAGCAGCAACAGTGGCTAAGCCTGCTTCAACTGCAACAGCAAAAGCACCTACTTTTAAAGAAGTAGAGGGTTTGCTTACCAAAAATACCTGTTTGGCCTGCCACAATCAGACTAAAAGACAAATCGGTCCGCCTTTCGCTGAAATTGCAAAACGTAAATATTCACCAGAAAAAATATTTCAGCTGATCCATAACCCACAACCTCAAAACTGGCCGGGTTACTCAACAGAAATGCCTCCAATGCCTCAGGTAACCAAAGCAGAAGCTTTAAAAATTGCAGGCTGGATAAATTCTTTAAGTAAATAATTTAAGATAGTTGTTACGGAACGGTTGGTAGAAATACCAACCGTTTTTTAATTTTACAAGAAAAACGATGATGAGAACTTTACTGTTAATAAGCCTGTTCTTATTAACCAGCTTTGCAGTGAATGCACAGCAAAATAAAATATCAGGTACGATCAGAGACGATCAAAATGCGGGTATTGCCAATGTAACGGTACAGGTTTTGAATACCAATTTATCTACCCTGAGCAAAGCAAACGGCGATTTTGAAATTACCAATGCTCCAAATGGAAAATTAACCATAAGATTTAGTGCCATTGGTTATGCTACCTTCATTAAAACCATCACCAATAATCAAAACCTTAATATTGTTTTAGCGGAAACCAATTCAAAATTGGATGAGGTAACCGTTTCTGCACAGAAAACGGAAGAGAATGTACAAAATGTGCCGGCAAGTGTTACAACGTTTTCTGCGGCTAAAATAAATGATTACCGTTTACAAAACACAAGAGATTTAGCTACCCTGGTTCCAAACTTATACAGCAGCAACCCAGGGGATGGCAGAAATGTGACTTCGATCCGGGGAATAGGAACTACTTCTTACGATCCTGCCGTTGCCACCTATATCGACGGTGTAAACCAATTCGGTTTAGATACCTACATTTCTTCTCTATTTGATGTAGAAAGGATTGAAGTGCTCCGCGGCCCACAAGGAACTTTGTATGGTCGCAATGCAATGGGCGGGGTAATCAATATCATCACCAAACAGCCGGGAAACAATACAAGCGGTTTTGCTGGTATTGATATTGGTAACTATGGTCAGCAGCGTTATAGCCTGGGTATTCGCACCGCCTTAATCAAGGATAAATTGTTTTTTGGTGCTGCTGGTTTATACAATAAACAAAATGGCTTTTATACCAATACATTTAATGATACAAAGTTTGATAAACTACATGGCTTTTTAGGGAATTACTATTTAAAGTTTTTGGCTTCATCAAAATTTGCAATCACCTTAAATGTGAAACACAATGAAAACAGAAATAATGGAACTTTTCCTTTAACGGGCTCAATAGATGAGGCCTTGGCAAATCCATTTCAATTGAATCAAAATTCGACCACAGAAATGGTCGATAATCTGTTCAATGCATCATTATCGGCAAATTATAGCGGAAACGATTTTAATTTTACTTCTCAAACGGCATATCAATCCAATTACCGGTATTATAAAAGTCCGATTGATGGTGATTTTTCTCCAGCTGATATCGTGTCTATCGTGAATAATTATGGTAAAGATTGGAACAAGGTCCGGGTGTATACACAAGAATTTAAATTCAGCTCACCAGCTTCACATGTTTCTAAATTGAAATGGGTGGCGGGTTTGTATGGTTTCTATCAAAAGAATCCGGTAAAACAAGGTTCTTATTTTGGAGCCGATGGAGCTGTTTATGGTGCAGAACCTTTTACCACCGCTGTAAATATCAATGATGGAAAGGGAGCAGGTTTTGCGGCTTTCGGACAGCTTTCTTATCAAATAACCGAGAAGCTAACTGCTACTGCCGGTTTGCGATATGATTACGAACACAAGAGATTATTGGCTTCTGGCGAATATTTAATCCCAACCCTCGATCCTATTGTTATACAAGGTGATACTTTGGCCAAAGCTAATTTTTATGCCATTTCGCCAAAGCTAAGTCTGGCTTATGCCATTGCAGATCATAACAATGTATACGCAACGTATAGCCGGGGTTACCGTGCCGGAGGCATTACCCAATTGGCTTCCGATCCTACAAGCAAACCACTCGATACTTACAAACCAGAGTACAGCAACAACTTTGAAATTGGATCAAAAAACACATTTTTCGATCAACGCCTGAGTGCGAATATTGCTGCATTTTATGTGAACATAACTGATGCCCAGATTCCGGTATTGATTTTACCCGATGCGTTAACCACAACCCGAAATGCAGGTAAACTGGTCAGTAAGGGTATAGAACTTGAACTTTCTGCCCGTCCTGTAAAAGGTTTAAGTATTGATTATAATTTTGGCTATACCGATGCGAGTTACAAAGCGTTGAATGTATCAAAAGGCGGGGAGACCGTTGATTTAACCGGGAACAAACAGATTTATACCCCTGAAACCACCTCGATGTTTGCTTTGCAGTATAGTTATGAGATTGATAAAAGGACTAAGTTAAATGCCATTGCCCGTGGAGAATGGTTGTTTACCGGAAATCAATTTTACGATTTAAGTAACCAGATCCAGCAAAAAGGCTATAGTGTTTACAATGCTAAATTGGGTTTCTCTGCTCAGAAATTCGATCTGTTTGTCTGGGGAAGAAATTTATCCAACAAAACCTATATAGATTATGCTTACGATTTTGGAGCCGCCCATTTGGGAAATCCAAAAACATATGGGATAAGTTTGGTTGGGAGGTTTTAGTAATGAATTGTTGTTATTTCGATCTTATGGCCATCAGATGGATTGATGCGAAATGGAGAAATCTACTCTTTAGCACATCACATTAAAAATATTTAGGATTTTACCTGAAAGATCCTTCGCTGCGCTACCATTGACGTTATTTTGTAATTATTTATTAATAAGCAACTTGCATTTTCTCCCAGCTAGGCCAAAGTACCTCATCCACGTTCAACTAAGACCCGGCCTAACAAATTTTTCGGGGCCCACTGACCAAGCCACTCTACTGGCTTCCAAAGAAAAATTTTCAGCCGGCATTTTTTGTTTCTTTTTGATGCCAAAAAGAAAGAGCCCTTCGGCGGCGGCGAGCCGAGGCAAGACGGAGCAGCTGGGCAAAAAAAATAATTTATACGTCAATCATATTGATTTTTATGCAATAAATTATCCCTCAGGATGACAAAACGAAGAAGAAAAATAAATGCAAAAGAAATGGGGATTCCACTAGTGCAGAATCCCCATCATCTAAATTAACGCTCTCATATACATAAACGTTATAAAACGGATTTATTGCATGAGCTTAAAATTTTTTTTCGTTTTTGGGATATTTATCATTTAAACCTATTTTTACTTTATGGCTACAATAGATCAAACCCAACAAGATGCTGAAAAACTGGCGGCTGCCCTGGCTGCAGTAAAGTTTGTAAAAGATGGCGATATTGTGGGCTTGGGTACAGGATCTACCACTACCTTTGCCATTAAAGAATTAGGCAAGCGCGTAAAAGACGGCCTAAAAATAACCGCTGCGGCAAGTTCTATCCGTACGGAAGAACTCGCCAAATCATTGGGTATCGGGATTCTTGATCTTGGAACTTTAAGTCAGATTGATATCAGTATCGATGGTGCAGACGAATTTACCGAAACCCTCGACTTGATTAAAGGTGGTGGAGGAGCATTATTTAGAGAGAAAATTATTGCTTCCCTAAGTAAAAATGCGATTATCATTACTGATGCTTCTAAAAAAGTAAAAAAACTGGGCGCTTTTACTGTTCCTATCGAAGTTATTCCCCTGGCTTATCAGTATGTGTCCGATCAAATCAATAAGCTCGGAGGTAAAGGAATATTACGATCAGTAGGTGGTAAGTCATATACTACCGATAACGGGAACCTGATTATCGATGCCGATTTTGGATTAATAAACGATCCAGCAAAACTATCTTCCGATCTCAATCAGATTAATGGTTTGTTGGCCCATGGCCTGTTTGTAAACACAACTTCGAAGGTTATCATGAGCGAGGGAACTGATATTATTGTTTTTGAATAGCATTAGTTCACTGGTTCATTAGTCATTAGTTCATTTGTACCCTCATTGCGTCGCAGCTCGCTATCTATTTAACCACAAGGGAAGTGTTTTTATGCCTTGGTGGTAACTGATTGTAATTATTTTACCGATACATTTCAACTAGCAAACGCTCCTATTCACCTTAATCTCCTAATGGTGAACAATATTTGCCATATTAAGGAAATTAAGCTCAATTCTGTCTTCTCAGTGTTTCCGTGGTAAAATCAAAAAATTCACCGATAAAATGCACATTTCTTAAATGCACTAAAATTTTTCACCGACGGTTTTGTTTCGCTCACCGATAAAACATCCCAACTAGGAGAAAAGCCATTCCCCAGCATTAGTTTCTGTGCTACATTTGAATCATAAAACAAAACGGTCATGGAAAATTTCATCAAAAAAAATCACGCAGATAAACAATTCGGTTTAGGTATTTTAATCATCGCAATCGGTTCGGTATTCTTGTTAAGAAACTCAGGAATCGATGTTCCTCATTGGATATTGAAATGGCATACTATTATGCTAGGCATAGGTTTGTGGATGGGTTACCGTAAAAATTTTGAAGGTAGTAGCTGGTTGGCTTTAACGATAATCGGTGGTTTATTTACCCTTAAAGCGATAAGCATTTTTGATTTCGATTTGTCGAGGATCAGTACAGCTTTGGTGTTAATCGGATTAGGATTGTATGTTATTTTAAAACCTAAAAAAGTTCAAAATTTTGATCAGTATTTTGAAAAGAAACCAGTTGATTTTACTGAGAAAGAAAGCTAAAATTCTAACTCCATCATATATCTTAAAAAGGGACATTTTTTTAACAGTGTCCCTTTTTTGTGCTTAATAGCATAGGGTACGGCGCTTGGAGTGCCATGCGCTTTGCCCTATGATAAAAAAAAGAAACGGGGATTCCGCCCTTAAGCAGTATCCCCGTCATCTAAATTAACGCTCTCACATACATAAACGCTGTAAATAGAATATATTGTGTGGAGTTTAACTTTTTTTTATTTTTTTTGCAGATCCGGTTAAACCTGTAATACGGGTACCGCTTTGTGGTATTTGTTACGGTATTCGATCGGAGTTAAACCTGTAATTTTTTTAAACACATCCCTGAACGATTTGGTATCCGTATAACCTACATCGAACATCACCTCGGTTATATTTTTTCTGCTCGATTCGAAACTCCGCTTGGCGGCTTCAATTTTAACCCTTTGAATATATTCGATCACCGTATTTTTGGTTGCGCTTTTAAACCTGCGTTCAAAACTCCTTCTTCCCAAAGCCAGCATATCTGCCAATTGATCTACCGTAATGCGATCCTGATAATTGCCATCAATAAATTCCTGCGCTTTTTTGATCTTTGCATCTTCATGCCCTTTTTGTCCCTGGAACATCATAAAAGCAAGTTGACTTTCGCGGTCGATATCAATAGCGAAATATTTTGCAGCTAAGATGGCGGTATCCCGATCCGTATGTTTCTCAACCAGGTATAAAAGTAAGTTCCAGTATGAATTGGCACCACCGCTCGAGTATAAACCCTGCGCATCAGTAATAATACTGCCATCAACCAGCTCCACATCGGGAAACATTTCTCTAAATTGATTGGCAAACAACCAATGCGTAGAGCATTTCCGGCCATCTAATAAACCTGTTGCCGCCAGTAAAAAAGCACCCATACAGAGTGAAGCCACTTCTGCGCCTTTTGCATGTTGTTTGATAATCCATGGTAACAGCTCCTGATTCGCTTCCATGGCATAACCGATATTGCCACTAATAGCGGGTACAAAAATAAGATCGGTATGATCAACCTCGTGGAGTAGCTTATCGGCGTGTACAGAGAAAAGGCTGTTGTTCAACCTTACCTCTTTGGTCATGCCAACAAGCTCAACTTTAAAAAGCGGAAGCTTGCCCGATGCCTGTAAAAATTCGTTAACAGCGGTAAATAGATAGCGGGGATCTGCAATGGCTTCTATCACGGCAGTCTCTGGAATTAAGATAGATACGTGTTTCATATCTCAAATATAGCAAGGCTATTTGTCGTAAACAACCCCTGCAATTGTCGTTTCTGCATATTTAGCGTATTAGCTTCTAACCGTATGTTTGTGTTGTTAATCGTTTATTGGGAAATCTTTAAAACGGTAATACCGGAAAATATGATGGAAGAGTATATTTTAAATGAGGATATCAAGGTGATGTATGTTACGGCCGAATCATTCCCTGACGGAGTTTTAGCCGCACATCAAAAATTACATACCATGTTCCCGGCAGATGAGAAGCGAAGGTATTTTGGCATAAGCATGCCGAACGAAGAGTGTACAATTATTTACAAGGCGGCGGTAGAAGAAATAGCGGATGGTGAAGCTGAAAAATTTGGTTTAGAAACTTTCAGGATAAAAAAGGGGGTGTTTATTAGTGCGCTGATCTTAGATTTTATGAGAGATGTTAGCGAGGTAGGCAAAACATTCGAAAAACTGCTAGAACATCCAAACCTCGATCCAAATGGGTACTGCCTTGAAATATATAATAACGAAACCGATGTGCGCTGTATGGTGGGCCTCAAAAAATAGAATAAATGACTAGTATAAATTCATATCTCACATTTAATGGCAACTGCAGGGAAGCAATGACTTTTTATCGGGATTGCCTGGGGGGAGAATTAACCCTCGAAACCATTGGTGAATCAGATCTTGCCGATAAAATGCCCAATAGTATGAAGAGAAGTATTGTGCATGCTGTTCTGGCAAAAGATGATCTGGTTATTATGGCAACCGATATGGTAGAGGAGCGAGGACTAATCAAAGGAAATTCGATTTCCATGATGCTGAACTGCAGTTCGGAAGAAGAAGCCCAATCCTTTTACCGTAAACTTTCATTCGGAGGAAAGGCATCATATCCGTTACAAGAAACATTTTGGGGTGCATTATTTGGCGATTTAACAGATCGCTTCGGGAATAATTGGTTAATTAATTACGATAAAAACTTATAAACATGAAAAATTTAAAAACCTGGTATTGGATTGCCACTATTATTTTCGCACTGATGATGATCATGGATGGTTTTGGTGGAGTAACACAACAGGAAGCTGGTAAAGAAGTGTTTAAACATCTTGGCTACCCGATGTATATGCTCATTATTGTTGGCATCGCAAAACTGCTTGGTGCAGTATCCATCCTGCAAAATAAATATGTAGCCATAAAAGAATGGGCATATGCTGGTTTTGCGATCAACTTTATTGGTGCTTTTGCCTCCAGGGCGCTTGTTGGTGATGGCATATCACTATTAATCCCACCAATTATTGGCTTGATTATTATGTTTATTCCATACATTTTGTGGAAGAGATTAAAGTCAAATGTTAAAATTAGTTAAAACTAAACGTAGACTTTAGTTAAGGGCTTTTGAGAACCAAATATTGTTAACTTTGGGTATTGTAAACAACCAAACACAATACATGAATTTTATGATTTTAAGATCCGCAAATGGATAAATCATGGAACTTCATTACCATAAAAAACAAAAACACGGATGAAAAAGAGCCTTTTATTCATAATCGCTTTATTATTTACTACCTCGGCATTTTCTCAAAATGTTATTCAGCTATTTAATGGTGCAAACGATTTTTTTAAGCTGTTGCAGGAAGAGAAATTTAAAGATGCCCATGCATTTTTTGATGATACTTTAAAAACTAAATTAACAGAAGAAAGCTTAAAAAAACTTTGGGGCGATATCGGAACCAAATATGGTAAAGTAGAATCCTTAGATGCTATTCAAAGCAAAGCCCAGGGAGAATTCTTTGCAGTTACCGTTGAAGGTAAATTTGCCAATGGTGATCAGAACTTTATTTTAGGCTTTAATAAACAACAAAAGATTGTCGGTATATTTCTTGCCCCTTCAAAAAAGGCCAACACTTACTTAAAACCGACTTATGTTGATACCAGTTTGTACAAAGAAAAGTCTGTGTACATTGGTCCGGCAGGAAAACAGCTCGCTGCCATTATTACCACACCTAAAAATGTCAAAAATTTTCCAATAGTTGTTTTTGTACATGGCTCCGGTCCTGGCGATATGGATGAAACGGTTGGTGCCAATAAACCGTTTAAAGATTTAGCTGGAGGTTTGGCATCTAAAGGGATTGGCTCAGTGCGCTACGTGAAAAGAACGCTGATCTATCCAAACGAATTTACCAATGCTTATACCGTAAAAGAAGAGGTATTGGACGATGCAAGCGCTGCTATTGCTGTTGCCAGAACTGCTGTTGGGGCAGATCCTAAAAATATTTATGTATTTGGCCATAGTTTAGGAGGAATGTTAGCGCCTAAAATAGCAACGCTTACACCCGACCTAGCAGGTATTATTTTGGCCGCTGCACCTGCAAGAAAACTGACAGATATCATTATTGACCAAAATAAGTATATGTTCGATCAGGCTAACGATACATCAGCGGTGTTAAAAAAACAACTTGCTGATGCCATTACGGAAATAGATAAAAGTAGGATCTCACAATTGGGAACCACTATTAAACCTGATTCTTCCATCCTCGGTTTGCCTGCAAAATATTGGACAGATTTAAATTCTTATAATCAGGTTGCAGTGGCGAAAAGCCTATCAAAACCACGGATTTATGTTTTGCAGGGTGGAAATGATTTCCAGGTGAGCAAAACGGATTTCGATCTTTGGAATGCAGCTTTGGAGAAAAAGAAAAATGTTCGACTTAAATTTTATCCCGATTTAAATCACTTGTTAAGTTCACAGACAGGAAAAGGAACCATGGCCCAATACCAGGCTGCGGTAAGTGTATCCGAGCCTTTGGTAAACGATATTGCACTTTGGATTAAAGGTAAATAACAGTATCTAAATAGTATTGTAAAATAAGAGCTCTGGTCGAAAACCAGGGCTTTTTTTATGGTTTGGGGTGGATGTTGCTAATGAATGTAAAAACAATTCAAAAAATATGCGGTTTAAATTTAAAGGATATCATTTTAACTATTAGTTATGGCGACGAAGAATAAAATCACTTTAAAAGGAATATGGGGTGTTCTAAAAGCGTCCTTTACGGGATTTAATAATCATAAGGTAACCAAGCTTAGTGGCTCCTTGGCATATTATACTGTGTTTTCTATGGCTCCGCTGTTGGTAGTGATTATTTCCTTATGTGGTATTTTTCTAGGAAGAGAGTTTGCTGAAGGAAAAGTTTACGCGCAATTAGAGGGCTTTTTAGGTAGAGAATCGGCAGTTTCTTTACAACAACTGATCAAAAATGCCTATTTAGACGGTAAAAGCACCATCGCCTTAATTATCGGTATTGTTACTCTATTGATTGGTGCAACTACCATCTTTGGCGATATCCAGGATTCTATCAATACCATTTGGGGTTTAAAACCAAAACCTAAACGGGGCTGGGTGAAGATGTTGCAAAACCGTTTTCTGTCGTTCTCGGTCATTATTAGTCTGGGTTTTGTATTACTGGTCTCCTTGGGTGTTACCGCTTTATTAGATGCCTTTAGTAATCGCCTACAGGCCCGGTTTGCAGAGGTATCTGTTGTTGTATTTTACATTGTCAATCAAATCGTTACGCTTGCTGTTATTTCATTAATATTTGGGGTGATATTTAAGGTATTGCCCGATGCGATTATTAAATGGCGTGATGTAATTGCGGGTGCAATAGTAACTGCCATACTATTTATGATCGGTAAATTTGCTATTTCAATTTACATTGGGCAAAGTAATGTTGGAGGTACCTATGGCGCAACAGGTTCGTTAATTGTAATACTACTATGGACTTATTATTCTTCTATTATTTTATATTTTGGTGCTGAATTTACCAAGGCTTATGCTGTAGCGTATGGATCGGAGATTTATCCTTCACATTATGCGGTTACCACTAAAGAAATCGAGGTAGAAACCGAGGGTAAATCTATTCAGGATAACCACCCAGAAATTAAAGAAGAAGTCAAAAAAGCTTAATTTATTCTCCCCAGGCTGTAACGATCAATCTTCTTTGTCCACCCCGGTTGCGGTGTTCGCATAAGTAAATGCCCTGCCAGGTACCAAGTGCTAATCTGCCATTTCTAATCGGAATGGTTACAGAGCTACCCAAAAGCGCTGATTTTATATGGGCAGGCATATCGTCTGATCCTTCATAATCGTGTTCGTAATCTAGATCATTTTCCTTAACAGTTTTATTAAAGAACATTTCAAAATCTAGCCGAACCGTAGGATCGGCATTTTCGTTAATGGTAAGCGAAGCAGAGGTGTGCTGTATAAAAACCTGACAAATACCAATGTTTATCTCATCCAATTGAGGTAATGCATCTTCAATCTCATCAGTAATGATATGGAAGCCTCTTCTGCGTTCTCTAAGTGCTAAAGCTTGTTGATATATTTTCATTGATTTTAGATCGTTTTTTGATGATCGAATTCAATATAAATTGCGCAGATACTGTCTGCTTAATTCATCTTAAATTTCCGAAACACTTTCTCGGAAATTGTGTGTTTTCTGATTCGTCAGACAGTGTCTGACTTTTTCAATTCAGATGGATCCGTCATGCTGAATTTATTTCAGCATCTTTCTTGTTATCAAGACCCTGATCCTGAAGTTTCGGGGCAGAATGACGATCGAAATAAACAAAATCTCATTTCAAATCATTCTATAATAATTTAATAATCAAATCCGGGTTATCATTTCAAAAACTCCACATTCCAGATTTTTTCTGCTTTTCGGCCGATTAGCCAAAAAGAGGCTGCTAGTACTGAAAAGAACAAAGCTTTATGCCAACTGTCCCAGAAATACTCGAAATAACGCGTATAAAGGTTGATAAATAGAAAAGTAATCCCGAATTCTCGGGCAATATCATCGTGGTATTTTAAGCCATATAAAGTGCTCAGCACACAAATAGCAGCAGAAATTAATGCCCAATAAAATAAGCTTAACTGTCTCACCGTGTACCACTCCTCTAAACTGGCAAAATTTCCGAATACCGATAAGCCCCAAAGTGATACAAACAAATAAACCATTCCTGCAATATAGGTGACCTGAAAGAAATTCTGTGTTTTAGGAAAAGCTTTCATGATAAACGATGCTGCAGTTAGTGCGGCACCAAAAACAACAAACCGCAAAGGGTAATTCATACCGAGAAAATAGTAGTTCCACCGGCTTAAATAGCCTGTTTCTGTGCCAAACCAGGCACCTAAGGATAGTAAGGCAAAAATCCAGATTAAGCGGGAATTGAAGATGTACCCCAAAGCCCCGTAGATGAAAACAGAGATCAGAATTAGGATCGAGAAATTTCCTGAACCATTATCCAATGCCTTTCCAAAATAGGCAACTGCATTTGCAGTAAGTAAAATTGCAGAGAAGACGATCGCCTCATTGCTAAACTTTAAATGCGCCAATTTCTTTTTCCGTCGGAAACCTAAGATATAAAGCCATGCTGCCAATCCGCCTGAAACGATGGCAATTACAATATTTGGCGTATTGTAAACCCGTTTTAGGTAGTTTAAAATCGAATTGTCAATCAGTAGTGAGCCAAGCGCGATAAAACCGCATGCCAATGCTACCCAAAAGGCATATTGCGCCAAACGTAGCCAGTCGAAATTTTTAGCCTCGTAACTTTTACGCAGTTTATTGCTAGTTTCATCATTGATTAGGCCATCACTCTGCCATTGCTCAATCATGTCATCAAGAAACTCACTTTTTTCTCTGTCGACTTTCATAGGTTAGGTTATATACGAAGATAGCTTTTTTAGTCTTTAGTCGAAAGTCCCTAGTCAGAAGTCCAAATTGACTAAAGACTGCCGACTAAAGACTCTGGACTATCTATATAACTTCCTTGATTTTCTTGTTATTGCCTACAATCCAGATTACATCTCCATTATCGAACACAAAGTCAGATGAAGGATTCAGTATTCGATCAGTGCCCCGTTCAATACCCACAATTAAAGCCTGTGCTTTTTCACGGATTCCTGCATTTCTGATGCTTAGTCCGTAAACAGGCGATTCGGTATGAACAACTACTTTCTGTAAGGTCATTTCTTTATTTGGGAAATTGCTTTCTTCAATTGTTTCTGGCGTATCAACTTCTAAAAGTACTTTAACAGCAGCCAATTGATCATCGGCGCCAACCACCAATAATTTATCATTCGGATAAAGTCGCTCGTCTCTTCCTGGGGTTGGGATGTTATTTCTTCCACGTTCAATCAGGGCAATGTTGACACCATATTTTTCCCGGATCATTAATTCGGTAAGTGTTTTTCCTACAACTTCCGATTCAGGAGAAACCGTTAGTTCTGTTAGGTGGGTATCCCATGGTAAAATATCAGGTTTTTGATTTTCGCGTGCATTCAAATTCAGCATGAAACGTCTTTCCAGTTTATCGTAAAAGGATTGCAGTTTCCTTGAGAAAATCACCATTCCTAAAATGATCAGTCCCAGCGCAATCACTGCCGCAATCCAGGTATCAAAAAACTCATACATTAAAAAACCTACAAAGAAAATCCCTAAAGCTATTCTGAAAAATTCGATCGCAATTAAGGGACCTCGCGTGTATTTTTTGTTTAACCACAGGTGAGAATAAGCCGTTCTTTGGATCCTCCGGATAGATAGTGCCCATAAAAATGGCGACATCAAAATGAACGAAACCACCACACTGATGATGATTGAAGTTAAACTATTGGCAATATTGCTTACAATAAATGGCTGAACATATCTGTAAGCCAGGAAAATGATCGCAATGATAATTACGGAATGGATAATGGTATTAAAGATATACGACTTTAATAAAACCTTCCAATCGCTTAGCGTGGTTATCCCTTCGGTACTCGAACTGTATCTTTCTATTCCATCTAACCATTTTTTTGGTAAAACACGGTTTAAATATTGATAAAAGGGTTCTGATAGCTTAATCAGATAAGGCGTGGTAAAAGTTGTGATTGCTGCTGCGGCTACTGCGATAGGGTAGAGGAAATCACTCGTTACTTTGAGGGTTAAGCCCAATGAGGCAATGATAAATGAAAACTCACCAATCTGCGCCAAACTCATACCCGATTGTACCGAGGTTTTTAAAGGCTGACCCGAAAGTAACGCACCTAAAATGGTAAAGATGATTTTACCTAAAATAATTACCAGCGTAGCCACTAAAATTGGAACCGCATATTTAACCAACATGGATGGATCGATGAGCATACCAACCGAAACAAAGAATACGGCTGCGAATAAATCTTTCACCGATTTGGTTAAGTGTTCGATTCTTTCCGCCTGAGTCGTTTCTGCTAAAATAGAACCCATAATAAAAGCACCCAGTGCAGGGGAGAAGCCAACTTTATCGGCCAATAATACCATTACCAAACATAAGGCTAGCGATACCACCAACATGGTTTCATCATTCATTAACTTCTTGGTTGCCTTAAGAAATGATGGAACCAGGAATATGCCGCCTAAAAACCAAAGCACTAAAAAGAAAGCCAGTTTTAAGATGGAGTACAGCATTTCTGTACCGGCCGACTGCTGACTTACCGCCAGGGTAGAGAAGAGCACCAATAACAAGATCGCCACCAGATCTTCAACAATTAATACCCCGAATACCAGGCCGGCAAATTTTTTATGTTTTAAGCCGAGCTCTTCGAAAGCCTTAATGGTGATCATGGTAGACGATATGGATAAGATACCACCTAAAAACAGGCTGTCCATATCTTTCCAGCCCATGGCTTTACCAACGAGATAACCGGCCAAAATGATAAATAATACTTTTACGATTGCCGTAATGGAGGCCGAACCGCCAACCTTAACCAGTTTTTTAAAACTAAATTCTAAACCCAGGCTGAATAATAGGAAAATTACGCCTATTTCGCCCCAGATATTAATGCTTTTTGTATCGGTTACTGATGGAAAAAAATCTAAATGTGAGCCAACCAACAGGCCAGCCAATATATAACCCAAAACGAGGGGCTGTTTAATGCGTTTAAATATAAGTGTGGTTATTCCTGCGGCGGCGAGGATTAATCCTAAATCGGCAATTAAATCGGGTAAATGCATCTAATAAAAATGGGTAAGGGTAATTAAATAATTTATTTCCTGGCATTTTTTTAATACCAGGCATTTTACTGAAAACTCCACATGAATGTGGTTCACAAATGAAATTACTTACCAAAAAACATGTTTTGGATAGAGCATTTTAAACAGGCACCAATAATTATATTTTAATCTTTTGATTACAAGTTTGGTATTGATCGTTTTGTATTTAAAAAACAGAAATAACAGAAAGGTGAACAGGAAGTAGGCACTCAAACATGTTTTCACTACAGTACTGTTAATGAAATCCTTTTGCAGGCTTTCATTGTCCTGATTGAGATTAGAATTGGGCTTATAGACTTTTTTGCCTGTAATGAAACTGATCTTTAAATTTTTAGATGGTACATCATTTCTTTTTTGCTGTGCTGAGAAGGCCGCAAAATTGATGGAAATAGAAAGAAAGAAGATGATGTAAAAAAGCCTCATTGCCGCTAATATAACGAAAATGAGGCTTTTTTGAAAGGAAAATCTGATTAAAATCAGCTTTAACTTTTAATTTTGATAGCTATTTGATGTCAGGTACACAGTATGTTATTCTAAAAAATATTGATTAAATTTGTATATACATTGAAAAATAAATCTAATGAAAGAAGTAACCATCAAATATAAAAGTAATAAAACACTTGAGGCACTTAAGGAATTGGGTAAATATTTAAATTTCTCTGTTTCTGATCATAAAATTAAAACGGTGACGGAAAAAGATGATAGCATTAATGGCATTCCAATTATTATCGGAGACCCCAAGGTCGATATTGGTGAATTACATGATGTTTTTACAGGAAAAGGTTTCGATGCTGAGGAACTGAGAAAAACCGCATGGCAAAGGAAAAAATAATTTGTGATACCGATGTATTGATAGATTATTTTGATAAAAATAAAAATCGGAACGCATCTGCAACAACGATAATAGAATCGGTTATAGGACTTGATAATGTGATCATCTCATCCATTACTAAAATGGAATTGTTATGTGGTGCTACCAATAAAATAGATCTTAGTATCATTAATAAAAAACTGAAAAAGGTTCAGTATTATATTGCTTAATGAAAGGATAAATTTAACTGCAATTGGTTTAATCCAAGACTTTAAACTAAGTCATGGCCTTGCAATAGCCGATTCGTTAATTGCTGCAACAGCGATAGAAACTAAGCTAAAGCTGTTTACTTATAATCTTAAAGATTTTAGATTCATTAATGATCTGATTTTATATCCTGAACAATAATTTAACCATTAAAATAAGCTAAAGTAGCTTCCTTATCCTTTTGCAATTGGACTGTTAAAGCTTCCAATCCGGTAAATTTTACATCATGACGGAGGAATTTCAAAAAGTTCATTTTGATATCCTGTCCGTAAATTTCCTGGTTGAAATCGAAAATATTGACTTCGATGTTCCTCGTCATGCCATTAATGGTTGGGCGTTGACCGATGTAGGCCATTCCCTTATAAGTCCGAAGTCCGGAGTCCGGAGTCTTGAGTCCATTTGTTGGGTCGAAATCTTCTTTAAATTCGGGACTCATATCTACGGTAACCGCATAAATGCCATCTCCTGGAATCAGTTTGTAAGTTTCTTCAACAAAGATATTGGCTGTTGGGAAGCCGATTGTTCTGCCGATTTTATCGCCTTTAATTACTCTTCCAAAGATAGAGAACGGATAACCCAGGTAATCGTTTGCCAAACCTACATCGCCAGCTAAAAGCGCCTGCCGGATTTTAGTTGAGCTTACCGCAACATCGTGGATATCCTGCTCCATAATTTCTTCTACACTAAAACCGTAGTGTAAACCCGCAGCTTTTAAATCGCTTAAATTACCAGAACGGTCCTTCCCAAAACGGTGATCGTAACCAATAATAATATGTTTGGTGCCGATGTTATTGACCAAAGTATTTTTGATATAATCTTCAGGTAGCTGGTTGGAAAAATCGCGGGTAAAAGGAGTAATAATTAAATGATCGACACCTAAACCTTTTAAAATATCGGCCTTTTCGTTAATGGTATTGATCATTTTCAGATCTTGGTTTTCAGGGTCAATAATCATCCGCGGGTGTGGGAAAAAAGTTAATATTACACTTTCTCCGTTATCGGCCTTCGCCTTTTCTACCAGTTGTTTAATGATTTTTTGATGTCCGAAATGTACACCGTCGAAAGTGCCAATGGTGACAATGGCATTGTCTAATTTTTTAAAATCCGAAAGGTTGTTGTATATCTTCAAGGGTAAAATCTATTTTATTGATCTGGGTTTTGCATGAGGGATGGAAGCGGTATCCCCCGATTTTTCATCGGGGATTTAGCGTACAGCCCGACCCTTTGCATAGCTTAGGGGCATGCCCAAATTTCTATTGTTTATTAATGTAAAGCATGGCGTTTCACTACCCCACCTTTTAAATCGGCAATTTGTTGTTGGATTACAAAAGCATCCGAGTCAATCTGCCGGATAGCCGTTTGTAATTTGCTCATTTCTAGTTTGGTAACAACAGTAAAAATAATATCAATATCTTTCTTTTCTCCGTAACCGCCTTCGCCTTTGTAAATGGTAACACCGCGTTTCATTTCGTTGATAATAAATCCCTTAATGGCATCCTGATGTTCTGAAATGATGGTAACGCCCGTATATTGTTCTATACCATTTACGATAAAATCGATCGTACTCGATGCCGATAAATACGTTAAAATGGCATAAAGTGCGGTTTCAATATTCAGGAAATATGCCGCGAAAGCAAAAATAATGATATTTAAAATCAAGATGATATTCCCGACGGTTAAGATGCTGTTTTTACTGATATAAAGCGCTAAAACCTCTGTGCCGTCGATTACACAGCCACCACGCATCGCCAATCCGATCCCTCCCCCTAAAAACAGACCGCCAAAAAATGCGATGAGCAATTTATCATGTGTAATGGGCTGAAAAGGCAGGAAAATTAGGGCCAGGGAAAGTGCAGCAATAGCGATAGCTGTTTTTATGGCAAAACCCTTACCAATTTGTCTGTAACCTAAAATAACAAATGGAATATTGATGATGGCAATAAGGTATGATAAATTCCATCCTGTTAACGTACTTAACAATAGTGAAATACCGGTAACACCTCCATCGATAAAATGGCTGGGCATTAAAAAGCTTTTTAAGCCAAAACATGCCGAAGTTACACCTGCAATAATTAAAAGAACTTCTTTTATAAACCGGGTGTGCCTGTTTTTGATATGGTTCATGCTTCTGCTTCAGTTTTAGCTTCTTCTTTCTTGCTGCGAATATAATTAACAAGTTCTAATACCTCAAACGCATCTTTAAGCAAAAAGTTTCCGCTTCGGGTACGGGTGAGTTTTGAAAGATAAGCGCCGCTGTTTAAATGTTTGCCAAAATCGGATATTAAGGAACGGATGTAGGTGCCTTTGCTGCAAACTATTCTGAAATCGATTTCTGGTAATTCGATCCGGGTAATTTCAAATTCGGGAACGCTTACAAAACGTTTACGCAACTCTACTTCTTCGCCCAGTCTTGCTTTTACATATAAACGTTCGCCATTTACCTTTACCGCGGAGTGTGCCGGTGGATACTGTTCTATATCGCCAATAAATGGTTTACAGGCTGCGTAAATTTCTTCTTCGGTAATGTTGTTGATATTGAAGGTTTGGTCTACCTCGGTCTCCATATCGAATGATGGGGTAGTGGCACCCAAAATCATGGTGCCGGTATATTCTTTCTCTTCAGCCTGGAAAGTGTCTATCTGTTTGGTCAATTTTCCTGTACAAACAATTAATAAGCCTGTAGCAAGGGGATCTAAAGTGCCGGCATGACCAACCTTTAGCTTTAAGGGTTTTAAAGAATTACGGATTTTGCCCACCACATCAAATGAAGTCCATTTGTAGGGTTTGTTGATCAATAGCAATTCGCCTTCAGCAAAATTGAAATCTTTAAATTTTGAATTTTCGGTACTCACAAATCTTTTTTGTGCAAAGATACAGATTCGATATGGTTTGCTTAAGTTTTTTTACCACAGATGAAAAGGATACACACAGATCATAATCATTTGTGAATCAGTGGTAAATATTTCTAAGGATTATATAATTTGTAAGTTATGGCCGCTTAACAACAGGATAATAATAATTAAACCTGCAGCAATTCTATACCATCCAAAAACTTTAAAGCCATGTTTATTCAAGTATCCGATAAAACTTTTAATGGCTAAAAGTGCCACTATAAAAGCAACTACATTACCGATAATCAAGAGATTGGTTTGATCGTGGGTAATGGTGTGGCCCTCTTTATAAAAATCGTAAAGTTTTTTTGCGGTTGCCGCAAACATGGTAGGTACAGCCAGGAAAAATGAAAATTCTGCAGCCACTTTTCTGCTTAATTTCTGACTCATGCCGCCAACGATAGTTGCGCCAGAACGTGAAACACCTGGTAACATGGCGATGCATTGAAAAAAGCCTATTTTTAAGGCCGTTAAATAACTTATATTTTCTTCCTCGTTGATGGTAGGCTTATTAAACCATTTATCAACAAATAACAAGATAATTCCCCCAACGAATAGCGAAATACCAACAGCCATTGGGCTTTCCAATAACTCATCAATTTTTTTGCTCAAAAGCAAGCCAAATACTGCAGCTGGAATAAAAGCTACCAGTAACTTAATATAGAAGTTTATCGATTTAAAAAATCTTTTAAAATAAAGTACAACTACCGAAAGTATTGCGCCCAATTGGATTACAATGGTAAAAAGTTTTACAAATGGCTCTGATGCAATGCCCATAAACGATGAGGCAATAATCATATGACCGGTGCTTGATACAGGCAAAAATTCAGTTAATCCTTCAACAATAGCAAGGACAATGGCTTCAAAAGAGTTCATATTGTTTGTTTAATGGGTTATTCCCATTGTAATTTTACTTTATAGTTTTTTAATTTTTTATCCCTTGAGATTAAGGTTAAATCTTCTGAAATGGCCTGCGACACAATAATCCGGTCAAAAGGGTCATTGTTAAAGAATTCGAGTCTTAATAAGGTCGTAAGATGAGTTTCGTTAATTGCGATTATTTCGATCTGATTACGCTCCGCGAATCGGAAGAGTTCATCAAAACTAATTTGTAAATTGAGCTTTCCAATTTGTTTTTTTATCGCAATTTCCCAGAGCGATGCAATACTTAAGAAACAGGACTGGCTGATGTCTGATACTTTTTTTTTCACAGAAGCAGGCAGCTGATCGTCTCCGGCTACAAACCACAAAAAAGTATGGGTATCTAATAAGTATGCCATTAAATGTAATCAGCAAACATTTCTAGTGGCTCGTCGAAATCGTTGGATAATTTGATTTTCCCTTTTGCATATCCGAACTCACGGGATTTTAACTTTGGCTTATTTTTGTGCTTTGTTTTTAGGAACTCAACAAAATCTGCAACTTCCTGCCTAAGGTTTAGGGGAAGAGAATTTATTTCGATCTGCAAATTTGTTGTTGTCATAATATAAAGTTAAAAAAACACGCGTGTTATTACAAGCAATTATTTTTTTAAGATCGCATAAATGCCAAAAGCAAAACCAGCCAACACCACTATCGGCGCCAATAAAGTTCTTCTAAAGTCGTAAATGTCACCAGTGGTACCCATCATCAGGATAAAGCCAACCGCAACAATTGCTACGCTGATCAATAATAACTGGTAGTTTTTTTTGGTAAAAACCAATTCGCTTTTAACGTCCTTTACAATCGGACCTGTTTTTTTTTCTGCCATTATCTATAAAGATGATAAGATTTTAAACGTAAATATCTGCTTACTGCAAACCATGTACTAATACCTGTTATAAAAATACCAACAATTAATAGGCCTATAAACACGAAGCCAAATTCCTGGTAGTTATTTAAGATAATAATTTCTGGTACCTCTTTGCGGGCGTAAATTAACGTTGCCAATAAAATAATGATGGCAATAAATGCAGCAATTAAGCCGTGCAAAGCAGCATACAATAAGAAAGGACGTCGGATAAAATTTTTCGTTGCACCAACCAATTGCATACTTTTAATTAAAAAGCGCTGTGAGTATATGGCTAATCGTATCGTATTGTTTATCAGTGCGATAGAAATAATTAATAGCAATGCAGCAAAGGCTAAAATAATTAAACCAATGGTACTGATATTTTTATTCACCATATCAATTAAAGAACTTTGGTACACTACCTCTTTAACCACTGGGTTTTTAGAGATACTGGCTTTTAGCGCATCAATACTTTTATTGTTCGCATATTCTGCTTTTAAGTACACATCGAAGGTAGAAGTTAGTGGATTGTATCCTAAAAAGTTAACAAAATCTTCGCCTAAATCCTGTGTTAAATTTCTGGCTGCAAGTTCTTTATTTACATATTGCGTTTGTTTTACCGCTGGGTTTGTATTCAGCTCTTTCTGGAAAGCCAAAACATCGGCTTCTTTCGCGCCTTCATCAACAATAATGTTTAAAACAATGTTTTCTTTAACGTAGTTAGACAGGTTTTTGGCATGTACAAGTACCAACCCAAGCAGCCCCAGCATTAATAAAACCAACGCAATACTAATTATAGTAGAGATATAAACGGTTTTGGTTTTCTTAGATGCATCACTTACTTCGAATTCTTCCATGTATTTCATTTTTGTTTCTGCGAAAATATAAATTATACCTGATAAACACCAATTAATGATTGCTAAATGAATATAAACGCATCTGTTTAGCTTTTAGTTTGAGTATTAATTCTTTAATGAAATTCTCTTTTTCTAAAAACACGGTACGAAATTTGTTTAAACGGCGTTAATTATGGATATCTTAAAACTAAATTTAACTATGAAAAGACAAGTTACTATTTTGAGCCTGTTTCTACTTATCGCCTCTACAATTGTTTCGTGTAAGAAAGATGAAACTTCTTTAAAAGCCCAGATGATGGGTAAATGGACTTTAAATAGGATTGTAACTACCGGTTATACCGCTGATGATACAGCAGGAGATCCTAAAAAAGTTAATGGTGATGTTACATATGGCACTACCAGCGATTATGTTGACTTTAAATCTAATAACGACGACCCGGTAGAACTAAGTTTATCAGGAAACAGGACCCTTGGCACTTATGTAATCATTTATTCTGATCAGTTCAGTATGGATATCAATGATGGATTGAACTATTGTAAAATAAACAGTATTACTGCAAATAAACTGGAATTTACTGCTAAAATTGATAAAACAAACGTGGTTAAAGTATATACTTTATCAAGATAAGATTTTAATCCCCCGATTATTTGCTTGCGCCATTGATCATTAGCATCAATGGCGCATTTTTTTGTGGTGGTGTATTAGCTGTGGTGTCGGTTGTTCCCAACTGACACTAAAAACATATCATCAACAGATATTCGTTGTTTTAATACTTAGATAGTCAGATGGTAACATCTGACTCCACATGGAATGAGCAGAGATAAAAAATTACCAGTAAATCATTTTTGACGGAACAAATTCACATATAATGATTTCTGTATCTAATTCGATAAAAACAATTGTGTAATTTTTCTTGAAAGATATGCATTTATAACCCATGAGTGTTCTTTGGGGCTCTTTACAAGTTCTGTATCTTTTTCTGTGGTCTCCTAATTTTTCAATAAAATCATAGACATCATCTGTAAATTTTTCAGCAGTAGCTTGAAAACCTTCAGACTCTAAATACCAGGAAACTTCTGCAATACTTTCAGCAACAGTTTGCTTAATTACTATTTTTCTGCTGACCATTTCCTGATTAACTTTTTACTATGGGCTCGCGCTTCATTAATAGAAAATATTTTTTCAGGATGATGTTTTAAAGCTGCATTTTTTTGTAGCTCTTGGTAACTTTCTTCTGGGATGAGTACGTATTTCTTATTTTCGATAGTAAGATGTGTCATAACACTCATTTTTTAATACACGAAGATAATAAATAATAAAGAAACACTTTAACCTGATTTTGGTTTCATGGTTAAAACAAGAAATTTTAGCCCTAACTTCTTCTGATTCTGCATTTCCGTTGGCAAAATATTATCATGAATCTGCTTTTTTAAGCCCCTTAATTTCCGTATTTTCGCACCTTTAAAAATTTAAAACTTGCAATGGATTACCAATTCAAAGAAATAGAACAAAAGTGGCAGAAATTCTGGGCAGATCATCAAACATTTAAAGCCGAAAGTAATTCTGAAAAACCAAAATATTATGTGTTAGATATGTTTCCTTATCCATCGGGAGCAGGTTTGCACGTTGGTCACCCACTGGGTTACATTGCATCTGATATTTTTTCGAGATACAAACGCCTTAAAGGCTTTAACGTATTGCATCCAATGGGATACGATTCGTTCGGTTTACCAGCAGAACAATACGCCATTCAAACCGGACAGCACCCGGCCATTACCACCGAGGCAAATATTGCAACCTACCGCCGTCAGTTGGATCAGATTGGTTTTTCTTTCGATTGGAGCAGGGAAGTACGTACCAGTGAACCATCTTATTACAAGTGGACGCAGTGGATTTTTATGCAATTGTTTAACTCCTGGTATAATATCGAAAACGATAGGGCTGAAGACATCACCACCTTGATCGAAAAATTTAATGCTTCTGGCACAGCTGATGTTAAAGCCGTTTGTGATGAAGATACCAAAGCATTTATGCCGAGCGATTGGGCAACTTTTACCGATGAGGAAAAACAGATCGAATTGTTAAAATACCGCTTAACCTATCTTCGGGAGAGTACCGTAAACTGGTGCCCGGCATTGGGAACGGTTTTAGCCAATGACGAAGTTAAGGATGGTTTTTCTGAGCGTGGTGGTTTCCCAGTTGAGCAGAAAAAAATGATGCAGTGGAGCATGCGGATTACCGCGTATTCTGACCGTCTTTTGCAAGGTTTAGATACCATCGATTGGCCAGAGCCGATTAAAGAAATGCAACGCAACTGGATCGGGAAAAGTGTAGGTGCATCTGTTAAATTTGCAGTTGACAATTCACAGTTGGCAGTGGAAGAAACTGAAAACTCAAATCTGAAAACTGAAAAATATATAGAAGTATTCACCACGCGTGTAGATACCATTTTTGGTGTCTCTTACCTGGTATTGGCACCAGAGCACGAGTGGGTTGCAGAATTGACTACGCCTGAGCAAAAACAGGATATTGCAAACTACATCGCTCAAACTAAAAAGAAATCAGAATTAGACCGCATGGCTGATACCAAAACAGTATCAGGCGCTTTTACAGGAACCTATGTAATTAACCCGGTAAGCGGCGAGCGTGTTCAGTTGTGGATTGCCGATTATGTGTTAGCTGGTTACGGAACAGGTGCGGTTATGGGTGTGCCAAGTGGCGATCAGCGCGACTGGTTATTTGCCACACACTTCAACTTGCCGATTATCCAGATTTTAGACGGTCAAAAGGATATTGATATTCAGGCCGATCCAACGAAAGAAGGAAAATACATTAACTCCGGTTTCATTAACGGAATGGAATATAAGGAAGCCGTTTCTTTCTTGAACAACTGGTTAGAAGTAGAAAAAGTAGGAAAAGCAAAAGTAAACTTCCGTCAGCGCGATGCGATTTTTGGTCGCCAGCGTTATTGGGGTGAGCCGATTCCGGTTTACTTTAAAGATGGATTACCGTATTTGGTAAAAGAAGAGGAATTGCCATTATTGCTTCCTGAAATTGATAAATATTTACCAACCGAAACAGGCGAACCACCTTTGGCCAGGGCCGAAAACTGGGTGCCAAAAGATGGTGGTCATTACGAATTGAGCACCATGCCGGGTTGGGCAGGCAGCAGTTGGTACTGGTACCGTTATATGGATGCCAATAATAACAACGATTTTGCTTCAAAAGAAGCTGTTGATTACTGGAAAGATGTGGATTTATATATCGGTGGTTCTGAGCATGCTACAGGTCACTTATTATATAGCCGTTTCTGGAATAAATTTTTGAAAGATTTGGGTTATACTAAAGAAGAAGAGCCTTTCAAAAAACTGATTAACCAGGGCATGATCCAGGGTAGAAGTAATTTCGTGTACAGAATTAATGATGCTGAGGGTAAGCCAACAAATACCTATGTTTCTGCTGGATTGAGAAAAGAATATAAAACATCGGCATTACATGTTGACGTAAACATTGTAGAAAACGAAATTCTTGACATCAATAAATTTAAAGCCTGGAGAGAAGAATATGCCAATGCAGAATTTATTCTGGAAGGTGGAAAATATATTTGTGGCGTTGAAGTAGAGAAAATGTCGAAATCAAAATTCAATGTGGTTAATCCAGATGATTTGATTGAGCGTTATGGTGCCGATACTTTGCGGATGTACGAAATGTTCTTAGGTCCTTTAGAACAAAGTAAACCCTGGAATACAAATGGTATCGAAGGTGTATTTAAGTTCTTGCGTAAGTTCTGGCGTTTGTTCCACAACGAAGAATGGGTGTTCCATGTAAACGATGCGGTACCTACGAAAGCGGAATTAAAATCACTGCACAAAATCATTAAAAAAATACACGATGATATCGAACGTTTCTCGTTTAATACTTCTGTATCGAGCTTTATGATAGCGGTAAACGAGTTGACCGATCTGAAGTGTAAAAACCGTCAGATTTTGGAAGATATGGTGATTATTTTATCTCCATATGCACCGCACATCTGCGAAGAGCTTTGGGTATTATTGGGTAATGAGGCTGGAACTTTATCGTATACAGCTTTCCCAACATTTAAACCAGAATACCTGGTGGAAGATGAGTTTGCTTATCCGGTTTCAATCAATGGTAAAATGAAAATGAACCTGAATTTAAGTTTAACCTTAACGCAGCCAGAAGTAGAAAGTATTTTATTTGCTGATGAGCAATTCCAGAAGTTCTTGGATGGAAAACCGACCAAAAAGATCATTTTCGTGAAAGGAAAGATCATTAATGTGGTGGTTTAGTGAGGTGGAAGGTAGAGGGTAAGAAGGTTGAAGGCTTCCTTTCTTTTGCCTTCGAAGAGGTAGGAGGCTGAAGGCTATAGGGTAGAGGGTTTCTTTGAGCTTGCCTTAATTTTAAATAGAAAAACCCGGATTACGTTTCGTAACCCGGGTTTTTTGTTGAAGCTTAGGTTTTCGGATCTTACGCCTTAAACCCTCCGCCTTCCAGCCCTCTACCTCAAAGCCTATCTTTCTCCTCTTTTTCTGTTTCCGCCAAATCTTCTGTTGTTGCTGGCGTTGCGTGGTTTACCACTCATGTTACCATCACCACTTTTTTTGGCACCGCCACCACCTTTTGATTGAGCCTGTGGCTTGCGTTTAACCTGGTTTTTGGCCAACATACTTTCCCAGCTTAATGGGTAAGGATGATCATCAACCACTGGAAGTGTAATTTTTATCAGTTTCTGAATGTCCAGTAAGTATTCGTTTTCTTCTGCATCACAGAAAGAAATGGCAATACCGTTAGCACCAGCACGACCAGTACGGCCAATCCTGTGTACATACGATTCAGGTATATTCGGCAGTTCGAAATTGAATACATGAGATAACTGATCGATATCGATACCACGGGCAGCAATATCAGTAGCCACCAAAACGCGGATTTTCCGGTCTTTAAAGTCGGTTAATGCACGTTGTCTGGCGTTTTGTGATTTATTTCCATGAATGGCTGCAGCTTTAATGCCTGCATGTGCTAAATCCTTAACAATACGGTCGGCACCATGTTTGGTACGCGTAAAAACCAGTGCCGTTTGAATATCCCTATCTTCTAAAAGATGGATCAGTAATTTCTTTTTATCAGGTTTGTCAACAAAATACACCGATTGAACAATCGTTTCGGCAGTAGAAGAAATAGGAGTAACTTCTACTTTTGTTGGGTTGGATAAAATGGTATTGGCTAATTTTTGGATTTCATCAGGCATGGTCGCCGAGAAAAATAATGTCTGGCGTTTTGTTGGCAATTTAGCCACCACTCTTTTCACATCGTGGATAAAACCCATGTCCAGCATACGGTCGGCTTCATCTAACACAAATAACTCGATGGTGTTTAAGTTGATGAAACCCTGGTTCATTAAATCTAATAAACGGCCGGGTGTTGCTACTAAAATATCAACGCCTTTTTTTAAAGCTTCTACTTGTGAATGTTGATTTACCCCACCAAAAATTACCAAGTGGCGTAAGTTTAAATTACGGCCATAAGCTTTAAAACTTTCTTCAATCTGAATGGCAAGTTCGCGTGTTGGCGTTAAAATTAAAGCCTTTATGTTTTTTGTAGCTTTGGTATTGACGTGTTTTTCGTGCAATAACTGCAACATTGGAATGGCAAAGGCAGCGGTTTTTCCGGTTCCGGTTTGTGCGCAGCCTAATAAATCTTTGCCTTGTAGTATTGTTGGGATGGATTGCTCCTGTATCGGTGTAGGTTGTGTATAACCTTCGGTCTCAAGGGCCTTTAAAATGGGCTCAATGAGGTTTAATTCTTTGAATAACATGTATTTTTCTGTGTAATATTTATCGAAGAAGCTAGAACAATCATTTGTTGAAGGACTAACTTGCGGAGAGAATATGCCATTCAGAATGGCAAGCCCTTATTCCTGCTTCAGCGGCAAAGGTACGAATTAAATGTGGAAAATTTAAATGTATGCATATGGTGTTTTGCTATGTTTCGTATTTGAACATTCAATCCGGATGATTATCCGCTCAAATCTTAAATATTAGGCCTTATAGATTATATGTATATCTAATCGTTATTTTTTGTATATTTATTTTATGTTAAAAGTATTTAGCATAATTATTTGTATGTATATTTTGTTAATTCCCTTATGTAAATCTTAAATATATTACTCACAATCTAACCAATTATTAAACCTATGAGAAAAAAACTACACTACTTTACAAGAAGTTCATTCTTGTGTATTTACCCCTGATTTAAGTAGGAGTAAATCTTTCAACTATTAATTATTTTTTAAAAAGAATGCTGTAAATAATATGGCTATGTGCCACGCCTTTGGTCTTTTTTTTGATTAACACGATTACAAATCACTAACTATCATTATTAACTTATGAAACAAAAACTATCTTTCTTCAGGAGGAGCTATGTTCTCTTGTGCCTGAGTATGCTATTCGCAATCAAGGCAAGTGCCCAGTCTAAAGTAACAGGGAAAGTTACTGCGAGTGATGATAAACTCCCCATAGTTGGCGCCACTATAAAAATCAAAAATGGAGCTGGCGGTACCACTACAGATGCCAGCGGATTATTTTCAATTGCGGCCAAGCCTACAGATGTATTGGTTATTTCTTTTATTGGATACGGATCAAAAGAAGTTACTGTAGGTAATCAGAATAATATCTCTGTCGTTTTACTCGCTGAAGACAACAAATTATCAGAAGTGGTGGTAACGGGTTACTCCAGTCAGCGGAAAAAAGATTTAACAGGTGCAGTAGCTGTTGTGAATATAGGGCTGTTAAAAGGCCAGCCCGCTGCCAGCGCTGTAGAGGCTTTGCAGGGTAAGGCTACGGGGGTACAGATTATAAACGACGGCGCACCGGGTTCTACACCACAGATCCGGATCCGTGGTACTAGTACCATCAATAATAATGAACCACTTTATGTAATTGATGGGGTGCCTTTTGAAGGTAAACTCTCGTGGCTTAACCAAAATGATATTGAAAGTATGCAGGTATTGAAGGATGCATCTTCAGCCTCTATTTACGGATCGCGGGCAAATAATGGAGTAGTGATTGTCACCACCAAAAAAGGAGTGACCGGTGCACCGAAAATTACACTCGATTCATATTATGGTACACAGGCCCCGCGTAAAGGTAGCTTCCCTGAGATGATGAATCCACAACAATATGCTCAATATGTGTTCGATGGTTATAAAAATGCAGGAAAAACAGTAGCTGCAGGTAAAAATTACGGCTCAGGGCCAACACCCGTATTGCCCGATTATCTGGTTGCCGGTTCAAAATTAGGGCAGGATGTTACTGCTGCAGATGCCGACCCTTCTAAATATAACTATAGCCGCGATCCCAACCTTTTTTATCAGATTACAAAGGCAAATAAGGCAGGTACCAACTGGTTTGACGAGATTACTGATGCAGCACCGATCCAGAATTATCAGATCAGCGCTACGGGCGGAGGCGAAAATGCAACCTATGCGTTTACGGGCGGATACCTGAACCAAAAAGGAACCATTCAGTATACCGGTTTTAAAAGATATAACTTTAGGTCTAATACTACTATTTCTGCTTTTAACAAACATGTTCGTTTTGGCGAAAATGCACAATACAGCTATTCGGAAGGTTATGGTTTTGGTGTTAATCCAAATGTTCCGGGAAGTTATCAGGATCAGGGCAGTTCATTAGGCTGGGCTTACCGTATCCCTACCATTATTCCGGTTTATGATATTGCCGGTAATTTTGCAGGTAGCCGCGGTAGCCAGTTAGGCAATGCGGAAAATCCACTTGCTTTCCTTTACCGCGCCAAGGATAATAAAAACAAAAGTAATTTCTTTTTCGGAAATGTTTTTGGTGAGGGTGATATCCTCCCAGGGCTTGTATTAAAAACCAATTTTGGTTTGCGCTATGAAAATTTTAACGGTTTATCGATGCGTTATCCAAATTTAGAATTTTCTGAGGGGAACAACTCCAATAACCTAAACGAATACCAGGGTTATAATACCGAATGGACCTGGACCAATACCTTAAACTATAGTAAGGTTTTTAACGAGTTGCACCGGGTAAATGTGCTCGTTGGTACAGAAGCCATCAGATCAAGATCCCGCCAGTTAAATGCAGGCCGGAATGATTTCTTCATTTTGGGCAATCAGGATTATTATTATTTAAGCACAGGCTCATCTAATATCAGCAATACCAGTACCGGATCTATTGGCTCGCTCTTCTCTTTATTCGGGAAAGTAGATTATTCTTATCACGACCGTTATCTGGCAAGTATTACGATCAGACGTGACGGTTCTTCAAACTTTGGCCCTTCAAATAAGTATGGTAATTATCCGGCAGCAAGTGCAGCGTGGCGATTATCTGAAGAAGAGTTTATGAAAAGTATTAAATGGGTAAGTGATTTAAAACTTCGTGTAGGATATGGCCAAACGGGAAACCAGCGGATCCCTGCGTACAATTACCTGAACAGATACCAAAGTTCAATTATTAACTCTGCCTATGCTGTTGGTGGTGGTAATGGTTTAACCACAGGGGTATGGCAAAACAATTACGCAAATCCAGATATAAAATGGGAATCTTTAAAATCATTAAATATTGGACTTGATTTTACTTTGTTGGGTGGTGCTATTGACGGATCGGTTGATTGGTACAATAAGAAAACTACCGACATGCTTTATAATCTGCCTTTGCCTTCCAGTGTTGTAGGATTAGGCAACTCACCATTTGTAAATATCGGGGATATGAGCAATAAAGGAATCGAATTTAATGTAGCCTATCATTATGGTATAAAAGACGATAGTCCACTTAAATTTGATATTGGACTGAATTTCTCTAAAAACAAAAATGAAATTGTGGCCTTAGCTCCCGGTATTTTTAACCAGATTTACGGTAATTACAGAAGTTTACAGACGAGTGCATTGCAAGTGGGTGCACCCTTTGGTTCGTTTTTCGGTTATAAAACCGCTGGGATTTACCAGAGCGCTGCAGATATTCAGAACAATCCATCTTATGCAGGTGCAAGGGTTGGTGGTCTGCGTTATCAGGATATTAATGGCGATGGCATAATCGATCCGAAAGACCGGACCATTATCGGAAATCCCAATCCCGATTTTACAGCTGGGATAAACCTAAATGCATCTTACAAGAACTTTGATATTTCTGCATTTATTTATGGCGTTCAGGGGAACGATATTTTTCAGGCCACACGTTACTTCACAGACTTCCCTTCTTTTGATGGTGCCAAAAGCACCAGGTTGCTGAACGCCTGGAGTCCATCGAACCCGACGAGCTTAATACCTTCGGCTTATGCAGGTGCTTCCGATTTAGAGTTTGCATCGTCAAGTTATTATATTCAGGATGGAAGTTTTTTAAGGTTAAAGAATATACAGCTAGGTTACTCTATCCCAACTACTAAAGTGTTCGGTTCCAATTCGCCTATTAACAAATTGAGGGTATACGCGAGTGCAACCAATTTATTTACAATAACAAAATATACTGGCATGGATCCAGAGGTAACCCAGATTACTGATGGTTTTACAGCTCCAGGGGTAGATCAGGGTGTTTACCCTTCTCCACGTCAGTTTTTAATTGGTATTAATGTTGGATTTTAATTAAATAGAAACAAAGATGAAACATATAAAATATATCCTGCTCTCCTTACTGATCTGTATTACATTTTCCTGCAAGAAGGAATTTTTGAATCTTCAGCCTCAGGGTGAGCTTACAGAATCGCAATTAACCACACAAGATGGGGTGGAAGGACTACTGGTAGGTGCTTATGGACTTTTAAATGGCAACGTTAATGGTACCTATGGTAACTATGGAGCTGCGCCAAGTCAATGGCTGTTTGGAGAAGTAGCTTCTGACAATGCCCATAAGGGAAGTAGTGTTGGCGATCAGCCTCCTATGAATGCCATCGAACAGCATTCGCCAACAAGCACAAATGATAACTTGTCCAACCTGTGGGACAGGTGTTTTGAGGGCATCCAACGCTGTAACAATACGCTTAAAATACTGGCTAATTTACAGTCAGGTAATGGTTCGGCTAAATTTAGCGATGCCCGTGCCAAAGAGATACAGGGTGAGGCGCGTTTGTTGCGTGCACATTATTATTTCTTTTTGGTAAGGGTATTTAAAGCCGTTCCTTATATTACCGAAGCCACAAGTGGTACTTTTGTGCCTAACGATAAAGACATTTACCCGAACATAGTTGATGATCTTCAGTTTGCTGTAGCCAACCTAAGTACAAACAAGCCTAAAGGTCAAAAGGGAAGGGTTGATAAATATGCTGCACAGGCTTATTTAGGCAAAGTATTTTTGTATCAGAAAAAGTATCCTGAAGCTTATGATTTGCTAAACGCCGTAATTTTAGCCAAAGCAGATCTGACTACCATGCCTTATGCCGATAACTTCGACATTACCAAAGAAGATGGACCTGAAACCATTATGTCTGTTCAACATTCGGTTGGTACAGATGGTACCGGCGGTGATAATGGTAATGTTGGTGATATCCTGAATTTTCCTTATGGCAATACACCGATCAATTGTTGTGGATTTTTCCAGCCTACTATTGATTTAGCCAATTCATTTAAAGTAGATATCGCGGGTTTACCACTATTGGATGGTAGCTATCGCAACAATCCTTACAAATCGGATTTTGGATTGACGGGAGCAGCTAAGGATAATTACGTAGTGGATAAAACATTACCATTAGACCCGCGGATAGAATCTACTATAGGCAGACGTGGTGTTCCTTATCGCGATTGGGGGATAATGGCCGGAGATACCTGGATCCGTGATGCTTCTAATGGAGGTCCATTTGTTGCTGTTAAAAATACGATAGAGTCTGCACAGATTTCGAGTGGAACCGCACCGGGTACCACCAATGTAACCGGACTCAATGTAAACCTGATCCGTTTGGGTGATGTTTATTTGATGGCCGCAGAGTGTGCGGTAGAAAAGGGTGATCTTCCGAGGGCTTTAACACTCGTAAATGCGGTTAGATTACGGGCAGCAAAAATTACCCCACAACAGATAAATGGTGCACCTGCTGCGGCATATAAAGTAAATACCTATACCTCATTCCCGAACGATACCTATGCCAGAAACGCGGTACGTTTCGAACGTAGGTTGGAGTTGGCCATGGAAGGACACCGGTTTTTTGACCTTGTACGCTGGGGCATAGCCAAACAAACCCTAGAAAGCTATTTTTCTTTCGAAGGTGGGTATTTCGACTATTTAAAAGGGCTTACCATAGAAAGCAGAGATGAATATTTTCCTTTACCGCAAGATCAGATTGATAGAAGTAAGGGTACGCTCAAACAAAGTCCG
>NZ_JAVTSN010000044.1:0-62330 GCF_032678585.1 Pedobacter psychrodurus | reverse complement strand
GAAGAATGACGAAGCAATCTTAACGCGATCGCTATAACCCATAGTAGTAAGATTGCTTCGTCGGCTGAAGAAGCCTTCTCGCAATGACGAAACTATGCTGAGTATTTCACCTGATACTCTCTTCCCTTTTCAATCGTTACCTCATAAATTCCTTTCGAAATTTCTTTCACCTCAGCATCTTTTACAACAGGTTTGGTTTTACTTTTAATTCTTAATTTCCCTAGTCCAGTTGAAGAGGAAATCCTGATTTCTTTTTTGCTGCAAAATACTGAAATATCACCATGAGCCGTCGGTACTTTTCCTTCCATCCATGCTAAACCACCTAAATTTGGCTCAACGCTGTAGTTTTCGTACCCTGGGCTGGTAGGTTGCACACCCAAATAATATTTACCCAATAAATAAATCGGACTTGCTCCCCAGGCATGACAAAGGCTTTTTCCGAAAGGTCTGCCATACATGGCCAAATGTTCGGTTCCCTTTTTATCGGGGTTATACTCTTCCCAAAAAGATGTTGCACCCAATTTTAACATGCCACCCCAATAATTTTTCATTTCCTTAAGTACGTAAGGTTGTTCGCCCATGGCGCATAAAGCTTCCAGTTCGTAAAAGCGCATATATGGTGTAGTGATTTTGGCAATCTGATCGTTCAGTAATACATTCTTTTTAACAGCCATTTTTTGTTCTGGCGTGAAATAATCAAAAAAAATCCCGAACATATTGGCGTATCGGGTTACATTATCCGTTTGTTGATCATCAATGCGGCTGTGTACCAAAGCACTTTTGTTCTGGTTCCAGTAAAGTTCGAAAATTTTCTTCTTCAATTCTTTTGCCTGTTTATCGTATTTGGCCATGCCTGTTGTATCATTCGCCAATTTAGCACACAAAGCCATTGTTTCTAAGCTTCGGGCGTACAAAAGCTGCTCGAAACTCACTTCACCATCTTTACTTAGTTTATCGGCCCAATCGATAAAAATCCAATCGCCCGGCATCCATTCCAATAATCCGTTTTTATTCTTTCTTCCGTCGATATAGGTCATAAGCGATTGCATTCGCGGATAAACATCCTGCAAAAATTTTTGGTCGCCAGTGAATTTGTAATAATCGTAAAGCCCTAAAAACCAATAGAAAGAGTAATCCATGATGGTATTGATGTGTGCCGTTACCGGATCTTTGCCACGCTGAGCCAGCAAAGTCCGTTTTACGGTTGGTGCATCAAAAAACGAATAATAATTCATTAAATAACTTTGGTAGGCATCACCGCTCCATACCCACCGGTCGCGTTTTATCCCATCGATAAAAAACTCACGGGTATTTAAATGAAACGTGTATTTAGCAACATCGTAGATTTTATTGAGTTCGGCATCTGAAGATTTAAAACTCCCACGCTCCGTTACAGGCGCATATTCGTACAACATGGAAACAGAATCAGCCGACACCGAACCTTCAGATTGATAATTCACATACCTGAAAGCCTTTGAAAGCGGCATAATAGAGTCTTTTTTTTGTTCCAGATCGATATCAAGATAATCCAGGGTCTCACATTTATCTGTTGATAAGGCTTCTTCTCTTGATTCGCCATAATAAATACTCAATTTTCCTTTTCCTTTCAAACCGTGCACTTTAATAAATCCAAAAGTCTCTTTTCCAAAATCAGCAATAGAACCCTGATTTATTTTTTCTGTTTTAACTGCTGATTGTGGTATTACTGGCAATTTAAATTGCGAGGGAAGTTTAGCTGGATCGGTTAAATTCCATGAACCTGCCGAAACAAAAGTAGTTCCCGATTTATCCGAGGTTTTTCCACTGGCATCAATCCATTCTTTATCTTCGAAAGTAGTTACCCAGCTTTCATCTGAAACCACGGTTTTGCCTTGAACAAAAATTGCCGGAACATGTGCCTGATTATACACCTTTAAACTCAATTTGTGTTTTCCTGCAGGAATTTGAATACTTTTTGGAAAACCAGAAATGGCCTGACCATCAATTTTTACATTGTAAGTTCCTTCTACAAATAGCTTTATTTCTTCTGGTTGAACCAAATTGAATTCCTTATGAAAATCAACCAAAACATAATGACTGTCCATTTTCCAGAATACAGGAAAAAACGAACCTCTTTCCGTTCTGCGGTTCTGCATCACGTTGCTCATGTAGATGTCGAAATCGCCAGGATACCAGATCCACGAGGCCTTTTGGGCGAAAGTTTGGGCTGCCGAGAAGGTAAAAATGATGAGTAGGATTATTTTTTTTAAGTTTTTCATATTATTGAATTTTTAGCCACAGATGGACACAGATAAGCACAGATTTTATATCCCCGCCTGGACGGCTGGGCAGGTGTGTCGATCCTTTTTATCTGTGGTTCACATTTTAATGTCCATTAAAGAAGAGGTAGAGCGCCACCATTACCAACGCCAAAGCCATCCAGGAGATCCAAACTACTCTTTGCGGCTTTTCAATATTGGCCTGATGTTCTTCATTAACGGTATAAATACTTGGTGATCGATCAAATAAAGAAATTAGTACTGCAATGATTAATAGGCCAGTGAAAATGAAGAACGATAACATCAGGTAATGTGGCCAAAAAGTATATTGATCTGGAGGTAAAACCCACAGATAAGTCACACCAGTGCCTAAACTTAAAATAGAGCCAATTGAAAGTGTAAAATTCACAGCTTTTCTTGTGGTTTTTTTCCAAAAAACGGTGAGCAAAAAGACAACTGATAATGGCGGCGCGATAAAACCTAAAACCGATTGAAAAACATCAAATAAATTCAATCCTTTAATATTATCAATGGCCAAAACCACCACAACAGCAAAAATACAACCTGCCACAACTGCCCAGCGGCCGATGCGGATAATCTGTTTGTTACTTGCCTTGGGGTTGATTTTCTTTACATAAATATCCATGGTAAAAACGGTACTTAACGAGTTTAAAGATGATCCGATTGTACCCACCAATACCGCGATTAACACCACGATAACCAAACCGTTCATACCCGGAGGAAATAAATTGGTGACCATGGTCATATACGCTTCGTTTGGGTCTTTCAAACCTGGAAACAGCACATAACAAAGTATGCCTGTACCAATAAACAATGGTAACGAAAGGATTTTTAACCAGCCGATGAAACTTACGCCCAATTGCCCCTGCTTTAAATCTTTAGCGCCCAAAACAGATTGAACCATCGATTGATCGGTACAGAAAAAAGCTACAGCAGCCACAGGGTAACCCAATAGAATGGCATACCAGGGATATTTTGGATCAGTTGCGGGCTGAATTAAATTCCAGAAATGATGTGGTGTTTTAGCATACAGGGCGGAGATGCCACCCACTTTGTTTAAGCCTAAAAGCATTAAGGATAGCGAAACAGCTATCAATAAAATCATCTGGAATACATTCACTTTGGCAATGGCTTTTAAACCACCAAAATAGGTGAACAGTCCGGCAAAGGCTACCAACACGGTAACCGATTGCCACATCGGGATGCCCAAAATCTGGCGGACTAAAAATCCTCCGGCAAATAAACCCAGCGACAACCATGAGATTAAAATTTTAACCAAGGCATACCAGGCCAGAATGTTTTGAGTAGAATCGCCATAACGGTTGCCCATAAATTCGGGCATGGTACTCACTTTGGCGGCAAGGTATTTTGGCGCAAAAACAATGGCCAGTAAGAATAAAAATATAAAGGCATACCAATCAAAATTTACCGCTACAATACCCGTACTGTAACCAATGCTGGCAAAAGCCAATAGCATAGATGGACCAACGTTAGTACCCCACATATTAAAACCAATACTGCTCCAATTTAGTGATTTATTGGCCAGAAATAAGGTTTCATCATCGTTTTTCTTTTTTGAAAAACTGGCCCGATACCCAATGATCATTAAGATTATGAGATATGCGATGACAATGAAATAATCTAAACTGGTTAAACGTTCTATAATGTTTCCCATTTGGTTAGTTTTCTTTTAGTTTTTCCCACGGAATCACGGAATTCACGGAGCATTAATTTTCGTCATTGCGAGGAGGTACGACGAAGCAATCTTTCATACAAAATAGATTGCTTCGTGCCTCGCAATGACGATGTTTTTTCTACAACCCTATCGATTCCCGTGTGATGTGATTTGCTTTCAAAATTTCATCAACTTTTACCGGCAAACCTGTTTCCAATGACTGATCCATCGCTTGTAGCAATGCTACAGTTCCGATACCTTCTTTTAAATCAGGATAAGCGGTAAAATTATTATTGATGCTGTCTGCGAAATAATCCAGGTAGTTCTGGTATTCTCCTGCATGGTGGCTTTGTCCTTCGAAACGGAAATAATGTTTTAAGGTAGCATCGCCCCAGGTAATGATTTTTTCTTCACCGGTTTTTGTGGTCACCGAATAACGAAGTTCGTGGTAATCGGCCTGACTAGCACCTTCAGTTCCGCGTAGAATACAACTCATGCCACTATCACGACTTGCAGGTTGCGTTGGCCCTGTATAAGCGCCGCTAACCCTTGCAATCCGGCCATCTTTTGCCTTGAAAATAAAGTGCATGGTATCCTGGTTTTTCAATCCGGCTTTTAAACCGTTACTGCTCAACATGCCATAACCCATTACTTCTTCAATATCAGGCATATACCACCTGATAAAATCAACTGGATGGCTTAATCCGCCATATAGCCATTTAAACGATTGTTTTAACGACCAGCCTTTTTCTAAAAACCAGCGGTGATCGGCATGGTAGTAACTTTCTATTGTGATTAACTCGCCAATCAAACCTTCATCAAAATCTTTCTTTTGACGTTTTGCAGGTTCAAAAAAGCGTGAACTCTGACCCACAAAAATCTTTTTTCTTGATTTCCTGGCAAGTTCTAAAAGTTCATTGGCCTGAGCCAGATCATCGATAAATGGCTTGGTGCAAACCACATGTTTTCCATGTTCGAGCGCTAATTTAATATGTTCGAAATGCAAGTGGTCTGGCGTATAAATCGCAATCATATCTATTTTATCACTGTTTAACATATCCTCGTAATGGGTTGTCCAGTTTTTAAAATCGAATTCTAATGCCCGTTCTTCGCAAAGCTTTTTATTGGCGTCGCAAATTTGGATAAGTTTAAACTTCCTACTTGACAATGATGCAGAAATTGTGCTCCTGCCCTCTCCTAAACCTAAAATCCCTAATCTTAACATGATATTATTTTTTCTAAGCGTTATTGTTTTTTTAAATAATTGTTGTCATTCTGAACGCAGTGAAGAATCTTTGATAGAATTGCACTAGCCTACTTAACTTATATACTTTTGTTCCTGCTGCATCAGTGATTGCATTCTATCGCTTGCAGATTCTTCACTGCGTTCAGAATGACAAAACCTATATATTATTTATTCTATCGGTTTAAAGAATACCCAAACCTCATCCGGTTTTGTGCCTTCAATTCCTTCCTGATATTTTTTCATGATGGCATTCCATTCATCCACCTTTGGATTGTTTTCGGTGGTTTTTGGATTCAAATCATCTAACTTTTTTCCTTTAGGGATACTGATGATCAGCATTAATTGGCGGTCATTCTTAAAAATGGCCAAACGTTGAAATTCTGCGTTACAGAATCCTTTTGAGATTTCCGGCCATTTTTCGAATTGTGTTTTGTGATAGGCCAGATATTCTTTTTGCATTTTTTCATCTTTGACCAGATTGGCCGATAAAATGACGTTGTCCCATTCTGTTGCTGGTTTATCACCACAGTTTTTTTCTATGTTAAAATCGTAAAAAAGGTTATCGTACAACTTGATATCCTTGGCGTTTAAGCGTTTTAAAGTTTGTTTTAAACTTTCCACCTTTAAACTTGAAGTATAAATCACCAATCGATTTTCCCATTTATAAATTGAACTGGCCAAAAGGTTATTTTCTTTGGCAAAAGTTTTTAAGGCGTTGTTGTCAGGAAGATTATCCGATTTAAAGATCAGTTCGAATACAACAGATAGATCTACAGCCTGATTAATCCCTTTTTCCGAATAGTTCGCCTTTTCACGCAGTAAATATTGAAAGGGCTTTTCCAAACCAGCGCGCTGTTTAATCTGATCAGCTACCTTTGGTCCGTTGTTTTCCCATAAATTGTCTGGTCCGTTGGCATTTTGAAGATACTTTTCTGTTGGTGTCCAGTTGTTCTTGATGGTGATGTAAGAAGAACCCTCATCGGTATACAGATAGAACCAATGATCGGGTAAATGCGAATATGGCGCTTTGTAAATGCTATCTACCACATTTTCGGTGATGGAGGATCGGGGTTGAGCAGATAAGGTATAAATCCCAGCTACATCGTACAGGTGTTTGCCGTAATGGTGGATCTTATTGCCACTAACGGTATTATTTTCCATCACATTTTTTGTTTTCGTCCAGCCCCAACCCATACTGATGCCCGAATAGGAAACATCACTGATCTCGTTATGCAGAATCTTAATACCCCGAACATAACCTGCGCCAATACCGACCGCGCCCCAATCTTCGTTGGTAACATCCGTGACCAGGTTATTTTCGATAGTGTTATTCTTCGAAATCTCCCTTTTATCTGTCGGATAATATGGCAGATGTACTTCAACGGCCTCATCAGAAAAAGTTCCGATTAAAATGGCCGAGCCACCAATATCTTTGAATAAATTCCCTTTGATTTCGTTGTCTGCAGTTCCTTTGTGGTAATCTAAACCTGTAGCGGCAAGATGTACAAAACGACAGGATTGGAAGGAGGTATTATTTGCATAACTCACTTGTACAGCTGCAGCAGGTCGCCCGACCCAAGCTTGATTTTCTAAAGTTGGTTTATCTGGCGTACCGGCCTTCTCCAATTTATAGGCGTCAAGCATATACATACCGGCCTGGTGTGGCACATGACCTTGTTTTGATGGCCGCAACCAGGTGGAATGTTCAAATGAAATACCTTTGAAATTTACAAAAGAAACTGGTTGATCCATCGTTCCCTCGATTTTAATAAGATTCTCTAAGGCAGGAGCAACAACTTCAGCATTTTGCATGTTTTCAGATGCTTTTGGCCAGTAATAAAGTTTATGGTTTAGTAAATCTTCAAACCACTCCCCCGGTTCATTCAAAAATTGAATTGCATTGCTTAGATAAAATGCAGAATTACCTGTTTTCTCCGAAATCCATGGCGCTGGCCAGGGATGCTCTGATTGAATCCTGCTTTCGGGTTGCATAAAAGAAAGCTCAGCGGTATTGCCAATCACCTTAGCCGATTTAACACGGAGATTCGCAATGGCCCACCACTGGTGAATGAGCATTTCCATCCCCTTGATATTAGTTAAATTGATGTTTTTTTGAAGGGGAATTATACAGGTCTGTTTTTCAGAATCCCAGGATAATATCCTGCCCATTTCTTCGCCATCATAGTTTTTCGCACGGATGGCTTTATTCCCATTTACCCAAAGCTGCCTGAACTGGAGATCACTTCCATCGAAATTGGGAATAGCAGTAACCCAAACTTTGCCTACAGCTTCTTTTGGTAAGCCATCAATTGCTTTAATCAGTTTTTTCCAGCCTTTTACATTTACCCCGCCACTCAAAACAACCGTTTCATTTGCAATAATCTCCGTAGGACGATCTTTTGTGCCGGAGTCTTCCGGACGAAGAACAACAGGTTCGTGCAATTGATAAACACCTTTGTCCATAATAATCCGGATGCCACCCTTGATGGAAACATCATTTAAACGCCGCAATTCGCGGGCTTTTCTAATAGCCGAATGAAGTGTTGCCAAAGGCTTTTCTTTCGTTCCTGTGTTATTATCAGCGCCATTTTTGGAAACATAAATATCTATCGCACTTGCTTTCAGGCAGAGTAACGACAAGAGAATGAACAGGATGTAAAATGGTTTAAATTGGTTGGTTCGTGGAGGCACGAACCAAGGCATTGGTATACCGCCCCGGTACGTGTCTCCAAGTACCGATGCATGATAAAAAAGATAAATTCTTTTCAAAGAGTATTTCATTATATCTATACTATTTAGCTTGAAAAATTGATTTCAAATAGCTGGTATTGGCTGAAAAATTATATTTCACATTTGTAGGCTGCTTAGCATCGCGGCTTCGTTCTACCACCAGCCATCCGCTCCAGCACATATCATCTAAGGTTTCCTTTACCTTATTCAAATTCATCTTTGGATCATTCTGCAACCAAACGCCATCTTCATTTGTAGCGTGGATTTGAACAATATTTTTCTTGCCCAAAATCCTTAATTCTTTATGTAGATCCCGCCCGTTTTTTATGGCATTAGAGAAATTGAAATAACTTTTGACATGCTTAGAATCTATATCTTTTAGTAATTGTAATTCGCCTTTTGCATCCAAAGCACTTTCAATTCCGATGGTAATTCCAGCTTTTGATGCCATTTTCCCAGCCACTTTTAACCTTTCCACAATAGGCTCGCGTAGTTCTGGGTTTTTAACCAAGTCTCCCTGAATACCCAAAGGCAGAAATACCACTTTAATATTCATTGCTTTAGCGGTGTCCAAACAATCTTGGATCATTTTCTGATAAGTTGGTCGTTTGGCAAATGATTGTGCGTAAAATCCGGTCATGGCCAATGAACAGATTTCCAGATTTAATTCTTTTGCCTTAGCCAAATATTCTTGTCTAATTTTGGGATCGGCCAATTTATTATCAAAGGTCTCTCTATCTCCCAAGCCACCCATATCAATTTCCAAACCATCTGCACCGATCTCTTTTGTAAGTGGCAGGGCACTGATTTTCTGTCTTTTCAGAATCATTAAATCAATTACTGCAACTTTGAAACGGTTCTTCTTTTCTCCTGCAAAAAGCAATTGATTGGGTACCATTAAAACACCTGTTAGCAAGGCTATATTGCCAATAAATGATCTTCTATTTTGATGTAACATAACTCCTACTTACTCGTGCTTAAAGGGAATAATTTCTCCAGTTTTTCAAAGCCCATGACCGCATTTTTTGGTAATTTCTCACCTTTATCGCCGAAAACATACAGGGCGTTTTCCTTTTCTATAGTTACCTTTCTCTCATCATACTTGCCGTTTTTATCTTTAACTACAACAGCATTTAACTTAAAGTTTTTAATCAGGAAATCGTACAATGCAATGCGCTTATTGATGCCAAAATCATGCTTTTCATCAGGGAGATGAATATTTTCGACTTTATCTTTCACGCCATAATAACTGTACATTTTTTGCAGGTAAGGAAAATCGTGTTCGGGCGTGTGTGCCGTCCAATCGCTGCCATCCGA
Organism: Pedobacter psychrodurus; assembly: GCF_032678585.1. Classification (GTDB taxonomy): domain Bacteria; phylum Bacteroidota; class Bacteroidia; order Sphingobacteriales; family Sphingobacteriaceae; genus Pedobacter; species Pedobacter psychrodurus_A. The sequence goes on along the minus strand of NZ_JAVTSN010000044.1, from coordinate 53,083 downwards.
AACCAATAATTGTGGACGGGGAGCAGCCATTGCGGCCAATTCTACGTTATCGGTTCCTCCACCACATTGATGAATTGGCATTCCACTTTCGCATGGGCAGCCACCATAAAAGTAAGATGACATGGCTACTACTGGTGCGCTTAGTTTAATCCGGTTGTCCATAGCCGTCATCAAAATAGAATGGCTTCCAGCACCCGAACCACCGCTGATTCCGATTCTGGTGGTATCTGTCTCCTTTAAAGACGAGAAATAATCTAAAATTCTGATGCCACCCAAAGTTTGAACGGTTTGCGCCAGACTTTTGCGGTGGTCTTCATATTTAAACTGTAACATGGATTCGCCCCAGGCAAATAAATCGTAACTAAAGGCCATTGCGCCCATTTTGGCAATCATGGCGCAACGGATCTGGCAATCGGGTCTGTAACGTTGTTTTTCCCAATGTCCGTCGGGACTTAAAACCAAGGGGATTTTTCCTTTAAAGTTCAATGGTTTATATAATGAACCATTAATCCATACACCAGGCAAAATTTCTAACGCCATATTTTCTACCGAATATCCATCGAAGATTCTTTTCGCTGTCACAATCGGTTTTGAATTTGGTTTTGCTGGTAATGGCGATAAGAGTAATGCTTTGTATAATTCGGGTTTAATTTCTGCCTTACGTTTTTCCCAACTTGCCTGGTCGTGGTATTTCGTGGCCAAACTATCTAAATAGGCCCAACCATCCTGAACTTCCCAACGGTAATATTCGTATTCCTTTAATTTGTAAACACCAGGTTTTTCCTTGTTTACCTTCATGTCCAAAGGACTAAGCACATTAGTAAGCGTTTGGTCTACATCAGCCCGGAAACGCCAATCGGCATAGTTTACCCATTTGTCTTTTACCTGCGGTTCGGCGTATTTAATCTGTACTTTAAAACGCGTTTGAATCTCTTTCAAAACTTCTACAAGGGGCTTTTTATAAAGATTATCGGTATTTTGGGTCTGGGCGGAGAGATTTGTAAATGCGAATAAAAAGATGACCATTAAATACACCTCCCTAAAAAATCCGCCCCCTGCCCCCTCCGAAGGGGGACGAGTTCCCTTACCTAAAATTTCTCGGCAGCACTGCGTACTGTTTGCAATGACGTATTTCGCTACATTTATCATCTTAACCCTCCTCGCTTTTAGTTTCGGTAATCACAGGAGCAGTATAACCTTTCAGTTTTGGCCAAACACCATTTACAATTTTCTTCAATTTTAACTTGGAGGGATCAACTACCACATGTTTGATTTTCTCTCTTCTCCAGGTATAAATGAAGTGTAACAAACCATCAGAAGTTTGAATAACAGCAGGATAAGAATACTGACTGATCGGTGAATCTTCTAAAATCAAAGCTGCAGACCATTCTTTTCCATCCTTAGAAATAGAAACGTTTAAAGGAGTACGGGGTCCTTTTGCTAAATCGCCTGGAGGTAAAACATGGTTGTATACCAATACCTGTCGACCATCTCTCATGGTTACCGCATCTGTACCTGAATTGTTATTTGGCAATGTGGTTTTGGTTAATGCCGACCAGGTTTCTCCGTTATCAGTAGACCACGATTCTACAATCGCACGGTTGGCTGTTCTGGCCAGAATCTGCAATTTTCCATTTCCATATTGCAAAATGCTCGGTTGGATGGCTTTAATTCCATTTTCTGGCAATGGGCCAACTGTTCTCCAGGTTTTGCCATTATCTTTGGTTACCTCAAAATGAATTTTCCAACCATCGCCCTCCTTGCTTGATGGTGCGAAAAGATTTCCATTGCTTAATAAAACCGGCTTGTTTTTAACGGGACCGATATAACCATCAGGTAATTTCGTGGCTTCAGACCAGGTTTTTCCACCATCTTTCGAAGTTCGCATCATTCCCCACCATTCAGATGGTTTTGGTCCGATTTTATAAAACAACAACAAATCTCCACCCGGAACCTGATATAAAACAGGATTCCATGTAGGTAATCTTTTACCTTCCGGTTGGATACCATTGGCAACCGAAAACGGCGCCAACCATTTGCCATCTACATAACGGCTGATGTAGATCTCTACATCGGGATTCCGTTCTTTTGTTCCGCCAAAAAATGAAGCCACTAAACCTGTCGACGTTTCGGCTATTGTAGCAGAATGGCAAGACGGGAATGGTGCTTTATCGTATAGAAACTCCTGTTTTATAATTCCAGTTTGCCATTTTTCCACCTGGGCTTGCGCACCCAAAGCAAATAATACAATTGATATAGTTAAAATCTTTTTGAACATGTTATTTTTAGTTGCCGTCATTGCGAGCTGATTTTTCTTCAGCTGAAGCAATCTATCCTGATTAGAAAGATTGCTTCGTCGTACCTCCTCGCAATGACGAGATATCGATTACTGTTTTACCTTTGCTTCTTTTATTTTTTTAGTATACGCACTATAAAGCGCTCTCCAGCTGCGTCCGTTGTTATTGAGTAATTGTTCTGATTTGGTTTTATAAATTTCGAAAATGGCAGAAATTTCTTTCATGCTTTTATAATCAATAGCTTGTTCTCTGGCCTGTTTCAAAAAAGCTAAAATTTTGGCTTCTTCATCAGCAGTTAAGTCGGGAACGATTGCTTTATAACCTTTCATCGTGAATTCAACTTTTCCAATGGTGTATTTATCTAAGATTGTTTCAACCTGCTCTGGCGTTAAGTTTTTTCTCAAACCATCCATTAAAGCCTGATGAACAGTTGAAGGCATAGCAGAATCGGCAATAATCTGTTTGTCTAAATCGCTTAATTTATTGCCTGTAACTGGGTTTATCCCGTCAGGAACTGTTGATGAAGGATGGTCGTTATGCCAATCTCTAATGGTCGTTAAATGAAGAGCAATTACATTTTCGACAGCAGATTTTTTAGCCGCATCGGTTAAATTTAATGCCGATGTCCATTCTTTAGCCTTAATCAGGATTTCTTCTGGTACAACAATATCTTTTGTTTGACTGAATGCGCTTACTGAGGTAATCAGTAAGGTTAGCAGTATAAGTGGGTTCAAAAACTTTCTCATCATTATGTTTAATTTTTGTTTCGGTTCGTGAAGACACGAACCGAGGCTTATATTTATAATTTTCTCCGCCATGGTTCGTGTCTCCACGAACCATTATTTTAGAATCTTTAATTTTATATTGGTCATATTCAGTTTTAGTTTCCTTCATTGTGATGTACAAAGCCATCCTAATGCTCTTGCTATTGTTGTAAGATTTCTTAGTGTCTTGCAATGATGATGACACTCCACGGCCTGTGTCATCACAGACCATTTATCTTTTCTCCACCACAAAAGCATAATCGCCTGAACCTAGCTCATAAATCGCTCTGTTATTCTCCATTTTTATAAATTTTAAATTCTTTATTGATTTCAGTTTTTCTGAAATTTCATTTTTGTTATTTGCAGGAATGTACACCTGTGCCGTGGTATTTGGTGGTATGGTAACAGTCCAGTTAAACTGATTTCCTGTTTTATTATAACTGCTTTTGATCAATCCATAAACCGAATTGTAACTGGCATTGACCGAATTTAAGCCGTTAATCATTTCGGGTTTCATAACGATTTTTTTAAACGCCCCGCTTTCTGATTTTATACCAGCCAGATTTTCATAATACCAGATCAATAGATCGCCAAGCATCATGACATGGTTTTGCGAATTCATTTTTGGATCCGCAGTATTTCCATTCCACAACTCCCAAATGGTGGTGGCGCCGTTGTCTACCATATAACCCCAGCTTGGATAAGTTTTCTGTGTAGCCACAGTATAAGCTAAATCTGGTCGCCCATAATCGTTTAAACAGCGCATTAACCACTGAATCCCTACCAAACCATTACTTAAATGCCCTTTATTGGTGATTTCGACCGTGTAGGTTATATTCTTAAATACCTGATCTATATTGTTTTGCGGCACCATCCCAAAATAAAGCGGAATGATGTTGTCGGTTAATGCATTGCTGGCATAATAACCTTTATCGTTATAGTATTTCTTATTAAAGGCATCTTTGATTTTATTTCCCAGAAACTCATAAGTTTTTACATCTTTATCGTTGCCGCTTACCCTAGCAAATTGTATCATCAACTGCGTGAAATGATAATAATAAGCGGTTGAAATTAATTCAGAAGGATACTTTTTGTCGGCACTTTTGCCACGGCCAAACTCGATGGTAACGGGCGGCATGCACCAATCGCCATAACTATCTTTGGTTAAAATATAATCTTTCATATAACGATCTTGCATGTAAGCGAGCCATTTTTTCATTACCGGATAATTATCTCGAACAGCAGAAACATCACCAGTTTGTTTGTAAAGCATTTCGGTAACCAAAAGCATGGCGCCTGGCCAGGTCATGTTGTCGCTGTAGTACCGCCAAAAAGCTGGTGCAACATCTGGAATAGCGCCATCCTCTTTCTGCGAATTTCTGATGTCCTGCAACCATTTCGCATAAAAACGGCCGTTATCAAAGAGAAAACTTTCTCCGTAAGCTACAGCACCCCTATCGCCCAGCCAAGGCATGCGCTCGTTGCGTTGCGGACAATCAACCGGAATCCCCTTATAACTTCCTGCAATGCCCCACCAGGCATTTTTAAAGAGCTGATTGGTTAAAGCATCCGAAGTTTCGAAGGTTCCGACTGTTTTAATATTATCGTAAATCATTTTGCCAAGAAAATCATTTACTGATGGTTGATAAGTATATCCCGAAAGTTCTACGTACCTAAATCCGCGATAGGCAAAAGTAGGTTCCCAGGTTTCTGCCTCACCTCCTTTTAACGTGTACAAATCGGTACATTTTGCATTACGAAGGTTGGCTGTAAAAAGTTCTCCATTATCTTGTAAGGATTCAGCAAAACGCATTTTGATTTGTTTGCCTTTTATACCTTTTACCTTGATCTGCAACCAACCCACCATATTCTGTCCCATATCTAAAATATACCGGCCACCCGAGAGTTTAATAATGGAAACAGGCTTAAGTGTATTCATCACCTTCATGTTTTCATTCATCTGGGCTTCAATGGTCCCGGTTGGTTCTTGTACATATTCTGCTTTTGCCCATTTGCTATCATCAAAACCGATCTTATTCCAGCCTGTAGTTTCTTTTGTAGCATCGTATTCCTCGCCATCATATTCGTTATTGGCTCTGATTGGTCCATCCGTTGTGCCTTTCCAGCTGTCGTCGGTATCGATATTTGCGGTTGTTCCGTCGGTGTATACAATATTGACGTTCATCAGCATTTTTGGGAAACCAAATGTTTTAATCTTATAAGGTTTTTCATTTTGACGCATCGCGAAGAAACGGCCATTTCCGAGTATAGCGCCCACCGCATTTTTACCCCTTAGGATATAACTGCTTACATCGTAAGTATTATACTTTACGTTTTTGGTGTAATCTGTAGGCGATGGAGATAAAACATCATTACCCACTTTTTTTCCGTTGATAAACAACTCATATAAACCCAAACCCACAATAGATGCAGTAGCGGATTTGATTTCTTTTGTACTCTGAAACTCTTTTCGGAAATACCTTGCCGATAAGCGAGAATCGGTTTTAATGTTGTCCCAGGGAAATGCCCTATCAAAACCAATCCAGCCTTTTGGCCAGTCTTTGTAATACAGCAAACCCATGGAAAAATAATTGTTGGCCGACCATATACTTTCGCCTGCACTCGTCCATACTTTAACTTTCCAATATACTTTCTCCCTACTTTTGAGTTCTTTTCCGTTGTAGGTTACATGAATAGATTCCTGATCGTTAAGCTTTCCTGAATCCCATAAATCGCCCTCATTCGCTTTTAATTTTTCTACTGATGAGGAAACTAAAATTTGATAAGCGGTTTGCATTACATTACGTTCACTCGAGATGATTTGCCATGCCAATCGAGGTTTTAAAACATCAATCCCCAACGGATTTTCGAGCATCTCGCAGGTGGTATTTTTCAACGCCACTTGCGCCATCACTTTTGAAAAGGATAGTAAGCAAATGCTGATGATCGCTATGTAGATTTTAATGTTCATTACGCTTTGCTGTTGATTATGCTTCGCATTTGATTATACAGATTGTTGGATTACACAGATTTTATAGTTCTCTAATTACTCTCTCTTCTTTATTTTATTCTTTTGGTTCTCATATGGTCGTCATTGCGAAGCTGGACTTGTGCGAGCTGAAGCAATCTTTTGTTTATAGGTTATCATTCTAATAATTCATTAATGAGATTGCTTCGTCGTACCTCCTCGCAATGACGATGTATTCGCCGAAAAATCAAAATACAAAGTCATATTTAATGCCCTGCCTGGATCTTTATCGAAATCATAATAAATGTTCTTCATTCCCATTGGCCCGGTTGTTTCGGGTTTTTGGGTTTTTGTTCCAATTGCCGAAATTGCATTCATAAATGAAATATCACCATTAGGAAAAGTAGGACTCATGTTATCGTATTCTGTATCTTTAGATTTTTTTGGTGTGAATAAGCGTAGAAAAACGTCTTCACGATCAGTTATGACTTTGAATGATTGTTGTTTGCCTATAAATTCGCACCAGTACATATTTGAATAATAACCTTTAAATTCAGGATATTGCCAGGGCGCTTCACCCGTTGCCGAGTTGTTATAATCCTTTTTCCAGATGCCAAACTCGGTGCCTTTCATTCTGTTTTTCCAAACACGATATGGTCCGTTGCCTTTATATTCTACCGCTTTGATTACTGTTTCTGGATACGAAAAATTCAAACCCACGAAAGTGGTAAAGTAATCGGATGGAAAATACTTCACTTCCATTTTTAACCAGCCTGATGGGTAAATGGTCCACTGTAAAGTATTCCAGCTTTCTTTTTTATCAAATTTGGATGAAATCACTACATTTTCGCCATCCATTTTGGCAGTAAAGCCTTTAAAATTATTGATCCCTTCTTGTAAAACCGGACCGTTTGAAAATGGAATTACACCTTTCGCATTCTTGGCCTGTTGCAGCAAACCAGTAGTTTTATCAAAAGTTAAATCAATACCATTGGCAGAAACCTGATAAACTTTTGAATCTTCTTTTAGGATCACTTTCGAAGCACCTGTTTTTATGACGATTTTCTCTGCATCATCTTTAGGTAGCGCAATCGGGAAACTCCAGGTAAACAATTCTTTACCGTCTGGCCCGCTTGCCGTTAGATAAAGCGCATCAAAGTTCCTCCAATCCGCTGGAAGATTAACCTGCAATTTCCCTTTTTCAAAGGGTTTAACATTTGGCGCATCAGTTTTACCCGATTTAAATTCGGAATCAGTTCCTGCTTTCAATTTCTTCAGTTTCCAGTTGAAAGTACATTGATTAAGGTTGGTAAATGCATAGCGGTTTTCTAATGTAAACGAACCATCAAAACCTGCTGTCATTTCTCTTTTCTCCACAAAAACAGGACTCCAGACTTCTTTAATCGTAAAAAAACTACCTTCTTTTTCGTGGTAAGGCCCAACAATCCCGTCAGGACCATGATTTCCATCGGTATCCAGTATGCCGTTTTTATCGGTACGTACCACGCCCTGATCGGCAAAATCCCAAAGGAAACCGCCTGCCGAAAGCGGATTGTTCCACATGGCATTCCAATAATCTTCGATGCCTGCGCCATGACCGCCATCCCACATGCCATGCAAAAATTCAGTTGGCATTAGGATGTTATGTCCATGATCATAATTACCGATCCCGTAATTAAACTCACGATAATGTGTGGTTTCGAATCCGTTAAAAACTTCCCAGGGATGAATTAAAGGTCGTTTTTGAATATCCTGTTCAGCAAAAAGGTGATCGAGTTCGCGGTTGTGTCCACCTTCGTTTCCATTCGCCCAAAATATAATTGATGGGTGGTTTTCATCATTCAGCATCATTTCTTTCATCAACTTTGTTCCGGTTGGCGTATCATAAGTGCCGTGCCAACCGGCTAGCTCATCCATTACAAATAAACCGAGCGAATCGCAAACGTCTAGGAAATGTCCGTCTGGCGGATAATGCGACATCCGGACGGCATTCATGTTCATTTCTTTCATTAGTAAAACATCAGTAATACTGATTTTTTTGCTCGTTGTTCTACCCGACGTAGGGTAAAATGAATGTCGGTTTACACCTTTGAATTTCATTTTCACGCCATTGACATACACACCATCACGTTCTTTTACTTCAACTGTTCTAAAACCGATCTTTTTCGAAATTTGGTGGATTTTCTTTCCGTTTTTAATTAAAGTAAAGTTTGCGGTGTACAAGTTTGGAAACTCTGAAGACCACAATGCAGGATTGGAAAATTGATGGTTTAGCTGTACGTTTTTACCTCCTGCGTTTATTGAAGTTGTAAATTTATCGCCAAGCCTTTTTCCATCTTTTCCTAAAACTTCCACTTCAATCTTATCTGCATTGCCTATATAACCCAATTGCGCATTTAAATTGCCATCAGCTTTGGCATCAATCTGGATCCGATCGATATGCGTTTGTGGTAAACATTCGAGGTAAACAGGTCTGAAAATACCACCAAAAATCCAAAAATCAGCTTTGCGTTCGGCTTCATTAACTGATTGATTGTCAGAATGTTTGGACACCTTCACTTCAAGTAAATTATCGGCATCAAATTTAATCATTTTGGAAATGTCGTATTTAAAAACATAAAATGAGCCCTGGTGGATTTCTCCCGCCAACTGACCGTTAATTTTGACTTCGGTATCAGTCATTGAGCCTTCAAAAACAATATTGATTTCCTTATTTTTCAAGGCAGAGGGAACCTTAAATTTGTACTGGTAAAGACCTTCTTCCTTACCTTTATTTTCTTCTTTATTGAAACCATAATTATATTTTCCAAAGCCTTGCAGCTCCCAGTTTGAAGGAACCGGGATGGTGGTCCATTTACCCGAATTGGCGCCAGCTGTACAAAAGAAATCCCAATTCACGGTATTGTCATTTCCGGTTCCCGATAGGTATAATTTATCTGTTTGCTGTGCCCTAAGCGTACAAAACATAGTTATTAAACACAAGAAGAGTATAAATCTGCGTTTCATTAATTGGTGTTAAAAGTTTTAGTTAAAGGATTATCCGTACGGAAAGGCAAAGCAGGTAAGGCATCGCTGTAAAAATCCCCTGATGGATTCTCCGTCCAGTTGTATCGCACTGCAACAGGTGTTTTAATGTCTTTTGCTGAGACGATTACTTTTTCATTTTTAACAACAGCCTCGGCATTCACGAATTTACCATCCTTTCCGGCAATTGTAAATCCATGAATTGGACCAGATGAAGTGGCTTTCAAATAGTCGAAATCCAACCATGCTTTTCCTTCTTTAAATGAAACTGCTTTATAAATGGGACCAGAAAAATCAATTTTTTGATGGTAGGTTTTGGCCAGTGCCCACAGCGCCAATCTTCTACCTACCTCCCATTTGTATGTCGGGTGCAGGTCTTCGTTCGAATCTGTTAAATCATTTGTAGAAACCATGCCTGTGTTAGGCAACCGCAACAATTGCGTTTGTGCTTCCCAAAGTTCGGGTTCTGTATTTTCATCAACAGGTACTTTTCCTTTGGTTTTGGAATAATTGAAAGGGGCAATCTGTACATAATAAAATGGAAGATCATTTTCTTTCCAGGCTTTTCTCCAGCTATTGATCAATACTTTCATTTTATAGGCGTAACTGATCTTTTCATTCAAAAAACAATTGGTTTCGCCCTGATACCACAAAAAACCACGGATTTTAAATTGCGTAAGTGGTTCTACCATGGTGGGATAAAACTTACCTGGATCGTTGCCTACTTTTTGATTTTTGAAATAGTCTTCCTGTGTAAATGCATTTTCTGAAATCCAGGGCTCAATGGCACTGCCTGGAATGGCCGAAGAGATCATGCCAACAGCAATACCCAGCTTTTCCTGAATTGCCTTCGCGAAGAAATAACCCACTGCCGAAAAAGCACGTAAGGCCGAATCCTGAGCTACTGCCCAGCTTTTATGAATGGAATCAGGTTTGATCAAGGTTTTGCGATTAACCAGAAAAATTCTGATCTGATCGTTTTTGGCTTTAACAACTTCATCTGACGGGAAACCTAATTTTACATTTTTAGGTTTAGGGATTTTTGCCAGTTTACGCATGGCGTATTCCATATTCGATTGACCTGAACATACCCAAACCTCACCTACCAAAATGTTGGTCAGTTCAATCTTATTCGAGCCACTGATGGTCATTGTTTGAGGTTTTGCAGACGTTTTTAATGGCGCTAAAACCACTAACCAGTTTCCGTTTTTGTCGCTAATGGTTTCCTTTTTCTGACCTGCAAATGCCACTTCTACTTTCTCGCCAACTGCCGCAAAGCCCCAGATGTTGATTGGTTTTTCGCGTTGCAAAACCATATTGCTTGATAAAATTTGAGGCAAGAGGATTTTTGCATTGGTGGAGAGGGAGAAAAGAAGTAGTAATAACACAATAGATTGCCGCGTCGTACCTCCTCGCAATGACGATGAGGCGGTCGGAATGACGAACGCTTTGGAACGCAACGAGATGAAAACCCCAAACCCCAAACACCAAACTCCAAACTGTTTTCTCATCCTAAAATCCCTCCGTTTTTAAATATTTTATCGAATAAACAGCCTCCTTTGTTGATTCACCTGCATTTTTTAGATCATAGGTTTGATCAGCAGCTGTATCTACATCCGGATAGCGGCGAACATCACCGGTGCGGAAAACAATTCTGGATACATCAGCAACAGGTTGAAAAGCCAGACTGGTTAATACATCTTTTCCATTTATAGTAATCGTGTAAAACCGCGTAAAGGCATCTAATTTCAGTTTGATATCATAACTTTTACCGGCCTCATATTTCATAAAGTTTTTGTAACGTGCGCCCGCCTTTGCGCTTACTGTTCCAGCGGTATCAAAAGTCAGGCGAACCGAGGCTGTTCCCTTTGCATCCTGTAATTCAATTTCCAATAAGCCAAAATCATTCTGTTTTGGCGTAACCGAAAATGAGGTGATCACTTTTTTAGATGCAGGAAATAATCTTTCGGCTATGGCATAATCAAAAGGATCTTTGTCTCTTAAAACCAGAGTGCCATTTTCGACCTTTACAGGCGCCCAAAGCGGACTGTAAATATTCCATAGGTCGAGTGCTTTACCTACCGGTATTTTACCAAAATCATCATTTACATGCTGTGTGACTTTGTCGTTTACAGGTACCGGAACAGAAGAAATCCAGATATCTTCTTTATTCATGCTATAGGTTACCCATAGTTTTCCATCGGCAGGTTTACCGTTGCCTTCTTCAATACCCCGAACATATTGCGGACCGTAAGACTTATAGTTGCCACCGTAACGCATTGGGGTAATTTCACCGTTCACCAATAACAGATTGGTGAAATCCAATCCGTTTTTGCTTGTTGATATAGCTAGAGGCCAACGGTATTCTGAAGGATTATACACTGTAGCATAATTCCCATCGGAGGTTTTTTGTCCCCATATTTTGGCATTGCTATTCACAAATCCAGGTGCCCGCGAAGCACTTTCTGGCCAGCTTTTACCATCGTCTTTGCTGATGGCAGTTAAAGCATTTTTCCATAAACCAACCACTCTTCCATCAGGCAAATGATAATAACTGAAAGCTTTATATTGCTTTTGCAAGGTAATTAATGGATCTTTCCTATCGGCTTCTTCATTCCATTGTTGTGTCATTAACTTATTCGCCAACAACTCGTTGCAAGCATCAACAAAAGCTTTACTTTTACTTTTGGCGTATAATGGGTATTTAGTGTTTTTCTCAGAATAGCCTGGGTTATAGTGAATAAAATAAACCGGACCGTATTTCCCATCTGCCTGAATTTCCCTTACCGCCCTGCCAATACCATGACCATCGTTTGGATCGTCTTTGGCGTCAAAACTGATGGCGTAAAAACCCAAAACCAGGAAGATGTTTTTAGTGGAAACATAAAAACCCATGCGTTGATGCATCACGGCATCTAAATCTTTTGCCACATCAGTTCTGCCCTCTTTTGTGGTTCCATCTGGAATACGGTAAACTGGAAAAACAACTTCTGGTTTAGTCCAGTTGTAACCATCTTTTGATGATTGCAGTAATGTTTGACCTGGCGGGATGCTTTCGCCAACTTGATCACTCAGGTATTCGATGTAAAATTTGTTGTTCCAATAAGCGAGCATGGGTGCGTGGTTGTAGGTCCAGCCAAAGTTTTCGGCCAATTCAGGGTGTTCCCGGTTCGCACGAAAAGTTTGGATATTGTGCACGCCCATTACCGGCGAAAGCTGGCCATGGTGGTAATCTGCATTGACCAGGGTTTTGCCTGTATAACGTACCGTATCCTGCGCCTGCGAATTTGTTACCGCAAGTATTAGTGTTAGGCTTATACAAAGTATTTTAAATATTTTCATTTTTATTATTATGGTCTGTCATTCTGACGAAGGAAGAATCTCTAGCAGATTCGCACTGCCTCGATTTAACCTATCAAAGGTCGTTGGGTGATATTCAGCGTCATTTTTCTATCGCCTGGAGATCCTTCGTACCTCAGGATGACAGCTATATTTAATTATTTAATTTCTTCAATTCTTCAATCAATTTCCTTTTTACTTTTATAATCGTTCCGTGTTTATGCCCTTCAGGCATGGAAACTTCTTTAGTTACATCCTTAAAAGTTTTAAAATCAGCAGTTTTATAGGCAGAATAAATCTTTTGTCCGTAAGCATCAAAGTAAATCAGCCATTCTTTTCCAACTTTTACAACTGTTGGTCCTTCGGTTAATTTTGGACTAAAAGCTTCTGAAAGATTTTCATATGGGCCCAAAGCATCTTTTGCAAAAGCTACTTTTAAATTCCTGTTCGGGCGTGTATTGTCTTTCAAAACCAATACATAATCTTTACTAGCCCGTTTCACGATCACTGCATCAATTACACTAAAACCAGGATCAAGAAATAGTTTGGGTTTCGAAAAAGTCACAAAGTCTTTTGTGGTAATGCTGTACATCCGGTGGTTATTTTCTTCTTCTTCTATTCCTTTAGCAAAACGGAATGGTATAGTTGATGCCCAGATCATTACATATTCACTTTTCTCATTATCATAGAAAATCTCAGGCGCCCAAACATTTACAGTTTTTGGCTCGCTTTCCATTACCGGAAGGAATTTTTGTTCGCTCCAATTGATCAGATCTTTTGAGCTGGCATACCCAAAACCTTTATCGCCTTTCCAACTACAGGTCCATACCAAATGAAAGGTTCCATCTGGTCCCTGAACGATTGATGGATCGCGTAACACTTTTTGCGTGCCTACCATTGGTTTCAGGAAAGTTTTATTTAAATCTGTCCAGTGGTAAGCATCGTAGCTGTATAAAAGCCTTAACCCTTCGTTAGCTGGCTCGTGGAAAGAGGTAAACAGGTACGCCTTTTTTGAGCAAGATGTTAATCCGCACAACAGCAGGCCAATGATAGCTACGCGAAAAGATGATATGGATTTTAGTTTGTACACTGTTTTTTTAATTATTCTTTTTTATTATTTGTCAGTCTGAGCGTAGTCGAAGACCTTCTTCTATAATTAGCTGAAAAGATTGCCTTTCAACTACGCTCAGAGAGACATTGTTTCATCACAATAGATCCTGAAATAAATTCAGGATGACGAACCGAAAAGTCGGGGCAGTCTATCGTTCCTTCTTGCAATGACGATCTTGTGCGGGCTAAACGCCATACGCCGATCGCTACTCGCTTCTTCTATATCTCTTCCAATACCAACACCCAATCGTTACCATTTGCAGGTTCGCCCGGTGGGTTAAATTCCTTTATTCCTTTATTTTCAAATTCACCAATTGCTGTAATTTTTCCTGTTCTTGGATCAAACCAGGATACCTTTACTTCATCGCCATCTATTTTACCCAGTTGTACACTGAAATTTCTGCCTGTATAAGTATAAAACATGGCAAACTCTTCACCTCTCGTGGCCAGTACGCGCTCATACTTTTCTCCATTTTTACCAGCAACCAAAGTCTGATCAGGTACACGATCGAAATATGGGTGTGAAAGCATTAAATCTTTCAGGTACTGCATCTGCTTAGCGCCAGGCGCATTAATTGCTGTGATCCATTGATCTTTAGGGCCATAAGCAGGCTTTAGATCTGTTTTTTTGTACATCTGCATCACCGAGTTATGGCCGTAGGTATAACCGAAAGCGCCTGCAAAGACAGACCAATAACCATATCTTCTCACATCGCTATCTGTCCAACGGGGTTGAGTGGTATCGTGTAAACCTTGTGGGATATCTTCGTACGAAGGTTCACCATCGATGGTTGGTTTAGTTGGCTTCAGCTTATAATCAGCCTCGATATATTTCCAATTATCTTCCCCGTAATGTAGTTTCTCATTTTTTGAAGTGTCCTGATCATAACGGCGGTGGCCTGATTGAACCATATCAAAATCGCACCATTTAGCCTGATGGAACCATTGTGAGGATGCTGTTCGGCCTCTTGGATGGAATGTAATTAAATGATTCGGGTCGTTCGCTCTTAAAGTTTCACCGATGGTATTCCAAACATCGGCACCTTCACTGCCTTTAATATCGCCACCGTTTAACCAGATGATATTCCACTTTTCTTTATAACGTTGTGCAAGAAACTCAGAATAAGACTTTGCCTGAGATTTATTTACTTTTTTATTTTTGACATTAGTACCCCAAACTGGCACTAAAGCCATGTAAAGCCCCTTTTCAGCTGCCTTATCGATGATATAATCTACATGATCCCAATAATCATAGGCCAAAGAATCTTTTGGATTATTGCCCGGTGTAAGCATGGGTTTGGAAACATCAGCATGCGCTATAGAAGAATCCAGATATACATTTCTCGATGGCACATCATGTAATAACATCACCTGGATAACATTAAAACCTTTTTGTTTGCGGTCTTCAAGATAAGTGTTGGCTTCTTCTCTGGTTAACCTGCCGAACAATAACCAGCCCGTGTCGCCAAGCCAAAAAAAAGGTTTGCCGTCTCCAGTGGTCAAATATCTTCCATTCTCTGAAACCAGGAGACTTTTATCGCCAAAATGTGGCTTTTTCTTACAGCCAAGCGCCAGGTAAGAAATTACAGCAAGCAGAAATATTTTAGATTTAATATTCATGTTAAATTTTATTGATGATGAGTACCTCGTCGCCGGACGCTGTTTTATCCAGTTTAACAGTTGATCCTCCATTTATTTTTTCTTCCTTAAGTACCGTTCCCGTTTTGGTATTCAGTACTTTTACATTGAACTTCCCATTGATTTTACTTAAATCGAGATTAATTGCATCAGCAGAAGCATTGTATAAAATGTAAGCTTTACCTAAATTTTCTAAGCCATATTGTTTAGCTGATTTTCCTGCCGGAAGAAATGCTTTCATTGAAGAAGCTGCTGTTAACACAGAAGAATCAATTCCCTCGGCATTTGAGAGTGAACCTCCCGCCATTAAAATCGCCCATCCGAAACTATCAAAGCTATCGCCTGAGTAAATCACAGCTTTCTCAGGGAATTTGTTTTTGTATTCAGAAACAGCATGATAAACCTCTTCGAAAGAAGTTTTTTTAGGTTTCAACAAACGTGCATGTTGACGGGGTGCTAAACTTAATCCGCCTTGTGGTGCGTAAGCTGTTCCATCGGCCTGGTAATGCCAATACCTGATATCGATCAGATCGACAACGTCAGCACGGCCTGGATCGGCTAAAATGGCATCCTGCACATCTTTGGTTACACTTAAACCAATAATTGGATGTTTGCCTGTTTCTTTCTCCCATTCTTTTATGGTATCGATCCAGAATTGCACAAAATGCAAAGGACCTGTAAATTCTGCACCGATTAACTGGATCACCCCTGTGTTCCCGTCAAAATTATCCAGGCATTTTCTGATGTAAGCTTTATGGATCGCCCTGCGGTGTTCGTTACTGATATCGTAAAATTGCTCAGCCATAAAAATGCGTTTGTCCCCCGCATAAGGAACAGGCTCTGGAAAACCGGTATTGTTGATGTTGTTTGCGGTACGCCATGGAAAATCGGCATAATGTGCACCAGCCTCAATAATGTTATGCTGAAAATAATTTTCGTGGATCAAAACCAGACCTTTTTGATCGGCCAGATTGGCAAATTGTTTTAACCTATCCCAATACCAAAGATTGTATTTGGTGATATCGTATTTACTTAAACCATCCCAGGCTTTATCCTGTCCACTACGGGCAAAAGGTAATTCGTAGAAAGGTGCCCAAACCTCGCCATCCATACGGCGGATGCGTTCGTGATCATCTCTCCTTCTATCGTACCAAAGGCCATAATTGTGATCAAGTACTTTAACTGAGCCATTTTTCATGGCATCTGTAATGGAATCGAGATCATCGGTTAGTCCATTGCCAGAACGGCCCGGAACGAACCGGGTAATGTGAAATTTAGTATTTTTTAATGCATACGGACGGGCGCTTCCGCTCCACCAGGGTACATCCTGACGTTCGCCAAGCACGATTTCGCTGCCACGAACCAACCAACCGTTTTTGACACCCATTACTCCGGCAAGTGGAGGTTGTGTAACTTTATCTAAACCTATTTTATCAATACTTTTTGCAGAACCGGCATCTGTTGGGATTTTAGATCTGTCTGCTGCCGCATCAATGTGTTCTGAAACCGTTAAAGCGGGTTTATATGCCAACTTTGTTAATTTTTGAGCCACATCAACTGGCGGACTGCTTGATGCTTCGGTTTCAACCGGAAGCACGAAATTTCTGGTTTCCGCATTGCTACCGATCCGATCCTTTAACTGAGCATAATACAAACTTCGAGGTTGAATCTGTTCATTCGACATGTCCCAATAACCGTTTCCGGCAAATTGAGACCAGGTTCCAAAAGCCCAGTTTTGGGCGGTTGGTGGCTGAAAATTATCAACTCTTGCCGCACTGCATTGCCAAAATACACTGTTCGCTGCACTCCAGCCAGCACCTTGTCCATCCTGACCGCGGTTTAAATAACTCAACGCTTGCCCGTCGATGTTTACAATATCGAATAAGACACCTGATGCCCAGCTGTCAATCGCGCCACTAAAACTGAAAGGCAAATAAGACTGACACTGAACAAAAACATTTGGTCCCGGTGCACAAAAACCTACAGCGAAATCGTGGTAGCCATATTCAGCATATAATCTTTGGAAAAGTGTTTGCTGGCCAGTAGTTAAAAAGGTAAAACGGCGTTCACCACCAATCTCGGAAACTGGGGCAAGCGATTTACAATCTTCGACAGTAATTCTTTTAGCCGTTTCGAGTACATTAACGGCAGAACCTGCAAAATGTTCGAACACCACCTGACGAACCCATGCATCTTGCACATTCTCCAAACAAATGGCTGTCCAGCGATGGTATTCGTCTTTACTATTGTCTTTATGGTAATCGGATTCAATTTTTAAATTTTCAACACCTGATTGCGCGATTCTACCCGCCCATTTATATTTAGAAATGGTTCCGCCGCCAAATTTAGCATCTAAAGCTGTTGTAATTGGTGCATCAAAAGTAATTGTATTACCGTTTATGGCGATAATTTTTCTATCCCAGTTGATATCTCTTGTACCTGGTTTCCAACCCAAAGCACTTTCACCCCCGCCAAATTCTACCGTTTTAAGCGTTTCTATCCATTCTTTAGCTGATGGACGGTGGATCAAAATCTGATCGCCAACTTTAAATCCGCTGGCATTTGATAAGGTAACTTTGTTAGCATTAACAGCCACATACGTATCAGTAATCGCAACTGGCTGTTCTTCTACTCTGTTTTTCTGTCCTAAAATTCTGATTAAACCCATGCGGTCTAATCCCGTTGCAAAAATTTTTGTACCATTTTCGCTCATCCCACTTCCACGTAACACCACTCCAGAAGCTGATAATCTTAATGTTCCACCGACCTCGTAAGTTCCTTTTTCTAATAAGACCGCACCCCGCAAACCATCTTTTCCAATTGGTAATTTAGCTACGTAGTTAATAGCCGATTGAATCCGTAATGTAGCATCGCCCTTTGAAACAGGAACAAGCACTTTTATCGTCGCATTTGGAATGGCATTTTCTCCCGCCATATAGCCTGCATATGAAAAATCAGGAATGCGGTTTCCGTCAGCATCAGGCGTATAAGACAATTTACCGTCCTTTCCTTTAAAGATTGGTTTTGGTGGTTCTATTGGTTTTGTTTTTTGAGCAAAAGAATAATTAGCAGCCAAAAGGACCGTTACCAAAATCGGTAAGGTTTTGCGTTGCATGGATTTTAATATGTGGTTAGTTATTGGCATGTTTTAATTATTTGACCACTAAGGCACGAAGACACCAAGTATGAGTATTTTTCTTCGTGATGATTTTCTTTTTTATGGTTCCGCTATTATCGGCTGAATGGTTTGTACTATTTGCACCTTCTACCCTCCACCTTTTAGCCTTCAACCTTCTACGGTCTCACTTTATCGATATTAACCAAACTATTCAAATACACTTCAATATTTGCATAACCTGATTTCGATACCTTTGTAGCATCTTTGGCGTCTTTAGGATTTAATCCATTTTTGGTTTCCCAGGCATCTGGTATTCCATCGTGATCCGTATCTACATAAGGTTTCCCCTTATATTCCGGATAACCGCCTACTTGTGCGATATCAGAAATAATGCCCTGTTTATACGAATCAGCAGGTAAACGGCGTTTCACATAACTTTGTTTCGCAGGCAATTTACCATCTTCAACATGTTCAATTTTACCTGTTGTAACCTGTTTAATAATCCGTTGGTCTACTGCATCGCGTACGGGTAGAGATGCTCCTGCATTGGCCAGCACATAATCATAAGCCTTTTTGGTATCGATGATCGAAATTTTTGCCATTGGCAAAGGTTTATCCACTTTCATCGAATCTAATAACTTTTGTTTATCTCTTTTACTTTCAGGTTGAACGCCACCATCCCAATTGTTTTTGCTTACCTTTTCATTTCCTTCAATAATATTTCCGGTTACATAGGCCTTACCAAATTCGTTTGCGAATTTTTTATCTCTTCCAGACTCTGGTTTTAAGATACGATAAGAAATCGGTTCGCCGGCCGGTGTGATAGGTCCTGGTTTATAGTAGTTGTTAATGAAACTATAAAAAGAAGCATTATCACCGCCATCTGCACTGCGGTTCCACCAGTTGAAAATTACGTTATTGGCAAAACCAAAATCGCCGTACATACCTACTGATGGATTGCGACTGATATTTGATGCCCAAAGGTTACGCATAAATGTACTATTTAAACCACCAATTGTACTTCCAAAGGCATGGTTATAGGTATCTAAAGCTTCAGAAAAGATCGAATTTTGAATCGTTACATTTACAGTTGGCAGTTTTACAGGTTTTGAACCGTCTTTGGGGTCGTAAACATGGCGATAAATCGACATATTCTCATCTAATCCCCAGCTCGCTGAAACATGATCAATGATGATATTACCAACAGGATTTCCACCGATGGCATCGTCTCTACGGGTAACATCTGTAGCACCGCGGCGGAAACGCATATAACGGATCACCACATCGTGTGTATTGATCCATACCGATTCGCCAGCTACGCAGATCCCATCGCCCGGAGCGCTTTGACCAGCAATAGTGATATATGGTGCACGGATAATTAAGGGTGATTTTAATCTGATAATGCCCGAAACATTGAAAACAATAATTCTTGCTCCACCTTGTTCGCAGGCCTCACGTAAAGTTCCCTTACCTGAATCTTCCAGACTGGTTACCACATAAACTTTCCCACCACGGCCGCCAAAAGAATAAGCGCCACCACCTTCGGCACCAGGAAAAGCTACAGTTTTGGCTTGTGGCAAATCGCTGGGTTTAGCCGCCCATGGAATGTAAGGTTTGCCATGTTTCGCTTCTTCATCTACAATGTGTTTTACTTTTAAAAACTGCAGTTCCGATTTTTCTTCGATGCTTTTTAAAAGTGAATCGGCTTTCTTTTCCATGGCTTCGGGAATTACCGGATATTGTGCAAACGCAACATTTCCGATAGCGCATAATGCGATTAAGCTAAAAATTGAGTTCCAGGTACGCATATTATTTAGGTTTTACAATCGAAACCGGAACAACACTATTTAAATACACCTCTATGTTCGAATAGCCACTTTTGGTGATTTTTGAGGCATCAGATGCATCCTTAGGATTCAAACCATTTTTTAGCTCGTAAGCATCAGGCATACCATCGTCATCGCTGTCTTTGTAAGGCGTTCCTTTATAATCCGGATAGCCACCAACCTGGGAAATTTCTGTAATGATGCCTTGTTTGTATGAATCTTTAGCTAAACGGCGGTGTTCGAACTGAAAAGCAGAGGGTTTGGCATCAGGATGTACCTCGATTTTCCCAGTAGTAACCTGCTTAACAATACGGGTATCGACCGGATCTCTTTTTGGTAAGGTTGCACCGGCATTTGCCAATACATAATCTTTGGCTTGTAGCGTTGGAATAATGCTGATCTTAGGCATCGGAAATGGATCTTTAGCTTTCATCGCAGCAAAATATTTGCTTGCCGCTTCGAAAGACATTAAATTTCCTTTTTTATCTTCTAATTGAACACCACCATTCCAATTGTCCTTAGTTATTTTTTCATTTCCATCAATGATATTTCCGGCTACATAAGCTCTGCCAAAAACCACATAGGGCAATTTACTTCGGCCAGATTCTGGTTTTAAAATGCGGTAACTGATCGGATCCTTTAATTCAGTAACCGGACCAGGTTTGTAAAAGTTGTTAATGATATTGTACTGTGCGGTATAATCGCCACCATCAGTGGAGCGGTTGTTCCAGTTAAATACAACGTTATTTGCAAAGTTAAAAATGCCGTTCCAGCCAATTGATGGGTTACGTGCACCATTATCAGCCCAAAGGTTACGCACAAATGCACAATTTTCGCCACCTAAAGTACTTCCGAATGCATGGTTCCAGTAATCTAATGCTTCAGAGAAGATCGAATTCTGTATAGTGATGTTAACTGTCCCTAATTTTTCTTCTGTTTTACCTGTACTGTCGTTGTACATATGGCGGTACATCGACATGTTTTCGTCTAAACCCCAACTTGCTGATACGTGATCGATCATAATATTCCCAACCGGATTTCCACCAATGGCATCATCCCTGCGGCCAACAAAAGTTTCACCTCTTCTGAAACGCATAAAACGTACAATTACATCGTGGGTATTTAACCAAACCGATTCGCCAGCTACACAAATACCATCACCAGGTGCGGTTTGGCCTGCAATCGTAATATAAGGAGCCCGGATCATCAAAGGTGTTTTTAGGCGGATGATACCAGCAACATTAAACACTACAATTCTGGCACCACCTTGTTCGCAGGCGTCGCGTAATGAACCTGGTCCGCTATCATTTAAGTTTTTGACCACGATCACCCGACCGCCATGACCACCAAAGCTATAAGCGCCACCGCCTTCCGCTCCAGGAAAAGCTAATAATTTAGATTGAGGTAAATCGTTCGGTCTTCCTGCCCATGGAATATAAGGTTTGCCCTGAGCGGCTTCTTTTGCGATAATTGGTTTTGCTTTTTCCCAGGCGATATCCGATTGGTGATAGGCTTCTTTCATCATGGAATCAGAAGATTTTTTCACATCGGCCGGAATATTCGGGTATTGCGCAAATGTATAATTTGCAGAGAGCATTATTGCTGTTGTACACAACAGGTTTAAAAGGTTCTTTTTCATTTTGTGTTTGCTCGTTGGGAAGAAAGAGAAATTACGAAAATATTATGATCAGCAGAAAAAAATCTCATCGCTATTATCGAAAATCGTGGCTCATTTCTTTGTCTATCCTTGTAAATAATTTTGGTTAGAAAGTATATTATCTTTCAAATTTGCACGCAAAAAGCGCCTGTTTACTGTATAATTTTGGCTAGCTATTGTAGCATCTTATCAATTGGTAAAAATGCCTGTAACAAATCAAATTCATTCTCTCAGCCATGTTACAAGATAGATATAAAATTCATATATAAATGTAACATTCTTGAATAAAAAAAAAGGAAACAAATTAATGTTTCCTTTTCCAAAACCAAATATAAAAAATCAGGGCAATGAGCTACCGCCCCCAAGATCTTAATTCATTTATTTTAATGGGTCGAAAGTACCCGCACCATTCATGCTATCCCAACCTGTTGTTTGTTGTAGATATGGACTTGCCGATAATATGGTTTGATTGATCCCAAAGAAATAATATTGAGAGTACCATGTAAATTTCCAATTCGCCGGACTGGTTTTATCCAGGTCATCTCTTACGCTTACCTTGAAGTAGTTGTCATAGAGATAATCAACGTATTGATCGTAGGTGGTAATTCCGTTTGGATAAGTTGCAGGATCTCTATCGATTAATGGAGCTGATCCTGATGCAGGTTTTAACAACGGATCATTCGTACCAACGTAATCAGCACCATCGATCGTTTTAACACCAATATAAAAACCAGTCCTGCGTGTACCATTTAAAGGTGCAAAACCTAATCTTGCTGTTGTTGGACCAGATTCGAAAAGCATCCATCTTCTTAGGTCCCAAAAACGTTTACTTTCGTACGCGAATTCTATTTTTCTTTCATTTAAAACAGCGGTAAATAGTTGGTCGCGACTTAAGCCAGTGCCTAAACCATAAGATCCATCAGTACCTGCTAAAATTCCTGCTCTATCTCTTATTGACTTAATACCTTCAAAGCCTTCGCTTGGTTTGTCTGCACCAATAGCCGATTCGGCAAGGTTAAGCACAACCTCCGCAAATCTTATTTCCATATAATCGGTAGGGCTATTACTAAAGTTGCCAATGGAGTTGTTCGCATTTGGATTATTTGCTTTACACAAATATACCCCACTGCCATTAGCTCCTTTTGTTTCTGTGGTGCCATTGTAACCAGCTGTAGCCGTTTTTTTCCAAACGTAAGTCCATTGCTTGTAATTAGTTGCTCCAGAATATGGCCAAATGGCTCCATTATAAACAAAAGTTTTATAGAACCTTGGGTCTCTGTTTTTGTAAAACTTAGCCTCTGAATATGGATATGTAGCAGATGAAGCACTTATCGGTTTACCATCTCTCATCGGAAACGCGTCAACAATCTGTTTAGTTGGCGATATCGACCCAGCTCCGTTAATTTCTCTCGATCGGGTAGCTTGTTCCCAACCATTATTCTTCTGAGGATTACCGGTTGTTAGCGCATTAAAACCGAACGCAAAAACAGATTCGCTGCTATTATCGGTGATAAACATATTGCCCCAAGCTACACCATTAGCTGTACCGCCTGTTTTGTACAGGCCAAACCCGTTTGACTCTAATAAGGTTTTAGCAGCCAAATTTGCCTGATAAGCACGCTCCCAGCGAGCTCTATCATCACTACGGTTAAATAGCGGACTAGCCCATGTTAACAAAACCCTGCCTTTTAATGCTGCTGCAGCTCCTGAGGTAATTCTACCGTTATCTACCCCTGTCCATTTGCCTGGCAACAAAGAAGTTGCTAAATCCAAATCTTTAACAATCTGTTCGATGCAAACAGATGTAGGGCTTCTTTGTATTTCACTTGAAGTTCCAGAAGTAATGATTGGATCTTGTGGTACTAGAACCAAAGGCACTCCACCATACAATTTAACCAATTCGAAGTATTGCCAGGCTCTCCAAAAATACATCTGCCCTTTAAATTTGTTGGTAACATCTGTTGGTAAACCATGTTTATCAATCTCCTGAAGAAAAAGATTAATCTCTTTCATACGTGTCCAGGTATTATTGGCCACGCTACTAGGAAGGCGTTGTCCGAAATATTTTAAGGCATTGGTGTTAACATAAGAAATCTGTGCCCATTCTTTATTCCAATCTGTTTCACCAGCTAATTCATCAGTTGTTTGCGTAAAAGCAGAACTATATACAGCATTTTCTGTAGCGCTTTGCACTTGAACATTCGGCGTGCCATTATTTGCAGGCAAAAACATACCATACACATAATCTACATACCCCTGTGCTAAGGATGCTTCCTGAAAAACCTGTTCGTTAAAACCCGCATAATCCTTTTTCTCTTCCAGAAAACTGTCTTTACAGCTTGCGGTTATAATAACCAGCAAAACTAAAACATATATTATATTAATCTTTTTCATGTCTTTAAAATTTAATAGTCTTACTATCCTTAATTATTAAAACGTTACGTTTAATCCAAAAGAAAATGTTTTTAGGTTAGGAAAAACGTCGTATGCCGTATCACTATCTCTATATGAATACGGGTTGTAAAAATTATAAGGATTTAATGCTGTGGCAAAAACACGTACATTACTCAGTTTAACTTTCTCCAGTAAACTTTTAGGTAATGAGTAGTTCAATTGTACACTTGCCAGGCGCATCCTAAAAGAAGATACTTTCCAGAAGTTTGATGTTGGACTCAAGCTTGTTGCTTCCCAGTTAGGGTTTGGCATGGTACCAGTTGGGTTGAGAATCGGATCATAAATATCGCCCCAAATTTCCGGTACACTTGCAAATGTGCGCGAAATAGAGTTATTCATTTTTTTGCGGGCATCGATTTCAGACCAACCACCAAAGGATCCTGAAATTACAGCCTCTATGCCTATCCCTTTATAATTTGCTTTTAGTGTTGTACCGTAGCCATAATGATTAGTTGCTTTTTTTGACAGTTGTACCTGGTCATTAAAGTCGATTATACCATCCGGGCCTGCAAAAGATCCATCAGGCTGTAAAGGGCCTCTAACATCTCTGTAATATAACATCCCTGGTTTTAAATCCTTCGCCAAAACAGTTGTTGCACTTCCTGCATTTCCGGGACTAACTGCAGTAATCTTGTACTGGCTTACATAAGCATCAATTTCTTGTTGATCTTTAAACATACCTAAATAATCGTAACCCCATTTACCTACATCAGAGGAGGTTCCATTGCGCGGATTCCATGGATATAGAACATCATTGGCATTATAATCGGCTTTGATTACTTTATTGTCTGACCAGGCAAATCTAAAATCTACACCATAACTAAAGTCTTTTCCGATTTTATCGTTCCAGCCAATTCCCACCTCATAACCAAAGTAATCGGCTGTTGCGTAATTCTGAGAAGCTACTGAACCACCTATTGTGATGGGAATATTAGATGTTACCTCTGTTAAAATATTTGTTGCATGGTTATAATAACCATCTAATGACAAGGTGAGGCGGTTTTTTAAGAATTTAGCATCAATACCTACATTATTTTTAAGCTCGTCGCTCCAGGTTGCATCAGGATTTGGTGATGCCTCCATTTTATACCCTGCAGTGGTATTGCCATCTCCACCAAATACCGCGCCTTTACCATCCTGGAAAGTATAACGTTGTCTCCATAACCATGCTTTCGTTTGGTCATTACCCAATAAACCTATTGAATACCTTAGCTTTAAGAAATCAATACCAGGTACTTTAAAAAAGTCTTCTTCAGAGATTACCCAACCCACCGAACCTGAATAAAAATTGCCCCAATAGTTACCTGGTGCAAACTTGGTAGAAGCATCACTTCTAAACATAAATTCTGCAAGATACTTATCGGCGTAGCTATAGTTAGCTCTTGCTACATACGATAGAGACCCTCCCTCTGATTTTGTGGTTGTTCCATCAATCGCGCCAGTTGCCGAATTAAACTGGCCGTTTGTAAGTTGGATCGGATCTGCCTTTAATACAGTTTCGTTATCATAAGCCTGTTCTGATCTCTCTACTGTAGCTAAAGCACCAATAGTGTGTTTACCGAATGATCTATTATAGGTAAGCACAAAGTTAGATTGTGTTGAGCTTTGTGTAGTATTAGAATAGTATAAACGGTTGCCATTAGAAGCAACAAGGGCTGTTGGCAATGTTGCACCATCATAAATATGCTCGTTTGTACCTAATTTTTTAAAAGTATAAACATTATACTTTGTACCAATTTGGGATCCGGCACTGCTGCCCATATTTCTGGAATACGCAGCCCTGGCGCTTAAGCCTTTAACAAAAGGGATATCGTATTGTGCATTTAAATTTACAGTAAAGTTGGTGTTTTTGGTATTGGCCAGATTGCCTAATTTTTCGATTTCGTAGAAATGATAGGTAGAAAAATCGTTTGTGGTTCCTGGTAATTTAACCGGGTATCCGTTAATGTATATTGGAACATAACGGGGCGCAAGTATAAGGTTCCGGTAATCGTTATCATCTAACTCACTACCGATCTTATTAAAAGTTTTGATGAGCTCGCTGTTGTTTCCTGAAACCTGTAAACCAACCTTCAGATTGGTTGCCACCTTAATATCGGCACCTGATCTAAAATTCCATCTTTTAAAATCTAGACTGGAAAGATTTCCATCTTGTTTGTAATAAGCAACATCGCCAAAATAGGTTGCACGGTCTGAACCTCCAGAAACACTTAACGTATGTTTCATGTTGTAGGCCGATTTCCATGCATCCTCTAACCAGTCATAATTGATGTTTTTAAAATGCTCCAATTCATCCTGACTAAAAAAGCTGTCTGCAGCAGAAGCACCTGTTGGATTCACATTAGCTCCATTTGGCCCGTTCATAATATTATAATACATTCCAAACTGATAAGCACTCATCATTTTGGTTCTGTAAGCTTCGTCGTTAAAAGCATAAGAGCCGCTATAACTGATGCGGGGAGGACCAATTTTACCCCGTTTAGTTTTCACTAATACAACTCCGTTACCAGCTCTTGTACCATAAATTGCCGCAGATGCATCTTTTAGGAACGACAAACTCTCTATTTCAGAAGGGTCTAAGTTATTAAAAAGAGTAGCATCTGGTTGACCATTTGAAGGGTTGATCTGGATTACATCATCAATAACATATAAAGGATCTGTAGAACCACCATCTTTAGAAAAAATCGTATTCGGATTCCTAATGGTCAGTTTTGCTGTAGAACCTGGCCTTGAAATCCCTCCACTTACACCAACTCCCAATATTTTTCCGGCTAGTGCAGCCCCGATGTTGCTGGCAGGTAAATCTTCTACTGCTGTTGCTTTTATATCAACAACAGCACCCGTTAAATGACTCCTTTTCTGTGTGCCATAGCCCACCACCACTACATCTTCGAGGTTTTTGTTTTCAGCGATCAATTTTACAGTGATGCTGGATTGTTTGCCCACTGTTACCTGTTGCCTTACATAACCTATAAATGAAAACACCAGCACATCTGCATCAGATTTAACCTGAATGGTAAAAGCACCATCACCGTTTGTGCTTACGTTACTGGGTATACCTTTAATACTTACATTCACACCAGGGATACCACTCCCATCGGATTGATCAACAACCTTACCTGTGATCTTTCGATCCTGGGCAAAGAGCATTGTACCTGCCAATAGCATGAATAGCAAGGGCAAAGAAATTTTGCGTAAAAATTTTAAGTTCATCTTATTATTTGGTTAGTTTTTAATTTGGTTTTGACAAGTTTAGTGCTTGTCGTTTCATGTGATTACCTTCTTTTAATTAAGTAAAAACGTCTAAACAACGTTTATTAAAAGGGAAACGAAAGAAAACGGAATGTAATTTGGCTCATTTTTTCTATTTTGAGTTTGAGGATTTTTTGGTTAGAAAGTATATTATAATTCAAAATTACAGCTAAAACAAAAGTTTATTCTTGAATTGTGGCTATTTAATATATAATAGTATCAGATAAAACAATAATTATGCTATTCTATAATTTCTATTTTAATTGATGATACAAGATATAAAATAATTCATATATAAATACAATATTCTTAAATAAAAAAAATAAAATAATTTTCTATTGCATTTTTCTACAAAAGATAACATTAATGTCTATCTAAGACATCAGAATCTTAATTACTTTCCGTTTTGGCTTTTCTCCGCTTTTCCCACTCTGCTCCTTCTTTCTTTAAATCGTATCCGGCAGCCGATAAGTAATTGTTAATGCGGCCTTTATATTTACCAAACCAGGCATGTTTTTTATCCGATGACTCTGCATCCATGGCATGCTCCCTGGCCTCTGTTAACCAGATTAGGATCTGCTTTTTCTGATCTTCTGTTAAGGTCAAAATTTCCTCCTGATAAGCTTTGTAGGTGATTGGCAATACGTTATAAGTCATGCCGTTTTTTACCAGATTTACCTGCTCAGCAGATAATTGTGAAGAGAGTTTGCTGATGTATTTGTTGTGTTGTTTGGCTAAAGCCGCATCAACCTTTCTGCCATCCTTGGCCAGGGCCGAATCGCGCTCTACTTTATTGTCTTTATTTTTCTCTTTAATCTCTTTAACCCGGATATCGCGTGCTGCATAAATATCGTTTAAAGCACTATACTGATCCCTAATGATCCCTGTAACTTTTTCAGTTTTCTTAGTATCGTTTATACCCAGATTGGCCACAATTTTAGCCGAACGTTCGGTAATCATTTTAGTATAAGCTTCTTTATCGGCAGGTGTATTATTTTGGGCAAAAATTGTCGTAATGCCCGATACCGTTAACAATAAGGTTAAAATTGATAATTTCATGTTTTTAATATTTTAAATTGAATTTCTTTTTTTTATTTAGGTTTACTTTTCCGCATAAATGTACTTTAAACCTGGTTGAAATGGTGTAGCCGCTCCAATCGGTAATCGTTAGTGTAGGCCTACGATGTGTGGTCAGCCCTGCCCAGCAATTTTGATTTGCTGAAAGCCGTGAATCTCCACTCGAAACCAATAGAATTTCTCCTTGTTTACCTTGCCTCATTATTTATTAATAAACAAATTATTTATATAAAAATAATTTGTTGGTTTATATTTTGGTTAATCCTATACGGCTATATACAAAACTCCACAATGAAAAACACTATTTTCTAATGGTTTTTATCAAATTAATATAGGATATTATCATTAAACTATTTAACTTTAGCCCTGTTGTGCAACGATTTATGAATTGTATCAGCACAGCACTAACCAAATATTTTAGTTTACAGCATGAAACCTCATTTTCATAAAGTTCCCATTACCTTACAAAGTTCTTTCAGTATCCGTCATGATATCAAACCCGATTTCGGGAACATTTGGCATTACCACCCTGAGCTCGAGTTACATTATGTAATTAAAGGTGAGGGTGTTCGTTTCATTGGCGACAACATCAGTAATTTTGTACCAGATGAGATGGTTCTATTGGGCGAAAACCTGCCGCACACCTGGCGTTGTAAAGATGAATATTTCCAGAACAATCCCGACCTGACTACCGAAGCCATGGTGATTCACTTTTTGCCAGATTGCCTGGGGAAATACATGCTCACCCTACCTGAAGCTTATCTGATTCCTAAATTATTCGAAAAGGCTAAAGGCGGAATGGTGATTAAAGGAAAGGCAAAAGATAAACTGGTCGATTTGATGCGCGCTGCTGTTGACGCGACAAATTTAGACCGCATCATTATCCTGTTATCAATCTTAAAAACGCTCGCCGAAACGGATGAATATTCAACTATTGTAACGAGCAAAAACACTTTCTACCAAAGTAATGAATCAGAAACGCTCCGCATCAATAAAATCTGCAATTACACACTGAGCAATTATAAAAAGGATATTACATTGGAAGAAGTAGCTTCGTTAAGCAACCTGAGTGTGACTTCTTTCTGCAGGTATTTTAAACTCATGACCAAAAAGACCTTTTATGATTTCCTGATCGAAATCAGGGTAAGTCATGCTTGCCGCTTTTTGATTGAGAATAAATTACCGACCGAAATGATCTGCTTTGATTGTGGTTTTAACAATGTATCGAACTTTTACAGACACTTTAAAAAAGTTACCGGAATGACACCCCTGGATTATAAAAGGAAGTACTTGAATTAAATTCCATTCGCGATCGTCATGCTGAATTTAATTCAGCATCTTATCTAAAAAATAGATCCTGAAACAAGTTCAGGATGACGACCGCATTAAAAAGATCGGACCTATATAAAAACCTTAATATTCAGATTATTACGCAGTGAAGTATAATCATCAAACAAGGTTTCTACCTCTTTTACCACGCTTGGCGTAAATGAACCCACGTTTCTGCGTGTAAAGGTGGAGATATTTAAGCCACGTTTTTGCAGGAAGTATTTTGATACCACCGGATAAACATTGTGCATGACATCCATATTATCGATTAAAAATTGCTGCACCACCTGCACTTCGTCTGTCAGTGTTTCATCCTTGTAATGATCGCATAGCCAAACGATCAGTTCTGGAAAATAATTTCCTTGAATACACGACAAACCCGAAGATCCAGCTTTTAGCGATTCTACCGCATGAACGATATAAGCATCGTACAATCCGAAAGTTTTACCTGCTGTTAGTTTCAGTTTTTCCTTAATCTGATCAAGATCAAGGGAAGTGTCTTTATGATAGATTACTCTTCCAGTGGATACAAAATCGGCCAATTGCTTTGGTTTTAACACTCTTTTATACGGCACCGGACATTCGTAAAACCCCAGCTGGATTTTTTCCGTTTGATCTAAAAGATCGAAAAGACGATCGTTAAAAATTTCATCGGTTTCATTTTCATCTGCCAGCAAACTGGTAATGGCAATTACAGCCTCTACCCCCGCATCACTCACCTCTTTTATAAAATCAGCCTGTTTGCCAATTTCGCCACCAAAAGTTCCGGTTGCAACAACAGGTACAGCTCCGTTAACTACTTTAATCACATGTTTTATGGCCTGAATCCGCTCTTTACCGCTCAGTTCGAACATTTCGCTCGATAGGCAATTGGCAAATAAACCTGAAGAACCTGCCTGTAAATAAATCTCGGTAAGCTGTGTAAGTGCGGGATAATCGATGTTGCCGTTGCTCAAAAAAGGCGTGAGCATAACCGGGATGAACCCTTTTTGTGAGTTTTCCATTATAATCTGATAAGATAAATTGTTCTATATAGTTGCCTGGATAAACTTCCTGAGGATGTTAATTGGCTGTTTTAGTCTTTTTATTTTTAATTTTCGTGAGGAAAAGTCCTGCTAAAAAAATGGTTAAGGTGCCAATCACGATAATCATGTTTTGATGTAAAGGATTTCTAAAAGCTTCATATTCTGGAGGAAGAAGTGAAGAAAATGTCATCCATATAATGACGGCTATACCGATTATGGTTGCGGTGATGGCTTCGTGATTTTTAGTTTGCCTGCTGATCATGCCGAGTAAAAACAAGCCCAACATCCCCGCTGCAAAAATGCCTGATAATTCCCACCAGATATCTAAAATGCTTTTTACACCGATCATGGCTATTCCGGCGATCATACCGAGTAAGCCAAACCCTACCGTCGCCAAGTGCAAGAGCGATAAATTCTGTTTTTCGGTCACACCGGGCTTAAAATAGCGTTTATAAATATCTACCGAAAATACAGTCGCCGAAGCGTTCATTCCCGAGCTTATAGTGCTCATCGCGGCAGATAGAATGGCCGAAACAATTAATCCAACCAAGCCTATCGGGATTTTATTCACCATAAAATGGGGCATAATTTTATCACCGTAGTCCGATGGCTGTAATGCATTTTGCACTTTTAATATTTCTGTCGCGCTTGCATGTAAAGGCAAACGTTCTATCGCCACCTGATGTTTAATCGCCAACACTAAATCTGGGTTAACTTCGTAGTAGGCATATAAGCAAGATCCTATAATAAAAAATAACAGAGAGGCGGGGATATACAACCAAACACATAACCATATCGACTTTGAAGCCGCTTTGCTCGATGATGCCGTATGGTAACGCTGAATGTAATTCTGATCCATCCCAAAGTTATTCAGGTTGATAAAAAATCCATAAAGCAACACCACCCAAAACGAAGACCCTACAAAATCGGGCTTAAAACTGCCCAGACTAAATTTATGCGCAGATTGTCCGATCTCTACAATCTTCGAAACACCTCCCGGCATATTCGAGATGATTAAATATAGAATAAGTAAGGCGCCTAAAGTTTTCACCACGGCTTGTACCACTTCTGTCCATATTACCGCTTCAATTCCTCCTAAAACGGTATAAACAATGATACAGAGCCCCATTACGATCATAATCATCTGCATAGAATAACCAGTAAGGGCCTGTAAACTTAAGGCAATACCAAAAAATATTGATCCCATCCTGGCCAGTTGCGTCAACAAAAAACACAGCACCGCATAAACCCTTGCCCATGCACCAAAACGCTTTTCTAAATGGGTATAAGCTGATATTTCACCCGTATTCCGGTAAAAAGGAACGAAGTATTTTGAAGCGATCCAGGCGGCCAAAGGCATTGAAATACTGAATACAAAAGCGTTCCAATTGCTCCCAAAAGCTTTTCCTGGTACCCCTAAAAATGTATTGCTACTTAAAAATGTTGCATAAATAGATAAACCTATCGCCCATCCGGGGATCAGGCCCGAAGCTTTTGTAAATTGCTCGGCGTTTTTATTTTTCCGCGAAAAATAAACCCCAACTAATATCATCCCAACAAGATAAATGAAGATTATTGCAAGGTCGACTACAGGAAGTCCTTTCATTATTTGTTGGCTCGTTTATTAATTTGGTTAAAACAAATATGCATGTCTAAATAAGTACATTCATATAAGATTTTGGCTACATATTGTACCATCTTATCTTATTGAACATCTAAAGCATCAATAGCCAGTCGTTTACTGTCGATGGCAGTCAATCGAAGGTGATAGCTCCCGGCATTAATCATGCTTCCGGTATTGGTGCTTAAATAATTCCATTTCCCTGCCTTGGTTGGCGCAAATTCGACCATTTCTGTTTTCATTAGGGTGCCATCGGCCGATAAAAACTCCAGTTTTCCTTTCAAAACCTGCTCACTGGGGTTATGGTATTTTATAGTTAACGAATAGGTATCGGCAACGCCAACTGAAATTTTCCAGGTTAAACTTCCGTGATCTGCTGCATTAAAAACGACGCGTTCCTTATCCATTAACATTGATTTCACCATCTCCTTTCCTGTTAAAATCCCATCCGTAGCTTTATAGGAAATAGTAGTTTTTAAATCATAAGCAGGTTGTAAATGGGTAACCGGCAGTACAAAAACGGTGGCTGTTCTACTATCAAAAATAATTCTTTCATTTGGATCCAACCTTTTCCGATAAAGATTGAATGTTTCATCTTGACTATTCATCAATGAAGTTTTAGAATCTTCAAATCCTTGTGGAACGCTGCTATTTACATTTAAAGCGATAAAAGTATCAACAGTATCAGTAGCGGTAAATTCGATACTTTCCTGCCCTCGGGAGGCTTTTAGCCACTCTGCACCATACAAATTGGAAGGCAGCGCTGTAAAGGTAGAACTTTCACCTTTAAACTGCTCATCACCAATATCCAGCCAGTTATTAAGTTCAGCATTTTTAATTTTGCTTAGGAGTGAACGGCTCGGTGCAGCAGCCTGGACACCTGCATTTAAACTGGCAATGGCGATGGCCGAAATAACAGCCTGTCCCACTTTCACTTCTGGAAAATTGATATCTAGATAACCACCCTTAACAGTTGTTTTTATTGTTTTCTTCAGCAAAGTATTACTTCCCGCCTCTTTCCAGATATCTAAATCTTTTATTACGGTTTTACCATTAAACGCCACATCAAACAAACGCATGGCTTTAGCATCCAAACCTCCGCCTATACCCAGCCAGGGTTCTATAAAATAAAGCTCTACCAAGTATTCTCCATCAGGAAGCGGAAAATGATATTTCAACTGATCTCTGCCATACCTAAAGGTTTGGAAGAGCTTCCAGTCTGTTGTACCGTTAATCGGCTGAAAGGTGCGGCGTTGACTGGCAAAAAACGGAGGTACTCCTGTAAAGTTCGCTGTCCAGGACGTTGAGCCGAAGCTATTTTGTGAAGTTAAATTCCGGTCGGGAAACCATTTACTCCCATTAGCATCAGTATAATCGCCACCACCGCAATTTACCCGGTATATATATTTATAATCGCGTGCCGGAACAGTTAATTTTTTATCTGAAATTAATGTTTGAAAATTTGGGCTTTTAGGCAGATTTTGTAATACCACTTGATCTTTGGCAACAGCCTTTCCCTTCACATAACCAACCGCATATAACACATTATATTGAATATCAGGTTTGTCCCATTGGAAATGTGTGCCTATTACACCGCGTTTCTTTCGACCTAAAGATTCGTCATCGATATCGTTAAAAAGTTCTACTTCATCACAATTGGAATAAACAACAATGCTATCCTTTATCCCAGGTTTTGTCCAGCGGTTTGGCCAGGTATGCGAAACAATATATACCATGGGCTCCGTTTGTTTGGGTGCATAATTCGCCCTGAACATATAAAATACATCTGTGGGTTCTTCCCAGGGGGTGAACATGCCTTTATAATTTACAGGGCCAATGCGATCTAAATCTCTCAGCCCTTCGCCCCCTTGTACCCTTCCAGGGTTATCGTGCGAACTGTACAACCAGAAAAAATGTCCAGCTGTTTTATCCTTCACCGATTCGGCCAAACGCACTTTGGTCTCCATTAAATCGGTCATTCTGTTCTCGGTATAACCCTTTCCGTTGGTATCTGTGTGGTGGAGATCGATTGTTCTCCAGGCGCCATATTCGCCCACCAAAACCTGCCGTTGCAGATCCTCTCCGTAGGCCGAAGGGTTTCCGCCGTAGGTACCTGTCCAGTTTTGAGGTACATCCCAATCTGTTCCTTTACCACCGTTACAGGTGGTTACCTTCCTTTGCGATGAAGCCGTAGGATCTAATTTCCGAATCAGTTCGGTGCATTCTTTTGCGAAATCTTCGGGTAATGTACTTTCATTTTCCAACCCCCAAAGTACCACCGCCGGACTATTTCTACGCTCTTTTACCCAGTCGGTTAAAAGCGATTTAAAGTTTTTTCGAAATTCGGGTGTATCGTACCAGATATGTGCCGCCATTTGCGTCCAGCATAAAATCCCTTCTTTATCCCAATAATCAGAGTACAATAAATTGTGTGGCTGGTGCGCATCGCGGAAAGCATTAAAACCTGCAGCTTTGATCTGCCTAACCCTCGAACTGATCTGCTCGTTACTAAACGCGTGACTTTGGCCGATTAAATGTTCATATTCTGCAATACCATTGATAAAAACAGGTTTTCCATTTAACAGAAATTGTTTCTGATTCGCTTGTTGGCCGATAGGCCAGCTAATCCAGCGAATGCCATAAGGTGTTTTTAGTTCGTCTACCACTTTTCCATTCTCCACTAGTATAGTTTGTAAAGTATATAGATGTGGATTTTCTAAAGACCAAAGTTTAGGATTGATGATTTTGTCGGTCTGCTGATCGATTTGGATTTCTTTTCCAACGGGAACAGTTACTATTTTACTTAAGACTTTAACCAGCTTTCCATTCTGATCTAATAATCTGTTAATTATAGAAATATTTTTAGGCTTAAAGCCATAATTTTTAACTGTGGTACTCAGATTCGAAACAGCGGCTTGATCTGAAATTTTATTATCATTCCAAATATGAACACCAAAAGGTTCAATCCGAACTTCATTGGTTATGATTAAATGAACCGGACGGAAAATACCCATGGGTTGAGATCCTTCGGAAAAGCCACGTTCTGTAGAACATCCACCATCAACCCAGGGCAAATCCTGAATGTTGGCTGGATGATCTGCCCTCACCCCCAAAACATTATCTTGATTATTCAATTTTATGGCATCAGTAACGTCCAGGGTAAATGTTGTTCTTCCGCCGGCATGATAGCCTACTTTTTTGCCATTTAACCAAACGGTTGCATAAGAACCAACGCCTTCGAAATACAGGAAAAAACGTTTACCCTGTTTAATTTCATTGGTTTTAAATACCCGGCGGTACCAGGCATAACCGTGTTTATTGCCATGAAGTTTCCGTTGATAACCCTCATATTGGTCCCAGTTGTGCGGAACGTTTACTTTTTTCCAGCTTAGGGTATTGTAATTGATCTGCTGAAAACCATTGTAAGCGTTGTTATTTTTCTCATCGGCGATGCTGAGCCAACTGGCGTTTAAGGAAATATCTTTACGGATTTGGTTTTGTGCGTAGAGTGAGCTGGCGCCATTTAAACTAATAAAACATAGTACCAATAAAAAAAAGCACTTAAATTTAATTCTTTTTGGTTCGTGGAGACACGAACCAAAATTCACGTGGCAAAAAAGCTTTACTGAATTAACTTTTAATAAGTCTCTTGCAAAGGAGATTGCTTCGTCGTGCCTCCTCGCAATGACGATTTCATTGTTCATATTTTATAGCAATTTCAAATCTCCATTTAGCTTATAACTTTCTCCCGCTTTGGTTTCGAAAGTTACCCTGTTATTTTTGTAATGGATTTTACAAGCCCCTCCAGTTTTAGATTTTACTATAAGTGAGGTCAATATACCATTATCCCAGGCTAGATCCAGCTCAAAGCCTCCTCTGGCCCGGAGTCCTTTAATTTCGCCATGCGGAATGGCGATTGGTAATGCTGGTAAAATATCCAGATATCCCTGATGACTTTGAGCAATCATTTCAGCAATTCCGGCTGCACCGCCAAAGTTTCCATCGATTTGAAAAGGTGGGTGTGCATCAAAAAGGTTTACATAAGAACCTGCACCATTATTGGCTGGTTTCATTAACATCCTAACCAGTTTCATGGCATGGTCGCCATCTTTAAACCTTGCCCAAAAATTGATCTTCCAGGCTAAACTCCAGCCTGTAGCATCATCGCCGCGGTATAGTAAAGACTGTTTTGCAGCCTGCATCATCTTTTCGTTACTGTCCCAGGTGATGTCATTTCCTGGATAAACACCCCAAAGATGTGAAACATGACGGTGTTTATTCGTGGTATCATCCTTATCCTCGAGCCATTCTTGCAATTGACCGTATTTTCCGATCTGATTTGGCGCAATCTGTTTTACCTTTTCAGTTAGCGTTTTTCTAAAATCCTGATCTATATGGAGTAGCTCAGAAGCAGCAATACAGTTATTAAACAACGATCTGATAATCTGATGATCCATCGTTGGTCCGGCCACTAAACCTCCGTTTTCAGGCGAATTGGATGGTGTGCTGATCAACCATCCGGTTTTTGGATCTTTCACTAAAAAATCTTCATAAAACAATGCCGCCTGTTTCATTAAGGGGTAAGCCTCGGTTTCCAGGAATTTACGGTCTTTACTAAATTGGTAATGCTCCCATAAATGCTGACTTAACCAACCGCCTCCACTTACCCAAATACCATGATCTGAGGCATTGATCGGTGCTGTTCCATTCCATAAATCGGTATTGTGGTGTAAAACCCAACCATGGGCATTGTAATATGCTTTTGCCGTTTCGGCACCGGTTTTTGATAATCCTTTGATTTTATTAAAAAGCGGTTCATTTAAAGCTGATAAATTGAGGATTTCAGTAGGCCAATAATTCATTTCAAGGTTAATATTGGTGGTATACTTGCTTCCCCATGGCGGAGTAAGCAAATCGTTCCAAATCCCCTGAAGGTTTGCTGGTTGTGTACCTGGGCGCGAACTTGAAATTAACAGATACCTGCCATATTGCATATACAAGGCAGCAAATGCAGGGTCGTTATCCGTTGCAAATTTTGCCAGTCTTTCGTCTGTTGGTAGGTTTTCATTCTCTGAACGGCCAAAATCAACGCTAAAAGTATTGTAATAACGCTGATATTCTTTAATATGGTTCTGTTTAATTTCTGTATAATTTTTACCTTTCAATCCGCTGAGTGCTGTAATATTGGCCGTAGCCGGATTTCCTGAAACATTCTGTGCATTGATAAAGTTTGTTCCACCAGTTAAATAAAGCGTTACTTCATCAGCCAGATGAATACTGATTTTACCATTCACAATTTTTACCGATCCGTTTTTAACCAATGCCGTTAAGCGGCTTTCTCCTTTCATAACACCATCCTTTACCTTAACCGATAATGCTATTACATTATTACCCAGCGCTTTTACAGCGGATTTTCGATGTGGACTGGAAAGTTCGGCATCAAAAGAAATGGACGCCTTTTTATCAGCGGTTAAATGAATGGCAATGGTCTGATTCGGCTGACTTGCAAAATACTCACGCTGATAATTTATACCGTTTAAAGTATAGGTGGTTTTGGCAACAGCAGTACTGATATCTAAAGACCTTTTGTAATTGGTAACGATGGATTTGCTTTGTTTGAAATATAAATTCAGATCACCAAAAGGCTGATAACTGCCCTGGTATTGCGGAACAGCAGGTGGATCTTCATCCTGGATTTTATATTTCCAATCTTTAACAAGCGAAATACCCTGATCTACATTTCCTCCGGCAGGATAAATACCTATTTTTTTTGAGGTATCCTTATAACCTGCCAAACCACCTTTATCGAAGTAGTTGAGCACCTGGGTGGCAATTACATTTTTACCCTTTTTAATCAGTTTTGCTGGAATAGTGTATTTTCTGGGCTCTGTATTATCGGTATTGCCAACCAACTGACCATTGATATAGGTAAAATCCTGATCACGGATCCGGTTAAGGTCCAGTACAAGATCTTTTCCAATCCAGTTTTCGGGAACATCAAAAGTTGTTCTGAACCAAACTGCACCATCCAAATTTGCTAATCCAACGGCTT
Organism: Pedobacter psychrodurus; assembly: GCF_032678585.1. Taxonomy (GTDB): domain Bacteria; phylum Bacteroidota; class Bacteroidia; order Sphingobacteriales; family Sphingobacteriaceae; genus Pedobacter; species Pedobacter psychrodurus_A. The sequence goes on along the minus strand of NZ_JAVTSN010000044.1, from coordinate 14,532 downwards.
CCCATCCTTCATATGCCGGCACTTTTATGGTTTTCCAGAGTTTGTCGTCAAAACTGGCCAGTGCAGGATTTCCCTGAAGACCTTTTCCGGCCTTCATTTCATCTACCCAAACTTTTCTATCTCCCGAAGTACTTTGCAAGCCCATAAACTGTTCTTGAGCCAGTGCCTCAGCTGCTGCCTGTTTCCCTTCCGAAAGTAGTTTCCTGATCTCAGGTAGATATTGATAGGCGCCTTTGCGGTTATAGTCTCTTGGCTTGCCTGTCCACAGTGTTTCTTCGTTAAACTGAATATGATCAACCGCAGTTCCGGCAAAAATCATGGCACCCAATCGGCCATTGCCAATAGGTAAAGCATCCGTCCACTTTTCGGCAGCCTTAGTATACCATAAAGTATGGTTATTCTCCTGGGCAACACTGCTAAAATGAACAATCGATATTAAAAATGATGTAATCAGTAAAAGTTTAAACTTCATATTATTGTCCTTTATCGCCCGAAATAATTTCGATGTTAGCGGTTACTTCTTTTTCTTTCTTAACGGCCTGTTTTACTCTTCTAAAATTATTATTACCAAGGTATATATTTTTAGTTTCAGCTCCATTTAGTTTCAGGTAAGTAACAGTTTCTTTGCCTGGAAAAGCATTGTATAAAAACAGATCGGATACATTTGTGAGCTCAATTACCGCGGCATTGGCAAGTGGCCTGGTATTTTTTAAACCGTCTACAATTAAATTATTCACGTTAATCGCTTTTAACGACGGACCTATCTCTGTATTCACCGTTACGTTGTGTAATTCTATATTATTGGAATTTTGGATAGAAAACCCGGTTTTCGCATCCATATTAATGTCATTGAAAGTAATATTATCAATGGGCATTTCTCCCAAACCATTTAAATAAGCTGCCTGGTTAACCTGGCCAGTTATATTACTGAAATGGATATTTCTAAAAATCGGTGTGCGTTCGGAAACAGGTTCTACACTGGTTTTGGCGTATTGCATATCCAGTACAATCGCCTGATCAGTAATGTTTTTCATGATGATATTACTCACCCTGATATCTTCAACCACACCACCTCTGCCACGGGCCGTTTTAATGCGGATACCGCGTTCAGTTCCATCGAAAACACAATTTGAAATGGCAATTTTGCGCACATCGCCCGACATTTCACTACCAATTACCACACCTCCGTGCCCGGAAAGCATGGTACAATTAGTAATCACATAATTTTCTGCTGGAACTGCCATTTTTCTTCCCGGAGCGTCCTTGCCTGATTTGATGGTAATACAATCGTCGCCTACGCTGATGTGGCAATCCGAAATATGCACATTTTTACAAGATTCAGGATTAATCCCATCGGTATTGGGCGAATGGGGATTGTTGATCGTAACCGCATGTATCTTGACATTTTCACAAAACTCAGGGTTTACCGTCCAGAATGGCGAATTGCGGATGGTAATCCCATCGATCAGTACATTTTTACAGAACATCGGTTGTATAAACGGTGGACGGAGTAAACCGCGTTTCATTTGTTTGGGATCATCTGGTAATAGAATATCTTTGTTTAAACCGTCAAAATTAGTTTGCCATTTCGAACGGGGTTGCCCTTCTTTATAACCTTCAACGAAATCCCACCATTTTTTGCCATGGCCATCAATGATACCTCTACCAATAATCGAAATATTTTCTGCTTTATAGACATAAAATAAAGGCGAGAAACTGATTACATCTACCCCTTCGTAACGGCTTTTTACCATGGGTAGATAATCGTCAAAATTATCGCTAAAATGCAATTCTGCACCAGCATCAATCAATATGGTAATATTGCTTTTTAAATGGATGGCACCTGTTAAATATTTTCCGGCAGGGAAATAAACGGTTCCTCCACCAGCTTTTGATGCAGCTGCTATTGCATTTTTGATTGCAGTTGTAGCCAATTTACTACTGTCGTTTTTTGCGCCATATTTAATCACGTTGTAATAGGATTGGGCATTGGCTGTTAAGCAATTAGTTACTACAAGTACAAAAAATAGGGTTTTGAGGATGTATTTCATTTATTTTATTGATAGTTCCACTTGATGTATTTTAGTTTCGGCTCGTGGAGACACGAACCAAGGCATTTAATTTATTCGTAAAACATCGTCCTCGTTTGTAACGAGGATGTATTAAACAGCGATTTTATCGCTTTTTTTCCTTGATTCTTGTCCTAATGTTTACGCTCGTTTCCGAGTGCAAAATAGTATAACGATTATATCGTTAAAAACGATTGATTATTCAAAGCTCGTTAGAAACAAGCATTAGTATCCATACTCATTAATTCATTTCTACTTTCAACGGCTTTAAATCCTTGCCTTTATAAATTTCTTTACCATCCATGAAAATTAGTAAACCTTTGCCTCTATTATATTTTTTTCCGGTTTTATCCCACAAAATCGTTAACGTTTTATTGTGATAAGAAACCTGATCCAACATACACCAATCCCATTGATTTTTAGGGATTAATGGAAATAGCTCGAGCACATTATCTAGTCGTGGTTTTATACCGATCAGATCGTTTATGATCAGATCATTAAAGGTTGAGTGGTTATAAAAACTACTGCGCGGATTATCGCCCTTTAACCATTCTCCGGTTTTTTCATCCTGATATTCACCCAAATAAGGCTTCCCGTTTTTAATATGTGATGCCGCATATTGATGCAATTCCTGATAAAAGACTTCGGCATTCATTTTACCTTGTTTTTTATAATTAGTCAACAGGTTTGCCAATCCTTTTAAGGTTTGCGAAGTAGCAAAAGGCCAGAGTGCGCCATCCCATTCGCAACTATGCCCGGTTCCTCTGGTTCTAAAGGTCGGATTTCTTCTTTCGGCAGTCGTTAAACCCCAGGGGGCTTTAAATCCAGCGGTATCAAGTAACTGATCCCATGCTTTTGCATAATTTGCCTGATCATCTGGCAAATTGAATTCCCATGGCGTAAAACCGATAGCTTCTCTAACGTCAGACGAACCGCCTTTTGCTTTTCTGGTTTCGAAAAATGATGAAGCAGCGTTCCACAAACTATCCTGAACCAGTTTTTTCAATACCGTTGCTTTGTTTTTGTATCGGTCAGCTAGTGCTTTATCACCTAAAAGAACAGCCATTTTATTTAAAGCAATCGCATTGCCGTACATATAACTGTTGATGGTTGGCCGTTGGTTCTGATCTTTGCGGGAACCACTGATCGACTCTTCCATCCCATCCTTTACATCATTCTGCCAGAACAGACCATTTTTAAGCTGTCGTTCGCTTTCCCATTTTACGTAATCTTTATCCAGTGCAGGCAAAATCTCTTTTAAAAAAGCCTGATCGGGCTGCACCAAATCATTCTGATACACCGCATCATCTATCCAGCTGCTAAATTGATGGAAACGTTGTTTGGTTTGACCTACATCGGCGTGGTAAAGCCAGAATTTGATGTAATCTTTCAAATAAGCATTATCCTTTAACCACCTGCCTTCGTAAATATGGTGACCCAATGCACAGCTGATGGAATTGTATTTCCCGGCGTGTTTAACAGGTTCGATAAATTCCGTGAAAATAAAACCATCTGGAGTTTTAACCAGGTGTTTACGATACGTCCACCAACGGTAATAGTAGTTTTGCTCCAATACAGAATCAGGGCATTCGAATAATGGAATCTGCTCAGCCAGCCATGTAAAAGCTGCTGCATTGGGAACATAGTTTTTTACTGCTTCCGTATCGATCGAATTAAAATACGTGACATACTTTTTAAGTTTCTCTGTTCCGAGAATCGATTTTTGTTGTGCGAATCCCGTAATTGTCATTACCGACAATGCAGCCGTAACCATTAAACTTCTTGTATTTCTCATTATTCAAATAACCAATCTATGTCTTTACCCCTGCCATCTAAACCAGCATTAAAAATGCGCAGTTCCTGTTTATCATCAATAAAACCTAAAACCAAACAAGCTCCCTTACCCAAATTTAGTGTATGTGTTCCTGCCGGAAAAGTATATGCGTGTACATTAACGGGTGGAAAGCCATTGGGAACCAATGCATTCGATATCTTAATTTCGGATTGCCCATAATTGTTGGCGCTTGCATCGGTTTCCAACTGCGGCGGAGCCAGGTATTGTGAGTTTTTCTGATTGAAAAAACCAATTAAAAGTTTTACTGGTATTTTGGTGCTAAACTTAATTTCAGTACCCGTTTTTAGCTGCTTTTCCTTACTCATTTTAATGCCTTTTAAACCGAGTAATTGCGCTGCTACTTCCTTTACCGTTACTGTAGTATCTGAAAAAAGCTGTGCGTCTTTGCCAATCACATAACTTTCTGTTTCGTTTAAAACTTTTACTTCGGCGGTTTTATAGGGTACAATCGCAGCAACTGTTCCTTGTTTTATTGATTTTAGAGAATCGATGCTATGTTTAAAATGATCAAGTTCCTTTGTAAAAATGGGTAACATTTCTTTCCAGTGGATAAAAGTTTTGTCTACACCGCGCATTGGGATTTTACGTTGTTTGGTTTGCATACTATTGGCATACAAATAACTGTGTTCAGTTAACTTAGCCAATGCTGTATAATGATCTACACTTTTTTGGAGGAATGGCAATGCCCGCTCTAAATCAGAAACCTGATTCGAGTATTTATACCTCAATATCCAAAGTGCAGCTTTCACTTTTTCTGCGTAAAAATTGGCCATAGCATTATAACAATAGATATCGTTTTTAAGCCGCTTAAATTCTGCGGTATCTTTTTTTACACCAGGTGCGGCCTCATTAATCGATAAAATGGCTTTTTTCCCATGCTCTACTACTTCTTTTGCCACCTGAACAGGTGTTTCTCCAATATGGCCTTGGCTCTTCCATTCTTTCTCCGCGTATTCAATAATCATTTCTCCCTCTGGCGCTTCCGATTCGTACATTAAGGTAAATACACCATATCGGTAAGGATTAATCAGCTGTGTCATTAACATGCCCAGGGTTAAGGTTTGCCGGTTGCCATCAGTTATGCCATATCTGCGCAACAGCTTGGGGGATATTTCTCCTGATTCCTCATAAGCATTCAGAATGGCTTTTCCGCCAGTTAAACTGGTGCCATATTTATCAGCGAGTGCTTTGCCCCAATAGTTGATTTCTTTTGTCCTTTCTCTTTGCGAATTCCACGAATACCTTGCCCATTCCTTGTACCAGATCCAGTCGCGATCTACTTCCAACAATCTTCCCTTTACGTTGTCTGCTGCATATGGCCAGTCCCAGTAACTTGCCTGCGGATAGAGGTGCAAACCTTTCGCCCCATAAATTTTATTCATCGCCTGCACCGATTTCTGAATAAAATCAGCAGAGCCATACCTAAATGGCTCCAGGTTGGCCAAAATATGCACATTGGAGATATTAACCGTACCAATTGCAGCTAATTTCCGGTTTAAATCGGCCCATGCCCCACGTGGTGTATAAGTCGTAAGCGCTTCACCATTAAACTTGTTTTCGGTGTACAGGTTTTTATAAAGTGGTAAAGCGGCTTTCATTACACTGGGTGCATCGGTGTCGTGCGCACGCAATACAATCGGTGGTTCGTCTTTAATTCCAGCGGCTTTTAATCCATCTTTCACCCCTGGGATAATCGTTTTGGTAAACCAGTCAACATCGTCCTGCCCTACGCCTTCCATTGCTTCACCTAAAGCCACCATTAAACCCACATTTGGATATTTCTCTACAAAAGAAGCAATCGATTTTCGGGTATAATCAGCAATTAGCGGAATGATCGGACGGTTCCTATCCTGCGTTTTTAAGCCGTGTTTATCGGCAAAAGGTTTCGGGATAATGATATTGTAAAACATCTGGATCACCCAGATGCCACGTTTATCGGCCTCTTTGGTTAAAAACTGGAAGATTTCTTCATTCTTTTTCAAGGTAGCATCATCTACCTCAACCGCATAAGGATAATCTTTAAGTCTTAATAATGATGAAAACGGATGTCCATTCCACAAATAAAGTGAATTGTAACGGTTTTCAACCATCATATCCAGGTACTTGATCCATAATGCTTTATCGTAAAGCCAGGGGAAGGTTTCTGGTGTATATGGATATTCATAAACATCATGACCGGGGAGATAGTCTGGTTTCTGCAAGCCGATGCAAGTGCCTCTTAATACCATTTCGGGCTGATCGGAAATCGCTAAACTAGGAGGCAATTTACCTGTATCACTGATTTGATCGGCCAGTTCTATGCAACCATATAGAGCACCCGAAGCATCGTTTCCTATAATATAAAGTATTCCGTTTTTTCCGGTATAAAGGTGGAAGCCCTCTTTTTTGGTAATTGAAATTTTGTTTTTGATTTCTGCCGGAAGTTGATCCTTAAAAAGTTTATCTGAATATACACCAATCGCGATAGCACGGTTAGCCCCTGCAAGTTTATCCTTTTGCTCGATTTTAACGGAATAGTTTAATTTAAGCAAAGCTTTCGATAGCTTTTCGGCACCAAAACGTACACGGACATGATTTTCTGTAGAAATGACAATTGTTTTTTGTGCACGATCTGTAGCACCAGCAAACGATAAGGATAAAAAGTAGCAGGAAATAAAAATCAGAAAATTTCTCATTCAGTTGGCTCTATAACAAAACCTATAAGCGATAGGTTTTGTTGGATATCTGGTTAAATACTATCTTTAAATATAAAGACAATATTCAAATATAAGCAATAAGTTTGATTGGCTTTGTAAAATTTATGCAAGGTAAAGCCGTTTATCTATTCAGAACAGCTTATGACAATATCTGTTAATATTTAGGCAAGAAGATAAAATTTTTAACCAACATTATTTATTTTATTTGTATCCTATTCTAATCAATTATAATTTTATAAGCATATACATGTTTTCACTAAAAAACAAAAAAGCCGTAGTTACCGGTGGCGGAAGCGGCATTGGAAAAGCCATAGCGACCATTTTAGCCAAACAAGGTGCTGAGGTCCATATTATCGAGTTGGGCACTGAACAAGCCCAGGCTACTATAGATGAAATTAAGGCAAATGGTGGCGAAGCATTCAGTTACGGTTGTGATGTTTCCGATCATAAAGCAGTTCATGAAGTTTTTACCCAGATTGGTGCAATCAACATCCTGATCAACAATGCGGGTATTGCGCATATTGGAAAGGCTGATAACACTGATGAAGCTGATTTTGACCGCGTAATGCGCGTAAACGTTAAAGGTGTTTATAATTGTTTACATGCGGCCATTCCACAGATCCGTTCATCAGGTGGTGGTGTAATTATTAATATGGCATCAATTGCGGCATTAATCGGCCTGCCCGATCGTTTCGTTTACAGTGCGGCAAAAGGTGCTGTAAAAGCAATTACCATGAGTGTTGCTAAAGATTATATCGGCGAGAACATCAGATGTAATTCTATTTCTCCTGCAAGGGTTCACACGCCTTTTGTGGATGGCTTTTTACAGAAAAACTATCCGGATAACATCCCTGAAATGTTCGAAAAACTATCGAAAACACAGCCCATCGGCAGAATGGCCAAACCAGAAGAAGTTGGTGCATTGGCACTATACCTTTGCAGCGATGAAGCCTCGTTTATTACGGGTTGCGATTACCCGATTGATGGTGGATTTACGACCTTAAACAACTAAAAGAATTTTAAATACAATAAAGAAATTATAATGAAATTAATACGATTTGGAGAAGCTGGCGCCGAAAAACCTGGGGTAATTATTAATGATAATTATTTCGATGTTTCTGCATTGGTAAAAGATTATAACGAAGAATTTTTCGGCGGTGATGGTTTGGAAAAACTAAAAAAAGACATCGAATCGGCAGATCTACCTCAGGTAGATCAAAGTGTGCGCTTAGGTCCAGCTTTGGCCCGTCCTTCAAAAATAATCTGCGTGGGCTTAAACTATAAAGACCATGCAGCAGAAACCAATGCGCCGATTCCATCGGAACCGATTTTGTTCTTCAAAGCTACTTCGGCAATCGTTGGGCCAAACGACGACTTAATCATTCCAAAAAACAGTAAAAAAACCGACTGGGAAGTGGAACTGGCTATTGTGATTGGTAAAAAGGCAAGTTATGTAACTGAAGAAAATGCTTTGGATCACATTGCAGGTTATGTTTTACATAATGATTATAGCGAACGTGAATTTCAGATTGAAAGAAACGGGCAGTGGGTAAAAGGTAAAAGCTGTGATACTTTCGCGCCTATCGGGCCATTTATCGCCACTCAGGACGAAATCGCCGATATACACAACGTACGCCTTTGGTTAACTGTTAATGGAAAAATATTACAGGACGGAAATACCGCCAACCTGATTTTTAATGTGCCATTTATGATTGCTTATATCAGTCAGTTTATGACGCTTCTTCCGGGAGATGTCATTACTACAGGAACTCCGGCAGGTGTAGGCTTAGGTCAAAAACCAGAGCCCTGGTATTTAAAACCCGGTGATGTAGTAGAGTTAGGTATCGATGGCCTTGGATCGAGCAAACAAACCGTTAAAGCATACAGCGGAAACTAATATGAAAAGATACTGTTTAACACTCGATCTTGTAAATGATGAAAAGCTTATAGAGGAGTATAAGCAGTATCATCAATCGGTTTGGCCAGAGATCAAAGAAAGTATCACTTCATCTGGAATTGAAAACTTAGAAATATATCTGCTTGGAAACCGTCTGTTTATGATCATGGAGGTAAATGAAAGCTTTTCTTTTGAAGAAAAAAACAAAGCTGATTTGGCCAATCCAAAAGTACAGGAATGGGAAACTTTAATGTGGAAATTCCAACAGGCTTTACCAGGTTCGAAACCAGGTGAGAAATGGATCTTAATGGATCAGATATTTAAACTTTAAACACGCCCTTATGATTGATACGCACGTACATTTTTGGAATTTCGATCCGGTTAGAGATAGCTGGATTAATGAAGATATGTTGGCCATCCGTAAGGATTTTTCGCCGAAAAATCTTTTAAGAACATACAACGATCTTAACATTACAGGTTGTATAGCAGTTCAGGCCAATCAATCGGAAGAGGAAAATCAATTCCTGTTAACGCTGGCGGAGCAAAATGAAATCATAAAAGGCATTGTGGGTTGGATAGATCTGCTTAATCCTGATTTAGATGCACGTTTAGCGTATTGGAGCAATTTCAAAACCATTAAGGGCTGGCGCCATATCCTACAAGCTGAAAATGCCGGTTTTATCTTAAATAAAAAGTTTATCGATGGCCTTAAACTTTTAAAAAAATACAATTACACCTACGATTTATTGTGCTACCACAATCAATTGCCAGCTATTATCAACATGGTTGATCAGCTTCCCGATCAACCATTTGTATTGGATCACTGTGGTAAACCTGATGTTAAAAGCCAGGATTTGAAATCATGGTCTGAAAATATTAAAACCTTAGCGTCTAACCCAAATGTACACTGTAAAGTTTCTGGTTTACTGGCAGAAGCCGATTGGAAAAACTGGAAAGAAAAAGAACTTTTCAATTGTTTTGATAGGATTTTCGAACATTTCGGCACTGAAAGGGTGATGTATGGCAGCGATTGGCCGGTGATGTTGATCAGCAGGCCATACCAGGATTGGTTTAATTTAGTGCATAAATATGCCGAACGCTTTTCTGCGGAAGAACGTAAACTGATTTTTAGTGACAATGCGAAAGTGTTTTATGGAGTTTAGTTTTATACGCGTTAACGCTCGTTTCCAACGAGCGTTGAATATCTTATCGTTTATAACGATTTAACTGTTTTGCTATTTCTGCACTCGTTTGGAAACGAGCGCAAACAAAATATTTTCGACCAGTTTGTCATCCTGAATGCAATGAAGGATCTTTTTGATAGTGCTTTATTTGTAAAGGATTCTTCACTGCGTTCAGAATGACAGATCAAGCCTACACAAAAAAATATTCTTCTACATTATCCGTAACTAAAATTTAAAACAGCAGATAGAGCAGGATGGAAAATATAATATAAAAGATTAGTTTTCGCTTTCTTAAAATAGCATCTGACCAATACAATATTTAAAAATGAGTAAAAAGATTACATTTCCTTACAATCCTCAGTTCCCTTCTGTAGCCGACTTAAGAACAAAGGCAAAATCAAGGATTCCTAAATTTGCTTTCGACTATCTGGAAGGTGGTTGTAATGAGGGACTTAATTTATCACGAAACGAGAACGACTTCGACAATATCTACCTTAAGCCGAATTACTTACGTGTTGGCGGAGATATCGACATGTCGGTTGAATTATTTGGCCGTCGTTACAGTGCGCCATTTGGGGTATCTCCGATTGGTTTGCAGGGTTTGATGTGGCCTAATGCGCCCGAAATTTTAGCTAAGGCTGCCGCTAAAGCCGATATTCCTTATACATTAAGTACCGTATCCACCAGTAGTATCGAGCGAATTGCCGAAGTATCTGAAGGAAAAGCATGGTTCCAATTGTACCATCCTACAGAGAATAGCTTGAGAGATGATATTCTAAATCGCTTAAAAGCTGTTGAATGCCCGGTATTAGTTGTTCTGGTAGATGTGCCTGCATTTGGCTTAAGGTATAAAGAAATTAAGAGTGGTTTATCTATTCCACCAAAAATGTCAATCAATAATATCCTGCAAGCTTTTGCCCGTCCGCTATGGGGAATTAAGACCCTGCAACATGGAATTCCATCATTTGCTACCTTAAAGCCTTATATGGAAAAAGGAATGGACATGTCGCAACTGGGACAATTCATGAACAAAACCTTTACCGGTAAGGTGGATATTGAAAAGGTGGCTGCCATTCGTGATCTTTGGAAAGGACCTTTGGTACTGAAGGGTATCGCGACTGATGAAGATATGCAGGCTGCTATCCAGATCGGCGCTGATGGTGTGATTGTTTCCAATCATGGCGGCAGACAAATTGACGCAGGCGAATCCTCCATCAATTCACTGATCAAATTGGCAAACAATCCACTATACAAATCAAAGTTGAAGATTATGTTGGATGGTGGCATCCGCTCGGGCGTTGATTTAGCAAGGGCACATGCCGTTGGATCTGAATTTAACTTTATGGGCCGCCCTTTTATGTATGGAGTTGGTGCTTTAGGTAATGAAGGCGGCGATCATACCATCAATATGTTCAAAACGCATTTATACCAGATCATGCAACAATTAACCATTGAGAAAATCACACAATTCCCTGACCGGTTATTAAACCCTTAAAGCGGAATTTACAAATCAGACAAACAAAAAAAGCAAGACTCGAAGTCTTGCTTTTTTGTTTTCAATTCCATCAACAATCTTAGTCAATTTTCTTAGCTACCGGTGCTTTCAAAAACTTATAAGTGGTACTTGTTTTATACGTTTCGCCTGGTTTAAGCACTGTAGAAGCAAAATTTGCATGGTTCGGTGCATCTGGAAAATGTTGTGTTTCTAAGCAAAAAGCCGAACGGTGTGGGTATGATTTTCCACCTTTACCGTCTTTATCCACACCTGTTAAAAAGTTGCCACTATAAAACTGTAATCCTGGTTCAACAGTATAAACTTCTAAAACGATTCCCGTAACCGGACTTTTAACCGTAGCCACAGGTGTTTTGCCATCGTGATGCGTCAACACAAAATTGTGATCATAACCTTTGCCGAATTTCAACTGCTGATCATTTTCTTCTATCGATTTCCCGATGGTTTTGGCTTTGTTAAAATCGAAAGCTGTTCCGGCTACCGGCTGTAATTTACCTGTCGGGATCAATGTAGAATCTACTGGTGTATATGCATTTGCATCAATTGTTAATTCATGATCCAAAATGGTGTTATTTCCTTCTCCGTTTAAATTAAAATAGGCGTGATTGGTCAGGTTTACCACAGTTGTTTTATCTGTAGTGGCTAAATAATCAATCTGTAAAGCATTATCATCCGTTAAAGTGTATGTTACTTTAACATCCAGCTTGCCAGGATAACCTGCTTCGCCATCTGCAGAAATATAGCTCAACTCCAGTTTTTGGCTATCCAATTGTTTGGCTCCCCAAACTTTCGAGAAGAAACCATCAGTGCCACCGTGCAGTGTATTTACACCATCGTTAAGCTGTAAAGCATATTCCTTTCCGTCTAAAGTAAATTTGCCTTTGCCGATCCTGTTTCCGTATCTACCGATCAAGGCCCCAAAAAACGGCTCGCCTTTTTTACGGTAGGCATTTATACTGTCGTAACCTAAAACAACATCAGTTAACTTGTTATCTTTATCTGGCACCAACAGCGAAACTACCCTCCCGCCATAATTGCTAATGGAAACCGAGGCGCCCTGTTTGTTTTGTAAGGTGTAGAGCTGAACACTTTTCCCATCAATGGTGGTGTTGTATTTCATCGAGTCGCTTTGTCCGGTTGTTTCTGCCGCCTTATCCGATTTAGGATTACAGGATATAAAAGCAATGGTTAAACACAGTGTGGCAAAGGGCAAGGCCTTAAGGAATATTTTTTTCATCTGGTTAAAATTTAAGAGCATAGCAGATTGCGCAATGCCTGCAAAGCTGTTCTGGCTCCATGTAGATTTATTTTTGGTTAGGACTAAAGTAATAAAAATAATTAACGTTATAGTAACGATTATAATTATTGTTAAGTTAATATTAATGATGATTATCAACAGTGAAAAAAATCACATAATTTAGCAGGCATATGCATCATTTGAATTTTAAGCCAAAAGCCTTTCTTTTTGATTTAAACGGCACCATGATTAATGATATGGAATACCATACCCTGGCCTGGTACAGCATCATGACGGAAGATTTAGGTGCTAAACTCGACTACGAAAACGTCAAAAAAGAAATGTATGGCAAAAACCATGAAGTTTTAGAGCGTGTTTTCGGGAAGGATAAATTTAATGAGGAAGAAATAGAACGGCTTTCTATCGATAAGGAAAAGCGCTATCAGCAAGGTTATATGCCGCACCTGGCGCTTATTGATGGCCTGGACCTTTTCCTGGAACGTTCAAAAAAAGCCAATATTAAAATGTCCATCGGATCAGCGGCAATACCTTTTAATATCGATTTTGTAATAGATGGCCTGGATATCCGTCACTATATGGATGCCATAGTCAGTGCTGATGACGTCAAAACCAGCAAGCCTGATCCTGAAACTTTTTTAAAGGCTGCAAAAGCTTTACATATTGCGCCGATCGATTGTCTGGTATTCGAAGATGCGCCAAAAGGCGTAGAATCGGCCTTAAATGCTGGTATGCAATGCATTGTGTTAACAACTACACACACGATTGAAGAATTTGATGGTTATCCGAATATCTTAGGCTATATTACAGATTATAATGATGCCAAATTAAATACGCTTTTTTAACATGGGAAAATATTTAAACCAAAAACCTGTTCTTGTTGCAGTAGACTGCATTATTTTTGGCTATGATGGCGAGCAGTTAAAACTTTTAGTCATCAAAAGAGCCATAGAGCCCGTTAAAGATAAATGGAGTTTGATGGGTGGTTTTATTGGTGAAACTGAAGATCTTGATGGCGCAGCCAAAAGGATTTTATTGGAATTAACGGGTTTACACGACGTATACCTCGAGCAGCTCCACGCTTATGGCCGTCCTGACCGTGACCCTATCGAACGCACGGTTTCGGTAGTATATTTCGCACTGATCGATATCAATAAATACAGCAAACAGATCAACGATCAATACCATGCCGAATGGTTTAAATTGAAAGATGTTCCTGAACTGATTTTCGACCATAATATCATGGTAAAGGCCGCGATGGATAAAATCCGATATCAGGCCGCCCTCCATCCTATTTTGTTTGAACTTTTACCAAAACGTTTTACCATACCACAGTTGCAGGCTTTATATGAGCAGGTTTACGATTCGCCGATCGATAACCGGAACTTTATCCGCAAGATTACTGCCAGTGGACTTCTGATCAAGCAGACCGATAAGGATAAATCAAGTTCCCGTAGAGGTGCTTTTTATTTTAAACTGGATAAGAACAAACACAAAGCACAGTTTCAGTCTTTCCTGAATTTTATCCCTAAAGCAAGCAAATAGACGCTGATTTTAAAATTTACTGTTGTGCTGAAAATAAATTTTAAAATTATTTTTAAACTTAGAATTTTTAAAATCAGCGAGTTAGAACCACTGTTTTTTACCAAACAAAAAAACACCTAAAACATTTTCAAAAAATGTTTGCAAGGAAAGGATAAATCTCTATATTTGCACCTCCTTAAACAAAGGGAAATGATTCCGTAGCTCAGCTGGTAGAGCATTACACTTTTAATGTAGTGGTCCTGGGTTCGAATCCCAGCGGGATCACAGAAGATAGTATCAAAACTACGTAAAAGCTTGCAAATCAAATGATTGCAAGCTTTTTTGTTTTAGGTAAAAACCAAAATACTCACCGATTCTCATATTAAAAGTGTGTAATTCGGTGAGTAATTTAGGTACTAAAAGAACTCACCGAATTATTTATAACCACTTGTTTAACAAGTCGTTCGGCTATCGAACATCTTGACGTTTTCAGACTGCAGGGCTAATTTTGTTAACCTTAATTCAGTTTATATGAAAAT
>NZ_JAVTSN010000043.1:0-64436 GCF_032678585.1 Pedobacter psychrodurus | reverse complement strand
CAATAATTTAGCTATGGTAAAAAGAATTGTACTGAATATCGATACCCGAAAGATTGCTGATGCAGCGAGTCTCTATAAAGATATTTTAGGCCTAGATCTGCTAATGGATCATGGTTGGATTGCAACTTATGGTGCTGCGAATCAAAAAATGGATGTACAAATCAGCTTTGCCTCCGAGGGTGGATCAGGAACCCCAACGCCCGACTTATCTATCGAAGTAGAAAATGTTGAAGACATATTGGAAAAAGTAAAGGTAGCTGGATTTCCCGTCGAATATGGTCCGGTGGATGAAGCCTGGGGCGTAAGACGATTTTATACAAGAGATCCTTTTGGCAAATTGATTAATATTTTAAGCCATATTTAAGGATTTAAACCCTTGGTTCAAAAACTACGCATAGGTTAAATATTTATTCCTCATCTGTGCGCATCCTCTTCATCTGTGGTCAAACTCCCTTTTAATTCCATAACCCTTTAGCCTTTTCGAGCAGTTCGCTGCCTTTTTTGCCAATTTCCTTCTTGCCTTTTTCGATGGTTGATGGCTGTGTGTATTCACTTACCGAGTTAGACAACGCTTTAAATTTGCCAATGCCAGCAAATATTTCTTGGGTATAAGGAACGCCTTGCTGTTTCATCAGTTTTTCCCAATCTATTTTCGAGAGCACGGCTACCATATATTTCGTGGCAATTTTGCCGATAAATGCTTTGTCGTATACACTGGTTAATGCCTTGTCGCTTTTACGGTCTTTTACATAAACAATGCTTTGTTGTAATGCCGCTCGTTCAGTGTTAGAAAATAACGGGCTTTGACTCAGTTTTTCCAGTGCAGGCAGCGATTTTTCTGGCTGTTCTTTCTTTAAATTCAAATAGGCGGTTATTCCCCAAACCAGTTCGTTTTGGATGCCCAGTTTATTCATTTCGGTTAAAAACGCCTCAAAATCTTCAAGTGATCGTTCTTCGTCAATTTTCCGCTCCATCCGCATGCGGTCGAAACCTCTAAACAGGTAATTCATACTATGGAAAGCCAAGTGTGTCTGCTCATCATTTAAATGGCTCCAGCCAAAAAAGGATTTCGTATAGGGTAATGGAATTTTTTCATTTTTATCGAGCCATTTGATGTTCCTCGAAAGGCCATCTTCCGACAGGTAAAACAGGTTGTTGCTAAAAAACAGAAAACCGCGGACAAACTCCAATAGCGTTTTAACTTCACTGTCATCTAATAATTCTGGCTGGGTTTTAGCACATTCGTATAATGCAAAAGGTTGGCCTAAATCTCTGGTGGCCAATACGGCCATGCTTAAAATTGCATGTTCTATATTTTGATTGTAGGCCTTGTTTGAGTCTTTGAAAAATGGCTGAGGTGTTTTTACATCCGTTTTCATGGCGATAAAACCAGCACTAAGCAATGGAAAAACATCTTCATCTGTTTCTTTTACAAATTGTTTCACTGCCCGATATTCTTTATACAGCCTTAGGGCATCGATCACAGAAATACTTTCGTTGTGGGGTCCGTTTACTGTATTTAAAGTTCTGACAACGCTTTGTGCCTGTTTGCTGAACTTTTGATATTCGGGTAGTGTAGTATCCTGAACGGCAGCTGAGCGTACTGCTATTTTCGCGAATTTGTAAAAGGTGATTTTATCATAATTAATATTTTCGGCCAGTTTCTTTTGATCGAGTTTGAGTAAAAGCTGGTCGGTTTTTTCACTTGAGCAAGCTGTGAAAAATAGGACAATACAGAGCAAGATTAATTTTTTCATGAGGTGTGGTTTAATAAAATAGATCCGTAAAACTAACATTTTAGGCTAAGAAAATGTAGTTAATACCTTTTTGTGTAGTTTTTACCACTGTAATGCCATTAGTTGTTGTCGATTTTTTAAAGAACTACCCGGTTTAAAAGCAAAACGATAAATATTTTAAAGAAACAAGCTTAGCTTTTAACAAATTCATAACTGTGTTTATATGTTAATACAATGTCTTTTTTGCTTTGTTTAGCTAGTGCGGTATAGTTTGGATTAAAATTTGATTAGAACCCGTTAGAAAGATGGCTATATTTCTAATTTTTAGGCAATTTTTTTAAGATTTAGTGCCCTAAAATTCGTGAGATGTTTAAAATCATTCTAAATTTGTAACTCCTTTAAAGTAAGATGACAAAAAAGAAAAAGACAGTTGGTAAAACTGACGCTGATGTAATTTTAATAGGGGCCGGCATCATGAGTGCAACCCTTGGTGTTTTATTAAAACAATTAGAGCCCAATTTAAGTATCGAAATTTACGAACGTTTGGATATTGCGGCGGCAGAAAGTTCTGATGCCTGGAATAATGCCGGAACGGGGCACTCTGCTTTTTGCGAATTAAACTATACGCCCGAGAAGAAGGACGGTACAGTTGAAATAAAAAAAGCTGTTCAGATTGCTGAACATTTTGAGGTTTCCAAGCAATTTTGGTCTTACTTAGTAAACAAGGGATTGGTTTCCGATCCTTGCAATTTTATCCGCAGCATCCCTCACATGAGTTTTGTTTGGGGTAAAAAGAATGTTGAATATCTTAAAAAACGCTATGATGCATTAACGCAATGCGATCTGTTTAGCGATATGCAATATACCGAAGATACGGAGCAGGTAAAAAACTGGGCACCATTAATTATGGATGGCCGTAAAAAGAACGAAAAAGTTGCCGCCACAAAAATGGATCTGGGAACCGATGTGAACTTCGGTACCTTAACCCGCGACATGTTTAACAACTTAAAAGAACAAAGCAACGTTAATCTATACTTCAACCACGAAATCCGCGACCTGAAAAAGAATAAAGACGGCAACTGGATTGTAAAAGTTAAAGATTTAGAAAGCGGTGATAAACGTAAACGCGTGGCCAAATTTGTATTTATTGGCGCCGGTGGCGGTTCTCTTCCATTATTGGAGAAATCTGATATCCCAGAAGGCAAAGGTTTTGGCGGTTTCCCGGTAAGCGGGCAATGGTTAAAATGTACCAACGAGGAAATTATTAAAAAACACCACGCTAAAGTGTATGGCAAGGCTGCAGTTGGTGCACCTCCAATGTCGGTACCACACCTGGATACCAGGATGATCAATGGTAAACAGGCATTGTTGTTTGGCCCGTATGCAGGTTTTTCTACCAAATTCCTTAAAAATGGCTCTTTCTTAGATTTACCAAAATCGATAAAATTTAATAATATCCGCCCAATGATCTCGGCTGGGTTACATAATCTCGACTTAACAAAATATTTAATCGAGCAGGTCAGACAATCGCCGGAAGATAGATTGGAAGCCCTGAAAGAATATTTGCCAACCGCCGAACTTCAAGACTGGGAACTGGAATATGCCGGACAGCGCGTTCAGGTAATTAAAAAGGACGAGAAACAAGGCGGTATTTTAGAGTTTGGTACCGAGGTAGTGAGTGCTGGCGATGGTTCTATTGCAGCTTTATTAGGTGCTTCGCCTGGTGCTTCAACGGCTGTTTCTATCATGCTTGATCTGTTAAACCGTTGTTTTGCTGATGATTTGGCAACTGAGGAATGGCAGGCAAAAATCAAAGAAATGATCCCAACTTATGGTAAATCACTTGCGCAGGATGCAGATCTTTGCAAAGAAACCAGAAGCAAAACCTCAAAAGTTTTGAAAATAGAAAATACTGTAGTTGCTTAAACAATAACAGCAACAAATATTTTAACAGGTTCCGATGTAAATCGGGACCTTTTTTGCTGTGGGTGTTTTATGTTCCTGACATCCTCGGTCTGTGTTAAACACGATAAATCAATAATCTTTCGCATCACCAAACGTTCCTACGGAACGAACACAAATAACGAATTGTTATTTGCTACCTAGGAAGCGTCCCGCTAGGACGCCCTGTTGAATTAAAGAAATCGAAAAACGGTGTCAGCCTGAGCGTAGTCGAAGGGGATTTCTTTTAAATGATCCTCCTCTAGTGGTCTTCGACTACGCTCAGACTGACAACCGAGAGACTTAACTTAATGATATTGCCCGCTGGGACGCCCTGTTGAATTAAAGAAATCGAAAAACGGTGCCACCCTGAGTGTAGTCGAAGGGCGTTTCTTTTAAATGATCGTCCTCTAGTGGTTTTCGACTACGCTCAGACTGACAACCGAGAGACTTAACTTAATGATATTGCCCACTGGGACGCCCTGTTGAATTAAAGAAAAATCGAAAAACGGTGTCAGTCTGAGGTAGTCGAAGGGGATTTCTATTAAATGATCTTCCTCTAGTGGTCTTCGACTACGCTCAGACTGACAACCGAGAGACTTAACTTAATGATATTGTCCGCTGGGACGTATTCTGGGCGTCATATAAGCATCGGTATCATTGTCAAAGGGCTACCACAGTTCTCTTTCGTTCCGTTAGGAACGGTTTGTGGGTAACATATATATGGAAATGGTTTTTCGTTCCGTAGGAACGTTTGGTGTTTCTCATCACAGGCCCTGCATAAATAAACCTGATGGGAACGGCAGCCCCCGATTTTTTTCTAATCGGGGCTACAGTGTACAGCAGGACTACCGTAGCCGATAACAAACCAGACCTTGCTTTTCTAAAAAAAGGAATGCGAATTTAACCTAACAAAAAGGGTATCCAATTGCTTGAATACCCTATTTATGAAAGATATCTTTTATACTTAAGCGGCAATCACTTCTGCCACTTCATCTGCAGAAATATCGCTGTGCGAAGCTTCTAATACGCAATCACCATCTTTTATTAATAGAATCTGTGGCGATTGATGTGCTACCTGAAATACTTCTGCAATTTTGTTGGAAATATCGCGGTAACTGATCAGGTCTAAAAAATAAAGTTTAGTATCTGCCGGGATGATATCCCAATCAAATTCAAAATTCTTTTTAGCCATCAAACTAATAGAGCAACGTGTACTGTGCTTAAAAATAAGGCTAAAACCGCTCGCGTTTTTGATTTCGTCAAGCTGTTCTATTGAAGTTAAGTTAACCCAAGTCATGATAATATATTATTGTTTTACAGGACAACAATTGCAGTTGAATAAAGTTCTGCAAATGACCTGAATATGAGATTACAGATATAGCTGGATTAGTTTCTTCTGCGTTTTCCTTCTGGATACGATCCATAAGCAGGACAAAGTTTAGAAGAACAAGATTCTAAAATGGTAATGGTGCAAAACACCGCCAATAATAAGATGGCTACTTTTTTCATCTGTGTATATTTGTTATTTCAATGGTGATCAAACAGTCGGGATTTATCCGCGACGACCTCACCGGATTTGATAATTTTTAAACTTCTAAGTTACAAATAATTATTAAAACGCAAGTTTAAATTTGGGCAGAAAAATCAGCCATTTTAATTGCTGTAATTGCGGCTTCATCGCCTTTATTACCATGTTTGCCACCGGCACGGTCTTGTGCTTGTTCTAGGTTATTGGTGGTTAAAACCCCAAAAATCACTGGTTTGCTATATTTGATGCCAACGTTAGTTACGCCCTGTGCTACCGCATCGCAAATAAAATCGAAATGTTTGGTGTCACCCTGGATCACACAACCTAAACAGATCACCGCATCTATATCGCTTCTTTTGCTCAAAAGGATTTCTGCACCACCTGTTAGTTCAAAACTTCCCGGAACAGGCAAAGAGATGATGTTTTCTTCTTTAACACCATTGGCTAACAAAGTTTTTAACGCACCATTGTATAAGGCACCGGTAATTTCGGCATTCCACTCCGCTACAATGATCCCGAATTTATAGTTTGCACCGCTGGGAACCGTGGTGTGAGAGAAATCTGATAGATTTTTTAATTGTGTTGACATGGGGCAAAGATAATGCTAAGCACCTTATGTTAAAAGAGGTTAATGTTTAAATGTTGTAAGATTATTTTTAATTCCTAATGTTTACTTTTAGAATATTAATCAGATAAATTTTAAATGATTATGGAATTTCTTAACCAATTCCATCTCTATTTAAAGGCCCAATTATGAAAAACGCTCTACGGTTTATAACCATAATCCTCATTTTCTTTACTATCTCTTTTAGTGGCTTCGCTCAAAATAAGCCTGACTATTATAAGAAAAGTTTTAATGCAATCGACTCGCTGGCCAGTGCCGGCAGGCCAAAAGATGCACTGCTTATTGTTAATAAACTAAATACGCAAGCCAGGCATGATGAAAATACAGCAGTATTAATTAAAAGTATCATGTATCGGATGTTGTTTGTGGGTTACCTGGAAGATGACGCTTTTTCGAAAATGATTAAACATCTGAAGCAGGATATTGTTGTGGCGAAACAACCAGCCAAAAGCATCCTCCAATCTTTATTGGCCGAAAGTTACTGGAGTTATTATGAACAACATTATTATAATTTCTTAAACAGGACAAATGTTAAATCAGGTCTGAGTGACGATATTAAAACCTGGCCGATAAATAAATTGGCAGACGAAACCATGAAATATTATCTGGCTTCGTTGCATGAGGTAAGCCTATTGCAGAAAACCAAAATCGACAGCTTGAGCGAAATGATGACCGGCGACAGTTACAATAGGTATTTACGCCCTAAGCTTTACGATGTTTTAGCTTACAGGGCTTTAACTGCTTTTAGCAACACCCAATTCGATATTAATAAAACCGATGGGACAATCGATTTTAACGATGCCAAATGGTTTAGCGATCACAATTCTTTTCTGGCAATAAAGATTCCGAAAACGGATACAGTTTCTTTTGCGGCAAAAGCGCTTGATATTTATCAGACCCTGATCAGCACGCATGCCAATACGCAGAATATTGGTGCTGTAGCAGATGCAGATTTAAAAAGATTAAACTTTGTGTATCTAAGAAGCACCAGAGAAGATAAAACAGAGCTGTATTACAATGCACTTAAAAAACTGTCTGAATATGCCAAACGATCTGAAATTTATGCCGATATACTTTTTCAGCTGGTTTCTAAAAAGTATGAAGGACGGTATTCAGCTGGTCCCGATAAAAGAATCGATCTCAAAGAACTGGTAGAAATTGCGAATCAAGCCATAAAGGCCTACCCGCAAAGCATTGGAGCCAAAAATTCGGAAAAATTGATCGCCGATATTACCGGTAAAACAATAAACATCAGTTTAAATGAATTTCTTCAGCCAGAAAAACCAGCACAAATATTTTTCAGGTATAAAAATGTGGACACAGTTTTCCTGAAGCTCTATAAAACGCAAAAATATTTTGAACGCAACGATTTTAGTTCAAATAAGGATACATACATCAAGTTTTTAGCAGAGAACAAAGCCATCAAAACATGGTCTGTGGTTTTGTTAGACAGTAACGATTATCAGGAACATACCTTGGTTGATAAGATTGATGGATTGGAAAAAGGCAGTTATGTGATTATTGCTCAAAGTACACCCGATTCTAATGACAAAAAGGCGGCCTATAGCTTCGTTAATATAAAAGTAACCAATCTGGCTGTTACCAATAGGATTTCAGACATCTTTAACCATCAGTATTTTGTTGTGAATAGCACAACGGGAACGCCGGTTGAAAAGGCAAGCATAAAAGAGAAAAAAAATGAATATACCGATGGTAAGTACGTATTAAAAGATAATGGGACATTGTATACTGATAAAAATGGCTTTGCAGAAAGTGTGCTAAATACTGCTGTTAATAAGGTTGTAGTAAGTAGTGGTACCGATTCGGTAGTGTTGGACGTTAATGAGCGCGTTTTTAGGTACTTATCCACAAACCAGAAGGTGGTGTTATTTACCGACCGGCCAATTTACCGCCCTGGCCAAACAGTTTATTATAAAGGGATTTATTTTGAATATAAAGAAAATAAAAACCAAATCTTAAAGGAAAAGAGTATTGATGTCACCTTTAATGACGTGAACCGGAAAGAAATTGAAAAAATATCAAAAATTACCAATGAATATGGAACTTTTCAGGGCAGCTTTATCATTCCGGTGGGTAAATTAACTGGTCAGATGAGTATCAATACGGCTTATGGAAATGCTTTTATACAGGTAGAAGAGTATAAAAGACCAACTTTTGAAATCGTATTCGATAAATTGAACAAAAAATATAAACTGAACGATAGTATACGAGTAGAAGGGAAGGCAAGTAGTTTTGCTGGTTATGCCGTTTCGGGTGCTAAGGTTAAATACACAGTTACCAGGAATATGCTGGCCGCCAATTACAGGATCAGCGAATTCGACCGTAGCAAACAAGTGGCATTCGGTGTAACCGAAACCAAGGCAGGAGGGGCTTTTAATATCAATTTTTTTGCTGAGGCCGACAACAGCGGGGCGGATGGATATTCGTATCAGTTACAGGTAAATATTACCGATGTTAATGGCGAAACCAAATCGAAAACATTTGTGGTTAATGCTGCGAAGAATGATGTACTGTTAAACGTATTTATGCCCACGCAATTTTTTAAATCCTCAAAAACCGATAGCATTCCTTTTGTAGTAACCAATATCAACATGGAGCCTATAATGGCAAAAATCAGCACAGAATGGTTTAAATTAAGCAGTCCCGAACGTATCATCTACCAAAATATCAACTCCAATTTAAAAAAGATAGAAAAGTACAATATCACCAGGGAAGAGTTTTTAAAGAATTTTCCAAACGAAGATTATGACGGCGACGGAAATCCGGGAAACTGGAAAACGGCGAAGATTGATTTTGCTCAGCAATTAAATGCTGATACGGGAATTGGGCAAATGGCGGTAAATATGAATAAAATTTCTTCAGGTTATTATAAAGTGAAATTTAAAGCTAGTAGCCAGGATCAGGATACCGTTATTGTGGAGAAGATTGTGAGGGTGTATAACAACGGAGATGAAAAGATCCTATCAGGCAGAGAATGGCTCGTAGCAGAAAAAACGACTATTAAACCAATGGAGGTAGCCATTTTTAGGCTAGCAAGTATTGCCACAAATGCAAAAGCTTATTACGAGGTATATTATAAAGATCAGGTTGTTGAAAAAAACTGGGTCAATATTTCGCAACAACAAACAATGATCGATATTAAGCCGCAAGCAGGATGGAGAGATGGTTTTGCGGTACAGTTTTATTTGGTGCAGAACGGAAGGGTTTTGCAATCGATGAATGAAGTTGCTATAATAGACAGTGATCATGATATTGAGATCAAATTTTTAACTTTTAGGGATAAACTCCAGCCTGGTGAAAAAGAAAATTGGAAGCTTAGCATCGCCAATAAAAAAGGCGAAAAACAGATGGCCGAAATGGTGGCTTCATTATACGATGCATCGCTAGACGATTTGAGAGAGATGAGCTGGAATAAAATTACAGCACCAAAATATAATTATTATTACTATAACTGGAATTTTGCGCTCAACAACCTTTCGATGGGGAACGAGTTGTGGTTTTTAAGAAATTATGCTAATTATTACGATATTATAAAAAGAGATTACGAGGCGATAAATTTTTATGGGTTTTACTTTAATCATTATGATCTTAAAAGTAGCTACAACGAATATTTAACAGCAATAGAAGAGGCAAAACGCCGGGGTGATGCCAATGCAGCTGCCCAAAAACTTGCAAGCTTAGAATTAAGCGGTAAAATTTATGGAGTGGTAACCGATAAAGATGGTTACGGAATCCCGGGTGTTTCGATTAAAGCTGGCAATAAAAAAGCAATAACCGATGCCTTTGGAATTTACAGCATTGATGCAAAAGCAGGAGAAGAACTTAGTGTTACATTTGTCGGTTATAACCGGTCATTTGCCAAAGTTGGCAATGAAAAGCGGATTAACTTTAAATTAGAAGAAGATGGTAAGGGCCTAAATGAGGTATCGGTGGTGGGTTATGGCACCCAGGATAAATCTGCTGGTGCTGCTGGTGTGCGAAGTTTTGATATGAATTTGAGGCAGGAACTAGCACCTCAAAACGTCGTTTTAAGAGAAATTAGAACGAAAAGTGTGGGTTATACTGCGAATGGCGCGCCCTCACCAACATTACCGATTGAAAAAGGAATCGCTGTTGACGATAATAAGGTATACGATTTTGTTAGCATTAATGCTTACGACCCAAAAACAGATACCTACATTGTAAATGGCAAACCTGTTAAAAGAACAACCGTAATACCCCGTACAAATTTTACCGAAACGGCATTTTTCTACCCACAGTTGCAAACCAATGAAGCTGGCGAAATTTTTATCGAATTTACCATTCCGCAATCATTAACACGTTATAAAATGATGGGCTTTGCCCACACCAAAGACCTTAAAACAACAACTATTACAAAAGAACTGGTGACCCAAAAACAGCTTTCTATCTCTGCTAATGCACCCCGCTTCTTCCGTGAAGGCGATACGATTTTGTTCAGTGCCAAACTGAACAATCTATCTGGAAAAGAAATCGGGGGAAGTGCAATTTTGGCACTAAGGAATGCACTTACGGGTAAAGTGATTTCAATTTTTAATAAGGGTGCAGAAGCTGAGCAAAAATTTCAATTGGATAATAATGGTAATCAATCTTTAAAGTGGTCTTTGATTATCCCCACGGGCGTTAGCGCTATTACCTATAAAGTATTGGCCGAAAGCGGTAAATTTAGTGATGGTGAAGAAAACACCATTCCGGTTTTGGCCAATGCCATGTTGGTAACCGAAAGTATGCCGATAAATGTACGTGGTAATACTACTAAAACATTCGACTTCGAAAAACTGGACAAATCGGGCAGTTCAAAAACCTTGCGCAACCAGAGTTTAACCTTTGAGTTTACCTCAAACCCGGTTTGGTATGCCGTGCAGGCCTTGCCATACCTAATGGAATACCCGTCTGAGTGTGCCGAACAAACTTTTAGCAGGTTTTATGCCAATAGTTTTGCAACAGGAATTATCAATTCATCTCCAAAAATTAAAACTGTTTTTGAACAATGGAAAAATACCAATAACGGCGAGGCGCTTTTATCCAATTTGGAAAAAAACCAGGAACTTAAATCTATTTTGTTGGAAGAAACACCCTGGGTACGCAACGCGGATAATGAAACTGAACGCAAAAAACGTTTGGCTGTGCTTTTCGATTTAAACAGAATGACTTACGAGTTGAAAAGCAATTTTGAGAAGCTGGAGAAAATGCAATTTGATAATGGTGCGTTTCCGTGGTTTAGCGGGATGCGTGAAGACCGTTACATTACCCAACATATTGTTTTAGGTATGGGGCAGTTAAAAAAACTTAAACTGATTGACGAAAAAGCCAATCCGAAATTTAATAACATGCTAAACAAAGCCATTGTGTATTTAGATGCTGCATTGGTTAAGGATTATAAAGATGAAGTAAAGGGAAAAAGTTTTGCCTATTTACCACTGCATTACCTGTTTGCCAGAAGTTATAGCAACCAGAAAAATACCAATGCCGATTTTGTAAAGGCCAAAGATTTTTACCTGAAAAAATTAACAGCCAACTGGAAAACATTCGATACCTATCAGTTGGCACAAACTGCGCTGGTATTAAATAGAAACGGCAATAATGTAGAAGCAAAAAAAATCATTACGCTGCTCAGTCAAACCGCACAGCAAAATGATGAGTTGGGCATGTATTGGGCTACCAATAAAGCAGGCTGGTGGTGGTACCAAAGTCCGATTGAGACACAGTCATTGTTGATTGAGGCTTTCGATGAAGTAGCGAATGATGCCAAAGCCGTAGAAGAAATGAAAATCTGGCTGCTCAAAAACAAACAGACCAACGATTGGAAAACTACCAAGGCCACTACCGCCGCCTGTTATGCATTGCTAATGAAAGGGACTGATTTACTAACCGAAAACAATGATCCGGAAATCACTATTGGAAGTCAGAAAATAGCAGATTTACAACAGCCTAATGCCGCAAAAGAGGCTGGAACGGGTTATCAGAAATTAACCATTGCAGGTCCAGATGTAAAACCGGAAATGGGTAAAGTACAGGTGAAAAATAACAACAAAACCATTGCCTGGGGTGCATTGTACTGGCAATATTTCGAGCAATTGGATAAAATAACCTCGGCCAATACCGGAGTGAAGATCAAAAAACAGTTGTTTATCCAGAAAGCGAGCGAAAAAGGCGATGTGTTAACACCGCTTACTGCCAGCAATATTTTGGCTCCCGGCGATTTATTGAAAGTACGTATCGAAATTTACTGCGACCGGGATATGGAATATCTCCACTTGAAAGATATGCGTTCATCGGGTTTTGAACCTGTAAATGTGATCTCACGTTACAAATATCAGGATGGCCTGGGTTATTATGAAAGTACCAAAGATGCCTCGACCAATTTCTTTATCAGTTATATGCCAAAAGGAACCTACGTATTCGAATATCCGCTGCGGGTTACCCATGCAGGGAATTTCTCGAACGGAATTACTTCTCTGCAAAGTATGTATGCGCCAGAGTTTACTACCCATTCGGCAGGAATAAGGGTAAATGTTAAACCCTAGTTTTAATTTATTTGGGTTGTCTGGTCTGTTGTTTTAGTCTTTTGAAGAGCAATAATAGTAATGCTTCGGATGCTGTAGTCCTGCTTTTTGGTACAAGTCCCGGTGATACCGGGAGCTTTCCCCGCCAATCAGGTCTAGATTTGGGGTTGTTTTGCTACTATTAACGGTTAAATGATATGGAGCAGAAAATTATATTGTGTTCTACACTAGTTTATATCAACTGAATACCGCCATAGGTTGCACCAATAGGAATCACTTTTTCTCCAATCCAAATTTGGCTCCGGTCAAATTTGGACACTTTGTTTTTGGCTACAATGAAGGCCCGGTGGCAGCGGATAAAATCTGCCCTTGGTAGCAGTTCGGCCAGATCGTTGATGGTAATGCGCGAGCTTAGAAGTTTGTCTTTTAGTTGAATTTGGGTATAGTTTCCTGAGGCTTCCACATAAAGGATTTCGTCTAATTCCACCTTAATTTGTTCATAACCATCTTTCACGAAAATATACTCCGATTTAGCTTCCTGCTTTTGATTTCGCAGGTTAAAGAGTTCCTGTGCCTTATTACAGGCCTTTAAAAAACGTGAAAGTGAAAAAGGTTTTAACAAATAATCAACAGCATCGAGTTCAAAACTTTGTACGGCGTGCTCGGTATAGGCGGTAGTAAAAATCACCATTGGTGCTTTGCTCAAACTCTTTAAAAAATCAATGCCACTAATGTCGGGCATTTTGATATCCAGAAAAAGCAGGTCAACTTTGTTGTGTTGAAGATAACTGATCGCAGCGAAAGCATCTGTAAAAGTTTCCTGCAATTCTACAAACGGAACTTTTGAGGCATGAGATTTTATAATATCAAGTGCAATGGGTTCATCATCTATAGCAATAGCAATCATGTTTTTATTTGTTCTTTGTGTTTTTCTTTCCTGTCATGCTGACGAAGGAGGCCTATGATTTGGTAAAATTCGTATGGCTAGTAATATTTTTGCAAATGGATAGTTCTTTAAGTTTATCCCAATTATCGTTTATAATAGCCTCTTTCTTTTTTCTCGACCAGCCTTTGATCTGTTTTTCAAAACTTATTGCTTCGTTAATATCTTTAAAGTGCTCGCAAAATACTAAAACTAGCGGTCTTTTGTGAGGTATAGCAAGTTGGATTTATAGCATTATGGTGTTCATATAGGCGCCTATCAATATCATTGGTAACACCTGTATAATAGGAGTGATCAGCACATTTTAAAATATAGACCGTATAAGTTTCCATTTAATTTTTTCGCTTCGACTCAGTTCATTATAAAGAGGGTGTCATCCTGAGCGGAGTCGAAGGACATTTTAAATATAGTTAAATCTAGCAGTTATTAAAAAGCTATAATCGCGCTACGACTCCGCTCAGCGTGACATAGCTCTGTAAATCGGTCATCTTAAATTTATGATCGGTTGTCATCCTGAGCGGAGTCGAAGGGCTAATCCAACTGTAAAGTTAAATGCACAAAAAACTCGTTGGCACTTTCGCGGATAATTAATTCATGTTTACCATAATAAAGCAATGATAAACGTTGTTTTACATTTTCCAGTCCGATACCACTTTTCAGTTTCTCAGGATCGTTATCGGCTTTGACATAAATGCTATTGCTGATATCGAAATATAAAGTACTTTCTTTTGTTTGCAAAGTGATTTTAATGTACGATGGTTGCTGCAAACTGATCCCATGTTTAAATGCATTTTCGATAAAAGGAATCAATAACATAGGCGTAATCTGTAAATTATTGAGCTGCTCTTCGATGTGTGTATCGATCCGGATATCTCCAGAGCGCGAAGTGCGAAGCTTTTGTAAATCGATATAATTGTTAAGGTATTCTACTTCCCGCGTTAACGAAATTTTATCCTGGGTATTTTCGTGGAGCATAAAGCGCATCATATCACCCAGTTTTTGTATGCCTTCTCCTGTTCTTTCGGCATTTTCCTGTAAAGCCGTTCCAAATAGGGTATTTAATGCATTGAATAAGAAATGTGGATTGATCTGCGATTTTAGAAAATTTAAGTTCGCATCCGATTTGCCCAACTCTGTTTTGAGCATTTGTATTTCGCTCAGTTTTTCGAATTTATGTTTGTAAATATACCAGGCTGAAGGCGTACTGATGCAGATCAAACAAATGGCATTTAAAATTAAAGTAATAGGTACTACTGCGCCATTGCGCATAAAAGGGATAAGGATGATCAACAACAGGAGTGAAATGATAATGGTTAAACCAACATTTCCCCAAAAATAGCGGCCAAAACCTTTAAAATCTTTTCTGAGATTTGGAATAACATAATAAATAGAACAAAAAGTTAGAAAGATGTTTACCGGAGGTACGATTAACCAAACGATCAATATTTCGTAATCTATTCTTACCGAAAATATAGAAGCAGCAATCATCAGCGTAATCAGCCAGATTCTGGTCGCGGTAAAAAGTTCCGGAATCACATTTTTGTTATCGCTTTTTAAAAATTGAATTTTACTTAGCAGCTCCAGGCCCCGCTCATTAAAATAGGCATAGGCATTAAAGAGTAGATAGAGAAAGAAAATATAAGTAAAGGCTTCACCAAAAAAGATTCCGTAAGCGTTATCGATGTTATCGTATTCTAACAATCGGTAAGCTTGAGAGTAGGTATTGTAAACCATCCACGCAACTACAGAGAACGACGTGACTAAAATGATCAGGATGAGATTAAGTGCAATATTTTTTTTGTTCGCCAGTTGCGGCATAAAACAAAAATTGAACAATAAAAAACTGATATACAAAATAGTGATCTTAAATAATTCGGGGATAAAGAAATTTGCCATTACACTATAATCAATCTGGCTTTCTTCAAAGCGATAAGAATTGCCTCTGCTATAAACGGTAGAGGAACAGATACTGATCAAGGCCAGGATATATAGTGTTGTAGAAATCCAAAACTCAAGCTGGTTGATGTTTTTGGATTTTATCGTAGATGGTTTGCCAGATAGAATTTCCATTTGATTTAGTTTATGATACAATTTTACGAAGAGTATCTACATCAATACTTAAAATGTGATGGATGAGCCAAAAAATGTGATGAATGAATAGGATTTTTAGGATTATGGGATTGGTTGTGTAATTCCATCATCCGTTTTACATCTTCCACCTCTTAGGGTTTCGGATTGTAGAGTTGTCAACTTTCATAGCCCGCTAACTAGAAAGTTGACAACTCTTGATGTGTAGTCAGATGTTACCATCTGACTAATTTTAGGTAGGGTAATTGATATTAATGCGAGTGTCGGATAGTAATATCCAAGGCCAAAAACGTTAAAAATACCTCACACCACGAACGTAATATCCGCCACCGATAAACAATTTTACTATCTTTGAAAAGGATTGCTGGAACGGTTTACATCATCCATGTTCATTCACTCATTCAACATTCATTCATTCAACTATTAATATGACCGTTTACGGAATTCCAAATTGCAATACAGTAAAAAAATCGCTCGATTGGTTAAAATCGCATCAGGTTGATTTTGAATTTCATGATTTTAAGAAAAAGGGCATTACCGAAGAAAAATTAAACGAATGGTGCAATATCTTCGGTTGGGAAACGGTATTAAACCGAAAAGGCTTGACCTGGAAAAAACTCAGCAAAGAGGAGCAAGCGAAAATCGATAACCAGGATTTGGCAGTAGCTTATTTAAAAGAAAATACCAGTGCCATCAAACGGCCGATCGTTGAGCAAAACAATAAAGCCATATTAATTGGATTTGACGATGACAATTATTTAAAAACACTAGCCTAATTCATTTGTTCTAATGTTAAAGTTTGTTAAAAGCAGATTTTAAATGTCGAACTAAATTACTTTTGAGTATGAACAAACTGATCATTTTTCTATTGCTTGCCCTGCCTATCGGAGTCTTTGCACAAACGGTAACTACGGGTACGGTTTTCGATTATTCGAAAAAAACGCTTTCACTGCCTGGTGTTAACATCAGAAATTTGAACAGTAAAAAAACAACCAGCACCAATAAAGAAGGAAAGTATACTATTGCGGCGAATATTGGTGACCTGATTGAATTTTCGGCGGTTGGCTATCATACCGATACCTTATATCTTACTAATTTATTAAATAGAACCATTTATCTTCCCGTAAAATCAAACAGTTTAAATGATGTAGATGTTACGGCCGTGCGCATGAACAGTCAGGTTACGGACGCGAAAGATCCTTTGGCAGAAAAATATACACTGTTGGCTACTGGCGGAAATTTAAACCGTAAAAGAATGACGGATAAGGTTGGTGGCTTAAACCTAAACCTGGGTTATGGTAAATATAAAAGACAACAACGCAAAGAAGCCGATCTCGATGAAAAAGAAATGTACCAGCAAGAGATTGATGAAAACTTTACTCCAA
Organism: Pedobacter psychrodurus; assembly: GCF_032678585.1. Lineage (GTDB taxonomy): Bacteria > Bacteroidota > Bacteroidia > Sphingobacteriales > Sphingobacteriaceae > Pedobacter > Pedobacter psychrodurus_A. Next base: position 47,642 of record NZ_JAVTSN010000043.1, on the reverse strand, counting down.
AAGCCATTACCGATTTAACCAAACTGGAAGGAGAAGACCTTAAGAACTTTATGATCATCTACAGGCCTTCTATTGAAGCAGTAAAAGGTGAAAGGCCGTATCGCTACCCTTATTATATCTCGCGTGCCTTTGTCGCATGGAAAAAATTATCACCACAAGAAAGAAAACTACAGGATTTGCCAAAGTTAAAAGGGAATTAACATCTTTTAACTGCTTAACGCCCGTATTGTAGCCAATATAGGTAACATTATAACCACATATAAATCTATATGTGGTTATTTTTTATATTTACCACTTATTACAATCTTATTATTATCATGAAATTGACTAAACTGATTAATTTTTGTTTGGTTTGTTGTGTTTTTGCCTTTTCGGCATCGGCCCAACAAGCTACAACACCTGCTCCGGCAACGAATTATAATCCTGCTGAAGCATTCGGACCACTATTTTATACGCAAAATGGAAATGAGTTCCGCTCTGCAATAGGCGCACCAGGACCAAAATACTGGCAGAACCGTGTAGATTATAACATTACCGCTAACCTTGATGAAACCAAGAGTATGGTTACCGGAACGGTTACCATCACTTACAAAAATAACAGTCCTGACAAATTACCTTATTTATGGTTGCAGTTAGATCAGAATACTTTTAAAGAAACTTCGCGTGGTTATGCCATTACACCATCGCGCAGCCGTTATGGTGCACAGGGCGAAAAATTTGATGGCGGATATAAAATCCAGAACATCAGTGTATCGCAAAAAGCGGGCGCTGTAAAATTTACTTCCCTTGTTGAAGATACGCGTATGCAGATCCGTTTAGATCAGCCTTTGGCGGCTAACGGTGATATTGTAACCGTTAAAATGGACTATTCGTATGTGGTGCCAAAAGAAGGATCAGATAGAACCGGGCATTTAACCACAAAAAATGGGGAAATTTTTGCCATTGCACAGTGGTTTCCACGCATGTGTGTGTACGATGATGTAATTGGATGGAATACTTTGCCCTATTGGGGCGGTGGTGAGTTTTATTGCGAATATGGCGATATCAACTTTGCCATTACTGCACCAGCAAGTCACATCGTAATGGGTTCGGGTGAGTTATTAAACCCTGCCGAAGTTTTTACAGCAGAGCAGTTAAAAAGATGGAATGCGGCTAAACTGAGCGATGCTACGGTTCACATCCGTAGCGAAGCGGAAGTAACCGATCCAAAATCTCGTCCGGCGAAAGATAAGCTGACCTGGAAATTTAAGATTACCAATGCACGTGATGCCGCCTGGGCTTCATCAAAATCTTTTGTATTAGATGCTGCAAGAATCAATTTGCCAAGCGGTAAAAAATCTTTGGCAGTTTCTGCGCAACCTGTAGAGAGTAACGGTGTTGATTCTTATGGCCGTGGGGTTGAATATGTAAAATCTACTATCGAGCATTATTCTTCAAAATGGTTCGAATATCCGTACCCAATGGCTGTTAACGTAGCCACCAATATTGGTGGTATGGAATATCCGGGTATTGTGTTTTGTGGCTGGACTGCAAAAAAAGCAGGCGCATGGGGCGTAATCGATCACGAATTTGGCCATACCTGGTTCCCGATGATTGTGGGGTCTAACGAACGCAAATACGGCTGGATGGACGAAGGTTTTAATACTTTTATCAACGGTATTTCTAAAAGCAACTTTAACAAAGGCGAGTATGCCACTCCTCCTGCTGATTTAAACAGAATTGGTAAAGCTGTTATCGGTAACCCGATTTACGAAAACATTATGCAGATGCCTGATGGAATGGCAGAAAGAAATATCGGGGTAAACTTATATAGCAAACCAGGATGGGGATTAGACATTTTAAGAAACCAGATTTTAGGTGAAGACCGTTTCGATTATGCTTTCCGTCAATACATTAAAAACTGGGCCTTTAAACACCCAACACCGTTTGATTTCTTCCGTTCGATGGAAAATGGTGCAGGTGAAGATTTAGCCTGGTTTTGGAGAAGCTGGTGGTTAAACAGCTGGAAAATGGATCAAGGCATTGCTGCAGTTGAACCGGTTAAAAAAGACGATAAACTGGTAGGTTATAACATTAAAGTGGTAAACCTCGAAAAAATGCCAATGCCAATTATCCTTCAGGTTAAAACCAAAAGTGGTAAAACCGAGATCGTAAAAGTTCCGGTTGATGTTTGGATGAAAAATACAAGCTGGTTGGTACGTTTCCCAACAGCAGAAGAAATTGAATCGGTTACTTTAGATCCAAATAAAGTACTGCCAGATTCGAACCCTGATAACAATACGTGGACTGCTACAGGTAACTAATCTTTCCATAAAATAATATAAGACCTCCTGATTTTAAAACATCAGGAGGTTTTTTTATTGCAAATTGCCGACGGTTTACTATTTCTTAACGGATAATTTAGCGGTGATTAAACTTATAATAAATGGAAAAACATGCTTTAGAAATTACCAACCCCGAAGGGATATACGATCCCCGTGCACATGGCTATTCTCATGTAGCCTCAGTTCCGGCAAACAGCCAACTGGTGTTTGTTGCCGGTCAGGGAGGCAGCAGAACAGACGGCATATTGAGTGATGATTTTAGAACGCAGGTAAGTATTGTATTTGAGAATATTGCGCTAGCTTTAAAAAGCAAGAACGTAACAATGGCTCATATTGCAAAACTGACCACCTTGGTGGTGGATTATGATGACGAAAAACACCATATCCTGATAGAAGAATCAACCAAAATATGGCCCGATCAGAAATTTCCGGTGAATACTTTAATTCCGGTACAGCGCCTGGCTTTGAACGGTATGTTGATTGAAATTGATGCAACGGCAATAGGGTAGTTATTCAATAATTAGCAGATTTATATTTGTAAATTGATAGAGTTATAGCCATAAATAAACACAACAAGCATCAATTTACGTAGTGAAAACCGAGCAAAGAGCCTATTTCAGGGTTAGATGGGTAAAACGTTATGAAAGCTTCCCACCATGGGTGGCGGTAAATCATAAGGGTTATGAGAGCTTCCCACCATGGGTGGCAGCAAATCATAAGTAAAAAGAGAAAATAGGATAATAGGTTGGCAGTATAAAATAGCGTTGTATAACCTGCAGCAACCGGGTTAACCATTTTACACGATCCATAAAGCCTATAATTAAACAAGGGCAGTCAAAAAACAGCATGGAAAAAGGAGAACGCAAAAACGTTTATAAGGTATACGACAAAATGGGCCATTGGTTTGCAGAAAACCGTTATGCCGTTTTGGAAGAAAAAGGTTATCTGGACAATATGCTCGAAAAGCTAGCACCTCATGCAAGTGTTTTAGATTTAGGCTGTGGCAGTGGTAAACCTATATTAGAATACCTGATCAGTCAGGATGTAAAGGTTTTGGGTATTGATGCCAGTGCACAGATGCTCGCAATCGCCAGGACAAATTTCCCTGATGTACGGTTTATTCAGAAAGATATGCGTAAGCTGGATCTGGATGAAAAGTTCGACGCGGTAATTGCCTGGCATAGCTTTTTTCATCTCCCTGTGTCCGATCAGCCCGGCATGTTCAGTATTTTTAGGCGCCACCTTAAGCCCAATGGTATTTTATTGTTCACCTCTGGTACCGAAAGGGGAGAAGCCTGGGGAATGAATGGTGGTGAGAATCTGTTTCACGCTTCGTTAGATACAGCAGAGTATCTCCAATTGCTTCAATCGAACGATTTTGAGGTATTTACACATAAAATTAACGATCCCGAATGCAGTGGTGCAAATGTTTGGATGGTGCAATATAAACCCTGATAATTTTGCATTAACTTTGCCTCATGGCCGAACAGCAAAAAAACAACCCCTTACACGGTATCACCTTAGAGAAAATTGTAACCGATCTTCAGGTACATTACGGTTGGGAAAGACTGGGATCACTGATCAGGATTGATTGTTTCAATAATAACCAGACCATAAAATCAAGCTTAAAATTTCTAAGGAGAATGCCCTGGGCAAGGAAAAAGGTAGAAGAGTTATATCTCGACACTTTTCATAAATGAGATCTAGTGATTGATTGATTGATTGATTTTTGAATGAGTGAATGTGCCAGCGATCAAACTCAGCATTTAATCATTCTCTAATCCTCTAATTCACTCATTCAATAATTCCATCATTCTCTAACCTCTCATTCAATATTTACAACTCCTTGCAACCTTTCTTTGATAAGGGGCGTCATCTTAATCTAAACCTGATCATATGAAAAATATTTTCTATTGTTTTTTGTTCATTCTTGTGCTGAGCAGTTGTTCGATTCAAACCATGACAACCTTCTATACCATGTCGAAAGGCAAAATAGATATTCCCCAAAAAGAAAGTTATAGTGTAGTATATCAGGCCAAATTCGGTGATGGTTTAACGGCCGATGTAGCTTATATTAATGAAAGCGGAAAACATACAGAATTAAAAGAAGTAAGTGGTGCCTGGGAAAAAACTGTTACCTTAAAATCTGGCGCACATGTTCAGCTCAAAACATTGGCCACGGCAAAATCGAGATCTAAAGGTGAATATAAAATCCTCGTTGATGGGAAAGTGGTTTCTGAGTATATTTTAAGCGGAAAAAGGTTGAATTATACTTTCTCATTCGATTTACCGTAACGCGCTAAGTTTATTCTATCATTCTCTAATTCAGTCATTCCAACATTCAATCCTTCTATCATTCAATAATTAATTATTCATAAAATCTTCATTTTGATTTTCGAGATTTAATAAACAAAATAACAAGGTTTATTCATCATTAATCCATTTGAAAATGAAAGCAATTAAAGTTTTAGTAATCGCATTAGTAGCCGCTTTTACCATTAATACCGTAAGCGCGCAAACCACAGTTCCGGCAAAAGCAGGTACCGAAAAATCACAGACCAAAAAGGGCCATAAAAAACACCATCATAAAAAGCACAGCAAAAAAATAGCTAAAGCTTAAAAAATAGAAAGTCTTTCAGGTAATAGTGAAGGACTTTTTGTTTTCCATCTATTCGTTACCAGGTATTTTTATCGCGAAAGAAGCAATCCAAATCATACGGTAAATTAAGTAAATCTGTAAATTTTCATCAAGTCCTTAACAATTGATATCGTAAGTTAATTGTTAAGGGCTTTTTCGTTTTCTATTTAATAAAAAACTTAACGCAAACGTTTGTTACTTTTTTTATTCGACAGCATCTATCTTGTTTTTTATGGTAGATTTCTATAATTAATGAGAAAAAAAATCAATTCATTAATATTCTAAGCCTGTTCTTGCTTTAAGTTTCATTCCCTGTCTTGTAACGGTTGCAAAATCGGTTGATTCTTTTATTTATGATCAAACGTTTGCGTGGTGTTTGGCGATTTTATGCATATTAAATCGCATAAATTAGGTCTGGAAAGAGAAACTCCTGAGATTAACCATGTCATGATCATCCCTCTTTTTATAATAGTCGGGTAAGCAAATTATTCAAAATTTTTATGGTGTGACTAAAATATAATAGGCTTATGATTTAAAAGAAAACGCATCTAAATTCTCCCACAACAACCTATCAACTAACTTAAAAACAACAAAATATGAAAATCAAGTCTTTACTGATTTTTGGAACAGTTGGCTTATTATGGCTAAACGAAAGTAAGGCTTTTGCCAATTTTGGCCACAATGGAAATACGAAGTCCAGGACCATTAATCCCATTCATTTTGATGATATTACCATCAAAGGAAAAATAACAGATAAAGCAGGGCCAGTTCCCGGAGCAACCATCACTTTAAAATCAAATCCGAGTATTGGTACCTCTACCGATGGATCTGGTAATTTCGCCATCACCGTTCCTGCAGATGGTATTTTAATCATCAAATCTGTAGGCTATTTAACACAAGAAATCCCTGTTCAGGGAAAGAGCACCTTCAACATCAGCTTAGTGGAAGAAAATAACATCCTTAATGATGTAGTTGTAGTAGGTTATTCGTCAAAAAAGCAGGGCGAATTATCAAGTTCTGTTTCGGTAATCTCGGCCGAAAAATTAAAAGGCGTTGCTTCTAATGATGTAATTTCTATGATCCAAGGTAAGGCGCCCGGTGTAGTCGTTTCATCCGGATCAGGTGATCCTACTTCTGCGCCTAAAATGACAATAAGAGGTATTGGAAGTATTAATGGAGGAACAGCACCACTATTGGTTGTAGATGGAAATATCCTTGGTGCCTATGGTACTGAGGGCGCTACATACAGTCCGAATGATGTAGAATCTGTAACCATTTTAAAGGATGCTGCGGCAACAGGGTTATACGGCTCGCGCGCAGGTAGTGGCGTGATTATCGTAACCACTAAAACCGGTAAAACCGGCGAGGCAAAAATAGAATTTAGCTCTACAGTAGGTTTCAACTCGCCTTCTACAGGCAATTTTAAATTAATGAATAGTCAGCAATTGTATGATTATCAAAAAACATTTTCCAATCCCGATCCGTCCGTTTTAAACAATGATACCAATTGGTGGGATTTGGCAACCCGTAATGGGATGACCCAGAACTATACTCTTTCTGCATCTGGTGGAACAGAAAAAACAAAATATTATATCGCCGGCAACTTTTACAGGGAGCAAGGTACCGTAATCAATAACGACAAAAATGCCTATAATTTAAGGGCAAATCTAAATAGCCAGCTAACCAAAAAACTTAAAGTAAGCCTGTTGTTAAATGGTGTATTTACCCGAAACAACTATGCCAATAGCAATACACTTGGCGATGGCTATTTAAACCTTCCATTCGATCCGGCCTATAATGCAGATGGAACACCCGTTGATGCACGGATTACCCCAACATGGAAAGGACGTGATATTGAAAATTTCCTTCATTCTACTCAGTACAACCTTTCTTATGCGAGGAGTTTAAACCTGAGTGCCGATGTAAACATTGATTACAATATTGTTAAAAGCCTGACTTTTTCAAGCTATAACAGAACAACCTTTTACAATACTTTTGCGGTTGATTATTATGATAAAAGAACCAAGGAAGGTGGTGCAACCAATGGTTCTCTCTACAACTCAACAACCTATAAAAACAGATTGTTAAGCTCGAACAGGTTGAAGTATGAAAATAGTTTTGGCCAAAATCATTTAACGGTTTTAGCTGTGGGCGAAGCCGAAAAATCTTATTATGATGAAGCCAATTTAAATGGGAAGAATTTACCGGCTGGTCGTCCGGTCATGTCGACCGCAACCGACATTATCAGCAACCCATCTGGCGGTACCAACGAATATAACTTCAGTAAATATTTAAGTCAGGTAGATTACAATTATGCCGGTAAATATTTTGCCATTGGGTCCTTTGTGCACGAAAATTCATCACGCTTTGGTTTAAACAAAAGTGGCGGAGATTTTTATCAGTTGGGTGCATCCTGGATTTTAAGCAATGAAACGTTTTTAAAAGGGGTAAAACCGATCAGTTTTTTAAAGATAAGGGCAAGTTACGGTACAACGGGTAATGCTGAAATCGGTGATTATCCATCTTTAGGACTGTATGCAATTGATGCCTCTGCAAGTTATGGTGGAATCCCGGGAGCAAGGCCCGACCAAAAAGGTAATCCCGATTTAACATGGGAAAAGCAAAAAACAGCGAATATTGGTTTAGATATTGGTTTTTGGAATAGGATTGATTTAACAATTGATTTGTACGACAAACGTTCGAATGCCTTACTGTTTAAAGTGCCATTGCCTTCAACCGACGGCTATGCTTACATTTTCCAAAACGTTGGCGCCTTAAAAAACAGAGGCTTGGAGTTTAGTTTAAATACTAAAAATTTTACGGGTGAATTTCAATGGGAAACCAATTTGAATATGGCTTTTAATCGAAATACGATTTTAGGGCTTACCGAAGGAAAAGATGCCATTACACCAGGTGGCTCACAGCCTAAAGCGATAGGTCATGATATTTACGATTACAAAATGCCAATATGGGCGGGTGTAGACCCCAATAATGGAGACCCGCTCTGGGAAAAAGTAATTACCGATGCAGATGGGGTAGCGCATATTGCTGTAACAAATACATACGCTCAGGCAACCCGCCAATATACCGGTACATCGGCCTCACCGAAATTTACAGGTGGCCTTACCAATACCTTCAGTTATAAAGGCATTTCGTTAAGTGCATTTTTCAATTTTGTTTACGGCAACGAAGTATATAATAATAGCCGTGCATATTTTGATAATGATGGATTGTATGAAAGTTATAATGCCATGGTTTTAAAATCGGGTTGGACCAGATGGGAAAAGGTTGGTGATGTAGCTACGCACCCAAAACCAGTTTTGGGAGGTAACCACGATTCGAATCAACAATCTAGCCGATATCTTGAAGATGGAAGTTATATCCGTTTACGGAATGTTACCTTGGGTTACCAGATCCCAAGCAGCTGGTTAAGTAAAATTAAAATAAGCAGCGCAAGGATTTTTGTAAGTGGAGATAACTTATGGACGGGTACTAAATTTTCGGGAATAGATCCAGAGGTTGTGCTTGCACCAGATGACAACGATCCCAATGTTATTCCGGGTAGCTCAAGCTTTAGATACCCAATTAGCAAAAAAATATTGTTTGGTATAAACATTGGTTTATAGGAGAGGAAAAACATGAAAACGAATCAAATAAAAATATATATTGTTGCACTTGCATTAATTTTTAGTGTAAGTAGCTGTAAAAAGGAAGTAAAACCATCAACTGCGATTGATGACGAATCTGCGTTGACAAACCCAGGAGATATCGAGACCGCTACTATTGGTACCTATGCGGTGCTAAGAAATGCCGATTATGTTAGGAGTGCGCATTTTTTGACCGAATATCAGGGGGATAATGTTGCCCAAGGACAGCCCTCATCTGATGATTTGTCAAGATGTTACCGATATACCCATATTCCAACAGGAACTCATGGTGCTAATTTTTGGAAACAGGCTTTTTATGTAATTGTAGCGGCCAATAAAATTATTGCAGCTATTCCAGATAATGCTAATGTCGATTTGAAACAGCTAAAGGGCGAAAATCTTTATCTAAAAGGGATGATGGAATTTAACCTGGTGCGTGTATTTGGCAGGCCATACACTCAGGGAAATGGCGCAAATCCTGGTGTGCCCATTTTAAAGGAAGGCGTTGCAGCAGGTACTCCTGCCAGAAATACCGTTAAAGAAGTTTACGATGCTGCTATTGCAGATTTATTAAAGGCGGCAGATTTAATGACTATCGCGAAACAGGATGTTTTCGCCTCAAAAGAAGTGGCTTACGCACTACTATCCCGTATCTATTTAAATATGGGCGATAATGCCAATGCCATTAAATATGCTGATTTAGTGATTGCCTCTGGGCGTTATAAACTGCTTCAGGGGGGAGATTACCAGAGCTATTTTACCAAAACACCTGAAGCCAATTCGGAAACCATTTTTGCTATCCGTTATACCAAAACAGAAGATCAGGATTTTGGTGCAATTGGTTCGATGTACTATAGCGGTACACCTGGAAGTTTGGCTACACCTGGCCCTCAGGGCAGTACAGGCTATGCTGAAATTTATGCCTCTCAACAATATGTTGCAGAGTTGGATAAAAACCCTGCAGATTTGAGACATAGTTTTATTGCACCTTATAAAGATAAAGGTGTACTGCAGGTAAATACCAAAATTTCACCAAATGTGCCCATGTATTATGTCACCAAATATAATTTACAGGAAGGGATTGCAAATTTAAGTTCGCCGGTATACCTTCGTTTGGCAGAAATGTACTTAAATAAAGCAGAAGCCAATGCCAAACTGGGTAATGCACAATTGGCATTAGATGATGTAAACCTGATCCGTACCAGGGCCGGAATTCCTATTTTAACCCTTGCAGGTATCACTGCAGCAAATAAAACGGCACTAGATGTTGTTCTGGAAGAAAGAAGACTCGAATTTGCTTTTGAAGGGCAACGTGCTTATGATCTGTTTAGGAACAACAGACCGATGGTAAGAAACTATCCTGGTACGCATGCTTTAAATAACACGCCAAATACAAATATTACGCAAACTATTTTGCCAACCGATGCACGTGTTATTTTTTACATTCCCCAGTATGAGATAGACAATAACAAAAATCTAACTCAGAATCCTTAAATCATCGCCCCCTTGAAAACAAATTAAAGAGATGAAAAATATAAAGATATATGCCATGTGCCTGCTTTTTGCAGGTACGGCAATAAGCTCCTGTAAAAAGGAAAAAAGTGCAGAACTTACTTCTAATTTAGAAGAGGTGGTGTTAGACCGTACAGGGTGGAGTGCAACAGCCTCAAGTCAGGAAACAACGAATCTCCCTGTAACTGTTTTAGATGGAAATACCAACACTTTTTGGAGTTCGAATGCTACTGCAGCATTTCCACATTGGTTACTGATCGATATGAAAAAACAAACGGTAGTAACAAAGATCGGTTTAACCACTAAACAAAGTGACCCGAAAGGGTTTACCAAATTTAGGCTGGAAGGCAGTAACGATGGAACCAGTTTTATAGCTATTGGCGAGCTTACATTTAACCCGGCACTTTATACCGAACAGGCATTTACCTTATCGCCGGCTAGAAATGTGCGTTACCTTAAATTAACTGCCATAGAAAAAGCTGCAACGCAAACGGGTAACATTACTTTTTTAGCGGAATTTAGTGTGACTGGCCTGCAGGAAAGAAAACCGCTTACCGATATTGCATTGAGCAAAACAGGCTGGACGGCAACAGCTTCGAGCGAAGTAAATTTTCCGGGCGATGAACTGAACCTGGCCTCAATGATCGTAGATCCTATATCTACCAAAAGCCCGATACCTGATGATTCAAAAGTTCCTTCATTTTGGCAAGCTGATTATGATGTGCTGCATCCGTATCCGCATTGGATTATTGTTGATATGAAAAAAGCAAGTTTACTTTCTTACATCGGTCTTAACGCCCATACCGACCCGAAACAAGGTTTTAGCAAATTTTCTATTTCGGGGAGCGTAGATGGTGTTACTTTTACTCAATTGGATGATGACCGCAATTTCAATCCAACAACGGTAAACGAACAGAAATTTGCGGTTTCTCCTGCAACTCCAATCCGTTATGTAAAAATTACCCTGCTTGAAGGTACAAGTTACCCGTGCTTAGCTAATTTTGAAGGCTATATCAAGTTATAAAATTTAAGATAATTTCAATTAAAGCGGTCAGAAATGATCGCTTTAATTGTTTTATACAGCAGCATATTAAAATGTTCTCGGATAAATAATATCTTTGAAATATACTTTTGCCTGTTGTTTATGAAGAAAACTTTACCCCTCATTTTTGCAATTGTGATCAGCCTGTCCTTTTCTGGCTGTAAAAAAGGTGATATTAAAAACCTGAACAGCATTGGTTATGGCTCGTCATTTGGAATGTGTGCTGGCTATTGTTCGAGTAACCTGCTCATCAGCGATTTAAAGCTCATTTTTTCAAAATCGAAAAATGGGCAAACTGCCGATACCAAAACCTGTAGCAAAACAATTTCTGAAGCTGATGTCAACGCGATTAAAAGCGAGTTGAATATTGATAAAATTTCGGCCTTGCCCGAAGTAATCGGCTGCCCTGATTGTGCAGACGGCGGTGCAGAGTGGATCGCGATCAATGCTGATGGCAAACAATATAAAATTACCTACGAATACGGTAAAGCCCCAAAAGAACTGGAAGCTGCGGTTGCACGGTTGAAGTTGCTGAAGGATAGTTTTAAGGATTGTAATTAAATTTCTTGATGTAAATTACTTTACATCGCTGCCTTCAAAAGTTATGCTTTTATCTAAAGTGCTTACCAATTCAGAAAGTTCGTAAACATTTCGATATCCATATCCGTAAAGGTTAATATAAGTAGGGATATTTAAGGCTAATGAGATAGGGGCTATTTTTTTGTTAATTAAGTCTGGAATTACGATTTTACTGGCAAAATTTATGGCGTCATCTCTAAAGTTGTTATTGCAATAAATTAATATTTTAGTATCAGCATTTGGTATAATCCTGAGGAGGTTTTGTTGTGTAAAATCTGCAAAGTTTAAATGTATGGCACCCTTAACATGTTTTCGCTTGTATAAGCTATCCGAGCGCGTATCTAAAATAATGGTGCCTTTTTCTTCGGCCATCTTTAAAAAAGTTGATAGGTCTACTAACCTGTTTTTCCGGTGGGCTTTTACTTTGGGTATTAATTTTTCATACGCATCAAAGTCTACATTAGCCTTTCTTTTAGCCGGCGTTACGTTTTGTGCGTTACATAAGCACGCTATGCTGAGCAATATGAGGGTTAAGATTTTAATTTTCATACTTCGGGTACTTGAATCATTAATTGCCGCCTAAAATAATCGGGGCACTTTTGCCATTGCCCATAATAATTACTTTGGTATTTGCCGATTTTGCGATTTCCTTTTGCGCCAAAATCGATTCGTACTGGAGCTGGCGATCGCTTAAGCCTGTAGAAAGTATGCGTTGGTAATCGGCAATACCCTGTGCTTCCACTCTTTTACGTTCGGCTTCCTGGCGTTCCTTTTGAAGTACAAAAGTCATTTTTTGTGCATCTTGCTCCGCATTTATTTTAGATTCGATACTGGCTTTTACCGATGCTGGCAAAGTGATGTTCCGTACCAAAAGTTGCTCCAGCTCTAAACCTCTTTTGGCAAAACTTTTTTCTATGGTATTAAATATTTTAGCCTGAAACTCATCCCTTTTACTCGAGTACAATGCAACCGCATCATAAGCAACCGCATTATCTCTTATCGCTGTGCGCGAAACCGGACGGACAATCTTCTCCAGATAATCTGTTCCTATTTCCCTTAGGATGTTTGGTGCTGCACTTCCCTTTACCCTGAATAACACCGAAAGATCAATAATGACTTCCAATCCATCTGCTGATAAAACGCGTAAAGCATCATCGGTTTGTTTATTGCCTTCATCATGAACGCCAGACATGGTATAATTCTGGGTTTTAACATCGAATGGTGTAATTACGGCAATCGGGTTGATCAGATTTAAACCGCTGTATAAAACATCGTTGTCGACTTTTCCAAAAACAGTTTTAACACCAACCTGGCCGGCATCAATCACTTTAAACATAGAGAAAGAGAGGCCAATGATGACCAGCGCCACACCAATTATTTTGGTGATACTGCTGTATCGGCCAATAAGATTGTTTTGGTTAGCAAAGGCAAAACCAATAAAAATGATAATAATCCCGATGATACTTAAGAACATATAATTTAGATTTTTATTAAAGATAAAGTATTTAGCACAATCTTTTATGGATTTAAGGCCAATGTAATTTAAGTGTTTTTAAAGCGTGAGGGGGACATGGCTAATTCTCTTTTTGTAAAATGAGCTTAGAAAGTTAATAGGAGCCATTTACTTTGCAACCTAAACCCGATATACGTGGAAAGCGAGTTCTTCACGAGCTTGTAACATTAGCGGGGCCGAACCCAGCCTAAGGATTACAGCAATTGCTTTTCAAATAACAGTTTAGAAAAATGAAGCGATGTTGTAATTGATTTAATTTTTAGGGAAGAAAGATTGCTTCACGCCATCACAATTTCCTCCGCTTCGGTTCGCAATGACGGCAAGCGAGAGTAAGAACTGCAACTCCTTAACCTTCAACTGAAAAACTGTGCCAAAGGCATGCCTCTGGGAATAATTGCCAACTGAAAACTTTTTATGCTAACCCCTTGATTTTTAAAAAGAATTGTTCTACTTTTGCAGTCCGTTTTATGGGCTATCTGCAAGGATGCCGGGGGAGCGGTAAATTTTTTAATAAAAAACATAAAAAAGCACAATGCCAACCATTCAACAATTAGTTAGAAAAGGTAGAGTAGCACTGGAGTTCAAGAGTAAGTCTCCAGCGTTGGACAGCTGTCCACAGCGAAGAGGTGTATGTACACGTGTGTACACCACTACCCCTAAAAAACCAAACTCAGCAATGCGTAAAGTAGCCCGTGTTCGTTTAACGAACGGTAAAGAGGTTAATGCATACATTCCTGGGGAAGGTCACAACTTACAGGAACACTCAATCGTATTGATCCGTGGTGGTCGTGTTAAAGATTTACCAGGTGTACGTTACCACATCATCCGTGGTGCATTAGATACATCAGGTGTAGCTGGTCGTAACCAACGTCGTTCTAAATATGGTACTAAACGTCCTAAACCAGGACAGGTAGTTGCGGCACCAACAAAAGGTAAAAAGAAATAATCGGGAGGAAATAAGAAATGAGAAAGTCAAAACCAAAAAAGAGAATTATTCTTCCTGATCCAAAATTTAATGATGTTCAGGTAACTCGTTTTGTAAACAATATGATGTACGATGGAAAAAAATCTATCGCATATGCTATTTTTTACGATGCTGTAGAAATTGCTGAGAAAAAAGCAGGTGAAAGCGGTTTAGAGATATTTAAACGTGCTTTAACTAACATTATGCCAGCTGTAGAGGTTAAATCTCGTCGTGTTGGTGGTGCTAACTTCCAGGTTCCAACTGAGGTTAGACCAGAGCGTAAAACAGCTTTAGGTATGAAATGGTTAATTTTATATGCTCGTAAACGTGGCGAAAAAACCATGAAAGAGAAATTAGCTGGTGAAATCGTAGCTGCTGCTAAAGGTGAAGGTGCCGCTGTTAAGAAAAAAGAAGATACGCATAAAATGGCTGAGGCTAACAAAGCGTTCTCTCACTTCAGATTCTAGTTATTAGGATTAACAGATTAGTAAGATTACACAGATTTAATTAGAAGATTATACTGATTAGATAAATTACACCGATTTGTTTTAACATAATCGGTGTAATCATTTAAAATCAGATAAATCAAAAATATAACATGGCAAGAGATTTAAAATTTACAAGAAATATTGGAATCGCGGCTCACATTGATGCAGGTAAAACTACAACAACAGAGCGTATTCTTTATTATGCTGGTGTAAGTCATAAAATTGGTGAAGTGCACGAAGGTGCTGCAACAATGGACTGGATGGCACAAGAGCAAGAGCGTGGTATCACGATCACTTCTGCTGCAACTACTGTTGACTGGAATTACAGAGGTCAAAAGTATCACGTTAACGTGATTGATACACCGGGTCACGTGGATTTTACCGTAGAGGTAAACCGTTCGTTACGTGTACTAGATGGATTAGTATTTTTGTTTTCTGCAGTTGACGGTGTTGAGCCTCAATCAGAAACCAACTGGCGTTTGGCAAACAATTACAGTGTGCCTCGTATTGGTTTCGTTAATAAAATGGACCGTTCCGGAGCAGACTTTTTAAAAGTTGTTAAACAAGTTAAAGAAATGTTGGGTAGCAATGCAGTTCCATTGCAATTACCTATCGGTGCTGAAGACGGATTCAAAGGTGTGGTTGATTTAATCAACAACCGTGGTATCGTTTGGAATGAGCATGATAAAGGGATGACCTTTACTGAAGTGCCAATCCCTGAAGATATGCTTGATGAGGTTGCTGAGTGGAGAGAGAAATTACTTGAATCGGTTGCTGATTATGATGAGTCGTTAATGGAGAAATTCTTCGAAGCGCCAGAAACAATCACAGAACGCGAAGTTTTAGATGCTTTACGTGCAGCTGTTTTAGATGCCAAAATCGTTCCTATGGTTTGTGGTTCATCTTTCAAAAACAAAGGTGTACAAACGATGCTTGATTATGTGATGGAATTATTGCCTTCACCTATGGATAGCGAAGGTGTTATTGGTACTAACCCAGATACTAACGAAGAGGTTTTATTAAAACCAAGCATTAGTGAGCCATTTGCAGCTTTAGCTTTTAAAATTGCAACCGATCCATTCGTAGGCCGTTTATGTTTTATCCGTGTTTACTCAGGTAACTTAGAAGCGGGTTCTTATGTTTTTAACTCTCGTTCAGAAAATAAAGAGCGTATTTCACGTATCTTCCAGATGCATGCTAACAAGCAAAACCCGGTGCCAAATGTGGCTGCTGGTGATATTGCTGCGGTAGTTGGATTTAAAGATATCAAAACAGGCGATACACTTTGTGATGAGAAACACCCAATCATTCTTGAATCTATGGATTTCCCAGAGCCTGTTATCGGTTTAGCTATTGAGCCTAAAACTCAGGCTGATGTTGATAAATTAGGTATTGGTTTAGGTAAATTGGCTGAAGAAGATCCTACATTCAGAGTTCAAACAGATCAGGAAACTGGTCAAACTGTAATCTCTGGTATGGGTGAGTTACACTTAGATATTTTAATTGACCGTTTAAAACGCGAATTTAAAGTAGAGGTTAACCAGGGTGCGCCGCAAGTTGCTTACAAAGAAGCAATTTTTGGCACAACAACTCACCGTGAAACGTACAAGAAACAATCAGGTGGTCGTGGTAAATTTGCTGATATTTCGGTAATTATCTCACCAATTGATGCTGATTTCGAAAAAGGTGGTTTACAGTTCGTAAACGAAATTACTGGTGGTTCAATTCCACGTGAATTTATCCCTTCAGTAGAAAAAGGTTTTGCTGCTTCTATGGCGAATGGCGTATTAGCAGGATATCCACTTCCTGATATGAAAGTACGTTTGATTGATGGTTCATTCCACGCAGTCGATTCAGATGCTTTATCATTTGAGCTTGCTGCTAAAATGGCATATCGCGAAGCTTTACCTAAATGTAAACCTACTTTGATGGAGCCAATCATGAAAATCGAAATCTTAACCCCTGAAGAAAACATGGGTGATGTGATCGGTGATATGAACCGTCGTCGTGGTCAGTTATTAGGTATGGATACCCGTAACGGATCTCAGGTAATTAAAGCAACTGTGCCACTTTCTGAAATGTTTGGTTATGTAACTCAGTTGCGTACAATCACTTCAGGCCGTGCAACTTCTACAATGGAATTCGACCACTACGAAGCTGCGCCTAAAAACGTACAGGATGAAGTAATTGCTAAATCTAAAGGAAGAGTAAAATCTGAAGACTAATTAGTATCAAGATTATAGTATCAAGTATCGAGACCAGCACTGAGTCTTGATACTCGATACTAAATACTTGCTACTTAAAAAGATAAATCCGGTCTTTGTTATTAATAGCTCTAACAAGGATCATAATTAAAATAAAAATGAGCCAAAGAATCAGAATTAAATTAAAATCTTACGATTACAACTTGGTAGATAAATCTGCTGAGAAAATCGTAAAAACTGTTAAACCTACGGGTGCAGTTGTAAGTGGTCCGATTCCACTTCCTACAGAGAAAAAAATCTTTACTGTTTTACGTTCTCCACACGTAAACAAAAAAGCTAGAGAGCAATTTCAATTATGCGCTTACAAACGTTTATTGGATATTTATAGCTCTAACTCTAAAACAGTTGATGCTTTAATGAAACTTGAATTACCTAGCGGTGTTGAAGTTGAAATCAAAGTTTAATTGATTTAAAAAAGAACAGAAAAGTCCCGATGCAAATCGGGACTTTTTTTATGCCCTAAAATTTGAAACAAAAGGGGAGCTGATCGGTTTAACAGGTATGAAAAAGCACGAAAATCAACAAGAGGAATTACCAGTTGAAGGGCAGGATTTCGCTGATCCTAAGGAAGAACTGAAAGAAAAACCTTCCTCGCATGGTGAAGTTGCCAATCAAAAAGGCAGTGATTTTTCCGAACTTGAAGAGAGTAGGATGGAAAATCCGCCGGAGCATAGAGATGAAAATGGATCCAGTAAAAAGGATTTAGACAGCGATACTAAAATTGACCAGAGCAAAGGCGTAAAATAGACCTTTAATCGATGATGCCATTCCGTACCACATAATTAATCAGGGAGGCCGTGTTTTTCTTTCCGGTTTTATCTAAAAGGTTCTGACGGTATCCTTCGATGGTTCTTTTACTGGTAAATAGTTTTTCGGCGATTTCGCTGTTTGTATAACCATCGGCAATAAGATAGAGGATTTCAATCTCCCTTTTGGTGATATTCAGGTTAGATAAATCAGGCTTAAAATTTTTGTTAAAGCCGTTTTCGCCCAATAATTTTAAAGCGATGCCCGTTGATAAATGTTGATAACCAATAGCTGCCTGGTTAATGGCAAAAACAATTTCGTAAACACTTACATTTTTGAGTAAGTAAGCGCTTGCACCTGCTTCAAAACACATTAAAATTTCCTGAAGCTCATCTATCCCACTTAAAACAATAACGTTGATGTGTTGAAAAGATGTTTTTACGTTACTGATTAAGTCTAAACCGCCCATTATTGGCATTTTTAGATCCGTGATAATGATTTTTGGCGCTTCATGATTTTGTAAGTAATCAATTGCTTCCGATCCATTCGATACCTGACCAACAATCTCGATTTCGGGGAACTCTTCCAATATAGCAATGATGCCATTTCGCACAATTGCGTGATCATCAACGAGTAATACTTTTATTGGATTATTCAATTTATGGGTTAATTTACCTATTGGGCTAAATTCAAATATCGATATAATAAAATGCGGCAATTAGTGTGTTAATACTCAAAATAAGCGTATTAATACGTATTTTAAGGCATTGGAAAGGTTAGCAGTACGCTAATTAAATGGAGTTTCTTTTGAAGAGTAACAGTATGAGGTCAAATATGATGCCCCGATAAAAATGCTTTATATTAAATGAGGATTTAAGAGGATAAATTACCGGATTACAGCCCTTAAGAGGAACTAAGGCAACATTAATAATTCTGAATAATTTTAAAATATCAGCGACTGAATAAGCTATATTCTTAAAGTGTACTGTAATTTATTGATTATTAATAGGTTGTTCCGTGTGTTGATGGTTTTTAGTATGCAATAAATACGTCTGGCATAAACTTTTTCACCACAATAATTGTTATTAGCATAGAAGCATCTGCAAATAATAACGATTATGGAAATGAATGACAATAAGAATGTAGATCCTCAACTGGGCATTAATCGTGATGAGGATATCGAATGGGACAATGGCGAGGCTACTTATGGCCATAAACGTGCTGACTTTAAACGGAAGGACCAGCCTGATGAGGCGCATTTAACAAAAACAGCAAATGACCCCAATCACCACATCAACGAAGAACTAAAGAATGCGAACTTGAGCCAGAATGAAGATATTGGCAATAGAAACAAGGAAAGAGATAAAGGAGTGAGCGGGAAAGATTTATAAGTTACGCCATTTAGAAAGGGAATATTCATATAGAATAATCCCTTAATAATATTGATGCATTTTCCGGTAGATGGAAATGAATTAGGATTCCACAACTGAAATGCGTTAACCAAGCAGCAAATGCCCTTAAATCGTTTAGTCTCTGATTTTATTTAATCTTTGTCGCGAATCCTACAGTAGCACAAATTTCAAGAACTTAAATTCAAATTACAAGGTATCCCCTATAAATGAATTGATATAAGTCAATTTTTTTTGTCTTTCGGATTTGTTAATCTGTCAGTATAAATCACTGGTCTGCGAGTAGTCCTGTTTAATCCGTTCCCCATAATTTTTAGCTTTGTCTACATATCTGTCAACATATTCTGGACCGCGTTCTTTCAAATCGTCAAGTAACGATTTCCCATCAGAAGCTCTTTTCTTGGTGACATACTTAAAGCCGTATACAGCTGCTGCGCCTAAAATGGCATATTTTAATAATCCCATAATTTTAAATTTATATTCCGGTATTTAAAGCATGATCTTCGTCGGTCTCGTCAATACCAGTCTTCGTTTTAAAGTCGTCTGATGAACTTCCGGTGTGGCTTTCGGCACTTTTTAGGGTGGGATGTTTATCAGCGCTATTGTAAGCATCATCACTAAGAGAATCTTTTCCCTGAGTGCCTGAATTGTCGAAACCATCTTTTGCCAAGGGATTGCCTTTAATCAGTTCACTTGGCTCCTTTCCGTAAGCAGTTACCACGTTGGTGTCATTACCTTCTTCGTAAGCTTTCTGTACATCCGATTTTTCAGCTGACTCCCCGTTTGGCCCTACATATCCTTCAAGGTGTTTTTCTTTATTATATATGCTCGTTTTCATTTGATAACTATCTTGGTGTAAAATAATAACAGTTCATTTCAAAAATGGTTTCGATTTAGTAAGGTTCCCGATAGCTATTCCCAAAGTTTAAAACATTATGTGTCAATGTAAATGAGCTACATTTGAAATTGTTTTGGTGGCATTTTCTCCTTTTGTTTAACTTGCGCTAAATTTTAAAGGCAAACGGGATAAATGGAGTGGAAATATTTACTTTCAAATAAGCGGTACGGACAGGAACAATATGGTGCAAGTACAGATCGGGCGCGTTCAGATTTTCAACGGGATTACGACCGTTTGATTTTTTCCTCGCCCTTTAGAAGGTTACAAAATAAAACCCAGGTTTTCCCATTACCAGGAAGTGTTTTCGTACACAACCGTCTAACCCATAGTTTGGAAGTGGCGAGTGTAGCCCGCTCCATGGCCAATATCTTTTTAAATAGCGTAGAGGTACACCATCCCGAACTGATTAAAGAAGTGCCCTTAATTAACGAGGTAGGGAATATTGTGGCCGCTGCTGCACTCGCACACGATTTGGGTAATCCGGCTTTTGGTCATTCTGGCGAAGCCGCAATTTCAAGGTATTTTACCGACGGTGATGGCCGTGTTTATCAAAAGGATATGAACGAATCGCAATGGCACGATTTGATCAACTTTGAGGGTAATGCAAATGCGATTCGGATTCTTACCCATCCGTTAAAAGGAAAAGGCAACGATGCTTATGCCTTAACTTATTCCACACTGGCCTCCATTGCAAAATATCCCTGTGCGTCAATAGCAGGTAAACAGAAAGCTTTGTTACACCGTAAAAAGTATGGCTTCTTTCAATCAGAATCTGAGACTTTTAAAAAGATTGCTACCGAACTCCATTTAGCACAAGAAGAAGGCGAACACCTTGTTTACAGGCGCCATCCATTGGTTTATCTGGTAGAAGCTGCCGATGATATCTGTTACAGCATAATTGATCTGGAAGATGCCCACCGTTTGAAAATCCTTTCTTATGAAGAGGTAAAAAACTACTTGTTGCCTTTTGCCAACTCTAACACTATCGAAGATCGTTTAAAAAATGATTATGAAGACGACGATGCAAAAATTGGTCTCTTAAGGGCAAAAGCCATTAATACGCTAACAAACCAGTGTGCAACTATATTTTTCAGGGAACAAGCGCAATTGTTAAAGGGCGAACTCAACCAAAGTTTAACTGATTTACTACCCGAGCCCTATATTTCTGCATGGAAAGCTGTTGAGAAAATTTCTGTAGAACGCATTTATAACTTCTCGTCAGTGATACAAAAAGAAGTGGCAGGGTATAAAATTATGGCTGGCTTGTTGGAAGAGTTTGTTCCTGCACTGATCCACAACAATACCCACTATTATAAAAAACTGGTAAAACTGATCCCTAAACAATATCATACCGATTTAACCGATATTTATTCCATTATACAGAGTGTGCTGGATTTCGTTTCCGGAATGACAGATCTATATGCCGTTGATCTATACCGCAATATTAAAGGAATATCTTTCCCTTCAGAAACATAATCTCACTTACTTTAACTGCTGTGAAGACGTATTTCTGCATTATTTCAGTTTTAAAGCGTTGAAATAAGGCGTTGATGTAAAATTGTGAAATGACGTTTTGTTTAAGACGCTGATTTGTAATTGTTTGTATTTTATCTAGTATTTGCAATAAGCCTTTCGTGTAAAGCTGGGGTATCGATTTGTACTAATTATTAGATTTGATCGTTAAGCTGCTTTTTTTTGTGGCTTGGTATTTTAGATCTATCCCTATTCATGAAAAAAATTTTACTCATCGCTTTGTTATGCGTGGGCTTGGCATTGGCTGTTAAAGCGCAGGCTCCGCAACAATTCAATTATCAAGGTGCTGCCAGAAACGCCAATGGGACTCCACTGGCCAACAAAAACATATCCATACGCATCAGTATTTTGGATGCCTCTGCCACAGGTACCGCTCAATATTCGGAAGTAAGAAATGTAATTACCAATGCTTTGGGCTTATATGCCATAGCAATCGGATCGGCTGGCGCAACTTCTGTTAGCGGTACAATAGGTGCTGTAACCTGGGCAAGTGGATTAAAATTTGTAAAAGTAGAAATCGATCCTGATAACGGTTTCAACTTTAATTTAGCCGGAACCGCGCAGTTATTGAGTGTTCCTTATGCGCTTTATGCAGCTAACGGACCAATTGGCCCAAAAGGAGACACAGGGGCAACTGGCCCTGCGGGTGCGCAGGGAATTGCAGGCACTGTAGGAGCTCAGGGGCCAATTGGATTAACTGGTGCCAGCGGTACACCAGGACCGGTTGGTGCAACTGGTGCTACCGGATTACAGGGTTTGCCGGGTGTTGCGGGAGCAAAAGGAGATAAGGGCGATATTGGGCCAGTAGGTCCATCAACCGGAGTTGCCGGAGGAGATTTAACCGGAAATTACCCGAACCCTACAATCGCTAACCTTCAAGGAAAATATTAAACGCAACTGCCCCGACCAACAATCAGGTACTTTTATTTGATGGAACGGCTTGGAAACCGGCTGTGTTAGGTGTTAACCAGTTATCTGGAGCTAAAGCATTAACTTCAACTGATTTAAGTATTAGCGCGAATGGAAATTCAGCCTTGTTAAAAGATGTTGTAATCGACATTAATGCAGGTGCGGTGAGTACGGTTAAACTTGCGGATGGATCGGTAACGACAGCCAAGTTGGCTGATGCAGCAGTAACCTCAATAAAAATAGGAAACAAAGAAGTTAAAAATTCTAATGTTGCTGATGCAGCGGTGAGTACAGTTAAACTTGCGGATGGGTCGGTAACCACATCAAAACTTGCTGATGCCTCAGTTAGCCTTGCAAAGTTGACTACCGAGGGGGCGAGCGATGCCAACAAAGTATACATTACCAATGTTACAACAGGAAAGCCAGAACTCATCAGCAGGACATTATTTGCCAATGCAAATGCATGGGCGTTGAGGGGCAATACTGGTAATGCAGATCAAAACAATAATTTTTTAGGCAATACCGATGATGTAGCCATTAACTTTTTAGTGAACGGTTTTAAATCTGGCCGTTTGGGCAATTCATCCGAAACCAATATTGCCTACGGTTATAAAACACTTACTGCTAACGTATCGGGTTTCGACAATAGCGCATTTGGAAAAGAAGCATTATCGGTAAATATTTCTGGTTACGAAAATAGTGCCTTTGGTTACCAGGTGTTACAGCGCAGTTTTAGTGGCATTAATAATAGTGGCTTTGGTTCGCAGGCATTGGCCATCAATACTGTAGGCTCTAACAATACGGCGGTAGGTACACATACTTTAATGGCCAATGGAACTGGTGTGGCTAATACAGCAATCGGAAGTTTAGCCTTAGAGGCAAATAATGCCGATAACAACACGGCAATAGGTTATGCTGCCGGATCTAAAAACAATGGCGCTGGTAATGTTTTTATTGGAAGCAATGCAGGTGCCAACAGCACAAACGTGAACAATACCTTAGTGCTGGCCAATAGCAATACTGCATATCCCTTAGTGGCTGGTAATTTTGCCGCAAATGGCGGTACATTAACGTTTAACGGAGCTTCGGCAGTAAATTCTACCAATTATGCGCCTGCAAATGCGAGTACCTTGAATGTGAATGGTTCTGTGGCGGCAAGTATTTTAACTTTTACCACAGCTGGTACAATAACGCTCGATGCCAGCCATTATACCGTTAGGATAAAAAATGGAGGTGCAGCGGTAACCGTTAATCTGCCAGGTGCCTCAACTTGTAAGGGAAGGATTTATGTTATCGTGAAAGCTTTATCTTCAGGCAATGTGTCCTTAAATAGTCCGGTTTTGTTGAACGACGATTCTGGCTTAACAGCCCTAACTGGAGCAAAAACACTCACCATCCAAAGTGATGGCTCGGCCTGGATCGCTATAAACTAAACACCATGAGAAAAATATACTACCTGTTTATTTTCCTGCTGTTGGTTTTTTGTGGTGGCAGGATACAAGCGCAGCGTTTACCCTACGTTTTAAATTCGGCCAGTGGCTACTGTAAGATCAACAATCAACTCTACGATTTCAGCATAGGGGAGATGGCGATTGTGCAGACTTTCCAGTCTGCCAATACCACCTTAAGCCAGGGATTTTTGCAGCCCTTCCTGATTATACAGACCACGGCCGAGGTAGCCATTGTAAATAATATCATTACCCCCAATGGCGATGGTAAGAACGATTTTTTTGTGGTTAAGGGTTTAGAGAAGTACCCCAATAACAAACTAACTATTTTTGATAGGGGCGGACGGATGATTTATACCACAACAAACTACAAGAACAACTGGGATGGTTATTTCAATGGAAGACCATTGATGGGGGATACCTACTACTATATGCTCGATTTGGGTACCGATGGATCAATTAAAGGGTTTATATCAATTTTATATAAAAAATAGCGGCGTGAAAAAGATGAAGTATTACCTATCGGTGCTGTTGTTTTTGTTGATAACACCAGTATTTGCCCAGCTTAACCCAATGGGAAGTATCTACTACCAGAACCAGTTTTTAGCCAATCCGGCAATGGCAGGTTTAGAAGCCGGACTAAACTTAAATGCGGCACTTAAAACCCAGTGGGTTGGGATAGGTGGCGCACCAAAAATCCAGTATCTAACCGCCGATTATGGTTTAACCAATAATAAAGTAGGCTTGGGGTTACTTTTTTACAATGAAGGCGCCGGAGCCATTAACCGTACAAGAGCAACCCTAACCTATGCCTACCACTTACCGTTGAATGATGGGACGAATTTTCTGGATTTTGGCCTCTCGGCAGGCATTATGAACGAATGGGTTGATCTGGGCAAAGTCAAAGGCGATTTGGATGATGATGTACTCAACACTTTTAACGATCGGAAATTATATTTGGATGGCGATTTTGGTATAGCCTACCGTAGCGATAATTTAACGCTGCAGGGCACTCTGCCCAATCTTAAACGTTTTTTTAAAAGAGATGTGTTGAGAAATGTGGTAGACCGGTCGATTTACTTCTTAGCAGCAGGTTACAAGTTTAGCACTGATCAGGTGATGAATAGCATCGAACCAAAACTGGTATATAGAGGGGTGCAAAATTATGATGGCATTTTCGATGCAGGTGTAAATCTTCAGTTTCTGGAGAATAAATTGATGTTAAATGGCATATACCATAGCACCAATAGTTTTACCGGAGGCTTTGGTGCCAATTACAAAAATCAGTTTTCAATTCTGTTCCAGTATACGACCAATACTTCCAAAATGCAGAATTACAGCAATGGTGAGTTTGAGGTGGGAATGAAGTATAGTATTAAGAATTAAGCGGGTTATCGTCCTTTCGATCCGATAGAAGCTATCGGATGCCCGTTCAGGCGGGGAGAAATCTATTGTTAGGTGTAGTTACGGATGTCTTAAATAATTTAATCATTATTTAGACCGTTATTTTTTGGAAAGCAGTTGCAGTAGCTTTTTGGGAAGAGCAGTCCCGCTCCCGCTTCTGCCAATTGAAGGAATTGGCATCCCGCTTTGATCGCCTGCCTACTGCAGGCAGGGGTTTAGGTGGCAAAAGGATGTAGGTCTATTAATGGTTCTTCACCAAACGTTCCTACGGAACGAAAAACGACAATTATGTAACTGGCTACCAGGCAGGCCTCCCGATAGGACGGTTTGTGATTATAAAGTTATCCTTGCCATCCGTCCAATGTCGTTAAGCTAACAAGAAAAAAATATTGTCTTCATGAGCTTGTCTAAAGACAAGTGTTTTTTTACTGGTAAACTCTTCGAGTCTTGGACGACAACACCTATGTTTAGCTGCAGCCCATCCATTCTATCTCATCTGATCAAAAATTGCTCGTCCCATCGGTAGGGGGCTTGGGTAGAAAAAAATGTTTTTTTTTTTTCGTTCCGTAGGAATGTTTGGTGTAAGTTGGTTTCCATTACCCACCCGACCCATTTTCAATAAACCCGACATCAGTGGTTCCGATTCTTCATCGGAAGGAGCGAATGGCGGGACTAGCGTAAACGAAGCACCACCAGCCCTGCTTTTCTTATAATAAAAAGAGTTTTGGCCTACTGTAGGGCGTAAAGGATATGGTTATCTGCCCCTGCCATCATCCCATTTATTGCGTTCATCCTGTAGCTCACGTGCAAGTTTCATCTCTTTATCTTTTGCTTTTACCTTATGTGCCTGAAACTCATCGGCCACTTCCTGATAAAGCTCTGTGCGATATTTGGCTTCGTGCCTTAATTTGCCCGATTGGAAAATTACAAAGGCCAGGCCTATACCCAGTACAATAATGATCGACCAAACAATGGTGTTATAAGTCGCTTTGTTAAAAGAAATCCCTAAAAATTTAATCTCGTTAACAGCGGCATTGGCGTTGGCCAACGAACTTTCTTTGCCATTTACTTCGCCTTTTAAGCTCGAAATGTTGCCGGCCTGCGATTTAATTTCCTGCCTGGCCTCCTGCAATTGTTTGCGTTCTTTCCGTAGCGTATCATTCACACTTTTCCATAAAGACGACAACCGTGATGGGTTGATCAGCCTTGCGCCATACAAGCTTTTAGATTTCTTTAACATGAAGTTGTACTGGCCATTTAAAGATGGATCGGTATTTTTCGTAGTGTCGGGTAAAGTTTGCCCAAACGCAACGTTAAAAAATAGCATAGCGCCTAAAAACAATAGGGTGTGTTTAATTTTCTGCATAGTTTAAATAGGTGTTAGAATGTAAAACTACATTTTTATCCATTTACCAGTTAATATATTTTGTTTAAGGTTTGTTGGAAACGGATAAAATCGTTTGTTGTTTAACATTCTAAATAACAATTTTATCTCAGTTTTATTATAAATTTATTCGCGATAGGTTACATTTGTTTCATGCAAATAGGAATTATTGGTTTAGGCGATATGGGCAAATTGTATGCACTGTCGTTCGTAAACGCTGGTTATAAGGTATGTGGGGCAGATATGCCTTTGCGTTTTACAAATTTAAAAAGCGAGCTGGAACCTAAAGGAATCGAGGTTTTGATCGATGGCCATGAGGTTGCCCGTAAATCAGACTTTATTATCTATTGCGTTGAAGCCGAAAAAATTGATGAAGTGGTGGCTACTTTTGCCCGCTCCACAAAATATGGTGCTATAGTTGCCGGACAAACTTCTGTTAAACATCCGGAAATTGAGGCTTTTGAAAAACACCTTCCAGAAGATACCCAGATTGTAACCTGCCACTCTTTGCACGGACCGGCTTTTAGTCCGGAAGGGCAAACGCTGGTGGTAGTACGTCACCGGGCTACGGATGAAGTTTATGCAAAAGCACTGGATATCTATAAATCCTTAAAATCGAACATCATCGAAATGGACGATTACAGGGAGCACGACCGTATCGTGGCCGATACCCAGGCCGTTACGCACATGGGTTTCGAAAGCATGGGCTCGGCATGGAAAAATGCAGGTTTTTTCCCCTGGGATAACCCAGCCTATGCCGGAGGGATTGATAATGTAAAAATTTTGACTACGTTGAGGATTTTTAGTTATAAATCGCACATTTATGCTGGTTTGGCCATCTTAAACCCTTATGCGCAAAAACAGGTGAAATATTATGCTCAGGCAGAATCGGAACTGTTTAAATTGATGATCTGCGAGAATGAGGCAGAATTTAGGGATAAGATTTATGCTGCCCGCGATTTTGTTTTTCACGAGAGTCGTGCACTTTTACTTCTAGACGATAACATTATGAAGGAATTCAGCCTATCGGATGCCAGCCATAAACAAAAACCCAATTCGCATTTAAGTTTGTTGAGTATGGTATATGCCTGGTACAAAATGGGGGTGAACCCTTACGATAATCTGATCTGCCAAACACCACCTTTTAAATTGAGGTTGGGTATCGCCGAATATCTTTTCAAAAACGAGGAAATGTTAGAAGAGTCGATTAATACCGCTTTATATGATAAATCGATCCGTGGTGATGATTTAGAGTTTCACACAGCAGTTCACGAATGGGCATCGATTATTGGTTATGGCGATTTAAAAGGATACAAAGCACATTTCGAAGCAGCGAAATCGTTTTTTGCCAACCGTTTAAACGATGGAAGAGATTTAAGTGCGGAAATGATTAAGCGATTAGGCAAGTAATATTTAAGATGAAAACCATTTTGAATAAACCTGAACTGGTTACGATATTGCAACAACAATTAAAAGAGATTGCAATGCTTTGTGCAGCATATGATCAGGGAAATGATGCCGTGATGCGATCAATTGCGGAGAAAATAGTGCCGATTTTTCACAACACTGATCATTCGAAAGCGTTGTTGGGCCAGCTTAAACTCAATCACTTTGATCTATACTGTAGTTCAGAAATCTACAATTCCAAAAGCCTCACCAATTTTATAGGATTATTAAAGCTGGGGCATAAAACAGGAAAGGGTTGGAGTTACTCTGCCAAGTTAGGTGTTTCGGAGTTAAAAAAAGTATCGCAAGAAAACTGGTGGAACAACAAAAAAGTGATTATCGATTCGGATGGTATTGCTTTTACAAGAGGCAAAATAATTAAATCGTTTGCCAATACTGAACCTTTGGTACTGAATACCTCAGGCTGGACCGTAAAAGATGCTGAAGGCAACAAATCGACCATTAACCCAATCCCTGAAACGGTGAGGCAAATTGCTTTTGAACTGCTGGAAAGTTTTAGGAATGTTGAAGTAGATAAAGAAAGTAAGTTGCATTATAAAGGTATAGCTAATAAGCCCCAAATTTAGGATATTAATGTTCCTGGTATTTGATGGCATCAGTTTAGAATTAAAATCTTACACTTAAATATGGTACCAGAAGTCAAAATCTCAGTAGGCGATAATCCTTTTTTCGATTTAGTTAAGGCTGTTTATCAGTATTATCCAATAGGCACTGGAGATATAAATGAAGCATTTCCAGGTTATGGCAGGCTTAACGCTATCGTGAAAGATAAAATTGAAAGGCTTGTCGCGAATACACTTCCAGTGGCCAGTAGTAAATTGGATCATGATATTCGGAGCTCATTCAACAATCTAACAGTTCTTAACAGTTACCATCATCAATTCCCGAATTACGCGATGGATATCCACTTCCCCAAAATAGAATATCCGGAAGTAGACCTGAATTATAAACTGAGTTTACGGATATCCCTTTTAACAAACTATTATACCATTTTCTTTGAAGAAGTGATTTTTCATAAAAACCTCAGGGCAGGTTCTGATCAGGCACTGTCAATGTCGTTTGCCGTTTCATCCTCAATTGGCCACATTGCTGACGCTGTAAACATCGTTCAAACGCTAAAGACGATAGTTGGAACCAATTTTCCTGATCATAAATTTGTTAATCATGCGCTCTTGTTCAGCCGTAAAATTAGTGGTGGCTATCCACATGGTGCTGATCGTAATCCATTTAAGAAAGAATACTCGCTCTATAATTTTCTTTTTGATAATGAATATGAAGTATTTGAAGATTTAAATGTAGTTCGTTAAGCAGTTACTCAATCATTCTCTAATTCGAAATTCTATTTATCCATATAACATATAGACTTTATTTTATTCCCTTAATCCTTCGTTTACCCAAAAACAGTGCATTATATTTGCCCGCATGTCGGTATTGCTGTTTACCATTATCGTTTTATTGGGTGCTTTTCTAGCCGGATTATTGGGCTCGCTAACCGGTTTGGGTGGGGGCGTAATCATTATTCCATTGCTCACTTTGGCTCTAGGGGTCGATATTCATTATGCCATCGGTGCATCTATTGTTTCGGTTATTGCCACCTCTTCGGGTTCGGCGGCGGCTTATGTAAAAGAAGGGATCACCAATATCCGGATCGGAATGTTTCTGGAAATCGCCACCACAATAGGGGCGGTATGCGGTGCCGTTGTAGCTGTTTATCTTAATGCGAATTACATTGCCATTCTTTTTGGTTGCATCTTAATCTTTTCGGCCATTATGACTTTAAAGAAAAAGGTAGATCATAGCACTTTGGATGATAGCGATAAATGGGCTAAATTTTTCAAACTTAACGGATCGTATCCTGATAAGGGTGTGGATCATCAATATGCAGTAAAACATATTCACGGAGGTTTTTTAATGATGCTTTTTGCCGGAACATTATCTGGATTGTTAGGGATTGGAAGTGGGGCATTAAAAGTAATCGCAATGGATAACATTATGCGTTTACCTTTTAAGGTATCAACCACCACCAGTAATTTTATGATGGGCGTTACGGCAGCGGCCAGTGCGGTGGTTTATTTACACCGTGGCCAGATTGACCCAGGGATTGCCATGCCGGTTTGCATTGGCGTTTTAACAGGTGCTACGGTTGGCTCGAAGGTTTTGTTAAAGGCCAATACCGGTAAACTTAAAATTGTATTTGCTGTAGTCGTTGCTTTCTTGGCACTGCAAATGATTTATAAAGGAATAAGCGGATTATAATGGCTACACTGGAAAAAGAAAAAATGAACGACAAAGATATCCAGGTGATTCTGGGTACGCTTTTGCGTGCAGGTGTAATCCTTTCGATGAGTATTGTATTAATAGGTGGGGCGATTTTCCTGATCCATAACAAAGGTGCTATTACCGACTATAAAGTTTTTAAACCCGAACTAAGTAAATTTTCTTCCATCATAGCCATATTTAAAGGAGTCGCTACTTTTCAAGGCGATGCCATTGTGCAGTTTGGGATTCTAATGTTGATTTTTACACCGATAGCACGCATTGTTTTTGCTATTTTTAGCTTTTTAATCGAGCGCGATTACCTCTATGTGCTCATTGGATTTATCATTTTAGCGATCATAACCATTAGTTTAAATGGCGGATTGGCACATTGATTTTCCGCTATATTTTTTTTATTTTTTTTTGAAAGATTTAATTTTAAACTCTTAAAATTGTGTTTAAAAAAAAATAATGGCAAAATCTGGAAAAGTAGTTCAACTGTTTCAAAAACCTGAAAATTTCATTAAATCCCGTGCCAGAGAACTCCAATTGGGCACATGTTATATAACAGAGGACTGGGATGAAACAGGTATTGCCAATATAATGGTAAGCCGTAAACATACGAATGGGAATTTTACGTTAGGGATTTATCTGGTCGATTTAAAATGCTTAGGAATAAAAGATACTACATTTAAATTCAATGTAAGCGAAGAAGAATTGGATTACTTCGCAGACTTTGTTGGTGGAATTGAAATTGAATACAATGAAGTACATAACATTATTTACGGTGCTGAAGTTTTTGCCGACAGTTGTGGTTTTAAGGCCCATAAAGATTGGGCAATAACCCAATTTATTCTGGAAGAAGATAACGACAGTATTCCAATAATTGATATTGAATTCGGAGAGGGTGGTGTTCCGGCCTATTATGTTGGCATTAATGACGACCCTGCTAAAGTAAAGCAAATATTAGCCACGTTAGATAAAAACATTGGCCCTGGCAACTACCTCTTTGCGGGCGATAATGATGATGAGTTTGAAGACGAAGATATGCTTGATGACAACGAAACGCAGAGTTTTAAGCAAGTCTATTTTACCTTAACAGGTGCTTACGGTAACTTGCCCAAGAGCAGAAATACATTTGAATTAGATGTAAATCTTCTGGAGGAAATCTTAGATGATATGGTCTTAGCTAATTATTACAGCATTAATGATAAGCTGGAGGAAGAAATAATTGCAATTGTTGAAATACATGAATCTGTTTTTGATGAAAAATCTGAGGAGAGTATAATTGAAATACAAAAACTTTTGGTTAAAAATCCAGATAACCCCTATCTGTATACTGAGTTATTTTTACAATATAAATTTGCATTGCTTAACAATAAGGCCGATGCAATAGCAAAAAAGGGATTTGAACTTTTTCCTGATTTCTTACACCATAGGTTTTTTGTTGCCCATGCAGCTATGGTAGATAAAGAATTAGAAAAAGGATTTAAATTATTAAATAATCAATATTATCTTAATCAGGCCTTTCCGCAAAGAACAGCTTTTTCGGAGGGTGAGTTTATGTTTTTTTACTCGGCATTATGCCATTATTTCGTTGAAAAAGGTGATCTTGACAATGCAATTGTTTGTAGTGATTTCCTAATAGATGACATATATACATATGCATGTAATGAAAATGCGATATTTAGCATTATGCAGGCAGTTAAAGAAGAAATGAAAGCACAATTGTAAAATCGTCCGTTTAATCTGCTTTATCATGGCATTTTGAATATAATAACTCTGTTAAAGCGCTTCTAATCAAATTCGTAAGTGTTGGTTTAAGCGTTGCTTTGGCACATTAACATCTCTTTTTAAGTTAACCTCCATCATATCAGCAATTTATTTGAAAAAATATTTGGCTAACTATTTGAAAATTAATATTTCTTGCCTATCTTTGCCGTCCCTTTCGGGGGATGTACAACCACCTTGAACGAAGCCCTACTGCTTCGATGGGTGTTAAAAAGAAAAGATAAAATGTCAGGAATTATTGGAAAAAAAGTAGGAATGACCAGTATCTTTGATGCCGAAGGAAGAAACATTCCTTGTACGGTAATCGAGGCTGGACCTTGTGTAGTTACACAGGTAAAAACCGAAGAAGTAGATGGTTATTCATCAATCCAGTTGGGTTACGATGAGAAAAAAGAGAAAAACACAACTCAACCATTGAAAGGCCATTTCGCGAAAGCAAACACAACTCCGAAACGCAAGCTGGTAGAATTCGATTCGTTTACAACTTCACTTAATTTAGGTGATGTAGTAACGGTTGATTCTTTCGCAGAAGGCGATTTTGTTGATGTTGTAGGTACCTCAAAAGGTAAAGGTTTTCAAGGTGTTGTAAAACGCCACGGATTTGCCGGTGTTGGTATGCAGACTCACGGTCAGCATAACCGTTTACGTGCCCCAGGTTCATTGGGTGCATCGTCATTCCCTTCACGTGTATTCAAAGGAATGCGCATGGCTGGAAGAACAGGTGGAGACAGAGTAAAAGTTCAAAACTTACAGGTTTTGAAAGTTTATGCTGAGCAAAACTTATTAGTAGTTAGTGGTTCCATTCCAGGAGCTAAAGGTTCTTACGTAATCTTAGACAAGTAATCAGATGGAAGTTAAAGTATTAAACATTTCAGGTAAAGAAACAGGTGCCAAGGTGCAACTTCCTGAATCGGTATTTGGTATCGAGCCTAACGACCACGCGATTTATTTAGATGTAAAACAGTATTTGGCTAACCAACGTCAAGGTACTCACAAATCTAAACAACGTAATGAGATTGCTGGTTCAACTCGCAAACTATACAAACAAAAAGGTACAGGTGGTGCCCGTGCTGGTAGCATTAAATCTCCGTTATTTAACGGTGGTGGTCGTGTTTTCGGTCCTCAGCCACGTGATTACAGTTTTAAATTGAACAAGAAATTAAAATCATTAGCACGTAAATCTGCTTTAGCTTATAAAGCAAAAGATAACAATGTGGTAGTTTTAGAAGATTTCAACTTCGATACAGTTAAAACTAAAAACTATACAAGTTTATTGGCTGCGTTAAACGTAGGTACTCAAAAAACTTTATTGGTTTTACCTGCGCAAAATAATAATATCTATTTATCAAGCAGAAACGTTCAGAAAACTAAAGTGATTGCTGCAGCAGATTTGAATACATATGATGTATTAAATGCTGGTGTACTTGTGTTAACTGCTGATTCTGTTAAAACTTTGGAGGAGGCATTTGCCAAATAATATGGACATTTTAAAAAAACCAATATTAACCGAAAAAGCTTCAGCTTTAACTGAGAAATCTAACCGTTTCACGTTTAGCGTTAACCACAAGGCTAACAAAATCCAGATTAAACAAGCCATTGAGAAATTGTACGGTGTAACCATCGTTGCAGTTAACACTATGGTTGTTGATGGAAAAGCTAAATCTCGTTACACTAAAGCAGGTTTTGTATCTGGCCGTAGCCCGAAATACAAAAAAGCAATCGTAACGTTAAAAGACGGCGAAACAATAGATTATTACGCAACCCTTTAATTTAATAATATATTATAACTATGGGCTTAAGAAAATTTAAACCAGTTACTCCAGGTACCCGCTTCAGAGTTGGTGCTAGTTTTACGGAGATTACAGCAACCAAGCCCGAAAAATCATTGGTTGTATCATCAAAAAAGTCTGGTGGACGTAACAACACAGGAAAAATGACTATGCGCTACATGGGCGGTGGTCACAAAAAATCATATCGTTTAATCGACTTTAAACGCGATAAATTCGATATTCCTGCAACAGTAGCTACTGTTGAATACGATCCAAACCGTACTGCCCGCATCGCATTATTACATTATGCAGATGGCGAGAAGCGTTATATCATCGCTCCTGAAGGATTGCAAGTTGGTTCGGTATTATTATCGGGCGACAAAGCAGCACCAGAAGTAGGTAACACTTTAAAATTATCGAACATTCCATTAGGTTCTATCATCCACAACGTGGAGATCCACCCTGGAAAAGGAGCACAATTAGCTCGTAGTGCAGGTGCTTATGCACAATTAGCTGCCCGCGATGGTAAATATGCTACTTTAAAAATGCCTTCAGGCGAAACCCGTTTAATCTTGACTACTTGTCTTGCTACTATCGGTGCTGTATCTAACTCAGATCACGCAAACGAAGTATTAGGTAAAGCAGGTCGTAAACGTTGGTTGGGCCGTCGTCCGAGAACTAGACCGGTAGCGATGAACCCTGTCGATCACCCAATGGGTGGTGGTGAAGGTAGATCATCAGGTGGTCATCCACGTTCAAGAAATGGTGTTTTAGCTAAAGGCTTCAAAACCAGAGAACTTAAAAAATATTCTAATCGTTACATCATAGAGAGAAGGAAGAAATAATGGCTCGTTCGATAAAAAA
This sequence comes from Pedobacter psychrodurus, assembly GCF_032678585.1. Classification (GTDB taxonomy): domain Bacteria; phylum Bacteroidota; class Bacteroidia; order Sphingobacteriales; family Sphingobacteriaceae; genus Pedobacter; species Pedobacter psychrodurus_A. Next base: position 12,792 of record NZ_JAVTSN010000043.1, on the reverse strand, counting down.
AGGACCTTATATTGACCATAACGTAGAGAAAAAAGTAAACTCTATGAATGATTCAGGCAAAAAGTCTGTAATCAAAACTTGGTCTCGCAGATCAATGATTTCACCAGATTTCGTGAATCATACATTTGCAGTACACAACGGAAATAAATTTATCCCTGTGTACGTAACAGAAAACATGGTTGGTCACAAGTTGGGAGAATTTGCTCCAACCAGAACATTCAGAGGACACGCTGAAAAGAAAAAATAATTAGACAATGGAAGCAATAGCAAAATTAAACAATTGTCCAACCTCACCGCGTAAGATGCGTTTGGTTGTAGATCTTATCAGAGGTGAACGTGTAGAAAAAGCATTAAGCATTTTAAAGTTTACCAATAAAGAAGCAGCAATAAGAGTTGAGAAATTATTATTATCTGCTATCAAAAACTGGGAATCTAAAAATGAAGGTGCCCGCCCTGAAGAAAACCAACTTTTTGTAAAAACAGTTATGGTTGATGGTGGCCGTCAGTTGAAACGCTTACGTCCAGCTCCTCAAGGCCGTGGATATAGAATTCGTAAACGTTCTAACCACGTAACGCTGATTGTAGATAGTAAAAGTACAGAAACAACTCAAAACTAATTTTAGGAAATGGGACAAAAAGCAAATCCAATAGGTAACAGGTTAGGTATCATCAAAGGATGGGATTCTAACTGGTTCGGTGGCAACAACTACTCCGATAAATTAGTTGAAGATGAGAAAATAAGAAAATACCTTTCTGCCCGTATCGCTAAAGGCGGTGTTGCAAAAGTAGTAATCGAACGTACGTTAAAACGTATCACGGTAACTATCCACACAGCTCGTCCGGGTATCGTAATCGGTAAAGCAGGTGCTGAGGTTGATAAAATCAAAGAAGAGTTAAAGAAATTGACTAAAAAGGAAATTCAAATTAACATCTTCGAAATTAAACGCCCAGAACTTGATGCACAATTAGTTGCAGAAGGTGTTGCAAAACAATTAGAAGCAAGGATCTCATTCCGTAGAGCAATGAAATCTTCTATCGCATCAACCATGCGTATGGGTGCTGAAGGTATTAAAATCATGACTTCTGGTCGTTTAGGTGGTGCTGAGATGGCACGTACTGAGCAGTACAAAGAAGGAAGAGTGCCTTTGCATACATTCCGTGCTGATATCGACTACGCTTTAGCTGAAGCCTTAACTACTTATGGTAAAATAGGTGTTAAAGTTTGGATCTGTAAAGGTGAAGTTTATGGAAAACGTGATTTGTCTCCAAACATTGGTGCAACAAACAACGGTCCAAAAGGCGCATCTGATAAGCCAGCTTTCGGTGGAAGAGATAACAGAGGTGGTGGAAGAGATAACCGTGGCGGTGGTAACAACGACAGACGTGGTGGAAACCAAGGTGGTGGTCGTGGTCCAGGTCAAGGTGGTCCCGGAGCAAATAGAGGTGGTGGCGCAGGCGCTAACAGAGGTCCTCGTAAATAATTGATTTATTAACATCGTTTAACGATTAGAACAAAATAAAATGTTACAGCCAAAAAGAACGAAGTTCAGGAAGATGCAAAAAGGCAGAATGAAGGGTTTAGCTTCTCGTGGAGCTGAGTTAGCATTCGGATCTTTCGGTATCAAATCTCTAGAAGCAACTTGGATCACAAGTCGTCAGATAGAGGCTGCCCGTATTGCCGTAACTCGTTTCATGAAACGTGAAGGCCAAGTATGGATCAGGATCTTCCCGGACAAACCGGTAACTAAAAAACCTGCTGAGGTACGTATGGGTAAAGGTAAAGGTGCTCCTGAGTATTGGGTAGCAGTTGTAAGACCAGGACGTGTAATTTTCGAAGCTGAAGGTGTGCCTTTAGAAGTTGCTAAAGAAGCATTGCGTTTAGCAGCTCAGAAATTACCGATCCAAACCAAATTCGTAGTACGTAGAGATTACGTAGAAGCATAGTAAAGAGTTGAGGTGAATGTTGTAAATACTTGTTTATTATAACCGCTACACTCAACGTAAAAGAAAAAGAAAAATGAAAAATTCAGAAATCACAGGGCTTTCAAAAGAAGAATTAGTAGCTAAGATTGCGGAAGAAAAAGAGAACTTATCAAAATTGAAGTTCGCACACACTATTTCAGCTATCGAAAATCCTTCGCGCATTGCAAAAGTAAGGAAAGACGTAGCCCGTTTAAACACTGAGTTGACTAAAGTGAAAAACACTGAGTCAGCTACTGAAACTAAATAATTTGATAGTCGACATGGAAAGACAATTAAGAAAAACAAGAACCGGGTTAGTGGTAAGCAACAAGATGGATAAATCTGTTGTAGTGAGCGTGGAACGTAAAGTAAAACACCCGATTTATGGTAAGTTCGTAAAGAAAACTACCAAATTTATGGCTCACGACGAGAAAAACGAATGCGGTATCGGTGATACAGTATTGATTATGGAAACTCGTCCTTTGAGTAAAAACAAGAACTGGAGATTGGTACAAATTTTAGAAAGAGCTAAATAAGATGGTACAACAGGAATCGAGATTAAACGTTGCTGATAACAGCGGCGCAAAAGAAGTATTGGTAATTCGCGTGCTAGGTGGAACCGGCAAACGTTATGCTTCAATTGGTGATAAAGTAGTTGTTACCGTAAAAAGCGCGTTACCTTCTGGTAACATTAAAAAAGGTACAGTTTCTAAAGCAGTTGTTGTAAGAACTAAAAAAGAAATCCGTCGTAAAGATGGTTCTTATATCCGTTTTGACGATAATGCAGCTGTATTATTGAACGCACAGGATGAGCCAAGAGGTACACGTATCTTTGGCCCGGTTGCGAGAGAACTACGTGAAAAACAATTCATGAAAATTGTATCATTAGCACCGGAGGTATTATAAAATGGGAAACAAAGTAAATACACCATCAAAACTTAAAATCCGTACAGGAGATTTAGTTAAAGTCATTGCTGGCGATTCAAAAGGTCAACAAGGAAAAGTACTTTCAGTACTTATAGATAAAAACAGAGCCATTGTAGAAGGCGTTAACTTGGTATCTAAACATACTAAACCAAATGCTGCAAATCCTAACGGTGGTATTATTAAAAAAGAAGCTGCTCTTCACATTTCTAACTTGATGTTGGTTGATCCAAAATCTGGTAAAGCTACCCGCGTAGGTCGTAAACTTAACGCAGATGGTAAATTAGTTAGAGTTGCTAAAATTTCAGGAGAGGAGATTAAATAATGGCTACACCTAGATTAAAAAGCAAATACAAAGAAGAAGTTGTAAATGCACTAAAAGAAAAATTTCAGTACAAAACTGTAATGCAGGTTCCAAAATTGGAAAAAATCTGTATCAATCAGGGTGTTGGTCGTTTTTCTGTTACAGATAAAAAGATTATGGATACCACAATCGTTGAGTTGTCAACCATCACTGGTCAACAAGCGGTTCCGGCTAATTCTAAGAAAGATATCTCTAACTTTAAATTACGTAAAGGTATGCCGGTAGGTGTACGTGTTACATTACGCGATAACAACATGTACGAGTTCTTAGATCGTTTGATCTCTGTAGCTTTGCCTCGTATCCGTGATTTCAAAGGTATCAATGATAAAGGATTTGATGGAAAAGGTAACTATACATTAGGTGTTACTGAACAAATCATCTTTCCTGAGATTAATATCGATAAAATCAATAAAATTTTAGGTATGGATATAACTTTCGTAACTTCGGCAAAATCTGACGTTGAGGCTCTTGAGTTATTGAAACAATTCGGATTACCATTTAAAAATCAAAAAACAGCAGAATAATGGCAAAAGAAGGTGTAAAAGCACGCGAAGTTAAGCGCCAAAAATTGGTAGCTAGATACGCTGAAAAACGTGCAGTATTAAAAGCTGCAGGAGATTTCGAGGGTTTAGATAAATTACCTAAAAACTCATCTCCAGTACGTTTACACAACCGTTGTAAATTAACTGGTCGTCCTCGTGGATATATGCGTACCTTTGGTATTTCAAGGGTAACGTTCCGCCAGATGGCATTAGACGGTAAAATACCAGGTGTTAAAAAAGCATCTTGGTAATATAATATAGTATCAAGTACTACAGTATCAGGTATCGAGACCAAATGGTTTCTTGATACTTGATACTTATGTCTGTTTACTAAAAATGAATTTTAACCGATAGCAGGTCCCACAGCTGAGTAGCAGAAGGAAACCACTATCAAAAACAATAAAAAATGAATACAGATCCAATAGCAGATTATTTAACAAGAGTAAGGAATGCCATTAAGGCCAACCACCGTGTTGTAGAAATTCCTGCATCAAACCTTAAAAAAGAAATCACTAAAGTTCTTTTTGACAAAGGTTACATCGCGAACTACAAGTTTGAAGATACTACAGTTCAAGGCACCATTAAAATCGCTTTGAAATACAATCCGATTACTAAAGTTCCTGCTATTCGTACTTTGATGCGAATTAGTAAACCAGGTTTGAGAAACTATGCTGGTGTTGAAAATATGCCAAGAGTATTAAACGGTTTAGGTATCGCAATCTTATCTACTTCTAAAGGTGTAATGACTGATAAAGAAGCAGCCAAATTAAACATTGGCGGTGAGGTATTGTGTCACGTTTATTAATATTAGGAGAACAGCACAATGTCAAGAATAGGAAAAGCCCCAATTACAATCCCTGCAGGTGTTACAATTACCGTATCAAAAGATAACGTAGTAAGTGTAAAAGGTCCTAAAGGAGAATTAACACAAGCAGTAGATTCAGATATCACTGTAAGTCAAGAAGAAGGAATTTTAACAGTTCAACGTCCTTCAGAACAAAAGAAACACAAAGCATTACACGGTTTATATCGCTCTTTGCTTAACAATATGGTTATTGGTGTTACAGATGGTTATAAATTAACTCAAGAATTAGTAGGTGTTGGTTACCGTGCTACAAACACAGGTAATACATTAGATCTGGTTTTAGGTTATTCTCACCATTATGTGTTCCAGTTACCAGAAGAGATTAAAGTAACTACATCTTCAGAAAAAGGTCAGACTCCTAAAATCATTTTAGAAAGTATTGACAAACAATTGATCGGTCAGGTAGCAGCGAAAATCCGTTCGTTACGTGCACCAGAGCCATATAAAGGTAAAGGTATCAAGTTTGTAGGTGAAGTGTTAAGAAGAAAAGCAGGTAAATCAGCATCTAAAAAATAGTAATCATGGCAGGTAAAAAATTATCAAGAAGAGATCGTATTAAAAAAGGGATCAGAAAAAGACTTACCGGTTCGGAAGAGCGTCCAAGGTTATCTGTATATAGAAGCAATAAAGGGATTTATGCGCAGGTAATTAACGATGTAACCGGTAAAACAATAGCATCAGCATCATCATTATCGAAAGATTTTACTGGTACTGGAAACAAGAGCGATCAGTCAGTTGCTGTAGGTAAATTAGTTGCCGAAAAAGCAATCGCTGCAGGTGTAAAAGAAGTTGTTTTCGATAGAAATGGCTATTTATACCACGGTCGTGTAAAATCGTTGGCAGAGGGTGCCCGCGAAGCTGGTTTAGTATTTTAATCTGAAGAAAAAGTAAGATGTCAACTATTAATATAAAAAGAGTAAAAACCACCGATATCGAATTAAAGGATCGTTTGGTTAGTATACAACGTGTTGCCAAAGTAACCAAAGGTGGCCGTACTTTCAGCTTTTCAGCAATTGTTGTTGTAGGTGATGAGAACGGTGTTGTTGGTTTCGGTTTAGGTAAAGCGAAAGAGGTAACTGAAGCAATTGCAAAAGGTGTGGATGATGCTAAAAAGAACTTGGTAAAAGTTCCAATTTTAAACGGTACTGTTCCTCACGAGCAAATCGGTAAATTCTCAGGTGGTTTTGTTTTAATCAAACCAGCTGCAGTAGGTACCGGAGTAATTGCTGGTGGTGCGATGCGTGCTGTATTAGAGAGTGCTGGTGTACATAACGTATTGGCAAAATCTAAAGGATCATCTAACCCACACAACGTGGTAAAAGCAACTGTTGATGCATTAACTAAAATGCGTGATGCATATACAGTAGCACAAACCCGTGGTATAGATTTAAACAAAGTATTTAACGGATAATATCATGGCTAAGATCAAAATAACACAAGTAAAAAGCGTTATCGACAGAAGCGAGCGCCAAAAAAGAACCGTTCAGGCTTTGGGTTTATCTAAAATGAACCAAAGTGTTGAGGTTGAAGCTACTCCACAGATTATCGGTATGGTTCGCAAAGTGAACCACTTGGTAGCAATCGAAGCAATCTAGTAAAGTTTTTAAAGGTAGTATGGGTAAAAGCCGGTACTACCTTTATATATGTTTAATCGTTGTACCTGTTTAGTGAAAGCGAAGGGCAACACAAATTCAAAAAAATGAATTTAAATAATTTAAAACCTGCAGAAGGTTCTACAAAAAACAGAAAAAGAATTGGTCGTGGTACAGGTTCTGGTCGTGGCGGTACTTCAACCCGTGGTCACAAAGGTGCAGGTTCTCGTTCAGGTCACAAAACCAAAATCGGTTTCGAAGGTGGTCAAATGCCTTTACAACGTCGTGTGCCTAAAGTTGGTTTCAAACCAATCAACCGTACTGAATATGTAGGTGTAAACTTAGATGTTTTACAAGCATTAGCTGAAAAACACAGCTTAACAACTATCGATTTTGCTGCTTTACAAGCACATGGTTTAGCTTCTAAAAACGACTTAGTTAAAATTTTAGGTCGTGGTGAAGTTAAAGCAAAGTTAGACATTACAGCACATGCGTTCTCTGCAACCGCACAAAAAGCTATTGAAGCTGCAGGTGGTTCTATTGTAAAATTGTAATTATTAAATGAAGAAGCTATTTACTACTTTAAGTAATATCTGGAAAATTCAGGAATTAAAAGAGCGTATATTGTTTACGCTCTTAATTCTTTTGGTATACCGTTTCGTATCTCACGTGGTTTTACCAGGTGTAGATCCAACTGCTTTAGGCAATAACGAAAAATCAGGAATCTTAGGCTTACTAGATATGTTTGCCGGAGGTTCTTTCTCTCGTGTGTCTATTTTAGCATTGGGCGTAATGCCTTATATCTCTGCATCCATTGTGGTGCAACTATTGGGTATTGCTGTTCCTTCTTTCCAAAAAATGCAGAAAGAGGGCGAAAGTGGTAGAAAGAAAATGAACCAGATTACCCGTTACCTTACGGTAGCGATCACAATCGTTCAATCTGTTGGTTACGTTAAAACGCAAGTTCCTGCAGAAGCTATTTTATTGCCAAATACTTTATTCTTAGTGTTATCTACGTTTGTATTAACAGCAGGTACATTATTTGTAATGTGGTTAGGCGAAAAAATTACTGATAAAGGTATTGGTAACGGTACATCACTAATCATTATGGTTGGTATTATTGCCCGTTTACCAGTTGCAATTTCTCAAGAATTTAGTGCACGTGTGGGTTCATCTAGTGAAGGTGGAGGTCCGGTTGCCCTGGTTTTAGAGATCGTTGCATTATTTGCAGTGGTAATGTTTACCATTTTAATTGTTCAAGGTGTACGTAAAGTACCTGTACAATACGCAAAGAAAATTGTTGGTAACCGCCAGTTTGGTGGTGTTCGTCAGTACATTCCCTTAAAAGTGAATGCTGCTGGGGTGATGCCGATCATTTTCGCTCAAGCGTTAATGTTTATTCCAGGTGCTTTAATGCAGTTTGTTCCTAAATTACAAGGTTCTTGGTTAATCCAGTTCAGCAACACTACTTCGTTGGCTTATAGCTTAACGTTCGCATTTTTAATTATCGCATTTACTTTCTTCTATACTGCAATTACAGTTAATCCAACTCAAATGAGCGACGATATGAAGAAAAATGGTGGTTTTATTCCAGGTGTTAAACCTGGCTTTGCAACATCAACTTTTATTGATGATGTAATTTCTAAAATTACTTTCCCAGGTGCGGTTTTCTTAGCGATCATTGCTATTTTACCTTCGTTAGCGGTTAAGTTTGGCATTAAACAAGAGTTTGCTCACTTCTTTGGTGGTACTTCATTATTGATTTTGGTTGGTGTTGTTTTGGATACTTTACAACAGATCGAAAGTTATTTATTGATGCGCCATTATGATGGTTTGATGAAAACGGGTAGAGTTACAGGCAGAACAGGTGTACCTGCTGCAAGTAGCAACGCAGCGTTGTAGTGTAAAGGATGTCTAAAATTTATTACAAATCTCTTGAGGAGATCGAGTTAATAAGAGAAAGTTCCATGCTTGTTTCTAAAACTTTGGCCGAAGTGGCGAAGGTGATAAAAGCAGGCATGACTACTATCCAATTAGATAAACTAGCCTATGAGTTTATTAGTGACCACGGAGCAATCCCTGCATTTTTAAACTACAATGGTTTCCCTAATTCTTTATGTATTTCGCCTAATGAGCAGGTTGTTCATGGTTTTCCAAGCGAATACGTAATCCAGGAGGGCGATTTAATTTCAGTTGATTGTGGCGTAATTAAAAACAATTATTTTGGCGATTCGGCCTATACTTTCTCTATCGGGGAAATTGATGCTGAGAAACAGAAATTGGTTGAGGTTACCAAACGTTGTTTGGAGTTGGGCATAGAGAAAGCTGTTGTTGGCATGCGTATCGGTGATATCGGTTTTGCAGTTCAGCAATATGCGGAAGCTAATGGATTTGGTGTAGTAAGAGAGCTTGTAGGACATGGTGTTGGGGTAAAACTTCATGAGAAACCAGAAGTTCCGAATTATGGAAAGCGTTGTGCAGGACCAAAACTTGAAGAAGGAATGGTAATTGCGATAGAGCCCATGATCAATGCAGGCGTAGCCGGTGTTAAATTCCATAACGATGGATGGACGGTAACCAGTAAAGACAATAAACCATCGGCACATTTTGAACACACAATAGCAGTTAAAAAGGGCAAAGCAGAGGTTTTATCAACGTTTTCTATAATAGAAGAAGTTTTACAACAAAAAAAATAAATAATTAGAATTTTTTATTTAATTTTGCAACCCTGTTTAGAAGCAGCTAATTAAGTAACAATCAATAAAATATGGCTAAACAAGCCTCAATTGAACAAGACGGAGTAATAAGAGAAGCATTATCCAATGCGATGTTCCGGGTAGAACTCGAGAACGGGCATGAGATTATTGCGCATATTTCAGGAAAGATGAGGATGCACTACATCAAGATTCTTCCTGGGGATAAAGTTAAATTGGAAATGTCTCCTTATGATTTAACAAAAGGACGCATTACTTATAGATACAAATAAAATGAAAGTTAGATCATCAATTAAAAAGCGTAGCGCTGATTGCAAGATTATTCGCCGTAAAGGAAAACTTTACGTAATCAACAAGAAAAATCCGAAATACAAGCAACGTCAAGGGTAATTAAAAATATTGTAATGAACCGCACAACGGTGGCCCGCCGTTCGGAGTTACGCAAAAAATAAATAAATATGGCAAGGATTTCAGGTATTGATTTACCAAGAAACAAAAGAGGAGAGATCGGTTTAACCTATATCTACGGTATTGGAAAAACAACTGCACAACGTATATTAACTACTGCAGGTATCGATTTAAACAAAAAAGTACAAGATTGGTCTGATGATGAGTTAACAGCAATCCGTACAATGATTAACGATGAGATTAAAGTAGAAGGTGCTTTACGCTCAGAAGTTCAGTTAAACATTAAACGTTTAATGGATATCGGTTGTTACCGTGGTTTACGTCACAGAAAAGGTTTACCTTCTCGTGGTCAGCGTACTAAAAACAACTCACGTACTCGTAAGGGTAAGAGAAAAACAGTTGCTAACAAGAAAAAAGCTACTAAGTAATAGATAGATATGAGAGGTGAGATTTTAGATGTGGGAATCATGTGTTTAAAATCTGCTCAAATCTGGAATAAAGATACAAAGTAGGATACTGAGTGCCGGGGTAGAGAAAGTCTCATATCTCAAGTCTCGTATCTAAAATCTAAAAGATAAAATGGCTAAGAGTAAAAAAGTAACAAAAAAACGTATCGTTGTAATTGAGTCTGTTGGTCAGGCGCATATCAATGCTACCTTCAACAACATCATCGTTACCTTAACAAACAACGGCGGACAAACCATTTCATGGTCATCAGCTGGTAAAATGGGCTTTAAAGGTTCTAAAAAGAACACGCCGTATGCAGCTGGTCAAGCAGCTTCAGATTGCGGTAAAGTTGCGTTTGATTTAGGTTTACGTAAAGTTGAAGTATTTGTAAAAGGTCCGGGTTCAGGTCGTGAATCTGCAATCAGAACTTTGCAAGTAGCAGGTATCGAAGTATTATCTATTAAAGATATTACACCACTTCCTCACAACGGATGTCGTCCTCCTAAAAAGAGAAGAGTTTAATTAATTTTAAAGCTAAGAATCTCCAGCTTCAGGTTGGATGATACTTTAAAACAGAAAAAAAAATGGCAAGATATACAGGCCCAAAATCAAAAATCGCCCGTAAATTCAGAGAACCAATCTTCGGTCCTGATAAGGTGTTAGACAGAAAAAATTATCCTCCTGGGCAACATGGCTCATCAAAAAGGAGAGGAAAACAATCTGAATATGCTATCCAGTTAATGGAGAAACAAAAAGTAAAATATACTTATGGTGTATTAGAAAAACAGTTCAGTAACTTGTTTAAAAAAGCATCTTCTCGTGCTGGTATTACCGGTGATAACTTACTTCAGTTATTAGAAGCACGTTTAGATAATACAGTTTACCGTTTAGGTATTTCAACAACCCGTTCTGGTGCACGCCAGTTAGTTAGCCATAAACACGTTACCGTGAATGGTGAAGTTGTAAATATTCCTTCATATCAGTTAAAAGCTGGTGATGTGGTTGCTGTTCGTGAAAAATCTAAATCTTTAGAATCAATTAGTAACTCAGTTGCAGGCAGAACAATTAATAAGTTTGCTTGGTTAGAGTGGAATGCTAGTGAATTAACTGGTAAATTCTTAACCTACCCTCAACGTGATGAGATTCCTGAAAACATCAAGGAAAACTTAATCATCGAGTTATACTCAAAGTAATAAATGATCTAGTTAATTACCTCAAAAGGGTAATTAACTTTTTTCATGTTACTATATATTCAATAACGAATTTAAAAAATTATAAATGGCAATTTTAGCATTTCAGAAACCAGACAAAGTGATCATGCAGAAATCAACTGATTTCGATGGCACATTTGAATTTCGTCCTTTAGAGCCCGGTTTCGGTGTAACAATTGGTAATGCCTTAAGAAGAATTTTACTTTCTTCATTAGAAGGTTATGCTATTACTACTATTCGTTTTTCAGGCGTTTCTCATGAGTTTTCTACCATGAAAGGTGTTGTAGAAGATTTAACTGACATCATCTTAAACTTAAAACAAGTTCGTTTTAAGAAAACAGGCGATTCAGGTGATTCTGAAAAAGTTTTCATCATCGTTAATGGTCAAGATCAGTTTAAAGCTGGTGATATCACTAAATTCTCTAACAACTTTACAGTATTAAACCCTGAGCATGTAATTTGCAACATGGATAAATCTGTTACTTTGGAAGTGGAATTAACCATCAATAAAGGACGTGGTTATGTACCTGCTGAAGAAAATAAAGTTGCTGATGCTGTTGTAGGTGTAATCGCAATCGATTCGATTTATACTCCAATGAAAAATGTAAAATACACGATCGAAAACTTTCGTGTTGAGCAAAAAACGGATTATGAAAAATTGGTTTTAGATATCTCTACCGACGGTTCAATTCATCCTGAAGAAGCATTAAAAGAAGCGGCTAAGATTCTTATCCAACACTTTATGTTATTCTCTGATGAGAATTTAGTATTAGAATCTCAAGCTAAAGAAGAAACTAAAGAAGTTGATGAGGAAATTTTACACATGCGTAAAATCCTTAAAACTGAATTGGTAGATATGGATCTTTCAGTTAGAGCATTAAACTGCTTAAAAGCTGCTGATATCCGTACTTTAGCTGATTTAGTTTCTTACGATGTTGCTGATATGTTAAAATTCAGAAACTTCGGTAAAAAATCTTTAACAGAGATCCAGGAATTAGTAAAATCAAAAGGTTTATCTTTCGGTATGAACCTGTCTAAATTTAAATTAGACGAAGAGTAAGATTAGTCCTGAGTCTTTAGTTCGGAGTCGTGAGTCTTCCTTTCTAAAGTCTTAACTAAAATAAATAATTTTTCACAGTGTATAATTCCCTCAGCTTAATTGCAACGAGACGGTATACACTCAATTAAAAAACAATGAGACACGGTAAAAAAGTAAACCACTTAGGTAGAACCGCAAGCCACAGAAAGGCGATGTTAGCGAATATGGCTTCATCACTTATTTTGCACAAAAGAATTACAACAACTTTAGCTAAAGCTAAAGCTTTACGTACTTATGTTGAGCCAATTATCACTAAATCAAAAAATGATACTACTCACTCACGTCGTACAGTTTTTGCTTATTTACAAGATAAAGAAGTAGTAACCATCTTATTCCGCGAAATTGCTGAGAAAGTTGCAAACCGTCCAGGTGGTTATACTCGTATCATTAAATTAAACAACCGTTTAGGTGATAACGCTGAAATGGCTTTAATTGAATTGGTAGATTACAATACAGTTTACGGTAAAGACGTAGAAGCTAAAGAAGAGAAGAAAACAACTCGTCGTGGTAGAAGTAAAGCTACTACAGCACCTAAAGCTGCTGAAGCGAAAGCTGAAGTTGCCGAAGAAGTTGCTCCTGCTGAAGAAGCTCCTGCTACTGAAGAACCAAAAGGAGAATAATTTTATTCACCTTAAGATGAAAAAAGTCCTGTTCGAAAGAACAG
>NZ_JAVTSN010000042.1:0-65397 GCF_032678585.1 Pedobacter psychrodurus | reverse complement strand
CTTGATGGTCAGTATTTTATAATGAATTCGGTGAGTCATTTCAATTTTTCGTTTTACTCACCGAATCACTCACCAGAACTATGCGAATTCATGCATGTTTTCTGTAGTGCCGGAAACGAAAAAAGCCTGCTATCATACGATCTGCAGGCTTTTGTTGGTTTTTGAAACCATTTTGGCGGAGAGTGGGGGATTCGAACCCGCGGACCCTTTAACAAGTCAACAGTTTTCAAGACTGCCGCAATCGACCACTCTGCCAACTCTCCGCTGCAAAAGTACGAACTCAAGTTAATTCTACAAACTCAGAATGTCTTTTTTTTATATAAACTTGATAATTCCTTAACACAGAGGAAGAAAAAATTATTTCTTCTGGATATTTTCCTCAATTGGCTCCGATTTTTTGAAAAGATTGAAGTTAGGGCGGATAATCTTCACACTTCTTTTGCTTACATCAACGCTGGCATTCAATTCAAAACCGATCAATAAAATCAACGAATTTAAATAAAGCCAGATCATGACTACGATTAAGGTGCCAATAGAGCCATAAACTTTGTTGTAAGAACCAAAATGGTTGATGTAGAAGGAGAACCCCCAGATGGTAAGAAATGCCAGGATAGTGGCCAGCCAGGAGCCGGCACTAAATAACCTCCATTTTTTTGAATGTGCAGGTCCATATCGATATAAAACCGATACGGTTAAAAAATATAAAATAGCCAACAGTGCCCAACGGGTAATCTGTACCGCAAAAACCACAGAACTGTTTTTAATATGGAGTTCATTTGTGATCTTATACAGCAAAACTTCGCCCAAAGCCATCGCACTGATGCAGATGATAATAGAAAAGCAGATTATCGTAGTTAAAACCAGGGCAATTAAACGTTGTTTTAACCAACTTCTGGTTTCGATAATCAATGAAGATTTATTGAAAGCCTTCATCAGGTTTTTAACACCGTTTGTGGCAAAAAATATGGCAGATAGAAAACCAAATGATAGCAATCCCTTATTCTGGTTTTTGATGATGTCTTTTAAAGTGGTTTCGAAGGCCTCATAAGCATTATGCGGCAATACCAGCTGTATCAAATTTAACAGCTGATCCTGGAAGCCATCAATCTTGATAAAGGGAATTAAGGTAAAAAGGAAGATAATCCCCGGGAAGATGGCCAGCATAAAACTATAAGCCAGCGAAGACGATTTATTGACCAGTGAATCTTTCCCGATTTCGCGAAAGAAAAATGTGGCTACTGTGTATAATGGAAGCGGGCTAAAACCAGGCAAAACACAACCTTTAGTCCATTCGATAAAGCGCGTATAGAGCTTAAGATGTAATAATTGCCGGTGTAACCATTCCATTTTTTGCTATTAATTAAAAAATACCGATAACTTTTGCATAAAGTTTTCGGGCGGGTTTGTAGGTTTGTTTTTTTTCATATCCACAAAAACAAGTGTAGTAGCCCCAATGTTTATCAATTCTTCCTTTTCGTTGTACAATTCGTATTCAAAGAAAATCCTGATGCCCGGCAAGGTTTTAACAATCGTTTTTACCGTAATCTCCTGGTCGTAAAGCGCAGGTTTAATGTATTTGCACTTCAGCTCTAAAACAGGCATCATAATCCCATCAGCCTCCATAGAACTGTAACTCATGCCGAGACTACGCAACATTTCCACACGGCCTACTTCGTAATACTGTGCATAATTACCGTAATACATATAGCCCATCTGATCGGTTTCGCCATAACGCACCCTGATTTTTGTACTGTGGCTATACATTATTTAAAGATGTTTCTTTTGTTTAAAGCCTCACGGTATTTTTTTGCATTGATTTCGTGCTGTGCCTTGTCTGCTGCAAAGTTATGATAGCCTGAAAAATCTTCTTTCGCACACATGTAAATGTAATTGTTCTGGTCGCGGTTCAATACAGCATCTATCGCGTTGATACTTGGCATCATGATAGGCCCTGGAGGCAAACCAGCATATTTATAGGTATTGTAAAGCGATTGTACCTGTAATAACCTTCCGGTTACCCTTTTCACTGTAAAATCGTTGTTGGCAAAAATTACGGTCGGATCGGCTTGCAACAATATGCCCTTGTTTAAGCGGTTTAAGTATAAACCTGCAATAATTGGCATTTCTTTGTCGTAAAGTGCTTCGGCATCAACAATAGATGCGAGGGTATATACCTGAGCAGGTGTAAGGTTTAAACTTGCTGCTTTTTGTTTACGCTCTGCTGTCCAGAATTTATCGTATTCCTTATGCATACGTTCAAAGAAATCGACCGGAGAAATATTCCAGTACATTTCGTAAGTGTTGGGGATAAACATGGCATAAACATTATCCTCATTAAAACCATATTTGCTGATTAATGCAGTCGAATCCAATACCTTAATGAAACTTAACGAGTCGGCTTCCAGGTTACTGGCCAGATAGGCAGCAAAATTTTCTTTCTTGCGGATGTTGTGGAATTTCAATTTAACAGGATCCTGGTTGCCCGCCTTAATTAAATTAATCAGACCGCGGTTCGTCATTCCTTTCGTCAGGCGGTAACGCCCTGGTTTTACCGTTGTGGCCAGGTTCATTTTTCCGGCAGCCGCTGTAAAAGTAGCAATGCTTTTTACCAGGTCTTTCTTTTTAATTTCGGCAATTAAATCATCGTAACTGCTTCCTGTTTTGATGTATAAATATTTTTGATTTTCGGTAACGTTAGGGGCAAAGTAAAGCCTGTAAATGTTTAGCGCAAAGTAACCGGCTATTAAAATAACGATAAGCGCAATAATTATTGCTGCTTTTTTGCCAGTACTCATGTTCTTTTTTTCTACTTCAGTCATCTGTATAATGTGCGTATTTTATTGTTGTTTGTTAGATAAGGTAATGTTGATCTTGGTGCCAATAGCCACTTTTGTTACCGAATCAACCAGCATAGGGTCTTGTTTGGTAATGATCGCTGCAGCACTGTCGGTAATCGGACCATCATAAATAATGGTACCTAAAGTTAGGTTCGAGCCCCTTAAGCTAAATTTAGCTTCATCCATGGTTAAACCCATTAATTGCGGGATATCTACTTCTTCATTTCCGCGTCCATCGCCTAATACCAAATTAATCCTTGAGCCTACCGGTACAATTTGCCCTGCGGTTATCGGCTGGCCACCAAAAGAGGCTTCCAAAACGACATCACGGCTTACATCAGGTTTATAAGTGGTATCGCCAAGTTTTAATCGCGAACTTTCTATAATGGCCTGTGCTTCGCGTAAGGTTTTAAACGCAACATCAGGGAATTTGGTATTCGGTGTTTTACCTGCGTTGATGGTAAGGTAAATGGTACGGTTATCTTTAACGAAAGTATTGGGATCCGGATCCTGATCAATTACAATCCCGGCAGGTTGATCCATAATGAAAACAGAATCTACCTCATATTTAAGTCCGGCATCTTCCAGTTTTTTTACGGCCTGTTCAAAAGATAAACCTTTTACCATGGGTACATTTAAGCCTTCACCATGTTTGGTATAATATCTTAAACTAAAAAAAGCGATCAGTAAAAGTGCAACAACGGTGATTATAGCAGCTAAAATGTTGTTCCTAAACGATTTGGTTTTTAAATAATCTATAAATTTAGACATGAATCTTAATTTGGGTTATGCGTACAAGCTCAAATGTAACTATTTTAATTATCGATTGAATGATAGAATCAAATTCACCCCATTCAATCATTCCTTCATTCAATCATCCCTTCATTCAATAATTCTCTCAATCAATCATTGAATATTTATTAAAGCACAAAGATATTTATATTTTTGGGGATATATTTACATTCAAATTCAATTTAATAAAGGATTTCTGACATGAAGAAAACGATTGCGTTGTTAACAGGCGGTACCACAGGCGAATGGGTTGTTTCGGTAAAAAGTGCAGCTACAATTGCACAAAATATCGATCCAAATTTATACGATGTATATAAAATTATGCTTAACGAAAAGGGATGGTTTTATGAACCCGCCGATTCGGTTAAAATTGATGTAGATAAAAATGATTTTTCATTAACCCTTGAAGGAAGAAAGATCAAGTTTGATGGGGTATTTATTGCCATTCATGGTTCGCCGGGCGAAGATGGCAAACTGCAGGGTTATTTCGATATGCTGGGGATTCCTTACACTACCTGTGATGCCTTAACCTCATCAATTACAATGAATAAAGGTTATACCAAAGCCATTGTGGAAGGTATTGATCACCTGTATACAGCGAAGTCTGTTCAGATATTTAAAGGTGGAAACTATAGTTTAAATAAAATCAAGCAGGATTTAAAATTGCCATATTTTGTTAAACCGAACAGTGGTGGAAGCAGCATTGGCATGAGTAAGGTGAAACATGCTGATGATCTCGATAGTGCAATTGAGAAAGCTTTTCAGGAAGATGATCAGATTTTGATTGAAGAATTTGTAAGTGGAAGAGAGTTTTCGATCGGAGTTTTTGGCGCTGAAGGAAAAATTACGGTTTTACCTACCACCGAAGTCATCCCGCAGAATGAATTCTTTGATTTCGAAGCCAAATATACCCCAGGATCTACTGAAGAGATTACCCCCGGACGGATGAACGACGAAGAGCTGGTGGGTGTGCAACAGGTGGTAACAGATGTATATAAAAAATTAAATTGCAGGGGTGTGGTACGTGTTGATTATTTTCTGGAGCATGAAACAGGTAAATTCTATTTTATCGAAATCAATACCATCCCCGGACAAACCGCAACTAGTTTTATTCCTCAGCAGGTAGCTGCAATGGGCATTACACTTAAGGAGTTTTATACCCGTTTGATGAAAGAAACGCTTGGGTAGGTTTTTAGTCCTTAGTCTGAAGTCTTGAGTCCAAAGTCGATTTACCCACAAAGTTAGGAGTAACTTAAAGATCATTTAAGGGTTAGAGATTTAAGACTAGGCAGTAGATACGTTATTTAAATGGCAGATCGTCTGCGTTTCATCAGGCCAACAATTAAATTAATGATGGGTAGCAATTGAACCAGTAGAAATCCCATCCCAAGGGCAGCAAGTTGGGTATTGAATCGTTTGAAATAAGCCAATGAACCTTCATTGGTTAACTCAATTACTGCAAGCGACTTTATATAACTATATTGGACATACAGATAGGCTAGAAGCAAAAGGATCGACAACAGAATGTGTAGCCAACTCAAAATATCCCAGGCCATATACCGGGCCAGTAATCTATAAAATAAGGCCAAAATGAATAAAAGTATCACCCAAAATCTGATAAACTGAATATTTGTCATCATATAATAGGTGTCGTGAAAATTGATATCCAGGCTTGATACGGGAATGAAAAATGAAACGACCAAAAGAAGTGTGGCTAGTAGTACCAGGAAGTTGTAGGTTTTGGAGATTATTTTCATTTTTAGTTTTTATGCATTACAGTAGTTTGTCAGTCGGAGCATAGCCAAAGCCCCCCGCTGATAGATGATTTTTTAAATATTTTACTGCCCTTTATAGTCGTTAAATTTTTATTAGGAAATGAATGTGCAGTAATCCTTCGGAAACTGTAGTCCCGTTATTCGCTATAGCTCCGATAAAAGATCGGAGGATGCCGCTTCTACCGGGTTTAAGGAACAAAGGCCTAAAAAAAAGCACAATCCCTTTCCTGCAAAGCTAAAATAACTATTTTTAGCATATCAAGCTTGTTTGCGATCAGTTTTATCGTCCTCGTTTGTCACAAAGTGATTCCTTTAACATAATTAGGATGATGGAGAAAAGCGATTTTATCGCCATTGAATTTAATCATTAGGCATTAGAAATGCAGATCTCACCACTCAACGTTGTAAAACATCTGTGTTAATCCGTGTATATCTGTGGTTTTTATCGTCCTCGTTTGTAACGAGGATGTAGGAGGAAGGCGATTTTATCGCCATTGAGTTTCATCATTAAGCATTACAAATGCGAATCTCACCAAGGCTGTCTCAAAAGTCATTTTTTGACAAAGAACACCAAATTAAATTCTAAAGCTGGTAAGCTTGGAATCAAAAGTGGCTATTTTCGATTTGAAAGTAGCCACTTTTACATGATATACTTGATTGAAAACAAGGTTCGCGAAATTTAATTCCGTTTTGTAATTACCATTTTTACTTTTGAGACAGCCTCCTATTATTTATACAGTCAACCAAAGCCTTTACCTTGGCTTCCGAAGTAAGTTCGTATCGGTATTCATCCTCGATACTGCCCATTTTGGTTTCGGTATTTCTAAACTTCATTTTACTGGCCACAAATTCTTTGGCCGAGGCGTGGAATTGTGTGGCACCAGTTTGATCTATTAGTGTTTTGATGTTGGTTTCATTAATTCCTGCACCTGGCATGATGGTGATGCGCCCATTTGCTTTTTTTATGAGTTGGGCTAGTTTTTCTGTACCCAAAATGGCTGAGGGAGCACCACCTGAGGTAAGCACCCTTTTGATGCGGAGTGCGATTAAATCTTCCAATGCCTGGTCCATATCGTTGCTCATATCAAAGGCCCGGTGGAAAGCAACCTCCATAGGTTTGGCCAGCTCAATCAGTTCGGCACATCTTTCTTGATCAATGGTGCCATCTGCTTTAAGTATTCCGGTAACTATGCCCTCACAATGTAATGATTTGCAGATTTTTATATCCTCCTTCATCAATTCAAATTCAATGTCGGAATATAAGAAATCACCACCACGCGGGCGGATAATCGGCCAGACTTCGATTGATAAATTTTTCTTGGCCAGCGCAATCTGGGCATAACTAGGGGTAGTGCCACCCTCTGCCAGGTTATCACAAAACTCAACTCTTTTTGCCCCGCCATTTTGAGCCGCCAAAGCCGATTCGTAAGAATTTGCACATACTTCTAAGCAGGCGATTGCCTCAACACCGTTCATATTTGTTAATTGTTTAATTCGAGCTAATGTTATTCTTGTGGCCCAGCCGGACCTAAAACCACCCAACCCTTTGGCGATTTATAGGTGTTGAGCAACTGTTCCGATTTCCCTCCATCAGGAAACCAGCATACCTCGGTGATCACCCAATGGGTTTTATCAATCTTTTTACGTTCTGGAAAAGCATTTTGAATAGTGGAGAAATCAGGAAAGCCATTTTCTTCTATACTATTCATAAAGGAGAGTTTAAGCACTTCAGCGGTTTCATTGATAATGTCCTGATCAATCTCCATGTTCATTACCGAAAGCAAAGATTTAGCTTCTTCGTGAAAATCCTTACAATCCATTGCAGCATCGATATCTTTATCGATATAAGCTTTTTCCAACGCAAGAATAGCACCTTCTGGTGTTTCGAGGTTCGCTTTAAAATGATCAATGCCCTCATCAATATACAAGCCTATACCGTTATCGAATTCTGCTTTATCCTTTTCCGGAATCCCATCTCTAATCGCTCTGATGGTGTAGCCCCCAATTAAACGGCCATTTTCGATGCTCATCCAATCAGATATCAAATCGCGGTTGATGCCAATTTTTTGGTCCAATTTTACAGACTGCATACTTACAGGTTCATTTCCAACAGTACCGAAAAGATTTCCTTCATCATCAAAATGTGGGTCTGTTAGCCAGATATGCTCACTGTTTTCTTTGTCGGTGATACGCACCTTAACCGAAAAATAAGCATGATGTGGCTGTGGATTTGAGAGGCTTTCTTCAAAATACCAAAGTGTTAGATTGGCTTTTTCTATCGCCCATTTCATGCGCTCATCTTCGTTTGGGATGTAAACCATATCGGGTTCACCCTTACGTTCTTCTACATTTTTTTTGCCGAAAATTTTGGATAATAATCCCATTTGCCGCTTATTCTTTTAGTTTATTTTTTGGGATGTTTACTTCAAGCTAATAATGACTTTTGCCTTTAATTAAAAGATCTTGTTTTTCTGCATTGCAAACGGCGTAACTAAAACCTTGTTGAATGGCATAGGCGCCGTATTCACCCCTTTTATTGATGGCTAAAAATCCAACCTGGATGTTTTTAGCGGTTTCGGGTTTCTTTTTGATGATTCGCATTACCGCTTCTTTGCAGGCGGCTTCGGGAGTGTAACCCTGGCGCATCAATTCTACTACCAAAAAAGAACCTACATTTCTCACAACTTCTTCGCCTACACCGGTTGAGGTTGCGCCGCCTATTTCGTTATCTACATAAAGGCCGGCCCCAATAATCGGACTATCGCCAATCCTGCCATGAAGTTTGTAGGCCATGCCACTGGTGGTGCAGGCACCAGAAATGTTGCCTTTGGCATCGATGGCGAGCATACCGATGGTATCGTGGTTATATTGGTTTCCAGGTAATTTTTGTGGAGCAGCTTTCTCGTACAGTTTATTTTCGATATTCATTACAGGCGCATATTTTGCTGTTTTTAACCATTCTTTCCATGCTTTTTCGCTGGCAGGGGTAAGCAGGTTTTCTTTTTTAAAACCTTGTTCTAAGGCAAATTGTAGCGCACCATCACCAGCCAACATCACATGTGGCGTTTTTTCCATCACTTTACGCGCTACAGAAATAGGATGTTTGATGTGCTCAAGCGCTAAAACGGCACCACAATTGCCCAACTCATCCATAATGCAGGCATCAAGGGTAACATGGCCATCCCGATCTGGTAAACCACCATAGCCCACAGATTGATTTTTTTCGTCAGCTTCTGGCACCCAAACCCCTTGTTCAACGGCATCTAAAGCACGTCCGCCTGACGACAAAACTTTCCAGGCATCGGCATTTGCTGCAATTCCAAAATCCCAGGTAGAAATTACAATAGGGAAATTGGCTGTTATCGTAGCTTTTTGAGGCACGATTTCGGCAATGCTACTTTTATCAATGGCCAACAATCCGGCAGATAGGGCAGATGCTTTTATAAATTTACGGCGGTTAAACATGGGATGGTTAATTGTTTTGTCGGTTAAGTGTTGAAATTTGTTAATTGTTGATGTGGGTTAACTGGTTAATTGTTTAAATCGGTTAATTGTTTAACTAATAGGTTAATCCAGTTTGAAAATTGGAGTTTGATTATTGGTTATAAGTTAATTGGTCGGTTGCTCTTGTTTGAACATTGGTTACTTACTTCTAAAGTTGATCATTGCAATTTGATTATTGGTCATTATATTTAAGCATGGCGCATTAATCAGTGATGGTAAACTTGTCTGCATCTTTAAGAAATGGAAATTGCCTTCTGATTTTTACCAGTTCCTCGTAATTGATACTAAAAGTATATAAATCTTCGTCTTCAGGTTTGTAATAAACGGTATTGCCATAAGGATCTAAACACATGGATAATCCACTGTGGTAAATCTGGTTTCCATCATGGCCCACACGGTTTACCGCAATTACATAACTCTGGTTTTCGATTGCTCTTGCCGGAATTAAGGCTTTCCAATGTGCCGAACGTTTATCAGGCCAGTTGGCCACCAAAAGCAGAATGTCGTATTCCTGATCTACATTACGCAACCACACCGGAAAACGGAGGTCGTAACAAATGGCCAATCTGATTTTCCAGCCCTTTAATTCGACGATAAGTTTTTCTTTGCCCGGACTGAAGTGTTCGTCTTCATCACCCATACCAAAAAGATGGCGTTTATCGTAGTGTTGGTGTTTGCCATCGGGCTCCATCCAGATTAAACGGTTAAAATATTGATTATTTTCTTTTATAATTAAGCTTCCTGTAACCACACAATTGTATTGGTGTGCCATTTTTTGCATCCACTGCATGGTTTTTCCACCCATTTCTTCTGCAAGCGTCTCAGAATTCATGCTAAAGCCCGTATTAAACATTTCGGGCAAAACAATAATATCCGTTTTCTCCCGAACACCCATTGATAATCGGAGGGCGAGATTTAAGAGGTTTTTTTCGATGTTTTCCCAAAAGAGATAGGCCTGAAAGACAGTTACTTTCAGGTTTTCTATTTGAGTGTAAACAGGTGCTTCCATTTTTATGATTTCGGATAATTAAACATTTTTTAATTTCTTTGCAGCTGATGCCAGCGTGGCATTTTCTTTTGCAAAACAGAGCCTGATAATTTTGTGGTCGGTAGCTTTCTGGTAAAATGCAGAAACTGGAATAGTAGCTACGCCAAATTCTTTAATGAGCCTCACACTAAAATCGGCATCTTTTTCATCGCTGATATCGCTATAACTTACACATTGAAAATATGATCCGTTGCAAGGCAGGAGCTTAAATCTGCTTTCGGCTAAAAGCCCTCTGAAATAATCCCTTTTCTGTTGAAAGAAACTGGCTAGCCCATTATAATTTTTTGGTTCTTTAATGTAATCGGCAATAGCTTGCTGCATGGGACTATTAACGCTGAAAACATTAAATTGGTGTACTTTCCTAAATTCTTTGGTCAGTTTCTCTGGTGCCAAACAATATCCCAGTTTCCAGCCTGTGGCATGTAGAAGCTTTCCAAAAGAGGCGACAATGAAGCTTCGTTGTCTTAATTCAGGGTAAAGCATCACACTTTGGTGCTTTTGTTCATCGTAAATTAAATGTTCGTAAACTTCGTCGCTCAAAATTAAAATATCAGTACCACTAACCAATTTAATGAGCGATTCCATATCATCACGCGATAAAATACTACCTGTAGGATTCTGCGGGGTATTTAAGATAATCATCCGCGTACGCGCTGTAAAGAGCTTCTTTACCATGTCCCAATCAATACCATACGTGGGTGGGGCAAGCTCATAGGTTTTAACCAAGCCACCCAAAAGTTTTACTGTTGGTGCATAACTATCGTAAGCGGGCTCAAAAATAATGACTTCGTCTCCTGCATTGATAATGGCCGCCAGAGCGGTAAAAATAGCCTGAGTTCCACCAGCAGTAACCGTAATTTCTGTTTCTGGATTGTATTTTATGTTATAGAGTTTTTCAACTTTATCGGCAATGGTTTCTTTTAAAAAAGAAGAACCAGGCATTGGCGCGTATTGGTTAAAACCATCTTTCATGGCTTTGGTTACCAATTCAAGTAATTTTGGGTCGCAGGCGTAATCGGGAAATCCCTGCGATAAATTAATAGCATTGTGTTCTGCCGCAAGTTTGCTCATCACCGAAAAAATGGTGGTGCCTACTCCTGGAAGTTTAGATTGTATATTCAGCATCGTATAAGCGAAAATAGGAAAAAAAAGCTTAAAGCCTAAAGACTGATGGGAAAAGCTAAACTGAATAAAGGGCAAATCGTCGATTATTTTTCTGAAATAAGCGTTAAATATTAATTTATGTAACCAAAAAAACGTAACATTTTTCTGTCAACATCATTAAACCTTGACTTTAAACTAACATCATCAACGTAAATAAAAAAATGTTGATTAGAGTGATTTAACTGGCAAAAAAGCATGTATCATTTCAAATATATTTCTGCTTATTTAAAATTATTCCAGATAAACTGTTTTCTTTGCATTTAAAATCTCCAATCATCCATAATATATGAAGTTTAAACACTTAATTTCTGCTTTTTTAGTGGTCATAACTGCTTCAGCATTTATTAGTCCAAAAAAATCCCTAAGAACATTCGTATCCAATTACGAAAATGTACTGGGTACCTCATTAGAATTCAAATTTAAAGCAAACAATCAGGCTGACGCAGATCTGGCTGAAGAAAACGCATTGAAAGAAATAGATCATTTAGATGGTATTTTAAGTGCTTACAAAACAACAAGTGAGTTTAATAAATGGCTGAGCAATAGAAAACAAACCACCAAAGTTTCATCAGAATTATTTGAAGTTTTGCAACAGTTTGAAGATTATAAAGGCTTAACAAATGGGGCGCTCGACGCTTCGGCGGCAGTAATTGGTAATGTTTGGAAAAAGGCGGCTATCGAAAACCGCTTGCCATCTGCCCAGTCGCTGCAAACTGCGGTTAATCTGGTTAAACAAAAACATTATGTGCTGGATGAAAAAAATAAAACCGCTACGAGATTGGATGATGTGCCTTTGGCATTGAATTCTTTTGCGAAAAGTTATATCATAAATAAAGCTGCTGAAAGGGCGATGCAAAGTGCCGGTATTGAAGGTGTGGTGGTTAACATTGGGGGCGATATGGCGATTAAAGGAAATCAACCTGAAACTATTGAAATAGCCAATCCTAAAGCAGACGCCGAAAATGATGCGGCATTAACTACAATTAGAGTTTCGGATAAAGCGGTGGCTACCAGTGGCAATTACCGCAGGGGTTTTAATGTAAATGGAAAATGGTATTCGCATATCGTTGATCCACGTACTGGAAATCCTGCTTCAGAGATCATCAGCGCGACGGTGATTGCAGCTGACGCAAGTGAGGCCGGTGCTTTAGCCACTTCTTTTAATGTGCTTTCTGTTTCGGAAATTGAAAAACTAACCGGAAATAGAAAAGACATTGCCTATTTATTGGTTACGAAAGAGGGAAAAGAGATTAAAAGCAGCGAGTGGGCTCAATACGAAGTTGTTTTAAATAAACCAGTGTTTGCCGTATCAAAAGCAAACAAAGCTGATAAACCCTGGAATACAAAATATGAATTGTTGGTAAACTTAGAAATTGCCAATATCGAATCAACGGATGGTAAGCGCGTTCGCCGCCCTTTTGTTGCCGTTTGGATTGAAGATGCCGCCAAAACACCTGTACGTAACCTCGCCATTTGGTACAATAAACCACGTTGGTTGCCGGATTTAAAATCGTGGAACCGTGCCAATGGCGATGAATTTAGAAAAGCAGAAGCAGGTAAGTTAAGTTCAACCAGTTCGGCTACGCGTGGCCCTGGTAAATACAGTTTATCATGGGATGGAAAAGACGATAGCGGACAATTGGTAAAAGCAGGTATTTATACTGTTTACATTGAAGTGGCGCGCGAGCATGGATCTTACCAGGTAATTTCGAAAGAAATGAAGTTTACAGGATCAGCTCAAAAAGTAGAATTAACTCCAAATACAGAATTAGCATCAGCATCCCTTGACTACAGAAAAATCGCAAAAAAATAATATTGTAGCAGCGCCTGGTGGCCTTGGCAAAAAGCCAGTAAAAAAGGATAGCGGAAAAGCTAAAGGCAAAAAACGTTTAGCAGGTTTATCACGTTGGCTGCACATTTACTTGTCGATGGTGAGTTTTACCATTCTGTTGTTTTTCGCGGTATCGGGCCTGACTTTAAACCATGCAGATTGGTTTACTTCTGGTAAGGAAGTGGTAAGTAAAGATTCGGGTTCTGTAAACTTGAAATGGGTTAATCAGCCTGACACCAATAAGATTAATAAACTCCAGATTGTTGAGTTTTTCAGAAACAAACATGAAGTAAAGGGGGCATTGAGCGATTTCAGGATCGACGACCGCGAACTGAGTCTAACTTTTAACGGTCCAGGTTATCTTGCTGATTCTTTTATCGACCGCGAAACGGGTAAATATGAATTAACCACCACGAGGTTTGGTGCAGTAGCGGTGATAAACGATCTGCATAAAGGCCGAGATTCTGGCAAAGCCTGGTCGTGGATTATTGATATTTCAGCAGTACTGATGACTTTGGTTTCCATTTCAGGCATTATCCTGATCTGTTTCATCAAAAAGAAGCGTTTAAGCGGTTTCATCATCGCCGCTGTAGGCACAATTATTTGCTATTTGATCTATAAGTTATTTGTACCATAATAATAATTACCACCAAGACACTAAGATCACAAAGCAAGATTATCACTTTGCGTTCTTGGTGTCTTTGTGGTAAAAAACAGATAAGGCATGTAGAGGTAAACCACTAGCATACCAAAAAAAATAAGGTGCTCTAAGCTGTCTCAGGTGGTTATAAAATGATGCGCAATATTATAAAGGAACAAAGAATATACAAACAACTATTTCTTTGTGTTCTTGGTGCCTTTGTGGTAAAAAAAAACAGTGTGGTAAAAACCTAGTGCGCTATCACAGCCGAATCAGAAGATGCTTCTACCTCAGTAGTAATAAATCTTCTGCCGATTAATAAACAAGCTAAAGCGATAAATGCAGCGGCCGTCATCACCAATGGCATCGGCACAACAGAGTGTTCGCTAAATAAACTCACCATCACCGAAGCCAAAGCACCTAAACCCATCTGTAATGCGCCCATTAATGCAGATGCGCTACCCGCGTTCTTGGTAAATGGAGCCAACGATAAAGCAGCAGCATTTGGGTTAATTAAGCCTAAACAAGCCAGGAATAAAGCAATAAAGCCAATGGTGGAATATAAATTTAACCAGTCATTCAGCGCAAAAATTAAGAAAATCAAACTGAAGATACATTGTGCGATAAGTGCATAGGTGACAATTTTCTTGCTGGTAAACCACCTTAAAATCAAACTGTTCACCTGGCTTGATCCAATAAACGCTACAGAAAGTAATGCGAAGATCCAGCCGTAACCTGTTTTGCTTACTTCATAAATCTTCATAAATACCTGTGGTGATGAAGATACATAGGCGAATAAACCCGAAAAGGTAACCGAACTGATGAGCGCATAGGTATAAAATTGAGGCTCCTTTAAAACCGTTATGAAATTAGTTAAAATCGGTTTTGGTTTTAAAGAGTAATTTGGATCGGGTTTATAACTCTCCGGTAATTTGAAAATAGAAGCCAGAAGCATTAAAACAGCCATTAATCCTAAAAATACAAATACATATTTCCACCCAAGGGCCGAAATTAGATACCCTCCAGCAGTTGGTGCAAGCATTGGTGAAACGGCGATAACCAGCATTAAAGACGCAAATACCTTTGGACTTTCTTCTACAGAAAATAAATCTCTAACCATAGCAACCGAGGCTACAGCGGTGGCACAGCTTCCGATGGCCTGTACAAAACGTAAAACAATCAGTTGGTTCACATCAGTTACCGCCAGGCATAAAAAAGAAGCAAGAATATAAAGTGCCAAGCCAAAGTATAAAGGTTTTTTTCTTCCATATTTATCCAATAGAGGACCATACAATAACTGTCCGGCAGATATTCCGATAAAAAAGCTTGACAAGGAAAGTGCTACAGTAGATTCGGTGCTTTTTAAATCCTTCGCAATATCAACAAAACCAGGCAGGTACATGTCGATCGAGAAAGGGCCAAGGGCGGCCAATGAACCTAAAATAAGTATCAGATAGAAGTGTTGTTTTTTAGCCATGAAGATTACCAGATTTTGATGCCGCAAAGATTGGGAGATTTAATTTGTTAACCTATTTTTACGGTCGAACGATTGTAAAAATCATATTTTTAATTAAAGCTAATGATGTAATCGAAGGGATGCGTAATCTTTATGTTATCTCTGTTAAAAATGCGATAATCGCTGTGCTAAATCTGCTATTTATTTATAGATTTATACTCTATGACTTTTAAAACGAAAGAAAGCCGTTTACTACTCATTCTGGGTAGCTTTTTTGTAGCAAACGCTATATTATCAGAATTTATTGGCGTTAAGTTATTTAGTGTTGAGGAAACATTGGGCATCAAAAAGTTCGACATCAACTTGCTTGGTGTGCCAAATTTGTCATTTGTGATGTCGGCAGGGGTATTAACCTGGCCGATCATTTTCATTATGACGGATATTATCAACGAATATTTTGGTGTAAAACAGGTGCGTTTTCTTTCAATCATGACCTCTATTTTAATTGCTTTTGCCTTTATGGTAGTATGGGGATCAATGCATTTGAGTGCGGCAGATTTTTGGGTCCATCAAAATATCAATGGCGAAGATCTGAATATGAACAATGCCTTCGCGGGGATATTTGGACAGGGCATGTGGATCATCGTAGGTTCCATCACCGCTTTTATTATTGGGCAATTGGCGGATGTGCTAATTTTCCATCGGATTAAAAAGATTACCGGAGAGCGGGCCTTATGGTTACGCGCTACAGGTTCAACGCTTGTTTCGCAGCTGATTGATAGTTTCGTAGTGATTTTTATTGCCTTTTATTTAAACCCTCAATACCATTATAGCTGGCAAATGGTTGCCGCGATTGGCTTGGTGAATTACACTTATAAATTTGTGGTAGCCATTTTAATGACACCAATTTTATATGTGGTACATGCTATTATTGATGGCTACTTAGGGAAAGACCTGGCGCATAAACTGATCAAGATGGCTGGCAGGGGATAAGTTTTGAAGATAAAATAACCAAATAACATACCTATGAGACTAAACATTGTAATGCTACTGGCGGTACTTTCGCTTTCATCTTGCGCCAGTAAGGATGATAGCAGGAAAGAGGGGCTTGATATTCAGGGTACCTGGCAACTGTTTTCAGCTACCACTATCGAGAATGGGAAAAGTGAAACGACAGATTATTCAGGTGATCTGAAAATGATCAAAATTATTAACGGTACGCATTTTGCATTTTTAAAAAATAGCATTAACCCTAAAGATACGAGCAGTTTTGATGCAGGCGGTGGAAGCTTTGTATTAGATAAAGATGATTATACCGAACATCTTGATTATTATAAAAACAAAGACTGGGAAGGAAAGACTTTTAAGTTTAAACTGTCCATCAATAAAGATACTTTGATTCAAAAAGGCATTGAGAAGGTTGAAAAGGCGGGGGTAGACCGGGTGATTATCGAGAAATATATTAAGGTAAAGTAATTAAACGCAAAAGGTCGGACTCGCTCCGACCTTTGTACTTAACAACAAAACAAATAAAAAAATTAACCTTAAAAATAAATTATAGGCTTGCCAATTCCTGGGCAAAAACATTTTCACTCAATTGCTCCTGTTTATAAATCTGTCTGCCAGTATAGGCCACAAAAACAGATTCATCCAAAAGCAGATCGCGGTTTTTAATCAAGCTTTGCAGCTTAACAGTTCCAACCACATATTTATAACTACTGGCCGCATAACGTTCGCTGATGTTATCAAATTCCAATAGGGTAATCAGATCTTCGTCAGCGTAACGCAGATAAATTTCCAATAATATCTCTTCCGTATGTTTTACACCATTTTCTGAATGGTATTTTTTATACTCATAGCGGTAATCGTAACGCAAGGCCGCAATATCCGAAAGTACTGCAGCACCAGTAGGATGGCCTCCAGCACCTTTACCATAGAAAAACTGTTTATCAGCGAAGGCCGCTTGTACGGCAACTGCATTGTATTCATTCTCTACATTGTACAAGAAATCATCTTTTGCTACAAGCTTAGGCAATACATAGGTTACGATATCTTTGGTATTTACCTTACGCGCAGTAGGAACCAATTTGATTTTAAAGTTTTTCTCACGCGCGTATTTAATGTCGTGCTGAGAAAGGTTCTGGATTCCGATATTCAAAATGGCATCAGGGTTCACGAATAAACCATAAGCGTGTGCCGTAGCAATGGCCAGTTTGTATTTAGGATCGTAACCGCCCACATCTAAAATTGGATCTGTTTCGGCGAAACCTAAATCTTGCGCCTCTTTTAATGCCGAATCGTAACTTTGATTTTCGTTAAATATTTTAGACAGAATGTAATTAGATGAGCCATTGAAAATACCACTCAAGGCGTGGAATAGCTCATTATCATAATATTCTTCCAGGTTACGGATAATCGGAATACTGCCGCAAACTGCTCCTTCGTATAATAAAGAGGTACCATGCTCCTGTTGTAAATCTACCAGCTCTTTCAAGTGCGTGGCAATCATTTTTTTATTGGCCGAAACTACGTTCTTGCCGTTTTTTAAAGCTGTAGTTACAATTTCGTAAGCGGCATCTGCATCGTTGATCAATTCTACAATGGTATTGATCTCCGTATTGTTCAATATTTCGTTACGATCAGTCGTAAACAGATCTTTATTTAGGGTACGCTTCTTTCTTGGATCTTTTATCGCAATTTTAATGATCTCCAGGTTCAGGTTCTGGCTTTGGATAATATCCAATAAACCTTGCCCTACAACGCCGAAACCAAATAAACCGATTTTTAAATTCTTACTCATTATTTTAGTCTTGATTACACAGATAGCGGGATTACACCGAAGCTAACTGCTCTTATTTTTTGTTATTTTAAATTTTGTTTTGGCATCTGGTCTCTTACCTTCAACCTTTATACCCTCAGCCTTCTCCCTTTCTAAGCTGTATGCTGCAATTTAATAATCTTCTTATCCCGGCTTTCTTTGATGAAATTTCCGATAACGTTGGTCAATGCATCGGTTTCGATTAAGAAACCATCATGGCCATAATCAGAATGTAAGGCACTAAATTCGGCCCCCGGGATATGATCTGCTAAATACTTTTGCTCTGATAAAGGAAACAATACATCATTTTCTATTCCGATTACCAGGGTATTTGCGGTGATTAATTTTAATGCATCGGCAATACTTTTGCGGTTACGGCCAACGTTGTGGCTATCCATTGCTTTGGTTAAGTAATAATAACTATAAGCATTAAAACGGTTGATCAGTTTTTCACCCTGGTAATTCTGGTAAGAAGATGATCTGAAATTGTCCGTTTTATCGTTTACACTTTCTACCTGTGTACTGCCATAAGCGCTATAGGTTCTATAACTTAAAAGTGCAATACTACGGGCTGTTTTTAAACCTTTGCTACCGCCATTTGGCTGGTTGGCATAAAAAGTCCTGTCGGTAGTAATGGCCAAACGCTGACTTTCGTTAAAAGCAATTCCCCAAGGAGAATGTGCTGCATTGGTGGCAATCAAGATCAGGTTTTCGATTTTGTTCGGTTCCGAAATACTCCACTCAACGGCTTGTTGCCCCCCTAAAGAACCACCGATTAATAATTTGATATAATCGATATCCAAATGCGCAGCCAATAACTGGTGTGCCGAAACCAGATCGCGGATGGTAAACTGCGGAAAAGAAAGGTAATAAGGCAAACCATTTACAGGATTGGTGCTTAACGGATTTGTACTGCCATAGTGCGAACCTAAAACGTTGGCGCAAACGATGTAATGGTCTTCCGGATTGAACAATGCATTTTCCCCAAACAAACCTTCCCACCACTCAAAAACATCAGCATTGGCGGTAAGTGCATGGCAAACCCAGATTACGTTATCTTTATTCGCATTTAACTTGCCGTAAGTTTGATAAGCAATCTGCAGGTTGCGGATCTTTTTCCCGCTTTCTAATTTGAACTGTTTATTATAGTTATATGTCGCTTCTACATCTCCCGAAACAGACTTTGAAGTGCTATCATTTTTACTGTTATGCATTTTGTAATGTTGTTGTTGTTTTAAAAATCCCCTTTCAGGGTTTGGGTTTTAGGCTTGTAAACTTTCTGCAGGAGCTGTAGCATTAATGGTTGCAAATGCCTGCTCGAAATCTGCTTTAATGTCATCGATATGCTCAATACCGACCGAAACCCTTAATGCATTTGGTTTTACACCTGCCGCCAGTTGTTCTGTTTCACTTAATTGTTGGTGTGTGGTGGCTGAAGGCTGAATGATCAAAGTTTTTGCATCACCTACATTTGCCAGATGTGATACCAGTTTCAAACTATCAATCACCTGGCTTGCGTTTTCTTTGCTTCCATTTAACTCGAAAGATAAAACTGCACCAAAACCATTGCTTAAATATTTTTTTGCCAGGTTGTTGTATTTGCTACTTGCTAAACCAGGGTAATGAACCTCCTTAACCAGTGGATGGTTTTCTAACCAGGTAGCCAATTCCAGTGCATTATCTACATGGCGTTGAACGCGAAGTGATAAGGTTTCTAATCCTTGTAACAAAAGGAAAGAATTAAAAGGCGATAGGGCAGGTCCAAGATCTCTTAGCCCTTCAACACGGGCACGGATAATGAATTGGATGTTTCCGAATGGTCCACCGATACCAAAAACATCACTAAAAACCAAGCCATGATAACCTTCTGAAGGTTCAGAAAACTGTGGGAATTTTCCATTGCCCCAATTGTAGTTTCCGCCATCAACAATCACACCGCCAATGCTTGTGCCATGACCGCCAATCCATTTGGTTGCCGATTCTACAACGATATTGGCGCCATGCTCTAATGGTTTAAATAAATATCCTCCCGCACCAAAAGTATTATCCACCACTAATGGGAGATCATATTTTTTGGCAATTGCTGCAATTTTTTCGAAATCAGGAATGCTAAAAGCAGGGTTTCCGATGGTTTCTAAAAAGATGGCTTTGGTTTTATCTGTAATTTTTTGCTCAAATTCTTCTGGTACATCCGGATTTGCAAAATCTACCTGTATACCTAAACGTTTAAAGGCTACTTTGAATTGATTATATGTTCCTCCGTATATGTGAGAAGAAGAAACAATGCTGTCGCCAGCTTCCAATATATTATTTAATGCAATAAATTGAGCGGCCTGACCAGATGCTACAGCTAATGCTGCAACTCCGCCTTCTAAAGCGGCAATGCGTTTTTCGAAAACATCGTTGGTTGGATTCATGATCCTGGTATAGATATTTCCGAACTCTTTTAGCGCAAATAAATTGGCACCATGTTCGGCATTTTTGAATCCGTAAGAAGTGGTTTGGTAAATCGGAACCGCTCTCGAACCTGTTGTTGGATCTATTTCCTGACCAGCGTGTAATTGTAAAGTTTCAAATTTATATGATGTTGACATTTTTCTATTTTTTAGATTGTTATTGATAAGATGCATCCAGATTTAGGATCATCCTAAAACCTAGCAGGGCGTATCCCGATTTCCCGGGACCTTCCAGTTTGAAAGAAACAAAAAAGGAAGATTTTTAAATTACTGTATGCAACAGCACATACAAGTAACCGCACGCATATCGCAACAAATCAAAGAAATAGAAGATTGCTCTGCATTTTTCAGGTTTGCACTGGGCTCGCTTAGCGATTGAAGATTTAATGTTTTCATCAGTTCTAAATTTATATCACCAAATAACACCATGTTATCCGGTCAGGAATTGGCACCTTCTCTTTCTGAGGGTTGCCAGTGGGTCATCGAGCCAGTCTCTCGCCACTTCTTTATAAATCAACCTCTGAAGATTGACTTTTATTCAGCTTTCTGCCAAATAATATTTCAAATGTCTGAATTTAATTTTAATCCACAAAATAAAATTTTGAAATAAAGTTAACTCATTGAAAATGAATATAGTATTTTTATTTATGTCTTATGGTCTAAAACTTTTAATATAAAATTAACGCTTAAAATTCTAAGTTTGTGTTACCTATCTAAATTAATCATGATGAAAAATACAAAATCCCTGTGTTTAGGCCTGTTATTTACTGTAGCATGTTTAAATAATGTAAACGCTCAGTTTGGAGGTTTAAAAGACAAATTATTAAAAGTGGGTACCGCACAAGGTGCCAAAGCTTTAGGTGTAGACAAGTTTTTAAAACAACCTGCGGCCATTACCACCAGTTTCGAAGATGTAAACAGGGAGGGCGAAAAACTACCTGATTTTATCACTTCACTAAAATTAAAAGCCCAGCCTTTGTACCTTTTGCCTAAAAACCCGGAAGGTGGTTTCGTGCTTTGCGAAGGCCTGTACGAAATGACCAACAAAAGTTATTGTTTAAAAGCCGGAACCTTTGCGCCCTCAAAAGGTGATGGCTATATGTTTGCACCAGTTTTAGGCCCAAAAGAAGAGATTGTGGTTTCTATCTTAAAAAGTGCCGAGAAACACTCAGATGTAGAGCAGCACGATATTCAGGCGCTATTGTGGACAATCATCGCCAGAACAAAATTTGCCGATTATAACGGACAGGTAAAAGTAACCGCCATCAAGCTATTAACACCTAAACAGCTTACCCAATTAGAAGGTGGTGCCTTGGGTATTTTGCCGTTTGATGTGATGGAGAAAGCCAAAGATCAATTGCCATCGGGCGTGAGAGCTGTTTTTGAGGCCGAGAATAACATCCGCCAATTGGTGGCTTCTGGCAATTATACCTATGCGGATATGGAGAAATATGCCATATTAGCGGGTATGGCGCCACCTAGAAGTGATGTGCCAAGTGGCATCTGGACGAAACATCCTGATGGTTATTATGTGCGTTATTTCCCTTCAGGATATGCAATTACCAAAGTACAGGTTTATGTGCCAAAAGAATTGTTGGCCAATGGAACTAAACTGATTTATGATGCCGCCGGCGATATTGCCTGCCCTGCCAATACAGGCGCACAGCGTTTAGCACAAACGAATGAGCCATTAGAGGCGAATTATTCGTTAAAATTGACTACAGTTTGTAATCCAAAATAGATTAATTAGAAACCTATAAGGTCTTTAAGACCTTATAGGTTTTGATATTTTATCCCAAGGCTTGCGCTAAATCGGCAATAATGTCGTCTACGTGTTCCAATCCTACTGAAATGCGAAGCAAGTTTTTCGGTGTTTTACTATCAGGACCTTCTACCGAATAACGGTGTTCGATTAAACTCTCCACACCGCCCAAACTCGTCGCTTGTGCAAACAACTGAACTTTATTC
This sequence comes from Pedobacter psychrodurus, assembly GCF_032678585.1. Lineage (GTDB taxonomy): Bacteria > Bacteroidota > Bacteroidia > Sphingobacteriales > Sphingobacteriaceae > Pedobacter > Pedobacter psychrodurus_A. The sequence continues at coordinate 43,108 of NZ_JAVTSN010000042.1, read as the reverse complement.
ACCACTTTATGGGCATCTTCCACACCGCCTTTAACTAAAAACGACATCATTCCGCCAAAATCTTTCATTTGTTTTTTAGCGATTTCGTGTTGTGGATGACTCGCTAATCCTGGATAAAAAACAGCTTCCACTTTTGGATGGCTACTTAAATAATCCGCTACTATCTTTCCATTTTCGCAATGGCCTTTCATGCGGTAAGCCAAGGTTTTAATACTCCTGGTTAATAAAAAACAATCGAAAGGAGAGGGAACGGTGCCTCCGGTTTGTTGGATGTTCTTAATTTTCTCCCAAAGCTCGTCTTTTTTTGCTGTGACTAAAATTCCGCCAAGCACATCGCTATGGCCACCAAGATATTTGGTACTGCTGTGCATTACAATGTCGGCCCCTAATAAAATCGGGTTTTGCAAAATCGGAGAAGCAAAGGTGCTATCGCAGGCGAATGTGATGTTTTTAGCTTTGGCTATTTTAGCAATCTCCCCAATATCAGTCACTTTTAATAATGGATTTGAAGGTGTTTCAATCCAGATCAGTTTCGTATTGGGTTTAATGCTCGATTGTATCAGATTCAAGTCCGTCTGGTCAACGAAATCAAATTCCAGACTATCATTAAAAATCGTCAGCAACTGTTTTTTAATTCCCCAGTACATGTCATCAGGTGCTATAATATGGCTGCCTGGCTTTAAAGCCTGAAACATGGCCAGTCCGCAAGTATTACCAGAAGAAAAAGCCGCTGCATCTTCACCATATTCTAATTTCGCTACAGTGTTTTCTAAAGCAGACCGGTTTGGATTGCTTACCCTGCTATACATGTGCCCCCCGGGATAACCTCCATCTTCGTCGCGGAAAAAAGTTGTTGATAGATTAATAGGCGGGGTAACATCGCCTGTGGTGCTTTTTACAAGATTAGAAGCGTGAATAGCAAGGGTTTCGGGTTTCATGATAATTTTATTGATCGAAGTAATAATGAAATGCAATTTAATAATTTGGTGCTAATTTAAGGTTCGTAATGGTTTTGGCAAGATTTATGTAACAAGTTTGACGAAATTTAAATTCAACAAAAATGAAAAGATTATTTATAGCTATCGCAATAGCATGTTCTACTTTAGTAATGTTACAAAGTTGTAATACCGCAAAAAGAGTAACTGCAGGAGTAACAGGTAGCAGGGGTACAGTTGTTCGCGAGTGGGTAGTGAGTAATGTAGCTTTAGAAGGATTGCCTGATGGCGCAGTTCAAGGTTTATTTGGAGAGAAATCGTACAAATGTTTTCAGGGCAGTACCTGGAATTTAACCAACAGCGGTAACGGTTCATATACTTTACCTGCATCAAGCGCTTGTGGTTCGGTAATGCAGACTATTTTTTGGTCGGCTGCACCTAAAGACCAAACCTTCCAATTCAAGAAAATATTTGAAGGCGATAAAGCTAAAAACGTAACTGAAGGTTACCGTTTGGTATTAACTGATCTTTCTAGCACACAGATGATCTTAAAATCGCCAATCGAATTTGGTGGCAAAACGGCAAACATTGTATTAACGTTTGTGCCTGCTGCAAGATAATTAGCTAAAATACTTACCTGTGAAAAACATATTAAGCACTTCTGAAAAGAGGTGCTTTTTTTGTTACTAACTTTTTAGGATGGCCACGGAAACACGGATTTGCACGGAGTTTCTCAGGCTCTTTTATAATAGGTATTAACCACAGATGGCACAGATCAACAAGATATAAATGAGGATCAGGTTTTGCTTTACCTGCCTAGCCATCGATTATACTAAGATTCGACAATTATTTTTCCGTGACTTCCGTGCTTCCGTGGCTAATAATCAAGGTCAGTATCCAAAAATCACCGTTTGTTACAAGAAAATGATTTTCAAATCGGCTCATTATTGTATTTTTGTTCAAAATAAATCAGGAATGAATACAACTGAGCAAGTTGAAAAAATATTAGCTGATACCAATTTATCAACTGAATTACAAAACATAGCACACAAAGTTCTTCACAGAGAGCGCATTACCTTTGACGAAGGTGTTTACCTGTACGAACATGCAGAACTGGGTTACTTAGGTATCCTGGCAAATTTCATCAGGGAGCATAAACATGGCGATAAAACTTATTTTAATCGCAATTTCCATTTAGAACCGACGAATCTTTGCGTTTACGATTGCAAATTTTGTTCTTATTCGCGTTTAATTAAACAAAAAGAAGAAGGTTGGGCATTAACTATGGAGCAGATGCTCGATATCGTTAAAAAATACGATGGTGAGCCTGTAACCGAAGTTCACATTGTGGGTGGGGTGCTTCCTCAATATGATGTAGCATTTTATTCTGCTTTATTTACCGCCATCAAACAGCACCGCCCTGATTTGCATGTAAAAGCGTTAACCCCTGTTGAATACCACTATATTTTTAAGAAAGCTAAAATCGATTATGCAACAGGTATGCGTTTGATGAAAGAGGCTGGATTAGAATCGATACCAGGTGGTGGAGCAGAAATTTTTCACCCTGAAGTTAGAGAACAGATTGCCAAAGATAAATGTACCGGTCAGCAGTGGTTGGATATACACGAAGAATGGCATAAACTGGGCATGCGCAGCAACGCTACCATGCTTTACGGACATATAGAGAAATATTGGCACCGTGTAGATCACATGGAAAAATTACGTGAGCTGCAAGACCGTACTGGTGGTTTCCAGACCTTTATTCCTTTAAAATTCAGGAACCAACATAATCAAATGAGTCATGTGCCAGAAACTTCAGTAATTGAAGATTTAAGGAATTATGCTATTGCCAGGATCTACATGGATAATTTCGACCATATTAAAGCCTATTGGGCAATGATCAGTCGCGAAACAGCCCAGTTATCTTTAAATTACGGTGTTGATGATATTGATGGTACTTTAGATGATACCACAAAAATATATTCAATGGCGGGAGCTGAAGAGCAAACACCTGCAATGAGTACCAAAGAACTGGTTAATTTAATCAAACAGGTGGGCAGAAAAGCAATTGAACGCGATACTTTATACAATGTGGTTACCGACTTTGAAAATGTAGTTTTCGAGGAAGAAAAGAAACCCCAATATTATAAATTACCTGTAGTAAATTAATGATAGAGTGAGTGAGTGATAGAATGAGTGAATGAGAATATTGAGCGTTTAATTTCAACATTAAATCATCCAAAATTCACTCATTCAATAATTAAATTAAGGATTGAATTAGAGAATGACTGAATGAGTGAATGAGAATATTGAGCGTTAAATTTAACATTCAATCACTCAAAAATCTCTCATTCAATAATAAATTAGATGAAGGAAATATACATCATCCGCCACGGCGAGACGGAACTGAATAGACAAGGCATAGTACAGGGCAGAGGTATAAATTCTGACTTAAATGATTTAGGAAGGGCACAAGCGGAGGCTTTTTACCAAACCTATAAAGATATTCCTTTTGATAAAATTTACACTTCGGATTTAAAGCGCACCTGGCAAACCGTTCAGAAGTTTATTGATTCGGAATTGCCATGGGAAAGGCTTTCGGGACTGGATGAACTGGCCTGGGGTGTTTGGGAGGGAAAACCGAATACAGAAGATGCCCGTGATGCTTTCCGAGAAATGTTACAGAGCTGGCAGGATGGAGATTACACCGCTCATTTTGAGGGTGGCGAAAGTGTTCAGGATGTTTATGAACGTTTGAAACAGCCTATGGAGGTTTTAATGAGCAGACCTGAAGAAAAAACGGTTTTACTTTGTATGCACGGTAGAGCGATGCGTGTTTTCTTATGTTTATTGCTGGGTAAACCACTGAGCGAAATGACTGAATTTCCACATCAGAATACCGTACTCTATAAAATGGGTTTCGAAGACGGGAAGTTTACCGTTCTTGAATTTAACAGTGCCGTGCATTTAGACGGTTTAGTAATTGACTAATACGCTTATCGCCAAACGCGAAGCGCAAAACATAACACCTTGAATAAGATTAAAATATCGGCTGTTGCTTATACCAACACCAAAGCTTTTATATACGGATTAGCACATTCGGACATTATAAATAAAATTGATTTAAGTTTAGATATTCCTTCAGATTGCGCAGCCAAAGTGATTAGTGGTCAGGTTGATATCGGTTTGATGCCGGTAGCCGCGATTCCCCTGGTTCCGAATGCCAATATTGTAGCCGATTATTGTATTGGCAGCGATGGAGGTGTAAATTCGGTATTTATTTTTAGCGACGTTCCTGCAGAGGAGATTAAAACGGTACGGTTAGATGCCCATTCGCGCACATCGAACAATTTAGCAAAAGTATTGCTTAAGTTCCATTGGAAAAAAGAAGTAGAATTTACCACGGATCTGAATGCGAAAACAGATGCTTTTGTTTTGATCGGCGATAGGACTTTTGGTAAAAAAGACGATTTCGCCTACGCCTACGATATGGGCGAGGAATGGAAAAAGCTAACAGGTTTACCCTTTATGTACGCTGCCTGGGTGGCGAATAAAGAAATCTCCCAGGAGTTTAAAGATGAATTTAATGCAGCTTTAAAATTTGGTCTCGACCATAGAAAAGAAGTGTTGCAAGAATTGCCCGAATCGCCAAATTTCGATCTCGAAGATTATTTATACCACAGGCTTCAGTTTGATGTTACCGACGATAGAAGGAAGGCATTGAATTTGTTTTTGGGATATATTGAGCAGTTGTAAAATTAGAATCGCTTTTTACAAAACCAAATCCTAAATTAGTGTAAAACCATTTGGTAATGTTAGATGAATTAGAGATCATTCCTGTTGATTTGTTGGAGGCCTATTCTTTACAGGTTGATGAGGATTTGCTGGGAAAATTCGATCAATTACAAGATGCAGAGCTATCTACAAGTGAATTTAGTTTTTACACCTCGGTATCATCAGTTTATTCAAGTAAAATAGAAGGCGAAGAGATTGAACTTGACTCTTATATCAAGCATAAAAGGTTTGGTATTGAGTTTTTACCTGATTATACTAAAAAGATCGACGACTTATATTCTGCATACGATTTTGCCAAAGTTAATGAGATAAACATCGACAATATTACAAAGGCTCATCAATTATTGAGTAAACACATCGTTGCTAAAAATTACCAGGGAAAATTAAGAAACCATAACATGTACGTTTCTACGCCGGATGGCCGCATAGATTACGTTGCAGTATCTCCAATAAAAGTTGCCGAAGAAATGGCAAAACTATATCACGATTTATCTTTATTGCTTGTAGCTAGTTTAAGCATCAAAGAAGTTTTCTTTTTTGCCTCAATAATTCATTTGGTGTTCGTTAAAATACATCCTTTCAACGATGGAAATGGCCGCACAGGTAGGTTGTTGGAAAAATGGTTTTTAGCGCAGAAGTTGGGTGAAAAATCCTGGTTCGTCCAATCAGAGAAGATGTATTATGAAAATCATCAAAGCTATTATCAAAATTTAAGGATCTTGGGACTAGAATATGAAGAATTGAATTATTCGAAGGCTTTGCCTTTCTTATTGATGCTAACTAAAGCCTTATAATTATTAATGATTCAGCAGATCAAAAGGAAAAAATGCCTTGCAGCATATCCAATATTCCCACTTAGAACCTATAATGAAAGCATTGAAGATTACGATTATTGCTATCCTGAAACTTTTTCCAATTATACTTTAATACTGAAATCGAAGACCTATAAAAAGCTTCTTAAGGATTTGGGAAAAGAACTTCTAAATCTTAACGCAGGTTTAAAGTCACGCAATTTTATTTTTCTAGGTGATGAAAAGTTAGCATGGCGGTTCCGTGAGGAGAAATATGAAAATTTCAAGAAAGGAATGGGTTATTTCGCAAGCGCAGGCATAAAGAAAACTTTTACCGGTGGTTTAGTTGTAGGCGAAGAGGATATAGTTCAATTCGTTAAACATCTTGCCAATCTAGTGGCTATAAATGGTCTAATACAATATGTTCACTTTACTGATGAATCTCAAAACATCATAGGCTCGATTTGCAAGTATGGAGATATTCATATAGGCATAATGAATAAGCATAGTGATATACTGTTTAAAAATGCCGTGTCGAACACTAAATTTGAATTTTTAGATGGAAGGTGTTATTCTCAGTTCGAGATTAAAGGTAGAAGACCCACAATATTTTAAGGTAACAAAAAAGCAATCCAATCAGATTGCTTCTTTGCTTATCATGCTGAACTTGTTTCAGCATCTATTACGCGCTAATGCGTTTTCATTTTACCAGCCACTTTTTCAAGTGTGCTTTTTAGCTTGGTTAACGCTCCAGTGATCGCTAAATCATAAGTATTACCCAGGTTGGTAACTGCAATAGGATCTTTTCCCGTGATTCTTGCTTCTAACAAACATCTTTTATCGTCTAAACCATCTTTACTTCCATTTTCATCAGATAAATGTACCTCTAAACGTGTAATTAAATCACTATATCTGCTCAAACCTTCACTTAATTGTGTTTGAATTTTTTCATCGTATTCCTGGTGTATTGTTAAATTTTTGTCGGTGTTCAGTTGGATCGTCATAATTAAAATGTTAGGTGTAAATTGTATAAGGTTAACACATAGATAGGGTTAATTGTTTAAATTGTTGGTATGGGTTAACTGGTTAATTGTACAAATTGGTTAACTGTTTAGGTAAGAAGTTATTATGTAATCGGGTTGAAACAGACCTTTGTTTCTAAACCTGATTGAAATGAATCCCGACGTAAAGTCGGGAGAAATAAAGCAGGACTGCAACCCCCGAAACGTACTGAACCCTCCATTTCCAAGAAGAGGTTAATTGTCTAAATTTTATAAACTGCTTAACTGTTATAGCTTTCGACTAGCCGATTTAAACAGTTAACCGATTAAACAGCCAGTTTTTTTTTAACTTTTCAACAAAACAGCTGTAAAACACTTATTCATGTTATCTTTATGGCTTTTGTAAATTAATTTCAGTTTTGGCTAAAGACACGAATAAAGAAACCCCGTTAATGCAGCAGTACAACGCAATTAAAGCGAAGTATCCGGGTGCACTTTTACTATTTAGGGTTGGCGATTTTTATGAAACCTTTGGCGAAGATGCCATTAAAACGGCACAGATTTTAGGGATAGTATTAACCAGAAGGGGTACCGGGCCAAATGGCGGTGCTTTAGAACTGGCTGGTTTTCCGCACCATTCTTTGGATAATTATTTGTCCAAACTGGTTAGGGCCGGTCAACGGGTAGCCATTTGTGATCAGCTTGAAGATCCAAAAACCACAAAAACCATTGTTAAACGTGGGGTAACTGAATTGGTTACGCCCGGTGTGGCTTATGGTGATAACATTGTAAATCAAAAATCGAATAATTTTCTGGCCTGTGTTTTCTTTGATAAGACACAATTGGGTGTTTCATTTTTAGATATCTCGACAGGTGAATTTTTAATCGCGCAGGGTAACAGCGATTATATCGATAAACTTTTGCAGGGTTTTAAACCTACAGAGGTTATTTTTCAAAAGTCTAAACGACAGGCTTTTACCGAAAACTTTGGCGACCGTTTTTACACTTTTGGTTTAGACGAATGGCCTTTCACATCCGATTATGGCAACGAAACCCTGATGAAACACTTTGAAGTTTCTTCTTTAAAAGGTTTTGGTGTGGAGCGTTTGCAAAGTGGTATTGTTGCTGCTGGTGTTATTTTGCACTATCTAGGCGAAACCGAACACCGCAATTTGCAGCATATCAGTTCGATAGGACGTATTGAAGAAGACCGTTACATGTGGTTAGACCGTTTTACCATCCGTAACCTGGAACTGGTAAATTCGCCAAACGACAATGCCGTAACCTTATTCGATATTTTGGACCATACCTGTACGCCAATGGGTGCACGTTTGCTGCAAAAGTGGATTATCATGCCATTGAAAGAATTGAAACCGATCCAGGAACGTTTGGGTATGGTTGAATATTTTGTGCAGCATGAAGAACTACAAGGTGAATTTTTAAATAACATTAAACAGATTGGCGATTTAGAACGCCTGATTTCTAAGGTAGGTTTGCAACGTGTTGGTCCTCGTGAGCTGGTGGCTTTAAAACGCGCATTATACCATATTGAAGCGGTTAAAAAATTAGCGGCAGATTCTAAAAACCCTTTCCTGATCAAAATAGCAGATCAATTGAATCCTTGCCTAGCGATTAGAGAAAGAATTGAAAGAGAGTTACAACCTGAACCACCAGCTTTGCTGATTAAAGGAAATGTAATTGCCGATGGCATTGATGAGGATTTAGACCGCTTGCGTAAAATTGCTTTTGGAGGTAAAGATTATCTGGTTCAGATACAGAAAAGAGAAGCGGAGGCTACAGGTATTCCATCATTAAAAATTGCCTTTAATAATGTTTTTGGCTATTATTTAGAAGTTACCCACACCCATAAAGATAAAGTGCCTGAAGGCTGGATCCGTAAACAGACCCTGGTAAATGCCGAGCGTTATATCACGCCCGAACTTAAAGAATATGAAGACCAGATTTTAGGAGCTGAGGAAAAGATACAGGCCATCGAAATCCGCTTGTATAACGAACTGATGTACGAAACGGCCAGTTACATCAAACCGATCCAGCTCGATTCGTTTTTAATTGCGCAGCTGGATTGTTTATTGTGTTTTGCGCAGTTGGCCGTTAAAAACCACTACAATAAACCTAAGGTTACCGAAGAGAAGGTACTTGATATTAAAGGTGGCCGCCACCCGGTAATTGAAAAACAATTGCCAGTAGGGCAGGAATACATCACCAACGATGTATACCTGGATACCGAGAGTCAGCAGATCATTATGATTACCGGACCCAACATGGCGGGTAAGTCGGCTATTTTAAGGCAAACCGCATTAATTGTGTTAATGGCGCAAATGGGTTCATTTGTTCCGGCAAAAGATGCAGAGGTAGGTATTGTAGATAAGATTTTCACCCGTGTAGGGGCGTCAGATAATATTTCTTCAGGAGAAAGTACTTTCATGGTCGAAATGAATGAAACGGCCAGTATTTTGAACAACATTTCTGATGACAGTTTGATTTTACTCGATGAAATTGGTCGCGGAACGAGCACCTATGATGGTATTTCGATTGCCTGGGCCATTGCAGAGTTTTTACACCAGCATCCAACAGCCCGTCCAAAAACCCTTTTCGCCACACATTACCATGAGTTAAATGAATTGGCGAACACCATGCCGCGCATCAAAAACTTTAATGTTTCGGTAAAAGAAATGACCAATAAGGTGATTTTTCTACGGAAGCTGGTGCCTGGTGGAAGCGAACACAGTTTCGGTATCCACGTGGCGAAAATGGCAGGTATGCCGAGCAAATTAATCGGTCGCGCGAATGAGATATTGAAGAAACTGGAAATAGACCGTACCGAGGGACAAAGTATAAAAGACAGCATTAAAAAGGTTCAGAACCAGGCTTATCAATTGCAGATGTTCGCCATTGATGATCCCGTTTTGGTGAAAATCCGTGATACACTAAATAATTTAGATGTTAATGCGTTAACTCCTGTAGAAGCTTTGTTGAAGTTGGATGAAATACAGCGATTGATAAAGAATTAAGAAAGGTGTGGGGTGTGAGGTTTAAGGCATAAGGCTTGAATCTCACAACATGCAACTAATTTATTATACGATGGAAAGAACCTTAAACCTTAAACCCTTTACCTTCCAGCTCAAAAGGAATATATTCTTTTTAATAGCGCTCATAATCATCTTATCTTCATGCGGTACACGCAGATATACCGTTAAAAGCGATACCAAAGCTTCAAAGGCGGCTGATGCAATGTCTAACTTACAGAGTAAACAGCTTTACCGTTTTATTACCGATTGGACAGGTGTAAGGTACCGTTTTGGCGGTTTGGATAAAGGTGGGATTGATTGTTCGGGTTTTGCCTTTTTATTGGAGAAAGAAATTTATGGTGTAACCCTTCCCCGCATTTCGCGCGATCAGGCCAATGTTGTAAAACGTAAAGATCTAGATCGTTTAAAAGAAGGAGATCTGGTGTTTTTCTCCTTCGGCGGTAATGATGTAGACCATGTGGGAGTTTACCTCAATAACGGCTTTTTTGTACATGCCAGCACTACCCGAGGAGTAATTGTTGATGATTTAACACTTCCTGCGTATCAAAAAGTATTGGTTAAATCGGGATCAGTGAATTAATTTCTTGCTGTCGTTCTGAACGCAGTGAAGAATCCTTTTCAGATGGAACACTGAACCCGTAATGACCAGGAGCAAAGTAGAAAGATTCTTCGCTTGGCTCGGAATGACAATCAATTTTAATAACAAACCCTTTTATTTTCCATTATTCATTTATGCGTATATTTTTTATAATCTGCTTATCATTAATTACTTATTCTGTTTCAGCACAAGTGAGTTTACTCAAATTGGATGATCTGGATAAACGCATCGCCAATGGAAAAGATACGACCTATGTGATCAATTTCTGGGCTACCTGGTGTTCGCCATGTGTGGCCGAGTTGCCGAATTTCGAGAAACTGCGGGTAGCCAATTTTAAAAAGCCCGTGAAAGTGCTTTTGGTGAGTCTGGATTTTAAATCAAAACTGCAAAAGGAAGTGATTCCCTTTGTACAAAATCATAAAATTAATGCTGAGGTATTTCTTTTAAATGAGCCCGACCAGCAACAATATATAGAAAGGATCGACAAAAAGTGGTCTGGCGCTATTCCGGCTACACTTTTTGTAAACAAGAAAAGCAGACGTTTTTATGAGAAAGAATTTACCGAAACGGAACTGAAAGATACTTTGTTAAAGTTAAAATAGTTGTGATGAAATCATTGATTTTAATTTGTTAAAAATTGCCTTAAACGTGTTATCAGCGGGCAAAAAACCGACAATCGCATCAACTAAGGCCGTTTGCTGTGGCATTACATGGAAAAAGGGCTAAACATAGCTCAACCACCACTGGCGGTGTATTTCTTTATATTTTTTAAACCATCTGCAGGGTAAATATAATGAAGCTACAGTACAGAGCCATATTAAATACACGATTGGTAAACTAAAGCCAAATGCTACAGGCCTGAATAAAAATGGTACCTGTTCAATTTCTTTTGAGTGATGCCCGGTGGCAAAAAATACCACAACGAGTAAGGTGTGCAACAGGTAAAAGTGAAGTACATAATAAAAGAAAGGTACAGCGCCGTATACGGAAGTGATCCTGGTAAACCAGTTGCTAATGTTTTCAGTAAAGGCTAAGATCAGCATCGCCGGACCTAAAGTCATGGTGGCATACTGTAGCGACGGCGGGTATTTGCTTACGTTGAAAAAGGCCAGTAAATTCTTAAACAGATCGTGGTATTCTTTTCTTGGTGCAGGATCACCATATACATTAATCAATCTTAAAGCGATAAATGCAAATACAGTAAGCGAGCCAACAATGATTAAGTTGCGCTTTCTGCGGTCGGCGGCATACCCTTTTTTATACCAGGCGCCAAGGCCATAACCGATAAACATGATGCCCGTCCATGGGAGAATGGCATAAAAATCGCCAATTAAATGGTTTTTAGCTAGTGGGATTACGGTTCCGGCTGCTGTGAAAAACACCTTCAAAATCAGTCCACCGTCGGCATCCGTAGGTGCGGGAAATAAATTGAAGAGGTTGTGTCCAAAAACCAATATCAGTCCGGTAATCAAAACTATTTTATAAGAAATGCGACTTAATAATGCCAAAAAGATCATGCTACAACCAATGGCCCAGATCACCTGAAGGATCACAAAATTGTAGAATGGATTAAAGGTTAAGCCAAGTGTAATCACTGCAATTTCGATTATGATCAACCACAAACCCCGCTTCAATAAAAATGAGCTGGCCTGGGCCGGTGTTTTGTTTTGTGCGGAAAGATAGGCCGATAATCCTGATAAAAATACAAAGGTTGGTGCACAGAAATGGGTAATCCAACGGGTAAAGAATAACATTCCGGTTGTTGTATCCGGGTTTAATGGATCGCCCGTCATGGCACCGATATGAAAAAAATCACGGGTATGATCAAGCGCCATAATGATCATCACTAAGCCACGCAATATATCTATAGATAAAATGCGTTTTGATAGGGTGGTGCTGTCGGCATTCATGGCAATAGGTTTGGTTGTTTAAAGATAACAATTCGTAATTATTTTTTACGTTCTTAATTATTACCCTTGGGTTTATCTGATTGATATTGATGCGTGTTTTAATGTAATGATCAAGAAAATCGATTTAGGAATAGTTTAATTGCCGATAATCATTTTGATGTTCCAAAAATTATAATAATATTTGTTTTAGCGCTAACCGAATAATATCTTACCCTTACCATTGATCACGATCAATGCCAGATGGCTTTCGGTTATTAAATTTGACCAAATTATCATAACACATCATAATGAAAAGAAGAACATTTATACAAAACACAGGCTTGTTAGGAGCAGGAGTTGTCGCATCGAAATTTTCTTTTGCGGCTAATCTCGCACCAGAATTTCCTGTGGTACGTGTGGCTGCTGCTAAGCGACATTTTCAGAGCAAGGCTGTTGATGCCGCAATCAAAACTTTCCAGGCAAACGTTAAAAACCCGGAGTTGGCCTGGTTATTCGAAAACTGTTTTCCAAATACGCTAGATACAACGGTTTACCATTCTGAAAAAAATGGCCGACCAGATACTTATGTCATTACCGGTGATATTGATGCGATGTGGCTGCGCGACAGTTCTGCTCAGGTTTGGCCATATCTTCAGTTTGTAAACGAAGACGAACCGCTTAAAAAGGTAATCGCTGGTGTAATTATCCACCAAACAAAATGTGTTTTAAAAGATCCATATGCCAATGCTTTTTATGGAGATGCCACTAAGGTAGGTGAGTGGAAAACTGATAAAACAGCCATGCAACCCGGTGTGCACGAGCGTAAATGGGAAATCGATTCTTTATGTTACCCCATCCGCTTAGCTTATCACTATTGGAAAAAAACGGGCGACAAAACACCTTTCGATGCCGATTGGAAAAAAGGTATCGAGGCGACTCTAAAAACATTTAAAGAGCAACAGCGCAAGGCGGATAAAGGTCCTTATCATTTCCAGAGAGAAACAACCCAACCTACAGATACATTGCCAATGGCAGGATATGGTTTTCCGGTAAACCCGGTGGGCTTAATCTGTTCAGCCTTCCGTCCGAGTGATGATGCCACTATTTTCCCTTTTTTGGTACCCTCTAACTTTTTCGCGGTATCGAGTTTAAAGCAAGCAGCAGAAATGATCAAAGCTTTACAACCTGATAAAACTTTAGAAAGCAGTTTGTTAAATCTTGCTGACGAAGTGAATGCTGCATTACAGAAACATGCCATTGTGAACCACCCAAAATATGGCAAAATTTACGCTTTTGAAGTGGATGGCTTTGGAAGTTCATACCTGATGGACGATTCTAACGTACCAAGCTTATTGGGATTACCTTATTTAGGTGCGATGAAAGTGGAAGATCCGATTTACCAGAATACCCGAAAATTTGCCCTTTCAAAAGATAATCCTTATTTCTTTAAAGGAACGGCTGCTGAAGGGATCGGTGGACCGCATGCTGGTCAGGATATGATCTGGCCAATGAGTATTACCATGCGTGCCTTAACCTCAAAAGATGATGCAGAAATTAAATATTGCATCGATACTTTACGTAAAACACATGCAGGTAAAGGTTTTATGCACGAATCTTTCAATAAAGACAATCCGGAAAATTTTACAAGAGCATGGTTTGCCTGGTCGAATACCTTATTCGGCGAATTGCTTTGGAGAACTTATCACGAGAAACCAGCTTTGTTAAAAGCTTAACATATAAGGCTGTGTTTTTTGGCAATTGTTTGCTGATCAATACAGCCTTATTTTACCACTCGATATATGGATATCGGGATATTTACATAGTATAAATACGCTATTTAGGAATTAAATTAGTCATTTCATGTAAAACATGTGTTAGAAGACCAGCAACTGTTTTTTACAAAAATAAATATTTGTAAATTGCTGGAAATTATTTACCCCCTACATTGCAAAGCCCTGAAAAATTAATTCTTGCTGATATTGAAGCAATAGGTAAAATCCCTGCTGTTGCTAATATATTGGAGATAGTGTGCCGAACTACTGGAATGGGCTTTGCTGCCGTTGCAAGGGTAACTTCCGATAAGTGGATCGTTTGTGCGGTATTAGATGAAATCGATTTTGGTTTGGGGGTTGGGGGTGAACTTACACTGGAGACCACCATTTGTAACGAAATCAGGCAGCATCATCAATCTGTTGTGATCGATCATGTATCTGAAGATCCTGATTTTGCCCATCACCATACGCCATTGATGTATGGCTTTCAAAGTTATATTTCGGTACCCATCAAATTAAAAAACGGCGAATTTTTCGGTACACTTTGTGCAATCGATCCCAAGCCGGCAAAATTAAAGAATCCGACAGTTACGGGTATGTTTAAGATGTTTGCTGATTTAATTGCGTTCCATTTAGATGCGCTTGCGCAATTGGCCATAACAGAAGAAGAATTAAAAAAGGAGCAGGAAATAGCCGTTTTAAGAGAACAGTTTATTGCTATTTTAGGTCACGATCTGCGAAACCCGCTGAATGCGATATCGAGTAGTGCGCAGCTTTTATCGCGTTTAAATTTAGATGAACGCGGTAGTCGTATTGCCAAAATCATCAAAGACTCTTCTTTTAGAATGAACGGATTAATTGAGAACATGCTCGATTTTGCCAGTGGCCGTTTAGGCGAAGGCATTGCGATCGACAAAACAGCCGATGAAGATCTGGAGAAATTACTGACTGAGGTAGTGGATGAGTTGCAGGCGATTTGGCCCGGCAGGCATATTCAGTTAAATTTCAATCTTGATCATCCTGTACATGCAGATGGCAAGAGATTGGCACAGCTTTTTTCGAACTTATTGGGTAATGCTTTGAATTATTCGCCGGTAGAGTCTACCGTAGAAATTACCGCATTTAGCAATACGGAAGAATTTAACCTTTGCGTAGCGAATAAGGGCAAACAGATACCTGCTGCTGCAATGGATCGCTTATTCCAGCCTTTTTCGAGAGGGGAAGTAGAACCCAATCAAAAGGGTTTAGGTTTAGGTCTTTACATTGCCTCTGAAATTGCAAATGCCCATGATGGTACGCTTGATGTATCTTCTACTCCCGAACAAACCTGTTTTACCTTACGTTTACCCTCACAAAAATGATCACTGTTAACGATAGTTTGCCTACATCAACACTTTTAGAACTCAAGGTGGGTGAGGAAATTACAGATGGAAATCGCCAATCTGGTGCGATTAAAAGTATCGAAATCAGTGAAACTGATGAGTTTTTAATGTTTCTGTTTCAATTGGAAAACAAACACATCATCGTTAAGAAACTTAAACAGATCTGTTAGTTATATTCGTATTCGTCATTTCGACCCTCTATCAATGACGGATTCCACGATGCTTACCTACCCCTTACAATAGCGGCCTTGGATCAAATATTACCTGAAAGGATTTAATCTTTTCATCTTCTAATGTATACCAACCACTGGAAAATATTGTTTTTTCGCCCATATTAATATCATACCACAGGCAAACTTCTTCCCGATCTACAAATACTTTTTTAACATCGTATTTGAATTTCATTTTTTTCATGTCACCGATGTAATTATCGGCACCATTTCGTTCGCCCATTACACCTTTAAAGGTCATATCATCATGAAGTTGGGCTCTGGCGATATCAAAATCTTCTGCATTTAAGGCATTGATAAAATCGAGCACAACAACCTTTGCATTGTGTTCGGTCAGTATTTTATTTGAGTTACTCATGGCATTTGTTTTAAGATAAAACGAAAATCCAGGAGAAAATGTTTGAAGATTTAATTATTGAATGATTGAGTTTTGAATGAGAGAATGTTGATTGTATACCATTCAATCATTCACTCATTCAAAATTGTATACTTTCCCTACCTGTGTTTTAAAACTGTATGTAAAGTCTTTTCCTGATTTCTTTTCTGTGATACCTTTGCTTTTCAGCACATTCGGACTTCTCACGATACAATCCTCGCCAGACAACGATTTGATGGATAACTTTACAATTTTACCATCTTTCCATTGTAGGTTGGTGATTTCGAAATTACCGCGTGCTCTTAAACCCTGAATACTTCCTGTAGCCCATTTATCGGGTAGGGCAGGTAAAAACTGTAATTCGCCGGCCTGACTTTGTAATAACATCTCCGAAATACCTGCTGTGTAACCAAAGTTACCATCAATCTGGAAGGGTGGGTGTGCACAAAAAAGGTTGGAATAAATACCACCGCCTTTATTGTAATCGGTTCCTGAGCCGCCAACTGGGGTAATGAAATTCTGTAAGATTTTGTACGCATGGTTACCATCTTGCAACCGTGCCCAGAAGTTCATTTTCCAGGCCATAGACCAGCCTGTTGATTCATCGCCGCGGGCGGTTAAGGTTACCCGCGCTGCTTTTGCCAGTTCTGGTGTTTTAATGGTGCTGATTTCCCTTCCCGGGTGCAGGCCAAAAAGATGGGAGATATGTCTGTGCTGATCTTTTGGATCATCACGGTCAGTTTCCCATTCCTGTAACTGGCCCCATTTGCCGATTTTTGGTTTTAATAAATGTGCTTTAAGGTCGGCAATGTGTGTTTTGTAATCTTGATCAATACCTAATATTTCGGCTGCTTCAATATAGTTGGTAAATAAATCGTACACAATCTGCTGATCGTGTGTTACGCCATCTTCCGTTGGTCCATGTTCAGGCGACCAGCCCAATGGCGAAACCAAAGTACCATCAGGTCTTCTTTTTAAATGGTCGTCCCAAAACTCAGCGATTTCCTTTATAATCGGGTAAGCGAAATTCTTTAAATAATCTTTGTCTTTTGTAAAGGCATAGTGCTCCCAAAGGGCCTGTGCATACCACGCGCTGCCCGGTGTGTTCCAAAGAAAGCTCATGCCGCCAAAAATATTGTTCTCTGTTTTTACGGTCCAACCGCGGGTGTTTGGATATTGTTTGCGGGTGGCAATGGCGCTTACTTCGCGCATGCTGTTGATATAATCAAGGTATGGAATCTGGCATTCTGAAAGATTGGTCGGTTCGGCGAGCCAATAGTTCATCTGAATGTTAATATTAGAGTGGTAATCGCTGCCCCAGGGTGGGGTATTGGTTTCGTTCCAAAGTCCCTGAAGATTGGCAGGTAAACCTCCCTTTCTGGAAGAACTGATCAATAAATATCTTCCATATTGAAAAATTAGGGATTCCAGACCAAGATCCGGAGATTTTTTGTAATTGATCAACCGTTGATAGGTAGGTAGATTGTTGTTTTTTATATCTCCCGATCCTAAGGTAATGGACAAACGGTTAAACAAGGTTTGATAATCTTTTACATGGCTTCCTAATAAATTGATATAGGGTTTTGCTGAAGCCTGCTTTAATATTGCAGCTATTTTTGGGGCTGGTTCTTCACCTTTCCAGTTCTGCCCGCGTTTATTGCTGTAATTGGTAGCGCCTGTGAAAATGATGGTAATGGCATCGGCATTGTCTATTTTTAATTTTTCACCATCATCATCTTTAACGGGTTTACTGCTGCCATTTTCAATTTTAACCAAAGCGGTAGCTTGATAGGACATGCCGTTAGACAGTTTGCCTACAAATTGAATGGTATTTCCACTCACCGTGATGTTGCCTTGATGTGCGTTTTTAAGTCTGATTGCAGCCGAATAAGCGCCTTTTTTATTTGCGCTAAGTCTTAGCACCATTACTTTATCGGGAAAGCTGCAAAAGTATTCGCGATTATAGTTCACCCCATTCTGAGTATAAGCGATGGTATGGATGGCATCAGCAAGGTTGAGTCGACGTTTATATGCGGTAAAGTTTTTATCTTTCTGATCAAAATCGATAAACAGATCGCCAAAGGCCTGGTACATGCCTCTGTCGTTTTCATCACCAGTCCATAGCGTATTGTCGTTAAACTGGATATGTTCCTGGTTTACACCACCAAAAATCATCCCGCCAATGCGGCCATTGCCAATTGGGTAAGCCTCCGTCATCCAGGTAGTTGCCGGTTTATTATCCCAGAGCAATAAGGGTGATGTTTCTATTTTTTGAGCAAAAATAGCGCTGGAAAAGCTAAGGCTTAGCAAGAGAAGTAATGCGCAGGGCATCATGTGCTTAGATTTAAAAAGCATAAGGGATATTTGATTAGTGTGTGGCCAAATATATAGATAATCAAACGATTGTGTTGCGCTACAGGTAAATGAAAGCATCTCGATTATTGGCATTATATTGAGTTATTTAAGCATTGGTATTTGGGGTTTTTCAAACTTTAACAGGTAACTATTGTGATATTTTAGGGTGTATTTTAATAGATTTTCTATATTTGGTACCACACACTAAAACGTTTTATGTAAAATGAAATCGCTAACCAAATTTCTAAACTTATTCTTATTTCTGAACGTAGTGGGCATTTATCATGCTCAGAGCCAGTCGAAAACATCATTTACCAGGTATGTCAATACTTTTATCGGTACAGCACCGCTAACGGATCCTAAAATTTTAGGCTATGAATTACCACAAGGCTGGCGCTCCTGGGCAGGTTTAACCTTTCCGGGGAGTTCGCTACCCAATGCCATGGTACAACTGAGTCCGATTACCGAATTCGGTTCGGGTGCAGGCTACGAATATGAAGACGATACCATTTATGGTTTCGCACACACCAACAAGGGACATTGGAACCTTTGCAACATACCAATTTTACCTTTATCTAATCCAGGGGCTAAATTTGGATCGAAGTTTTCGCACAAAAATGAAAGTTCGGCACCGGGGTTTTATCAGGTTTACCTTGATGATTATCAAGTAAATGTAAAGCTTACTTCTACTTTAAGGGCTGGGTTTCATCAATATGAATACAAAAATAACAGCGACCGGCAAATTCTGTTTCTATTAGGGAAAGCCAATAGCGGAGTTTCTACCTGGAACATTGAGCAGGTGGGTAATTCAGCTGTGCAAGGTTTTCAGGGCGGAGAGAATATTTATTTTTATGCCACCATTAATGGTAAGATCGAAAAGCTTGATCAAACAGACGTGGGTAAACGTTCGGGTTATGCCATTTTACATCTTGCTGATGGAAGCAAAGGACCTGTTGAACTTAAAATCGGCTTGTCGTTTGTGAGTATGGCAAACGCAAAAGAAAACCTGGAAAAGGAAATCGGAGATAAAACATTTACGCAGATCCGTAGTGAAGCTACTGCAAAATGGGAAGCGCTTTTATCCAACATTGAAGTAAAGGGTGGCACCGAGAAACAAAAACAGATGTTATACTCTTGCCTGTACCGTTCCTTTTTATGGCCGGCTTTGCGCAGCGATGTGAATGGCGAGTTTAAGGATGCAAAACGCAACGTAACCAAGGGTAATTTTAATTATTATACTGAACCATCTCTTTGGGACACCTACCGCAATAAAGATGTGCTATTAGGATTGGTTACACCTAAAGTAACTTTAGACGTGATTAAATCGATGAAAGATGTGGGTGATAAAACCGGATTTATACCGACATTTTTTCACGGTGATCATGGGGCTTCGTCTATTGCAGGTGCTTATTTAAGGGGGATTGATGATTTCGATATTAAAGGTACTTACCAGATTTTATTGCGCAATGCGAATGTAGAGGGTGGCGCGCGTCCGTTTATAAAGGAGTATATCGAGAAAGGGTATATTTCGGATCCTGATGTGAAAAACCCACATGTAGAAACAAAGGCGAAAGCGGGTGTTTCTAAAACACTGGAATATTCGTACGATGATTATTCGCTGGCACAGATTGCCAAAAAACTGGGTGATAGTACGAATTACAGAATCCTGATGGCGAGATCTCAGAATTATAAAAACATGTTCGACCCAACCACGCGTTTTATGAGGGGCAGGTTGGAAAATGGTGATTGGATCAAACCTTTTAATCCGCAGTACCCGTATTACGAATATATGTACAGGGAGGCCAATGCCTGGCAGGTTTCTTTTTATGCCCCGCATGATATGAAAGGTTTAATCGAACTGTACGGTGGTGCTAAAGGTTTCGAATCGAAATTGGATTCGTTGTTTACCTTGCCATGGAACCCGAAATACATTGCGAGGAATGTAGAAACCATGATTGGTCAGTATTGCCAGGGTAACCAACCCGATCATGAGGCACCCTTTGCCTATACTTTTATCGGTAAACCAGAGAAATCGCAAAAAATAATCGATAAAATTTTGAATGAACTGTATGGCATCGGTAGCGATGGTTTAGCGCTATCGGGTATGGATGATGCTGGTGAGATGTCGGCATGGTATGTATTTAGTTCCTTGGGTTTATATCCTTTCTCTGCTACGGATCCCAATTATATTGTTACGGCTCCGCTATTTGATGAAGTAAAATGGAAAACGAATACGGGTAAACTATTAACCATTACCAAACCTGGAAAGGGAAGGGGTATTACTGCCATTAAGGTAAACGGGAAAACGAACCAAGGGTATTTTATTTCTCATGATCTGTTTAAGAATGGAGGAAAGGTTGAGATTCTGACGAAGTAATTTAAGGAAGTCAAGTTTTTAAAACTTGACTTCCTTTGGCTATCGATATACAATGGGCTTCGGAGGAGGAAATGAGTAATCGAGCGCGATCCGATAGCTATCTGATCGCACGCAGGAGGGAACCACGAAGTGCTCATCCACGCTAATCTTAAAGCGGTTGCTTCTGCGAAAAAAATCAGATGTTTTGAAACGGGTCATTGCCGCCGTGGCTAGTCCTTTTTTCTTGATAAAAAAGTGACCAAAAAATCAAGGCTTGGAACTGATGTTGGATGAGCTAGTCGAAACTTTATTGACAACAGCGGATAGGAACGAAGAAAAATCGTTCTTGCCTCTGTTTTGGTTTTTTGGGTTAATGAAAGGTTATACACAAGTTTCAACTGCTTCTCCTTCCATCATTTCCGAGGCCGGATAGCAGGGCGCAGATAGCAAAGAGCAGATACTGGCATTCGTAGATTAATTGCTTTGAAAATTTGATGGGCATGGGGTGGTTTAAACGAGGGGATCTTCTCCATTAACCTTTTCTCTAGCCTTAAGGTTAAAGTGGAAGATGTAAAATGTAAAATGGATGATGATAGTATGCCCAACTCTGTGCCCTCTGCGTCTTTCTCTTTGCGTTCTTCGCGGTTAAAAAAAGAACCGGATAATTTAATGTTAACTATTTTTTAGAAATTACAATTTTTTACAACTATTACATGACAACTAACCTTAATAATGAGCTGGCCACCAAGCCACACTATCCTATATTAGATGGCCTTCGCGGTATTGCAGCCATCATTGTTGTTACCTTTCACCTTACCGAGCCACTGGGAACGGGACATCTGGATATCCTGGTTAACCATGGTTATCTGGCTGTAGATTTTTTCTTTTTATTGTCGGGCTTTGTAATGGGCTATGCCTACGACGACAGGTGGCAGAAAATGACCGTAGGTAATTTTTTTAAACGCCGGATTATCCGTCTTCAACCCATGGTGGTTTTGGGAATGACACTCGGTGCCATCGGATTTTACTATACAGACTCTACCATATGGCCGCTCATTCATACCATTCCGCTTTGGAAAATGCTACTGGTGTTGCTCATCGGTTATACGATCCTGCCTGTTTCTTTATCGCTTGATATACGCGGCTGGGAAGAAATGCACCCGTTGAATAGTGTGGGCTGGTCGTTGTTTTTCGAATACATTGCCAATATTCTGTATGCGGTATGGATCAGGAAATTCTCTAAAACAGCATTGATTGTTTTAGTGGTTATCGCTGCTGTTGCACTTGCGCAACTGGCCATTAGCAATGGCGATGTGAGTGGCGGCTGGACATTAAATGTAGAACAGGTACGCATCGGGTTTACCCGTACAATGTATCCTTTCTTTGCCGGTTTGTTACTTTCGCGTATAGCAAAGCCAATCCGGATTAAAAATGCTTTTTTATTGTGCAGTCTTTTGGTGGCCATTGTATTGTATATGCCCCGCATTGGTGGCGCCGAACACCTTTGGATGAACGGAATCTATGAATCTGTTTGTATTATCATCGTTTTTCCACTTATTGTATACCTGGGTGCCAGTGGTGTGATGGAATCGCAAAGAGAGAACAAAATATGCAAGTTTTTAGGTGATATATCTTACCCGCTTTATCTGGTGCATTATCCATTGGTGTATTTTTATGTGGCCTGGATCAGCAATCATAAAGGTGTAACCCTCGCAGAGGCCTGGCCTTATGCCTTATTGATTTTAGTTGGCGGGATTGCTTTGGCTTATGCTGCGCTGAAATGGTATGATGAACCGGTGAGAAAGTGGTTGCAGAAGAAGTTTGCTTAGAAGTCGGGAAGAGATGGAAGATGTAAAATGGATGATGGAATGGTATCCACAGCTTTGTGTTCTTTGGGTTATAAAATTGGAAATAGTCCGGAGTCGGAGGACGGATGTCCGAAGTCAGGGAGCATATCGCATGCGGCCTATTGCAGGGTGCTGTAAATTGTCTTTAACCTTTCCCTTCCAGTTGAAAGCTGCCAATTGGCGGATAGGGGCTCTGTGCCCTTTGTGTCTCCTCTTTGTAATCTCGGTGGTAAAAGGTTGAATACTCAATTGGGCAACACCCACATTTAATCCGTATTTTAGCCTATATGAAAATAGTATTTTTTTCTGCCAAGGCTTACGACCGCGAATTTTTCGAAAGTTGTAATGAAGGTTATGGTTTCGAACTGGAGTTTTGGGAAACCCATTTGGGACCACATATTGCCGATGCGGTAAAAGAAGGTACGGATGCCGTTTGTGTATTTGTAAATGATAAACTTAACGCGGAGGTAATTGAGGTGCTGGCACAGAAAGGGGTAAAAATTATCGCCTTGCGTTGTGCGGGTTTTAATAATGTAGACCTTGATGCGGCTAAACAGTATGGCATCCGTGTTTGCCGGGTTCCGGCTTATTCGCCCGAAGCGGTTGCAGAACATGCAGTGGCGATGTTGCTAACGCTTAACCGAAAAACGCATAAGGCCTATAACCGGGTGCGTGAACAGAATTTTTCGTTGTCGGGTTTAATGGGCTTCAATCTTTTTGGCAAAACGGTAGGAGTTATCGGCACCGGGAAAATCGGAGCTGCTTTCTGTAAGATTATGCTGGGTTTTGGTTGCAAGGTATTGGCCTATGATCCTTTTGATAATAAAAGTTTAAAGAGCGCAGGTGTAAAGTATATGCCTTTTCATGAGGTGATTAAAGATGCTGATGTGATTTCGCTACATTGTCCGCTAACGTCCGAAAACCATTATCTGATCGGTGCAGGCAGTTTGTCGGCTATGAAGAAGGGTGTTACGCTGATCAATACGAGCAGAGGTGGACTGATCCACACGCGTGAGGTGATTGAGGCACTGAAAACGGGTCAGGTTGCTGCACTGGGCATTGATGTATATGAGCAGGAAGAAAAACTCTTTTTTAAAGATCTATCGGGCAGTATTATCGGTGATGATGATATTCAGCGTTTAATCAGTTTTCCGAATGTTCTGGTTACCGGGCATCAGGCTTTTTTTACGCAAGAGGCATTGACGGAAATTGCCGAATCGACATTAGGCACGGTTAAGGCGATTTTGGAAGGGGGAGATATAGGGGAAGGAGCGGTGTTGGTTTAATAAGTCGGAAGTCAGAGGTCGGAGGTCCGAAGTCAAGGAGCTGAGGGGATGGAAGATGTAAAATGGATGATGGACTGTTGCGCCTAGCTCCGTGCCTCTGCGTCTCACCTGGTCTTAACGTTCCGCTAAGCGTTTGGTTTAATTGCCACGCTTGCCCGGCCGTTCAGGCGGGCCTGCCCGACTATTCAGGCGGGGGAAACACAGAGAACATGGAATTAAATGGTGAAATCTTAAAAAGGTGTCGGATAGCAGGGATTAAAGATTCCTTGCCAGTTGTCATCCTGAGGCACGAAGGATCCTTACGTAATTGGCTACTACCTTCATTTACATAGTATCTCTAACACGATCCTCATCCGATAGCTATCAGATCTCGCGCAGGAGGAAATCTGATGCCATAGCTATGTTAGAGACTGGGGGAGGTTTTTCCCTTCGCGCATTCTTAATCATATCGCAGTTATTGGGTTTTTACCACCAAGTCACAAAGGCACTAAGCTTGCCTAATATTAGCTTGGTGCTTGGTAGTTTTTAACCATGTTTGTCATCCTGAGGTACGAAGGATCCTTATGTAATTGGCTACGACCTTCATTTACATAGTATCTCTAACACGATCCTCTTCCGATAGCTATCAGATCTCGCGCAGGAGGAAATCTGATTGCATAGCTATGTTAGAGACTGGGGGAGGTTTTGCCTTTCGCGCATTCTTAATCATATCGCAGTTATTGGGTTTTTACCACCAAGTCACAAAGGCACTAAGCTTGCCTAATATTAGCTTGGTGCTTGGGTTGTTTTTAACCATGTTGTCATCCTGAGGCACGAAGGATCTTTTTAAACTCATCTGCAATTTTAACCATATAAGAGATATAAGTGCCATACAAAAACAACAAAGCCACAACTTGCGCTATGGCTATATTTATTTTAAAAATATGAAGTGTTGAGGTTACTGTTTTGCTTTTCGGCAGCTTCGATCGGTGCGTAGTTGGAAAGGATAAGTGCTTCGCCTTTTTTAACGCAAACATCGTGTTCGAAATGCACCGATGGACTTCCGTCGGCGGTTCTGATGGTCCAGCCATCATCGTCTAAGAAAACTTCTTTTTTGCCCATGTTAATCATAGGTTCTATGGCCATCACGAGGTTTTCTCTGAGTAATAAACCATTGCCCTTGCGACCGTAATTTGGTACTTGTGGGTCTTCGTGCATATCTCTGCCCAAGCCGTGACCTACGAGATCTCTCACTACGCCATAACCTTCTTTTTCATTGTGGGTTTGGATGGCTGCGCCGATATCGCCAATGCGTTTACCTACAACGGCTTCTTTAATACCCAAAAACAAAGATTCTTTGGTGGTTTTTACCAGTTTTAATATTTCTGGTGAAACTTCACCAATAATAAAAGTATAGGCGTGGTCGCCATGGAAACCATTTTTGATGGTACCTACATCTACCGAAATAATATCGCCATCTTTTAGTTCGTCTTTGGTTGGGAAACCATGCACCACCACATCGTTTACCGAAGTGATGATGTGGAATGGAAATCCGTTAAAGTTGTAAAAGGACGGGATAGCACCGTTATCTAATATATATTCGTTGGCCAGTTTATCAATTGCCAATGTGGTGATGCCGGGTTTTAATATTTTGGCTACTTCTGCCAGTGTATCGCTTACAAGTAGGGCGCTGATCTGCATCAGTTCTACTTCTTCGTTGGTTTTGTATAAAATCATTGCTGCAAATTTAGTAAAAGAATATTTAGGATGGAAGATGGATGATGGAAAATGGATGATGTAGAGGGGGAAGGTTGAAGGTTGGAAGGTGGATGGTGGGAAGGATGGAAGGTTGGAAGGTGGATGGTGGGAAGAATGGAAGGTTGAAGGTTGGAAGGTGGATGGTGGGAAGGATGGAAGGTTGGAAGGTTGAAGGTTGGAAGGTTGAAGGTTGGAGGGGTGGAAGAATGGGATAAACTTATTTTCTTAATGGGAATGGTTAAGAAGTTAGTTTAACTTATTGCTGTGTTCGTATGTCTTATTTTTGGGTAGTGATGCTTAAACTTTTATTCTGCTAAAGCACTTGTGTAGCTAACCGCTAAACCCTAATCGCCTAACCGATTTAAACAATTTATACAGTTAACCGATACAGCCATAAAAATATATGTATTAAATTTGACTATTAAATCTAAAGCCTGTATGTACGAAATCATTACACAATCGTTAACTAAAGTGGTCGATTTTACGGAGGAAGAGCTTTTTTTGTTTATGCAAAGGCTTAAACCTGTAAGTTTGAAAAAGTATGACTTCTATTTATCTGAAGGGCAGGTTTGCAAAAGCATGGTGATTGTGTACAAGGGTGGTATGCGATTTTTTACACGCAATGAAAAAGGCGATCATACACTGGGTTTTGCATTTGAGGGCGAATGGCTCGGCGATTATGAGAGTTTTTTACTGCAGGCGCCTTCCGATTCGTTTATCGAGGCACTGGAAGATTGTGCGTTGTTTACACTCAGTTATGCGGATATGCAGGCGCTGTATTTACATAGTCAGCGTTTTGAAAGGTTCGGACGCCTTATAGCAGAAAACTTATTTGTGGAGACCGCAAAAAGTAAACGTAATTTACTGTTGCAATCTGCCGAAGACAGGTATTTGGATTTATTAACGAATCAGCCCAATATTCTGGAAAGACTGCCCCAACATTTAATTGCTTCGTATCTGGGTATCCAACCGCAAAGTTTGAGCAGGATTAGAGGGAAAGTGGCAAGGAAGTAGTTCATTGGTCATTGGTTCATTGGTTCATTGGTCATTGGTCATTGGTTCATTGGTCATTGGTTCATTGGTCATTGGTTCACTTGTTTTCGCGGATAGTCTATTTCAAACGCCAAGCTCATCCTGGTTAATCGGTTAATTGTCTCCAAACGCCAAACGCCCAACTCCAAACGCCCAGCGCTTCACCTATGTTAACTAATCTCCTGCGTTTTTTAACCTGAGATCATTTTTCGCTTAAATGATTATCCCCAGTTTTGTACCGTATTAAAGATTAAACATTTTATGGATACCACACAGGTTTTTTCGGCGGTTAGCTCACTGGCTGCACTGCAATGGTTAGTGTTAATTGTAGCACCGAAATGGAAGGTTACGCAATGGCTCATTCGTTTTGCTGTTGTGCCACTATTGCTGGCCATTGTTTACAGTATTTATATAACAGGTTTCTTTGGCATTCAGGGTGGCGGATTTGGGTCGATACAAGAGGTGCGCATACTTTTTAGCAACGACAATCTGTTGCTAGCGGGCTGGGCGCATTACCTGGCTTTTGATCTGTTGATCGGTTTCTCAATCATCAAATCGGCACAGGATAAATCGGTTTCACATTGGCTGGTGATCCCTTGTTTGCTGCTCACCTTTATGTTCGGGCCATGTGGTTACCTGCTTTATCAGATGATTCAAAAAATTAAATCACAACGATGAAAACTATATTTAAACGGATTAAAACTGCTAGTCCTGCTTTATATTATTGCGGTATAGGTCATTTGGTTTTAATGGTGCTGATGTTGCTTATCGTGCTGTTCGATCACCGGCAATTAATGGGGATTAACCTTTGGATTAAACCGATGAAATTTGCCATATCCATCGCCATTTATTGTTTAACCTGGCCGCTGCTCTTACAATACTTCCCTTTTGAAAGGTTAAAAAGGCGCTTCGCCAATTTTACGGTATTCGCCATGACTTTCGAAATGGTGGCCATTGCTACGCAGGCGGCAAGAGGTGAGCTATCACATTATAACGTTTCGGGCGGGTATAACGCTTTGGTATTTGCTTCGATGGGGATTGTAATAGTGTCGCAAACTTTATTTGCCCTGTATATGGGGATTGTGTATTTTAAGGTGAAGGCTGTTTCGATCAGTCCGGCTTTATTGTGGGCCATTCGTTTGGGGATTGTAATGGCTGCTGTTTTTTCTTTAGAGGGTGGTATAATGGCCTCGCGACTGGCACACACGGTTGGTGCGGCAGATGGTGGTCCGGGGATTCCCTTGTTTAACTGGAGTACGATAGCCGGCGATTTGCGTATTGCCCATTTTATGGGGCTGCATGCTTTACAGATTGTGCCTTTGTTTGTGTTGCTCACCAAAGTAAAAACGGCAAGGCCAGCTATTGTTTTTTCGGTGCTGTATTTTGTGTTGATCTCATTGCTGTTTTATAACGCGATGTTGGGTAGGCCGTTGTTTTAAGGGGATGATAATTTATCACTAAATTTTATTTCCGCTCTATGCCGCGGCGGCATGGTACTTTGGAGCGCCAAAGTACCCAAAGCGCTTTGTCAATCCAGCAATGTGGCTTCTCACCACCCCCGCGCGCATCAAAAAAACAGCGGCACTTAGTTTTGTGTTCAATATTCATGGAAAATTTGAATTTATGCTAATGAACACAAAACCACTGCGTTTCAGGTTTGGAAGTGGGGTCAGGAATTATTCTGCAACTGTTTTTTTGATTTTCCTGCCACTTGGGATTGACGTCGTTCTTCGGCTTAACTTGTGTTTTTTTTAAGCAAGGCTAGCATGATGCCTAAAAACATGAAACTAATAAAAATATGGCCACACGATGGCTGTGGCTAGTTGGATAAGTGAGGTGAAAACTTATTAATGATATTGCGGTAATCCCTCAGTCCCAACCCGCTTACCGCTTATCGCTTACCGCCTTTCGCTCCGCACTCTACCAAAGTTCACATACAAGCCAGCGCCGATCAGTAAAACTAAAATTAAGGATGCAGCGAATGAGATTTTTTCGCCCACATAATAGGAGGCCGGATGGAAAACAAATTCGATTTTGTGTTTCCCGGCGGCAATTTGTGCACCTCTTAAAATATAATTGACACTGAAATAAGGTTTTTCAATTCCATCGATAAACATTTTCCAGCCTTTGTTGTAATAAATTTCTGAGAATACGGCGGTATTGGTTTGTGGCGAATTGCTTTCATAAACAAGGGTATCGGGCGAGTAACTGGTCAGTTTGATCTCCCCGTTGGGTAAAGTATTGTTAATTGTTGTTTTGTTGATCAGATTGCTGTATTTTTCGTTAATGATGACCTCTTTCTTTGGATCTAAATTGCCCAGGGCCTTCATTTCTGCATCGGCATTTTTTACGAAAGTGATGTGGTTCACAAACCAGGCGTTGCCACAAGCTGCTGGATTGGCCATCGCACGCAACTGTTGACTAGAATCGCTGGTAATGATATACTTGGTATTCAGCATGCCCAGGATATTTGGATTAACACCTTTGGAAAACTGTATTTCTACAATCTCATTGAATTTTTTCAAACGGGCTGCAGAATAACCGCCTATCGATTTATGAAAATAAGGCGTAGTGGCATCGCTCAAAATATCTTTGGTAAGATCGATTACCTTATAGTTTACATCGGTATCCTTCCATATTTCTAAGTCAACTGCCCGGGGTTCGGGTGTGTTGGTAATGGATTTGGCCACAAAACTTTCCTTATTCACATAACGTTTGTCAACCGTGTACAGATCAATCAATACAATCACCGCGATGGCAATAGGGAAAACAGTGAGGCTGAGTTTATCTTTCAGGTATAACCAAAGCAGTGCAAATGCGGCAATGATATAAGCCAATGTTCTGATGGCATCGCTTTGTGCAAGCGATTTCCGGTCTTCAACCAGGGCGTTTCCGATCGTGTTGGCTTCAGGTGAACCGATTTTAAAGGCTGTAGCAATCTGGCCGAGCATTTCGTTATGGTTAGCACTTTTAAATGATAAAAATAGGGTAGGTATTACAGCGATCAGTAGGGTAAAACCTGCCGTAATGTAAAAAGCTGGAAATACTTTTTTGAGCAACAGTTTTTTGTCGCTACTATTGATGACTTCCTGCAGACTTAAGATGGCCAGCATGGGGAAACAAAGGCCAGCCACAGCCAGAATAGACTCTACTGCCCTGAATTTATTGTATAGGGGTACGTGATAAAAAAACAGGTCGGAAAGGTATGGCCAGTTTTTACCGAATGAAAGTAACATGGTAAGAACGATAACCGATAATAGCCACCATTTGATGCTCGATTTAACAATGAAAAGACCAAGCACAAAGAAAAATACAATGATGGCACCGAAATAAAAGGAGCCTTCGGTAAAGGGTTTTTCGCCCCAATAGAGTGCAGGCATACTTTGTGCAATGCCTAATGCCTGGTTATCATCAGCACCCAATGTTTTAAGCGATTTAACAAGGTTAGATTCAGGACTGGTACTCGGTCTTGAACTGCCACCGTAAGCATTGGGGATTAAAAAGGTAATACATTCGCCAACGCCCTGACTCCACTCATAGGCATAATCGCGTGGTAAACCGGTAGTTTTTTTAGTGGTGGTAGCGCTGAGTTCGGAAGTGCCCCTAATGGTTTCCTTTCCATATTCGTAGGTGCTCCATAGGGATGAGGTGTTTACCAATACCGCCAGTATAGTTGCTGCGGCAGAAAAGCCAACAGATTTAAAGAATACCGGGATTGCTTTTGCTCTGATGGCTTTATAACATTCAATCAGCACAAAAAGCAAGATCGCGAGCATGAGGTAATAGGTCATTTGGATATGGTTCGCCCTGATTTCCATGGCCAGGAATGTACTGAGCAGAATGGTCCCTACAAGATATTCTTTTCTGAAAATAAGGATGATCCCAGCGATAACCGGGGCAAAGAAAGCAATGGCGAAAATCTGACTGGAGTGGCCTGCGCCGATGAGGATAATATTATAAGAAGAAAATCCGAAGGCTAAAGCGCCCGCAAAGGATAACCACGGATTGATTTTGAGTACGCAAAACAGCAGATAGGTGCCGAGCAATAGTACCATGAAAATTCCGGTAGGGGCTGGCATGGCATAGCTAATCACTTTAACTATCCAGGTGGTAATGTTTGCCGGATAGGGTGCCCATATCTGGAAAGTGGGCATACCGCCATGGATCTGATTGGTCCATAAAATGGTTTCTCCCTTTTCTTTGTAGCGGTTAATTTCCGTCTGTGTAGATTGTGCCCTGGTTACATCATTCTGTCCCAGGGTTTTGCCCATAAAAGATGGACTGAAAAACAGAAAGCAGATAACGAACAGTAAAAATACAATAAGGATGTGTGTAGAATTCTTGCTAAACCAGTTTTTCATCATGATCGGAATGTTTGAAGGATAAAAATATGATTTTCAATCGAGAATTATTGAATTAGAGAATTAGTGAATGATTGAATGAGAGGATGATTGAATGTGAGAGTTAGAGAATTATTGAATTAGTGAATGATTGATTGAGAGGATGATTGAATTAGTGATGTTGTGCTATAAAAAAAGGCCCTGAAATTAATTCATGGCCTTAATGGTAATTGTCTGTTGCATTTAATCCTAAACGGCAGTGTAGCCACCATCAGAGATGATGTAGCTTCCAGTGGTAAAGGATGATTTGTCGGAACTTAAAAAAGTAACCAAATCTGCAATTTCCTGTGCTGTTCCCAATCTGTTGATGGGGCTTTTTGCAGCGATGGCATCTTGTGCACTTTGATCCAGATTGGCTGATAATAATGGTGTTTCAATATAGCCCGGACCAACTGCGTTACAACGGATGTTTTTTTGTGCATATTCTGCAGCGATATTTTTGGTAAGGCCGACTACGGCATGTTTCGAAGCGGTATAAGCAGGACTGTTCGGTGCAGCCACCTGGCCATGTATAGAAGCAATGTTGATGATGGAGCCACCACCATTTTTCTCCATTTGTTCCAATTGGTAACGGCAGGCATAAAATACACCATTCAGGTTCAACGCAATTACGCGGTCCCATTCTTCTGGTTCGTATTCGCCGGTGGGTTTGGCAGGACCACCCATACCTGCATTGTTGCAGGCAATATCCAGTCGGCCATATTGCGCAACTACCTTTTCTACTATGGTTTTGTTTTCTTCTGCCTTTGATGAATCGGCTGTTATGGCAAAGGCATCACCGCCAGCATCTTTAATTAATTTAACAGTTTCTTCAGCATGTGCGCCATTGATATCGGCTACTGCAACTTTAGCACCTTCTTTCGCATAAGTAATGGCAATTGCCCGTCCGATTCCTGAACCCGCTCCCGAAACAACGGCTACTTTATTTTCTAATATAGACATGATTATTTTTTTTATTATAAAAGGAACGGGTGAGGTAATAAAATGTTTGTCAGCTGAAAGTGTTTTAACATACTAGCTTAAAATCGATGTTGACCTAGTTAAAACAAGAAATGCCATTGTACGTTTATTTGTTAAGATTAGCTTAATGTCTGAAAAATGGATTTAAACGAAAATGATACCTGGTCGGCCGCTCAGTACAGCAAATTTGAAAAAGAACGGAACCGCCCGGTAATGGATTTACTTGAGCACATCCCTGCAACTGATGTGAAGAATGCTGTAGATATTGGCTGTGGACCAGGAAACTCAACAGAACTGTTACAGGCAAAATATCCTGATGCTGTGGTTTCGGGGATAGACAGTTCGGCCGATATGGTTGCCGCTGCGAAAAAACGTATGCCCAATAACAGCTTTGAACTTGCTGATATTACGCAATGGAGAGCTGAGGGAACTTATGATGTGATATTTGCCAATGCTGCGTTGCAATGGGTTCCTGATCATGCTACACTGTTTCCAAACCTGATTGGTAAATTAAACAATGGCGGTTCGCTTGCTGTGCAGATGCCAGATAATTTTGAGGAACCCACACACCGTTTAATGCGCGCCATTGCCAGCGAAGATCGTTGGGAAGGTAAACTGATTTCGGCCTCGAAACGGGTTGCAAGAGAAGGTGCGGAATGGTATTATGAAAATTTGCGGAATAAAGTAAACTCACTCGATATCTGGCGGACGATTTATTTTCATCCGTTACAAGGTGGGGTGAAGGGGATAGTGGAATGGTTGAAAGGAACTGGGTTACGGCCCTATCTGAATGCACTTGACACTGCTGAACAAGTACTTTTTATAGATCGATTTGAAAAAGAGCTTGCAAAAGCTTACCCGGTATTTGATGACGGTGTGGTGTTATTGCCTTATCCGAGGTTGTTTATTGTGGCTACTCGTTAGATGATTATAACCCACAACAAAGATCTAACTCGGCTTTGTTGTGGGCCTGATTTTTCTATTTTAAATGTGATAACTGCCCTGATAGTTTTTTAGGTACTTTTTAAGTTCGAGCCGGGCCTGATGGATGCGTGTTTTTACTGTTCCCAGCGGGATATCGAGCTCTTCGGCAATTTCATGGTATTTATAACCTTCAAAATACCGTTGAAAGGGAATGCTAAGGGCTGGAGGTATACTATTCAGCGCCCGTTGGATATCGCTGATTACAAAACCCGATTCAGAAGCATTGCGCGAGGAGCTCTTGAGGAGCTGAGCACTCGAAATTTCTTCTTCAGTGGTTACCGTTTCGCTTCTCTTTTTGTTAGAACGGTAGTTGTTGATAAAGGTATTCCGCATAATCACATAGAGCCAACCCTTTATATTGGTGCCCTGATCAAAATTATGGCAGAAACGGATCCCCTTAAGCAAGGTATCTTGTACCAGGTCTTTCGCCTCATCCGGGTCTTTGGTAAATTGCATGGCATGCGAATGCAGGGATGATGCATGTGCGTTTGCAGCTAAGCTGAATTCATTTTGATTCATCGTTTTCTTTGTTAGGGCCTTTATAAATCAATTCAGTACGCTGGATCTAATGTTGTTGTAAGGTTTAGATCCTATATTGTCAGTAATATTGAACGGATTAACAACATAAGATTGATTTGGTTTAAGTATTTCTCTTAAAAAATGTAAATACAGTATTTATACGGGGGAGAAAGATTAATTATTGAATGAGAGAATGATTGCATTAGTGATTGAATTATTGAATGAGCTAATGATTGAATTAGTGATTGAGAGAATGATTGAATTATTGATTGAATGATTGAATTTAGCGATCGCCTAAGGTGACTAAGGTGGTGAGAAAATTAATAGAATGGATGAATTATTGAATGAAAGAATGACTGATTGTCATAAGTAAGATAAGAATAATAACTCATGCTTCAAGGCGGTTTCGTGGTTAAACAGCACCTCCTGAGGCATGAGCTTGTTTTTAATGGTGGTTTAATTGGAAATGCTGATTGCCTTTTTTATTCCGTCAGGATTGTTTAACTGGTCGATCATAAAATCGGCTACATCTGCTCTGCTGATTTTAAGGCTGAGTTTTTTAAATGCACCGTCAAAGCCCACAACATACTGTTTGGTAATTTCGCCATCCGTAAAAGCGCTAGGTCTCACAATGGTATAATCGAGATCACATTCTAGAAGATATTGCTCCTGAACTTCATGATCCTTAAATGCCTTCTTTAAGAAAAAGCCGAACATGATGTATTTCCAAACAAAATCTAAATTACCCGCACTGCTGCCCAAACCGAGGGTGGTTTGACAGATCAATCTTTTAACATTGGCTTTTTTCATGCCCTCGATGATGTTCTTCGTGCCGATGGCCCTTACTTTGCCCGCTCTTCCATCTCCGATGGCGCATAACACAGCATCTTGATTGGTGATGGCCACTGTTACCGCATTGCTATCCGCGAGGTCGCCTTCGAAAATGTTTAAATTCCCGTGTTTCAGGGTTTTAAGTTTACCGGCACTTCGTGAAAAAGCCGTTACGTAATGGCCTTTGGCCAATGCATTTTTTACAAGGTGGATGCCGACACTTCCTGTGGCTCCGAAAATAACTAGTTTCATTTGTATATCATTTAAAGTTTATACAAACAAATGTCGTGAGGAGCAAGGAGGCAGAATAGAAAAAAAACGACAGTTGAAATTAATTTACTGTCGGATAAATGCATTGGGTGTTTTACCCGTATAAGCTTTAAAAACCTTGATAAAGTGCGATTGGTCGGAAAAACCATTCTCGTAAACAATATCGGTGAGTTTGGTGAAATCTTTATAGTTGAGCTGTTCTAAGGAGGATTGAAACTGGATCACTTTGGCAAACTGTTTTGGCGATAGTCCTGTTTCTGCGAAAAACCGACGTTCAAGTGTCCGGCTGTTGATGTGGTGTGATTTTGCGATGTTGATGATGTTTTCAGTTCCCTTTTCTTTGATGATGGATTTGATAACCTGAAGAATCTTATAATCGAGGTTCTGTTTTTTCAGGATAAATAACTGGAATAAAAAGTGACTCAGACATTCTACCCGCTGATTGATATCGGTTAAGGAGAGCAACGTGGCTGAGAGGGCGTTCACATCAAAATCCTTCACTTCGCTTAGGTCGTAACAGTTATCGTTGATGCTAACGGGCGTGATGTTAAAAAAGCCTTTCAGTAAAAAAGGGTAGAGCTGAAAAACAATAATACGGTAGGCACCACTCATTTCCAATTCGATCGGCTTTAAGGTTTGCCCATATAGAAACAGGTTAGGCATCAGCTTTTTATGCGGATTAACAATCAGTCCTGCTGGGCTTTGATGAAACATGAGTCCGGGGTAGCCATCTGCAAAAAACGGCAAACATGTTTTTACAGCGGTATCGCTACTCTCAAATACCAATATGTCCTTCACAAAAAGAGATATATCTTTATTTGGCGCTATACTTTGGAAATTCATATCCGTCGTGTTTTTATGTAAATTAAGATAAATTGAATGGAATATGGAGGATGTGTGATGTAAAATGGATGATGGAATACCAGGTGAAACAAATTAGTTGACTTTATTACCCCATTATGGATAAACTTTTTTACTCAGCTATTATCTTTGAAAAAGGAATACCTAAAACAACAACAACACTAGAAAATGCCAGCTACCCCAATAAAAATAAACCCCTCCAGTATCGATTTTTTGGAGCAATTGAAAAAAAACAATAACCGCGAATGGTTTAACGAGCGTAAATCTGAATTTCTATCCGAACAAGCGCATATCGAAGATTTTGCCGCTGCATTATTAACCGAACTTAATCTTCATGACGTAATTGAAACGCCATCAGGCAAAAAGAGTTTATACCGTATTTATCGCGATACCCGTTTTTCTTTAGATAAAACACCATATAAAACACATTGGAGCGGTAGTTTTAAACGCGCAGGCAAAAGCAGGCGTGGTGGTTATTATTTCCATATTGAAAAAGGAAACAGTTTTGTTGGTGGTGGTTTTTGGGGTCCATCTCCAGCCGACTTAAAGCTGATTAGAGACGACATTGCTTTTGATGCCCAACCGCTACGCGATATTTTGAGCAGCAAAGATTTTGTTTCGGCCTTTGGGAGTTTAGCCGGCGAACAATTAAAAACTACACCTAAAGGTTTCGAAGCCGAACACCCTGATATCGATCTTTTGCGTTTTAAGCAATTCCTGTTAGTTAAAAGATTTGATGATGCAGCAGTACTTAAAGATGATTTTGTATATCAAATGGGGCAGGGCTTTAAGGCCATGAGACCGTTTTTTGATTACATGAGCAGTGTGTTGAGTGGTGATGCGAACGGAGAGTAGTTCGATTGGTCTTGGTTAATCGGTTAACTGTTTAATTGGTCAATTGACGCCAAACGCCAAACGCCCAGCTCGGCCTGGTTAATCGGTTAATTGTTTGAACCGTTTAATTGACTATGGACTACCGACTCCGGACTTTGGACTGTCAGTTGGTTATTGTTTTTTGATTATTGGTGATTGAACATTTGAAATTAAAAACAGAAGGCCCAAGTTCGATACACTCATGCCTTCTGTTGTTTACTTATGATTTAAGGCTCATTCCGCCGTCCATTACAATTTCTGCCCCTGTGATAAATGTAGCCGCTTCTCCGCAGAAGAAAGCCACCATTTTGGCTACATTTTCCGATTTGCCGATTTTTTTAAGTGGAATACGGCTGATCATCCACTGGTTCAATTCTACCAATTGCTCTTCGTTCAGTCCTTTTTTATTCATAATCTCTGTAGCTGTTGGGCCCGGACTTACACTGTTTACGCGGATCTGGCGTGGTGCTAATTCTACTGCTGCAATGCGCATAATGGAGTTCAGTGCGGCCTTGCTCGAAGAGTAGATCGAACTGTTAGGGAAATCCATGCTTGCAGTGTTTGAAGATAGAAATACAACAGAACCCCCATCATTTAATAAAGGGATGAATTTGCTAAGGGTGAAATAAGCTCCTTTAAAATTGATATCAAAAATGGTATCAAATATTTTTTCAGTGGCGTCTGCTATGCTGGTCTGTTCAACTACACCTGCATTGATAAATAGGATATCAATTTTACCGAAGTTTTTTTCTACCTCGCTTGCCAACCCCTCAATTGCCGTAATCTGACTTTGATCGGCCACAAAGCCTGTAACCCCAAGTTCTGCGGCAGCTTTCTCAA
This sequence comes from Pedobacter psychrodurus, assembly GCF_032678585.1. GTDB lineage: Bacteria > Bacteroidota > Bacteroidia > Sphingobacteriales > Sphingobacteriaceae > Pedobacter > Pedobacter psychrodurus_A. Next base: position 6,138 of record NZ_JAVTSN010000042.1, on the reverse strand, counting down.
TGGCATCTTTTCTTCTGCCAGTAATGATGACTTCTGCACCTTGTTCTTTTAATTCTTTTGCGGTGGCGTAGCCGATGCCGCTATTTCCGCCGGTAACCAGCGCTATTTTTCCTGCTAAATTGTTCATGATGAAAAAAAAATATTTTATACCGACAAAAGTATGGAGTTGTTGGTATACTTTTGTAAGTAGTATAACGGAGTATACCAGTATGGAAACAGAAAAAAGAAATCAGATGGCGGCAGAAGTGCTGGCTAATCCACGCAATCAGCAAGAAGAAATACAGGCTTTGCAGGATACATTGTATGTTTTGGGTGGGAAATGGAAGCTGCCGATTATCAATTCGATCTGCAACGGCAATAAACGTTTTAGGGATATTGAACGAAGTATCCCAGGCATTACCACAAGAATGCTTTCGAAAGAATTAAAAGAGATGACCGCAAATCAACTGATCAAAAGAACGGTTACTGACGATACACCTGTAAGCATCGAATATACTTCTACCGATTATTGCAGATCATTCGGAGATATTATTCTCGAAATGATTAAATGGGGAAAAGAGCATAGGCTAAGGTTGAAGAGGAGGGGTTAGTTCATTGGTTCATTAGTCATTAGTTCATTAGTCTGGTTAATCGGTTAATTGTTTGAACCGGTTAATTGACTATGGACTACCGACTCCGGACTGTTTATAGGTTAGTTGTTCAAATCGGTTAATTGACTCCAAACGCCAAACTCTCAACTCCAAACTCAGACTGGTTAATCGGTTAATTGTTGAAATCGGTTAACTGACTCCCAGCTCCAAACTCCCAGCTCCAAACTAATCTGGTTAATCGACTTGGGACTTCAGACTTCCGACTCCGGACTCTCTTCAACTATTCACTACTTCGAAACCACCGTACATGGCCATTTCGGCAGAGTGATGAACCGTTAATTTTAATTTCATGCGCTCGATCAATTCTTTTGCGAAGGTAATGCTTCTGTGCACATCGTTATTGCCTCTTATTTCAATTCCGCGGGCCAACATTTTAAACTTATTTGGCTCGAACTTTTCGATGAATTTCTGTAGATCAGTACTGATTGGAGTATCTGTGTTTTTCATATAAATAGTTTTGATGATGGGTATAAGCAGATAAACAGTGTATTTGTTTGACATGATTTATCAACAAAGAGTGGTTTCTAAACAAAACTGTAATTTTTTATCTGGATTGAGTTGATAGTGAGGGTGTTCTGGCTGGTCGATTTTTTTAGACTTTTTTTCGAATGATTTTCATTTTATTGCGCAGCGCCAACATTCGAATTTCTATCGTGGTAAATACGCTTTATTACAGTATCGGTAAAAAAGCAAAACCTTCGACCAAAATTATGGGTTGTACCTGCAGAACTAACAGCATATACCATGAAAAAAAATGAAACTGGTGGCGATCCAAAATTCGCGACCAAAACAACCACACAGGACGCACCTGCTTTGCACGAACTTTTCAAAGATGCTATTGCTGATCTCTATTGGGCCGAAAACCATTTGGTAAAGGCCCTGCCTAAAATGATTTCAGCAGCAACTGCCCCTGAACTTAAAAATGCCATCACCTCACATCTCGAAGAAACCAAAGGACATGTTACCCGGTTAGAACAGGTGTTTGAGTTATTGGGAGAAAAAGCTATTGCCAAAAAGTGCGATGCCATGGAAGGACTTAGCAAAGAGGCGGAAGGAATTGTTGAAGAAACGGAAGCTGGTACGGCCACACGCGATGTTGGAATTATCCTGGCTTCGCAAAAAGTTGAACATTATGAAATTGCCAGTTATGGCGGTCTGTTTCAATTGGCCACCACACTTGGGCTCACCGAAATCGCCGATATCTTAGAACAAACACTCGCTGAAGAAAAGCTCGCCGATAGCAAACTAACCGATATAGCAGAAAACGAAATTAATTATAAAGCAGCTGAAGAAGCTTAAGGGAAATAAAATGGCTAAGAAAACATCAGATAAAGCAAGTACACCGCTACAGCAAGAAAATGATAAAACCAGAAAACTGGAATCATTTGTTGCTGATGCCAGTGGTGAGTTGATGACCACGAACCATGGTTTAAAAATTAACGACGATCAAAATTCACTTAAGGCAGGAGAACGTGGAGCAACGCTTCTCGAAGATTTTATCCTTAGGGAAAAAATCACGCATTTTGATCATGAGCGGATACCGGAAAGAATTGTACACGCCAGGGGATCAGCAGCACACGGCGTTTTTAAGGTGTATGAAGATATGTCGGAATTAACGCGCGCAGCTTTTTTATGCGATCCGGGTGCCGAAACACCAGTATTTGTGCGGTTTTCGACCGTAGCAGGTTCTCGGGGATCAAGCGATCTGGCCAGGGATGTAAGGGGTTTTGCTGTAAAATTTTACACCCAGGAAGGTAATTTTGATTTGGTTGGAAACAATATGCCGGTATTCTTTATTCAGGACGCACTTAAATTTCCTGATCTGATACATGCCGTAAAACCCGAACCGGATAACGAAATGCCACAGGCGGCTTCGGCGCACGATACTTTTTGGGATTTTATTGCACAGATGCCTGAATCAGCACACATGGTGATGTGGGCCATGAGCGATAGGGCATTACCCCGAAGTTACCGCATGATGGAGGGTTTTGGCGTGCATACCTTTAGGTTTGTAAATGCTAAAGGCGTGGCCAGCTTTGTTAAGTTTCACTGGAAACCCTTATTAGGCGTACACGCTGTAGCCTGGGATGAAGCCCAGAATATTTCGGGTAAAGATCCTGATTTCCACCGTCGCGACCTTTGGGATGCCATCGAAGCAGGTGCTTTTCCAGAGTGGGAACTTGGTGTGCAGATTGTTCCTGAAGCCGATGAGTTTAAATTTGAATTTGATCTTTTAGATCCGACCAAGCTGATTCCCGAAGAACTGGTTCCTGTGCAACGTATTGGAAAAATGACACTGAACCGGAATCCGGATAACTTTTTTGCAGAAACAGAGCAGGTGGCCTTCCATGTAGGGCATGTGGTTCCAGGTATCGATTTTACCAATGATCCATTGTTACAGGGCAGGTTATTTTCGTATACCGATACACAGCTGCTCCGTTTGGGTGGTCCTAATTTTCATGAGATTCCGATTAACCGCCCGGTGGTTCCAGTGCACAACAACCAGCGTGACGGGCATATGCGCCAAACGATTAATAGGGGTAAAACCAGCTATGGTCCAAACGCTATTGGCAATAACGATCCACAACAGGTGAAAGCAGCCGATGGTGGTTTTGTAAGTTACAACGAACGCATTGATGCTAGGAAAGTAAGGGCGAGGAGCAGAAGCTTTTTTGATCATTTTTCTCAAGCTACATTGTTTTTCAATAGCCAGAGTGATGCGGAGAAAAACCATATTATCGATGCCTTAAGTTTTGAGCTTGGTAAAGTTAAGACTGTGTCCATCAGAGAAAGGATGCTTGCTGTTTTAGCACAGATAGATAAAGGACTGGCAGCTGAGGTGGCTTTTGCGCTAGGCTTGCACATTCCTAAAATCCCGTTGGAAGAATTAAACAACAGTTTACCTGCAGATGGAGACCGTGCGGATTACGCCTCATTAAATCCTAAAGGAAGTTTAGCCAAATCTGAAGCTTTAAGTATGGCTGGTACAATAAAAAATACCATTAAAACCAGAAAAATAGCCATCCTGGCGGCCGATGGTGTAGATGGAAAGTCGTTAAGTAGAGTGAAAGACGCGTTGGTTGCTGAAGGCGCCGTTGTATATATTATTGCGCCTAAATTGGGCCAGATCTTATCTAAAGAAGATCAGCAGATTACGCCTGATGAAAGCTTTTTAACAGCTGCTTCAGTGTTGTACGATGCGGTATATGTTCCAGGTGGGGGCAACTCGGTGGCTACATTAGAAGCAGAGGCCAATGCCATACATTTTTTAAATGAAGCATTTAAGCATTGCAAAGCCATTGCGGCAGATGAAGAAGCACTTCAGGTATTATCATCGACCTATTTTTTCAAAAAACTGCCCGCTGAATATTCGGAAGAAACCGTGTTGCGGGAAGGGGTGTTGGTAGGAAAAGACTTAAAAACACTTTCAGCTACTTTTATAAAAATGATTGCATTGCACCGTTTCTGGGACAGGGAGAATCCGAGAAAAATTCCTGCTTAATCTAAAAATTGAAGTTGTATCATGGGCGAAGGCTTTGCCTTCGCCTAAAATATAAATATACGATGGAAAAAGATCAATTGAACCATGATATTGTACCTGCCCAATATATGGGTAGCAGTATGGATGTTTCGGAAGAATGGATTGGTGCCTCAACAGATGAAGCTACAAAACGCTTTAATGAGGCTTCTGCTAAACTGTTAACAGTAAATGAATGGGGTAACTATGCAGGGATATCGGCATTTCAGCTTATTGATATACATGGCATTAAAGCTGATAGGGAAGCTCAGGAAGGCGATTTTATCAGGATCGATATTCCGGGGCCAGGTACACAGGCCGGACATGGCTACGATTGGGTAGTGATTATTGATATCAAAAACATTAACGAATACGACCATCAGTTGCTCGCGTTAACGGTAAGGCCTAGCGCACATCCACTTGCACAGAACGGAGATACCGCCCATTTTCTAAAAGATGCAGCAACCTCTACCTTTCTGATCAAAAGAGACGGACTCCGTGTAACCGCTGAGGAACATGGCCGCAATGAGGTGCCCAATACTACTGAAGGAAGTTTATACGACAAAGGGAGAAATTTTGTGGTGGGCATGGCCGCTAAACTTGGCCTTTCTTATCCACAATGGAAAAGTTTGGTTAAAGGTTTGTTAAAAAATTAAACCTGAATATGCGCTTGTAACATCTCTATACCAACTTCATTACCCTGTAATGCGGCAAACTCAATTGCACGTTGACCATTTTGATCCACAACTAGGGTGTCAGCTCCGTTTTCTAACAATAACCTTAATACTTCGTTTCTGCCAAACATGGCGGCAAACATTAGTGCGGTACCACCATTGCCGTGCTGGAGATTTAGGTTGGCGCCGTTTTCGATAAGCATTTTGGCGATTAAAGGATAACCTTTAAAGCTTACACCCATTAGGGCTGTATTGCCGCCAAAATCAGCTGCATCAATGTCCGCTCCCGCATCAATCAATACTTTAGCAGCTTCCAGCTGATTGTTGTAACAGGCAATAATTAAAGGGGTATAACCTTTTTCATCCCGATGGTTTAAATCAGCACCTCTGCGGACCAATTCTTTTAGTACTTCAAGCTCGCCTAATCTGGCAGCTGGAATAATCAAATCATTTATATGCTCCATATTTTCTACAACCTTTATTCATGCGTAAAGTTTTAAAATCAATAATTTAGGTTGCGTTAAAATTTTATTTATTTTTTTTAAAACAATTTAAAACACATGGCGTTTAGTATGTAGTTTGTTTGGTTAGTTTTATAGGTGGATGCTTATAGAACATCATTATATAGCCTCATAGTAATATGGGGCTTTCTCTTTTCCCAAATTTTTTCCCAGAACATTCTTCTTTTGGAAGAGAAAAACACAATCATTAAAAATTTTACTAAAGTTGTAAGATATTCTAAACTATTCCGATTAAAGTACTGTTCTTACTTTAAATTATCTACAATACATTATGGAAAATCAAGAAAAAACAGTAGAGGTTCTTAACGACCTGATTCAGATTAATAACGATAGGGCAGATGGCTTTGATAAAGCCAGTGCAGATTTGAAAGACGAGAATATAGATTTAAAAGCGACTTTTAATAAATTATCATCCGATAGCAGAGCAAATGTAACTGAACTTGCTGGTTTGGTAGGTAGAAATGGCGAAAACCCAGATACCGGTAATACTATTTTAGGAAGTTTACACCGTGCATGGATCGATATTAAAGCAAGTTTTGGTGGCGACGACAGACACAGTATTTTAGCAGAATGCGAACGTGGGGAGGATGCGATCAAAAAAGCTTACCGCGATGCACTTCAGGAAAATGAGTTGGGCGAAAATATCAGATCCGTACTGTTAAAACAACAGGAAGGTATTAATATCAGTCATGATGCCATTAAAGCATTGAGAGATGCCCATGCTGCATTATAAGATTATAAAATAACAAGAAGCCGTTCCGATGTAAAATCGGGAC
>NZ_JAVTSN010000041.1:0-66310 GCF_032678585.1 Pedobacter psychrodurus | reverse complement strand
CGGATTCAGATTTTTTATACAGAGGCACAGCTACTATTCTCTGTTTCCTTTTTAGTAAAATGATGAATGTGGAAGGGGATTTTAAAACCCAGCACTGGGCTTCTCATTTGAGACAATGGAGTGTCATCTCATAATAAAATAATACCCTGGAAAAGACCTGATTTGGCATCCGGAAATTTACCCTGTATAGCCTTATCAAGAGTAATCCTTTTATTAATTAGCAGGGCAATCTTTTCAACACGAAAACTGTAGAATGTTAGGAGAATTGCTTCCCCTAACATCATATTTTATGACTTTAATGCGTCAGCACCGGCAGTAGCTACTTCATGATCCTGATCAACGGTTCCACCTGAAACTCCGATCGCGCCGATTACCTGACCATTTTCATTTCTCAAAACCACACCACCCGGAAATGTGATCAAACCACCATTTGAATGCTCAATATTGTATAAAGGTTGCCCAGGTTGTGAAAGCTTTCCAATTTCGCCCGAATCCATATCAAAAAACCTTGCAGTCTTTGCTTTTTTAATGGAAATATCAATTGATCCAAGCCAGGCATTGTCCATTCGGTGAAATGCTTTCAAATTGGCACCTTCATCAACAACAGCAATATTCATGGGTACGCCAATCTCTTTCGCTTTGGCCTTGGCTGCCGAAGATAATTTTTCTACGATTTCTAATGTTAAGCTCATATGTTTAATCTTGATTAAATGTATTTGATTAACATCATTAAAAGTATATTGTTCTGGTACACAAAGTTTTTGTTATTCTTCAGCAGAATATTCGATAGCAGTCACCTATTATATCATTTGGTATTCCACTTAAATAATCTTATCCCGATACCGGCAAATAGGATGGCATAGCCGATAGATATCAGTACTGCGGTACTGGTAGCTGAAGACCATGTTTGTGGGGTCATACTGGTAGCCAGCATCATTTTTACCGCACCATAGGGAGAATAATGTATGTATGTTTTGACGTGTTCTCCAAGGGTACCCAATTCGCCAAACATACCCACCATAATGAAAATAAAATACACCATCCGGGTAGTAGCATTAACCGTTTCAGGGTTTTTAATCAGGCCAACAATCAGTTGCCCTAGTGACAGGTAAACCGCACCGCCCAAAAAAGCGACAAAAAACGTGATTACATAGCCTCCAAAGGTTAAGGTAACACCATCATACGTTTTACCAATAATAAAAATGAGTAAAGTAAGCAGTATAATCATAAAGAGTTGTATGGCCAGTCTGCTGGCCATAATTGCCCAGGTGGGCACCGGCGCAACCCTTAACCGTTGAAATATCCCTTTATCTCTGTCTCTTGCTACTGTAATAGAATATCCCATCAAGCCTATTGCCATCAAACCAAATGTAATGGCAGAAGATAGCGCATAAGCGCCCCCCAGTTTAGGGATAAGCGGTTTCCAAGATATTAAAATAATTACAGGCACAAGCAGTGCCAGGATAGCGGAGCGGCGGTTGGCACGTAGCACAGCAAAGTCCGCCTTTAGTAATGCCATTAAGGCTGTAGTCGTTTTAGGGATTGATACCGACATCTGAAAAGTTTTAGGCGCGCACTTCGCGGCCGGTTAATGCAATAAATACGTCTTCCAAAGTAATTTTTCCACGACGGGAAACAGCGATAACCTCTGGGTCGTTACGGTGTTTTTCGATCAGCGCCTGAGGTTCATCGATGCTAATAATCTTACCGTGGTCAACAATAGCAATACGGTCGCATATGGCTTCCGCTTCCTCCATTGAATGGGTAGTCAATAAAACAGCATGACCACTTTTACGGATGGCCTCAATACGTTCCCACAACTGTCTGCGCGACTGTGGGTCAAGTCCTGTGGTCGGTTCATCCAACATCACCAGGCGTGGATTATGTATGGTGGAGATGATCAGCGATAAACGTTGCTGCTGCCCACCTGATAGTTGCGCAAACCTTCTGTTGGCAGCATCTTCCAGCTGGATTTCCTTTAAAACCCGGGTTATCCCATTTTTATCCAACGGCACGCCATATATACCCGAGAACAGCTGCAGTATCTGCACCACGTTCAGTTCAGGCTGAAAAGTAGTTGACTGCAACTGTACGCCCATGGCCGCACGTGCGTGAAGTGGATTTTTAATGACATCATAACCATCAACAATGATCGTACCTGAAGAAAACTTCACCAGGCCTTCTATTGCGCTCAACGTACTGGTTTTACCAGCTCCGTTTGGGCCGAGCAAACCGAATATTTCTCCAGGCAAAACACTGAAGCTAATGTTTTTCACCGCCTCGAAATCCCCATAATTAACGGAAAGATTTTCAACATTTAAAAGGCATTGACTGTTGTCCATATCTCAAAGATATAAATTTAGGTACTATTCAATAATCTTGTTCTTGAAAAAAAGATGCTCTTTTCTTACAAAGAAGAACTGTACCATTAATCAAATCAACCCTTTCAACAACATCACCACGAGCCCCGCCGTCAAAGTATTTAAAAAATTTACCGCATCATTTTCGATCAACCCTTTCCTTTCCAGCAAAGCCCCCAATACAGAATCAGTCAGATTACCTATTGTACCCGCAAAAACGATAAAAATAAAACCCATTTCCCATCCAAATCCTAAACCATAAAGTACAGCAATAACACAACTGCCCGCTACACCGATCAACGTTCCTTCCAGGCTGATCACCCCATCCATCCCACAGCTGTCGGGTTTAAGCGTTAGAATATTAAAAAATCGCCTCCCGTAAACCATACCCAGCTCCGAAGACAACGTATCGGCCGTAGCCGAAGCAAAAGCCGCAGCCATTACCAGCACCATTAAATCGCGTAGGTTAGGATACCATATGATCACCAAACCCGCAATAGCCGGAACACCCGAATTGGCTAAAACCTGCAGCGCAGTACGTCCTTTTCCAGTTTCCTCCACAGTCGCAAATGCCCGCTTTTTATGCCCTTGCCAGGAAGTGGCCACAGAACCCAGGATAAAAAATATAGTCATCATTGCAACACCTGTATAACCCGATGCCAGGTAAATAATACAAGCCACTAATCCACCAGTAAAAGCTGCCAGAACGGTCAGCTTTTTCGCCAGTATAGCATATGCCATCCCTACAAAAATGATCAGAGGCAAAAAGATACTGCTATTAGACATGTTGCAAAAGAAATTAATTACTGGATATTATTCTCCAAATTTATATTTTTTTCCTGCATTAAAATCTAAACTGTCTTTTCAAAAGACCATACACCTCATCTATTTTCTGCTGATTTTGTAGTCGTTTAGCATAACACTAAAGCAAACATGCCCGGTAAATAACCGGGCATGCCTATCTTCATCTTATTTAATAGCACTATCTGGGCAGTGCTGCCAGAAACTCCAGGATATCCTTCCCAATCTGTTTAACATGGGTTTCAAGCGCAAAATGTCCGGTATTATAGAATTTCACTATAGCTTCCGGAATGTCCCTTTTATAAGCTTCCGCTCCCGGAGGCAAAAAGAAAGGATCTTTATTTCCCCAAACAGCCAAAAATTTAGGCTGGTAAGTCCTGAAATATTCCTGGAATTTAGGATATAGTGCCACATTGGTTTTGTAATCTTTTAAAAGATCAAGCTGTATTTCATCCGATCCGGGACGGTCCAAAAAATACTGATCTAAGGTATAAGATTCAGGCGCCACCAGCGTGGTATCATCAACACCTGTTAAATACTGGAATTTGGTTCCCTCCTTTGTTAAGAATCCCCTCAGGGCCTCCCTGTTTTCCTGTGTTTCATTTTCCCAGTATTTTTGGATGGGGTTCCAGCCCGTACTGAGGCCCTCCAGATAAGCATTCCCATTCTGGGAAATGATACCAGTAATCTTTTCAGGGTTTGCCATTGCCAAACGGAAACCCGTAGGGGCACCATAATCGAATACATAAATTGCAAATCTTTTAAGCTTCAGTACATCAATGAATGACTGCATGGTTTTGGCAAGGTTGTCAAACGTATAAGCAAATTCACTCCGATCAGGCGCATCGCTGTAGCCAAAGCCAGGCAGATCGGGCGCAACAACATGATATTGACCACTGAGCATGGGGATCAGTTCACGGAACATGTGGGAGGATGTTGGGTACCCGTGCAACAATAAAATAGTTGGCGCCCCGGCAGGCCCAGCCTCCCGGTAAAAAATATTTTGCCCGTTTGCACTCACCTTACGGTAATGGATCTCTCCTGCAGCACTTTCTGCCAGATTTTTTGCGGTTGTTTTTAATTGTGCCATAATGTTTGAATTAGATAGTAAAAGAGCCACCATTACAATAGCGGCCAGTTTATTTTTTATCATTTTCTTTCTTTTCTCAAAAGTAGATACTACCTTTAATCAAACAAAATGATTTAATAAGATGCAAGCTATCACAAATTACGATTAATGAATACCAATGATCTTAATCTCTTCGAAGCAGTTGCACATCATGGCAGTTTTACCAAAGCGGCCGAGGCCATGTTCACTGTCCAATCTAACGTTACCGCAAGGATAAAAAGTCTGGAGGAAGAATTCGGGGCCATTCTTTTCGACCGGTCTTCCCGTAAAGTCCAGCTCACACCTGCAGGCGAAACCCTAATGGTATATAGCAAAAAACTAAACCACTTAATAGATGAGGCAAAGCGATCGGTCGGGAAAACAGAAGAAGTGAAGGGGCAGGTAAAAATCGGTGCGCTGGAAACCCTGATGGCCACCAAAGGGCCTGAACTCGTTAACCAGCTCGCGCTGAAGTTTCCATTTGTCGACCTGGAGTTCAAATCAGCCATGCGCGATACACTGATCAGCGATGTGCTGAATTACCGTTTGGATGCTGCATTTGTTCCCGCGCCGCTGGATGTACCCGAACTGGATCAGATTTGGATCAAAGATGAAGAGGTGGTTGCCGTAGTACCTGAGGACTGCACGGGGCTGGAAGATCTTTTAAAAAGAAATCCGTTAAAGGCAATCGTGTTCGACCAGGGCTGTGTATTCAGGGCGAGGCTCGAATCATGGCTGGTTAGCAAAGGGGTAGCTCAATACCACAAAACCGTAATGAATTCGATAGAGGGCGTGGTCAACTTCATTGAGTCGGGTATCGGCTTTAGCTTTCTTCCCAAAGAGATCATCACCACCTTTTATGCCAACAGGAAAATAAAGACCTTCCCGCTGTCCAAAGAACTGGGCCTGATGACAACAGTACTTACTTTTAGAAAAGACCTGCCGCCATCACCGGCATTAAAGGCCTTTATCAGCTTATGTATTGATCAGGAAAAAAAATGATTACCCGAGCACAAAATTTAAACAGGTTTTTTTTCTTGCCTGTGATCAGTCTTCCCGGGGCATTCGGGCAGCAAAATGCAGACTACAGAAAATCAAATAGCTGTATTATAAAAAATCATTAAAATTTGGCGAACTTACTACAGGATTTTTCAAGATCGTATGGCAGATTCACTAATCGCTATATTGATATAAACTAAATGAAGATCAACATTTATGAAACATTTGTTATTCGGATTACTTTTTATTTTTAATGTGACCATAAGCCCTGCCCTCTTTGCTCAGGAGCTATACAACATTTCAGGAACGGTGACGGATGAAGACAACAAACCCCTACAGGGTGCCACAGTATTTATTAGCGGTGCTCAGAAAATTACCGCAACAGATGCCACAGGCCACTTTACATTTGCGGATATGCAGGCAGGAAATTATATTATCTCCACAAAAATGCTTGGATACAACAGCCCGTCCCTGGCCATGACTTTACACGATAGGTCTGCAAGCGTGTTGATCAAACTACAGATAAAATCCATCACCCTCAATGAAGTTAACATCACAACGGATAAGAACCGCGAGCGTTACCTCAATATATTTAAAGCGCAGTTCCTGGGGAAATCAGCAGATAAAAAAAAATGTTTTATCGTTAATCCAGAAGTGATCGCCTTAAATGGCAAGGAAACCAATCCCAATAATTTGACATTGAAAGCGGAAGCTGATGATTTAATCATCATTGAAAATAACCTATTGGGCTACAGGATAAAATACCTGCTACGTTCGTTTGAATACAGCACAAAAAGTCATATCACTTCTTTTGATGGCGACAGCAGTTTTGAAGAAATGGAAGGAACCAAAGAACAGCGAAAGATTTGGGAGCAAAATAGGTTGAAGGCATACTTAGGTTCTTCCATGCATTTTTTAAGATCAGTATATACGAATACACTGCTGGAAGAAGGTTTTGTTGCAAATCAGATGGTAAAGAGCAGTAATATATTTGATCCCAGAGCTTACATGATCCCTAATCCAGTGAAACTAAGCAAATTTGTCACCAGGCTGGATAGTTCCTTTGTGTCTTACAAATTTAATGCGCTGAATATTAGCTTTAACTTAAGCAAAGCCATACGTTTGAAAAAACAGCTACCAGAAACAGCTGAAACAGATCTGAAAATATTAAATGAGAAAATGCCTAACGAGATCGGATTCCCGGCAGTTGATGCAAGCGGAAAAAACTCTCAGTTATTATTGTATTTAAAAGAAGCACTGATTGATGAAAGGGGAAGTGTTTATACAGGTTACAAAACTTTTCTCATTAGGGGCTATTGGTCTGAAAAACGCCTGGCTGATCAGCTGCCTTTCGAATATTTGCCTCCAGAGATCAAAAAATAGCTTGTTGATTATTTTTTCCGCTATCGAAAAAGTAACACTACCCCTTTTGTTCGAACCGATAGATAGGCATTTTCCGTTTAACTGTTGTTACTTTTATACCATAGTGTTTAAGCGATCTGGTTAGCGCCGACAGGTTATCATATTTAATTGTCATCGAAAAATTTCTACTGAAAATAGGATCGTTCTGAATGTCCCGATTTAGTTTCTTTCTTTAAAGTGGTATACAGGCATTTTCTTTTTAACAACTATCGCTTTTATTCCATAAGATGCCAGCGATTGAATTAAATCTTCCTCATGCTCAACTTTGACCGTTATCGACATTTTGTCTTCAAAAATATTATTCTGTTTTAAAAAAACAGGTTTTTGAAATTTATCTTCAACTAATTTCACCAACTTATCAAATTTTTCGTGATCAATGCCAATATAACTTTTTGACCACGAGCTATGCCCAACCTGTGCGGTTGACAATCCAGACGGTGCAAACTTGCGCAACAGTTCTTGATCTGAAACTTCAAACTGGAAAACCTCTATTAAACTGTCTGTAACAACGGGTTTCAGATTGAGTTCATCGAGAATTACGTTAGATACCTGTTTCGCTGCAGTTTTTTTTTCGCTTTTATAACAATAGGAAATGTAGGTTTTTGAAAACTTTTCTGGTAAAATAATCTGGCTTTCTGAAACATCAAAAAGAGCAGCCAAACTATGGGGAAGGCCATTACTGATAATCATCTCGTTGTACGACGAATTACTCTTGTTTAAAAAAGAAGAAGGATTGCGGCTGAACATTGATAGTGTCATGCTAAAATATTCTTTAAGATCCTTATCATTAATGTAAGTGGCGTATTTTGTTGTTAGTGAAGCGTACAATTCATCTACTTCTTTTGCAACCATCAACGTTTTTTTCTCAGGAGACAGCGGAACAGGTTTTTCCTCCCTGATTCCCTGAATTATCTCATTACTTAATTCGCCCGGATTACCTACCCACCTCACGATCCCAGTATCATCTATCATCACGCATAAGGGAATAAACTTGACATTAAAATCATCAAACGTCTGCCTGGAAACGTCAGTCACTACAGCAGCCGAAAACTGGACTCTTTTTAACAGCCAGTTTACTTTCTCTTCCTTTTCGTCGGTCATTGCCAAAAACACCAGATTTTTATTCGATATATTTTTTGCAACTAAATTATTGATATGTGGCACGGTTTCCAGGCAGGGTGCACACCAGGTAGCCCAAAAATCAATTACAATAAACTTGTTCTTTAAATCTTTAATTTCCGGAACGTTTTTAATCCATGAGGTAATTTCAATATGGGGTGCCTGTTCGCCAACCTTAACCTGAGACTGGCCGATAAATGGAAAAAGAAATATTAAAGCTAAAAAAAACACATACCTGAACATATCCAGAATTTAATGAACGGAAAATAAAAAAAATCAGCAAAATTACATCATGCTACATTCTGCACAACTATAAAAATCTGGCCATCTCTAAATCACACGGGTTAATTCTCAAGTTTCCTTTTGACACTTAATCATAAAAATCTTTAATTTGAATATCACTAATAAAGGGATGCCAACAATAAACTTAAGCAATAAAACCCATAGCACAAATAATAACGCTCTGGCTAAAACCAAACCACCACAAATTTGTATTAGGATAAGTTAAAAACAGAAAAACATGGAAAAATTACTTCTTTCAGAAAACGTAAAACGGTTTATAGATTATGCCATTGATACGGTTAAAGCTATGGATGGTGCGCCAGAACACAGTGAGCAGCAAAAAGCAGTGGTAACCGATCGGATTTCGAAACTTAAGCTTTATCTGAACGAAGTAGAGGTGGCTTACCTGGAAAATGCCCCGGAGCGTTCTTCCTTAACTATCGATCCCGAATATATTGCAGAAACAGGTCACAGTTAGTTCTCAAGCCCACTCTAGAAAACTATTGTTTAATCTTTTCCGAACGCTTAAGTTTGCCCTTATGAAATATATTGTGATTATCGCATCGCTTTTCTTAATCACCAGCCATGCTCAAGCGCAGGTGAAACCCGTCCGAAAAGGCTGGCATCCTTTTACCATCCAATGGATAAGTTTTAATGAAAATACACCAGGAAGGGTAAACATCAAGCCGATAGGCAAAGATGAGTACAGTATCGAAGGAGAACAAAGAGATCCGAACACACAAGAGTATGTAACGATAAAAGGCACCTTCCTTAATCAGGGTCGAACGCTAAAATTTAATGGAAAAATTATTTCCAAAATCAATTCCAACAATAACGGGCAGCCCTGTGAACTTACGGGGCTTTTTACTTTTAAGGCAAGCGGGGTAAGAAAATATTGGCGGTTGCAGCAGATGCTCAATTGCGATGGCGAAACCACCGATTACATCGACATCTTTTTTTAAGCCAATGTTTTACTGATAAAAGGCCATCCCTCCTTTTTTCTAAAGATGGCTATCGGTAAATGACAGAACCTTTACCGATAGCGATTTCTTACTTTAGGTACCTAAAGAACACTTGATTACCATCATAAAACTACTTACAATTCTGGTCGTTCAAATGGTTCCAAATACCGCTCATTACTCCAGGGGCATTTACGGCATCATTGTAAACATTTACAATAACATCACCGCAGGTGAGATGAAAAATATACGCGGTTGTTTTTCTTCTTGAGGTTATATCTCCCCCTACAGCTTTACCTGCCGGAGCCTTTTCAAACAAGGGCTTTTGGGGCTTTCCCATTGATGTCAGGGTACTAAAACCCATTACTGTGCATACCAATACAACAAATAAACGTTTCATGTTTTCTGATTTATTAATTAAAATTTATTTATTTCAAAGGGCAGATGGCCCTTGCTTTCACAAGTGAATTTCAAAAGAAAACGGTCAGAAAAAAACACCAAATCTACATTCGGTAGATTTCAACTGATATCCGTTAGCTAAAGTAAAAAAACTGCAAAAGAGAAACACAGGAATGAACATCCGTTTCGGGTTATTCCCAGAATCGACGGATATGGATTGAAAACGGCCGAATATCAAAACAGCCTTTTTCATTACCTAAGGGATCGATATATTTAGGCCTTAATTATAATTTGGTTATTTAGCAGATTTTAGCCCAATGAACATTTTTTTCCGATATATCTATTTCTTAGCCGTCTTGCTGTTTGGTCACTCGAGAATATTGCCTAACGCAAGAATCAATTGCAATGTGGATAAAACATCCTGAAATCTATCCTCAAATAAATTTCGAATAGGTTATTTTTGTAACTGATATGAATATCCCCGATCCGGACAACCAACTCCTTTTAGATTTTTTAGCCACCACCAATCAGCCTGTTTTTTTAACCGGTAAAGCTGGAACAGGTAAAACAACCCTGCTCCGCAAAATTAGGGATACTACCAAAAAGAATTTTGCCATTGTAGCCCCAACCGCTGTTGCTGCAATTAATGCAGGTGGAGTTACCTTACATTCGTTTTTTCAGATTCCTTTCGGTCCATTGGTTCCGGTTGTTGATGAAAACGCCGATACCAATTTTAAATATTCTGACGAAAAAACAAGATTACTACGCTGTCTTGATCTTTTAATTATAGATGAGATCAGTATGGTGAGGGTAGATATTATCGATTTTATCGATCGTACCTTAAAGCGGGTTAAAGGATCTAACCGTCCCTTCGGTGGTGTACAGGTATTAATGATCGGTGATCTGTACCAGCTCTCTCCTATCTTTCATGATGCCTGGCACATTTTGGGCGCTTATTATGCCAGTCCGTATTTTTTCGACAGTTTGATTTTCCGCGCTACGCCAATGCTTACTTTTACATTGGATAAAGTATACCGCCAGTCGGATCCCGTATTTCTGGATATCCTGAACGGCATGAGAGAAAATAACCTCGATACCAGGCTCCTTCAAAAACTGAATGAGCGTTACGATCCCTCTTTAGATCAGGAATGGAAAGATGATTATATTACATTGACTACCCACAACCAATTGGTTAACGAAATTAACCAGGGCTGCCTGGAAAAATTACCCGGAGAAATTTTTGAATTCAATGCCGCTGTTAGTGGCGATTTCCCAAAAGATGCCTATCCTACCGACGAGAAACTGCAGTTAAAACTGGGTGCACAGGTGATCTTCATTAAAAATGATTCGTCGGGTAAAAAGCAGTTTTACAACGGTAAAGCGGCAAAAATTACCGCGATTGATAAAGATTCGATAAAAGTGAGTTTTACCAGCGATGGCAGAGAAATTGAAGTAGAAAAGGAAATCTGGCAGAGCGTTAAATATAGCCTTAGCGACGAAGAAAATAAAATCGACGAAACCAGTACAGGATCATTTTCCCAATATCCCTTTAAACTAGCCTGGGCCATTACCGTACATAAAAGTCAGGGATTAACCTTCGATCAGGCAATTGTAGATGTAAGCACCGCGTTTACCCACGGACAGGCCTACGTAGCCTTGAGCCGATGCAGAAGTCTGGAAGGCTTGATTCTAAAATCGCCTGTAATTGCCGAAAACATCATTACCGATGCCAAAGTAATTGATTTCACAAAAGCCAGCCATCAGGATAAACCTACGCCCGAGTTATTGGCACGTTATAGCCAGCAATATGCCTGGGGATTGATCCATGAGTTGTTGGATTTTTCACTTGTTGCCAAAGACTGGGAAAAACTTGGCCGCTCTAAACTCATTGATAAAGATGAAAAAAATGCCTTTTTATCGATTTACGAGCAGGGAAATCAGATCCTCCAAAATGAAATCTTCAAAGTGGCCAGAAACTTTATTGCCAAAGAGTTTTCGAAAATAAGTACACACGAAAACCCTGCAAACGAAATCGCTTTTATGGAACGTTTGCAGAAGGCATCTGATTATTTCGTACCGAAACTGGAACAGGTTATGACCCTCATCGCCAGAATAGTGGCCATCAATTTTTACAACGATACCCACTCCGATAAGCTGCTCGCCACATTAAACGATTGTAAAGATGCCCTCCAGATCAAGTTATCTTTATTTAAGATTTCCTGGAACCCTTTTTCCATCAAAGATTACATCAGCACCTTACATGCCGCGAGCAATAAGCAACCTGCAAAAAAACCTGTTAAATCGAGTATTAAACCCAAAGAAATTTCCAATCCACAGGTATATAAAAACCTGGTCGAATGGCGCAAAACCATTGCCATACAACGCGGAACGCAAGATTATGCCGTATTATCTGATTTAGCACTGCTTTCTATTGCCGAACGGATGCCCAGAACAACCGACCAACTGGCCGCACTTAAAAGCGTAGGTATTGGCAATGCAAAAGAACTTGGCCAGCAGATTACCCGTATTGTAAATGCCCATTTGGGCACCAGTGAATTGTTTTAAGCTTAATCACTGTAGATTGAAAATCTACAGATTTAATGAAAAACTAAATTCGTTGTTAAAAAAGCCACAGATTCTCAGATTAGAAAAATCTGCCAATCTGTGGCAAAAAGATATGAATTTTGTAGAAACTGAAAGTCTTGCGCTGAAAGTGCATAGTTTCAACTACCAAATCGAGCCAATGAATTACGCATTGATCGCTTTTAGAATAAAGAAGACATTTAAGATGATGTAAACGGCCAAAAGCACAATAGAAAAAAACCTATCAAACTTTTGGGCTTTCTTTTCCTCACCTCTTTTGATCATTTTGAGGGAAAAGGCCGTTGATACTATCACCACCAAAATAAATATCAGGGTAATTCCATGTAGGGTATCAACCAGGGTAAAAGTGGTAGATTCGGGTAACGAACCATCAATAATGTATTTATTTCCGATTACCGCAAAAAGAGAACCCACACTTAAGCCAAAACGCGAATCGATGCTATCGGCATGAATATAAAAACACATGTAAGCAATTAAAAAAGCCACATACATACCTAAAAACATTTTCCAGAAAAGCCCAAAAGCATCCCTGCTGATCCCGATCCTCACTTTATAGCTACTGTATTCTGTTCTCGGCACTTTGATACTCGGATCGCCAAAAGCCGTTTCATAGATTTTATTTGCCGAAGTGGTTTTTAAACTGTCGATATTCCATCCACGTAAGGTAAACCTGGGATCAAACTGCTTGCCCAAGGTATCGGGCATAAATACTAGGGATGCAGAATCAAATTGAGAATTTTCGATAGATAGCCGCAACAACTGATGATCAAAAGGAAAATTATCGATCGCCCACGAATCTTTCATTACACATTGCAGTTTCATCAGCATATATACTTCACTTCCACTCGTATCGATGGTCGAAAATGATTTTGTTACTGTTTTAGCCTGCGGAACTTCAAGATTATCAGCAAAATTAAAGTCTTTATTTTTATATTTCAGCCATAGCCAAAAGTTTACGGTATATTCTTTGTCTTTGAAATCAATATCGTGAATACTGGTTACATAAATTCCAGTTTTTACAGTATCTGGTGTATTTTTCTGCGCAAAAGAAACGGCGTTTAGGCACAAAATCTGGAAAATTAAGCCCAGTAAAAAGAGTTTAGTGGTTTTCAACTGCGATTTAATTTTAAAGCGTGAATGTTTTTTAAATATAGTGAATAAGGTTTTATTTATGAGGGATATTTTTAGCTTAAAAACCTTTCAGGCTTCGCTTTTTTTTAATACTTTCGCAACCCCATTTTAGTTGCCACAAGCACAACACACCAAGCCCATGAGTAAGTTTTTATACGGAATCGATTTTGGAACAACCAACTCCGCCCTTTCTATCTATGATGAAGAAAAGAAAGAAATTGTAGATACGATTTCAATCCCCTCGTTGATCTATTTTACAGAAGTAAAAAGCATCATCGATGGCGAAAACCACATTGTAGGCGAAAAAGCAATAGATGCTTACCTGAGCGATGGCATGAAAGGCCGCTTTATTAAATCTATTAAACAGATTCTTTCTAGAACCACCTTTACCGAAACCCGTATCCACAATAAACGGTATACAGCATCTGATCTGGTTACACTGATCTTGAAAGACTTAAAAGAAAAAGCCGATCTGATTACGGGTGAAGATTGCCACAAGGCGATTATCGGCCGCCCGGTTTTCTTTGATGACGACAATACCCAAAAAGATACCCTGGCCCAAACACGGTTAAAAAAAGCAGCAGAAAGTGCAGGTTTTACTGATGTACGTTTTCAGTTCGAACCTATTGGAGCGGCATTTGCCTACGAGAAAACAATTACAAAGAAAGAACGTGTGCTGGTAGCCGATTTAGGTGGCGGTACAACAGATTTCACCTACCTCATTCTCGATCCGGATAAAGTGGGTAGCAAAGACAGAAAAAATGACATGATTGCCTCGGGTGGTATCTACATTGGTGGTGATAGTCTGGATTCTGCTTTTATGTGGGAGAAGGGTACGCCATACTTTGGCAAAAACACCATATATGAGGCTACACCTGGTAAAGTTTTAAATGTACCCAAATCACTTTTCGCCAATATCTGTACCTGGGATAAAATGAATTTCTTTAACGGTTTAAAAATCCAGAAAGAGATTGAAGAATACTATTATTACTCCGGAAACGATCCTAAATTTAAAAACCTGATCACGCTGATCGAAAACAACCTGGGCTATTCTTTATTCAGATCAATCGAGAAAACAAAGATCGAACTTTCCGACCAGATACTCTCTACATTCGCTTACAACAATATGGAAATCGAGATTAAAGAAAATATTTCGCTCGAACTATACAATTCGATTATCGAAAAAGACATCAACAAAATCGATGCTTACCTCGATCAGTTTATGGAGACTTATAAAATCAATCCACAAGATATCGACTGTTTGTTTTTAACCGGAGGGACATCGATGGTTTCGGCCGTACAAAACCTCTTTAAACGCAAATTTCCGCACATTCCTTTAAACTCTGGCGATAACTTTAAAAGTGTAGCCAAGGGGTTAGCCTATAGTGGTTATCTGTTTGAGAATTAAAAACCTATTATTCTGAGTTTTATGCTAATGCCCGTTTCTAACGAGCGTTAGATAGTTTTTCGTTTACAACGATAAAATCGTTCAGCTATTGAGGCACTCTTTAGTGAAACGAGCGCAAGCTATGGATCATTTAATTTAAGATGATGAGTATAAAAGCTTATATGCCCTCAAATGCCTTATATGGTAAAAATATTTGGCAGCGAAACCATAACAAAAATTCGTTCCAAAATAGTTTTTAACCCACAGAGAGCACAAAGCGTGGACACAAACCTTTAAGCCATGGTCTGTGTCCACACAGACCATTTAACTTAAGATCTTATTCCCTTAGAACACAAACAAAAAGCTGATTTAAACGCGGAGCGCAGTGCCTGTAACAATGCAATGCGTTTCTTCCCGTTTTTCGCTTTTACGCTTCGCTTCCTCGTACCTCGTCGCTGCAGGGTAACACTTCAACCGGGGCTATGTGGCCAGAGCAATATTTCATTTGGTGGGTTGCAGGGCGTACAAACCTTTGTTCTTAAACCCCTGCCTGCAGCAGGCAGGCGATAAAGCAGAATAGCCCGCAGCGAAGACTATAAGCGAATGGCGGGTCTGCAAACCGCCAAGGACTGCTGTGCGTTCATTTCCTGATCATGAATTAAAATTGTCGCTCCACTACGTTACCAATGGTAAGAATTCTGTATACAAAGCATAACCTCATAGGGTCATCCTGAGCGGAGTCGAAGGATGATCTATGCTTTTAGATAAGAGCGCAGAATAGTAGAAAGATTCTTCATTGCATCCGATAGCTATCGGATTAGAATGACAAAATTATCTTAAAGAGAAGTCAAGTTTTCAAAACTTGACTTCTCTAGCTTGCCTATAAGGCTTGATCATCACCAGAAAGTCTTACCTTATCGGTTAGTTTTTTCAAACCAAACCGCGAAGGCAGATTAGATGAACAACAAGCAGCAGGTTTATATTTCAAGATTTTAGTATTGTGCTGCACTTTATCACTTTTACAGCCAAAGCATAATACACAGCATAAAACCAAAGCGGACTTAATCACTTTCATCTATTTTTCAATTTCCGACCAATCAAAACGCGGATTTTCTGCAGGTGTTTTGGCCTGTTTCATTAAAGCATAAAGTGCTTTTACTGTATCAGCATTTTTGCCTGCGAGGTTGTTCTTTTCTCCGATATCAGTCTTTAAGTTATACAATTCCAACTTTTCGGTGGTACCTTTATCTTTAAAACGGATCAGTTTCCAGTCGCCTTTGGTTAAAGCCTCTTTTAAACCACTTTCGTTAAACTGCCAGTAAAAATAATCATGTTCTTTTACTGCTTTTTTCCCACTTAACAGCGGAGAGAATGACAAACCATCTATATTTTTAGGCGATGCAGTTCCAGTTAAATCACCCAATGTTGGCAATACATCCCAAAATGCCCATGGCGAAGGATTAACCTGCCCGGCGGCAATTTTACCAGGTGCTCTAACGATTAGCGGTACACGGATGCCTCCTTCGTATAAATCTCTTTTTACCCCTCTAAACTCACCACTGCTGTTAAAAAACACCGGATCGGCCCCACCCTCTTTATGCGGACCGTTATCACTGGTGAAGAAAATATAGGTATCATTATCGAGTCCTAACTTTTTAATCAAGGCCACAATGGTACCCACATCGGCATCAAGTTTATTCACCATAGCCGCAAAAGCAGCATGTGGCTGTGCCTGACTATCGTAATTTCCTTTTTTCTCGAAGGGCGTTTCAGGAGGAAATTTACTTGATCCGTCTGCATTTTGAAACTTCTTCAACAATTCTGCTGGTACTTTTAACTCCGCATGTGGCACTGTTAAAGGCATATACAAAAAGAATGGCTGATCTTTATTTGCATTAATAAAATCAACAGCTTTATTGACAATCAGGTCTTCGGTATATTTTGTGGTATCAACAGGTACTTCTACCGTTTTACCCCCAACAATTTCATACAAGCGATTGGTATAATAATCGTGCGCATGCGCTTGATCGAGATATCCATAAAAACTATCAAAACCTTTTAAATGTGGCGCACCTTTACTGTCTTCATCGCCCAAGCCCCATTTACCGAACATACCGGTTTTATATCCGTTTCCCTTTAGGCGTTCCGCCAGGGTGGTATCCTGCGCGCGTAGCGCGGCCAAGCCATCTTTTGCTTTGGCATTGCCCCTTACCCAGGCATGCCCCATGGTGTAACCCGTCATTAACGCACAGCGTGATGGTGCACACACGGTATTTCCAGAATAAAATCGGGTAAACTTGATGCCCTCTTCAGTCAGTTTATCCAGATTTGGCGTCGGGATTTTAGAATTGGGATTAAAGCTATGTACATTTCCATAGCCTAAATCATCCGCCAGGATAAAGATAATATTGGGCTTCTTTTTACTTTGCGCCTGTGCGGTGGCTAAACTACCTGCAAGCAGCGCAAAGCCTATCAATCTTAATACATTTTTCATCTCTATTTGTTATAGTTGGGGTTTTGTTTCAGTGCCGGGTTATTCTGGATCGCAATCGAAGGTATTGGCCATAAGTAATCCTTATTGGCATCAAAAAGCCGGCTATCGATCCGCGCGCCCGCGCTATTGCTAATATTTCCGTTTAATAACTGATCGGCAGTTCTCCATCTTCGGATGTCGTTATAATACAAACCTTCTCCTGCCAGTTCTACCCTTCGTTCGTGCCTGATTTCCGCCCTCAAATCCACTTGATTTAAAGTAGCTGGAATATTGGGCATCTTGGCCCTGGCCCGGATTAAATTTAAGGCATCAAAAACCGACTGATCGGGGCCTGTATCTTCATTTCTGGCTTCAGCATAAGTTAATAATACATCAGCATACCGCAGCAAAATGATATTCAATTCGGAAGTTCCACTGGTTGGTGCCGCTACAGGTTTTTCATTGTCCTTGAAAATAGTATATTTTTTCAAGCCGTAACCCGTGCTTGGATATTGTATTGCCGTTACCGTAGCGCCTTTAAACTGTGTCCCAGGTATAATAACGGTTGCTTGCAACCTGGTATCGCGGTTTTCGAAAGGTTTTGCAGCATTATAAACGGCAGAACTGCTTATCGGTTTCCCATCTGTTGCATAATAGGTATTCACCAGATCGGGTAAGGGTGCCGAACCCAATTGTTGATCTAAACTGATATCAAGCGAATGGGTAAACTCCGGATATTTGTACTGTACATCAAAAATCACTTCAGCATTGCCTTCATTTTCCAGATAAAATAACCCACGATAATCGGGAAATAAACTGTAGGTTTTTAGATCAATTACGGCTTTTGCCGCTTCTGCGGCTTCTTTCCAGCGTTTGGCATACAATAAAACCCTTGCCTTTAAAGCTAAGGCTGCACCACGGGTTGCCCTTCCCTTATCCACTCCGGAATAGGTTAAGGGCAATGCCGTACCTGTTGAGGCTTCTGTTAAATCCTTTAATATCTGCGCCAGCAATTCGTCTGCAGTATTTCTAGGCAGGCCCGCCTGGGTTTCATAATTGGTGGCATCGGTAATTAACGGGGCACCACCAAAATAGTTCCAAAGGGGGATATAATATAAAGCACGCAGATATTTAGCTTCTGCTTTATATCTTTCTTTCAAGGGGCCGTCCATATTTACTTTATCGATATTGGCCAATACATTGTTGGCTCTACCGATACCTTTATAACTGCCGTTCCAGGTTTCGTTAAAATAGCTTGTTGCGGCATTATGCAAGCCTCTCGAAATGATGTTGTAATCGTTGTTGTACTGGTAAGTATTCGGGGTTAAGGCATCTAAATAAATAGAATTGGCGCCATAAACATTATAGTAAATCGCGGCATAAGTGCCGTTCAGCGCAGCTTCTGCCTGCACTTTGGTATTCCAGTAGGTATCTTGTGTAAAACGATCTGTTGGTGTAACCTCCAGATAATCTTTGCAGCTAAACAAGAACACTGAAATCAGTAATAATAAATAATATTTTTTCATCGCCTGTTATTTAAATGATACATTAATTCCTGCACTGATTGTTTTTGCATTCGGATATTCAATCAGGTCTGCCCGGGTTAAATTCCGTTCCGGATCGCTGAATTTGAAATTCGAAAAGGTTAAATAGTTTTGTGCATTCACAAACACTTTTAACACATCAATGCCCGCTTTATTAAGCCATTTATTTGGAAACGAATAACTGATCTGTACGTTTTTCAACCTTAAATAGGAAGCATCCCTTACCCAAAAGCTCGAGGTCTGGAAGTTTTGTGGATAACCGTTAGAAGTGGTTAAACGCGGCAAAGATGCACTAGTATTGGTTGGTGTCCACGAATCGGTAAGCCAGTCATTGGTTACGCCCGCACCGTTTTTAAACGGCTGAGCCAGGTTTCCGGTTAAATAGGTATCTACATCCTGTAAACCCTGGAAGATGAAACTGAAATCCCATCGTTTATAGCCAAAACCACCGGAGAAACCATATACAAATTTCGGGATGCTGTTGCCGATAACCACACGGTCGTTATTATCAACCACACCGTTTCCATCCACATCTTTATATTTCAGATCGCCCGGAACTGTACCTGCATTCTGAAAAGCATGGGCTTTCACTTCATCAGCTGTCTGAAAAATCCCTTCGGCCTGTAAACCATAAAAACTATCAATTGGCGATCCTTCCTGAATAATCGTGTTGCCACTGTAATACTTCTGACCATTTACATTGGTTACTTTATTTTTGATATAGGTAAGGTTTGCGTCGATGTTATAGCGGAAATCCTGTACCGCATCTTTAAAACCCAGTGTAACCTCAAAACCACGGTTATTTACTGCGCCGATATTTTTTACGGGACCAGCTAAATTACCCACCTGCCCTGGCACACTGATCTGCCTTAAAATTTTGGAGGTCTGTTTATCAAACAGGTCGATCTCGAAAGTAAGCTTGCTTTTAAAAAAGCTACCCTCTAAACCAATATCGCTCATGGTAGTGGTTTCCCAGGTAATGTTGGGGTCGCTAAGTTGGGTAATGGCTGCCCCGCTTACAATGGTTCCATTGAAGTTGTAATTCTGTCCAAGCGAAATGGCATCAACATAACTAAATAAAGCCACATTCTGGTTACCCAGTTTCCCGTAAGAGGCGCGCAATTTTAAATTGCTGAACACATTCAAGTTTTTGATAAATTCTTCTTCACTCGCTCTCCAGCCTGCTGAAAATGAAGGAAAAAATCCCCAACGGTTACCAGCGGCAAAGCGCGAGGAACCATCGTACCTAAAGTTGGCTTCGAACAGATATTTTTCGTTGTAATTGTAATTAAACCTGCCGAAGTAAGATTGTAACCTCGAGGCACCTGATGTACCAGTTACCTGCGGCGATGTACTTCCGGCATTCAATTCGGTTAAATCATTCCCCAGATAACCTTCGTTATAGGCAGAAAAATTACTATCATCAAAACGTTCTAAACTAAATCCAGCCAAAGCACCAAAATGGTGTTTATCCAATGCACCTTCCCAGTTTAAGGTATGAAAATTGGTAATGTTGATATTGTTCTGACTGATCTGTCTTACCCCTCTTGCCGGTGTATTGCCGATAGGCGATATCACCCCCGTCTTTGGATTGGTTAGATTAATGGCCGGATAAGAATATTTATTGATACCATAAAGAAGATTGGCGCCTAAAGTAGTTTTGTACTTGATGTTAAATGGCAATTGGTATTCTAAAAAGACATTGGCCATCGTACGGTACTGGTTGTTTTTATTAAAACCTTCATTTGCCAATGCTACCGTATTCCTGAAAAAGTTATGCCCCGGAACACGGATCCATTGATCGGCATAACTACCATCCTGCGCATAAGGGGTTTGGAAAGGAAGGCCGCGGTAGGTTAAGCCCATTAATCCTCCCTCTCCATTACCATCGTCGGCACTGTAGGCACTTTCTTTACTGTTCCAAAAATTTGCCGTTAAGCTGGCACCCACTTTCAGCCTTTTGGTAATATCAGAACTGATGTTCGAATTTAGCGAATAACGTTTACCCGATGAGGCAATTAAAATCCCATCCTGATCGAGATAACCCAGGGAAATGGAAAATGCAGTTTTCTCTGAGCCACCAGAAATGCGGAGATTATGTTCTTGTATAGCCGCATTGCGGAACATCACATCAAACCAATTGGTATTGGGATAGATAAAAGGATCGGTACCCGTTCTAAACTCATTGATCAATGCCTCACTGCTTTCTGCCGGTTTGCCCTCATTGGCCAAAGCCCTGTTTTTGCCGATCATATAGTCTACCGTATTAGTTACTACATCCGGAAACTGGGTTGCCTTTTGCGAGCCCGCATAAAAGTTATAGTCGATCGAAAATGTACCTTTTTTACCTTTTTTGGTCTTCACTAAAATTACGCCGTTTGCTGCACGGTTACCATAAATGGCAGCAGATGAGGCATCTTTTAAAACGGTTACACTTTCAATATCATTCGGATTAACATCGCCCAATGGGAATTCAATCCCATCAACCAATACCAATGGATTGTTATTGTTTAGCGTTCCCGAACCACGGATCCGGATGGCGGCGGCATCTGCACCTGGCCGTCCTTTGGTTTGATTGGTAAAAACCCCTGGCACATTCTGAAGTGCCTGCGTGGCATTTGTTATGGGCCGGTTGGCAAGCGTTTTGGCATCAACAGTAGCTACTGAACCTGTTAGGTTGATCTTTTTCTGCGTGCCATAACCTACCACAACCACATCGTTAAGCGGGTTGTAATCTTCCACCAGCTCAACGGTAATCTGGCTTTGGGTAACCACCACTTCAGTTTGTTTATAACCAACAAAATTAACCAATAAGGTAAATGGAAATTTTTGCCCGGTAATCAGCCTGAATTTTCCTTCCCGATCGGTTGAGGAACCATTGGTTGTTCCCTGGATTTTAACAGAAGCACCAATTAAGCTTTCTTTGGTTTTTGCATCAATTACAGTTCCCGATAATGTAGCATTAATGGTTGGCTCTGTAGGATTTTGTGCTTTTGATAATGTTGGAGAGAGAAAAAATAGAATGGGTAATAAAAAACGGCATGTTTGCCAGCTATCCAAGCGAAAATTGGACATGATACTTCGTAAAGTCAATAACCCTTGTGCGGGATTGACTTTCTCAAAATTTTGCATAACTTTGAAATAGGTGATTTGAATTGATTTGGAACAGGTGCAACGCCAATTGAATTCCTGTTCCGTTAATTTGCCTGGGGAAAATACTTTTGTATTTTCCTTTTTTTTGCCCTGTGCCTTAACAGCAGCTAGCAATTATGCTAAATCAACAGCAACAATACATCCTATTAAAAATTACTTTTAGCCCATTTTGCAAAGGGAAAGATTTAGTAAACTCTTGTTTCATAATGATTATATTTTCGGCAAATATAATTTTTTTCAGATAGACTACAAATTTACTAGACTTTTTATTTTACAGCCAGAACTGGCTCAGACACAGGTTTGTAAACACTAAAATACAGGTATGTAACAATATTAGGAATATTTTCTTTCTTTAAGCTAAGATTTTATAATTTAGCCGATGTAAAATTGGTGCGGCTGATCATTAGATGCAGTGAGCAAAGCCTTACGTGTTAGGCGCAGCAGCAAGTAATGTTGTGAGGTCTGGAAAACCTGTTATCTAGAAGAGATGAAATCCAATTGATGTTCATTTCTTTGCCCAGACGCACCAATTTTCATTTCTTTTAAACCAATCTACTAAACTGTATGGCTGATATTCCTTTATGGCGTCTAAAACTCGTCATGAATTTGGTGGTATGTTCAAAACCAAGTATATCTGATATTTCATCTACGCTAAATTCGCTCTGAAGCAATAATTCTTCTGCTTCCCTCATAATCCTGTCTTTAATCAGCACGGTTAGGCTTTTCCCTAAAACGTGATCTAAAAACTTATTCAGTTTCCCTGTACTCATGCCCATGCCTTCAGCATAAAACTGGATAGATCTTTCTGTTCTGTAAAATTGCTCTAAAATAGCCCTAAAACGTAATACTTGCTGTAATTCATCCAAAGTTAAGGCTGCCAGGTATCCGTCTAAACCAGCAGTAATACCTAAAAACAGAGATAAGTATTGTGCCAGAAAACGAATGTCTTTTTTAGCATTGATATCTCTTTTTAACTGGTCGAGCAAGCTATAGGTTTTGGTTGATTCTGGAAGAGATAAGTCTCGGTAAGATAAATTTAAGAACAGGTTTTTAGCTAGTGGATCTAAATGTTGGAGTAAAAATTCAGCATACAACATACTGCTAAAGCTTAACCAATAACCAGAAGTAATTTTGCCATCAAGCCTTACAAGCCCTTCCTCAGGTATGAAAAATATTCTTTTATCCAACAATTTATAATCGCCAGAATTCATGCACAAAAAGCCATTTCCCTCCTTTACAATCAACATACGCATGGGGTATATCGCCTGCAACGCACGTTCTCTATTAAAAACCCCGCTAATTGGCTCTAGTTGTATCATAATAAACTTAAAGGATAAACATCTGTAAGACTAAAATAGTTCCAACAGGTTACAATCTCTTTATTTTTATTATAACCTGATATTTTATTCAGTGGATAAATATTACAAAAAAGTCTTCTAAAAATATTAGAAGACCCTATTTATTAAATAAATATTAATCATTTTAGCCAATTAATCAAACAGTTACCTTAGTTTGGGTCGCTGTTAAGAGATTAACAAAATAATTAAGCAGATAAAACCATAATTTTTACGGCCTCCGCTCCCTTTTGAGTAAATTCGATATCAAACTGAACAATATTATTGGATTTGATCATACCGGTTACACCATGTGCAAAAAAATTAACTTCTCTACCTCCATTGGATGGTGTGATTTCTCCAAAACCCTCATCACTGTTATAAAATTTTACTGTTCCTAACCTCATGTAACTACGAAATGCGTTTTACATTAACGGCATTTGGTCCTTTTTTGCCCTGAGCCACCTCAAATTCGACCCGATCATTCTGACCTACTTTATCGATTAGCCCTGTAACATGAACAAAGATTTCATCTCCGTTTTCTGTAACAACAAATCCAAAACCTTTAGATTCGTTATAAAATTTTATTGTTCCCTGCATTTAATTTAGATTTTAAACTATAAACAGACAAAACTTAAAAAGGTTTAGACATCAAATAGATTTTTCGACAAATCTTATTGATAAATCAATAATTAGCAGTGATTTAAAAATAGGCCTAAAAAAGACGTTACAAAAAAAGCAAGCTAAATTCGCGGCTTTAATATCTTAACGATATTACACTAAGCATTAACAAATTGCATTTGTGTAGCATCATAACGTCCACCAGCAGTAGCACCAACAGGAACAATAGATGCTAATTTTTCTTTTTCATCCGGAGTAAGTACAATGCCCGATGCGGCTGCATTTTCTTCGATGTATTTGATGCGTTTTGTACCGGGAATGGCTACAATTCCCTGATTAATTACCCAGGCCAGTGCCAATTGAGATGGAGTAATGCCTTTATCAGCCGCCATTAACTGGATTTCTTTTAGCAATTCTAAATTCTTATAGAAATTTTCGCCCTGGAACCGGGGAATACTTCTACGAAAATCATCAGCGGCAAAATCGTCCGGACTTTTTAGATCACCTGAAATAAAGCCGCGTCCTAATGGAGAATAAGCAACAAAACCAATTCCAAGTTCATTTAGGATATCCAATACACCACTGGTTTCTGCCTCACGTTCGAAAAGTGAATATTCACTCTGCACTGCCGTAATTGGATGGATTTTGTGTGCTCTTCTGATGCTATCGGCAGAAACTTCCGATAGACCAATGTATTTAACCTTACCTGCTTTAACGAGGTTGGCCATAGCGCCTACGGTTTCTTCTATCGGGGTATTGGGATCAACGCGGTGCAGGTAATATAAATCAATATAATCGGTGCCGAGGTTTTTTAAAGAGCGATCTATAGCTTTATTCACATAGGCTGGCGTACCATTAAAACCCCAGGTTAACTGTTCGTTATCGTCTACTTCGTATCCAAATTTTGTGGCGATGGTATATTCATTACGTTTACCTTTTATTGCTTTTGCCACCAAACGCTCGTTCAGCAATGGGCCATACAGATCGGCGGTATCTAAAAAATTAATCCCGAGTTCCAATGCCCTGTGGATGGTTGCAATTGAGTCCGCTTCGTTGGCTTTACCATAAATATCGCCACCAGCTATGGTTGTCATACCCATGCAACCTAAACCTTGGTCGGAAACTTGTAGCCCCTGGCTACCTAAGTTGATTCTTTTTATGTTCATATTTTCTTTCTTAATGATTAACAAAGGTATCGTGCTAAGCACCAACACCAGTTAAACAAATCAAAGTGTTTATTAAACAAATCAACGAAACAAAAATATAGAAACTTAAGCGGGCAAAACGCTGTTTCTAATTTTCATTGGGGTGTAGCCTGTATGTTTTTTGAAAAAATTATTAAAGTATGATGCGTAATCGAAACCCAAACTAAAAGCAATTTCAGCAACACTCCAATCGGTTTGAAGCAATAGCGATTTGGCTTCTGCCATGATGGCTTCATTGATGATGGAAGTAGTGGTTTTACCTGTTACTTCCTGAATTGCAGCATTTAAATGATTCACATGAACCGATAATCTTTCGGCATAATCGCCGGCCTTTTTCAGCTTTAGCGGATCTTGTGGCGAATCTACAGGAAATTGTTTATCCAAAAGGGTTAGGAATAGATTGGTAATCCTGGCGGCAGCATTTGCTGGATTAAAATAAGCGACAGCGGGCTGCATTTTAACGGCCTCGTGGATAATTACATTTACAAAATTACGGATGAGGTCGTATTTATAGATATAATCACTATCCATCTCTGTTTGCATTCTGATAAAAATGCTTTTTAGATAAGCTACCTGTTCATCTTCCAAAAGATAAACCGGGTTTCCATCCGCCTTAAACAAGGTAGAATCCTGCAAACTATCCATACGTGTACCTGTATGTAAAAAGTCTTCACTAAACACACAAAAGTGCCCATCATAAACCATATCCTCTGCTTTTGCATCCCAGGAATAGGGAATTAACGGATTGGTAAAAACCAGAGCTGGTTTACTGATTTCGATATCGCGGTTAGCATACAACAAAGTACTGCAACCCTTGGTAACCAAAGAAATTTTATAAAAATCCCTCCTGTTATAAGCGGTCAGCTTACATTTATCATCATTCATTCCAGCAACCCTAAACTGTATCGGATCGATGTGAATACCAGAAAATGAATTTGCTTTTTTGTTGGATATTGAATTTTGATGCATGTTCAAAATTAAACAATTCAAAGAGAAAATTACGCTATGAAAAGTTTATGAAAATTGAACTAGCTCTTTTTACCACTAAAAATTACAAAGAAAACACTAAAACCACCTAAAAGGAAAACTATTCCAAGAATCATATTTATTTTATCGCCCATTCTGTAATGTACAAACAAAATTCGTAATGACAATAGGCTGACACAAAATTATTACAAATACAACTGAAAGTTGTAAGAATATCTGTTTCGACAGTTCTCTTTGCTTTAAATAAATTTACTAGTTAGTAACTAATTTTAAATCGTTTAATTGGATTTTTTGCTACTAGGAAAAGCGAAATTTTAAATCTAATGCTTCACTACACATCTGGATATAACTTTTAACCTGGATACACCCATAATATTCTTGGCAACTATTCCATTTTCCGTAATAATGGTATCGAACTCAACTGAGCTTCCGATATACAAACCTTTTGCTTTGCAATCCACAATATCAAAATAAATGTTCTCTTGAACCAGATATTGTGAGATTAAATCAAACCCTCTTTTCTTGTTGTAGGCTGTAATTACTCCAATCATAAAATCATTTTTAGTCATCTAACCTAATACTATCAGCACAATACCTATCATATTGTAGACCTGTTAAAAGAATAAATAGATAAGACTCACTAATTGAATGATGAATAATTTCGGACAAAAGGCCTTCATCATCTTTTTGATATTAATCATCTACTTTCTACAACAAATCCTAAACATAAAACTGGCAACGATGTTAAATAGTCAATATTAATCTAGCCTAATATGAAAAAGTTAACCAAAAATAGCACTAATGAAGACTTGGAAAATGTAAAAACCGGTGACACCATTAAGGATGACACTGGAAAACAGGGAGAGGTTACCCAAATTGAAATTCTAAATCGGGGATTTGAAAAACAATATTACTACAAGCTTAAAAATGATGGCACCATCCTGGTTATTAAGTAGTACTATTTAATTGCTAACAATCAAACATTTAAGTTTTGATATTTAACCTTATATTTAAGGTAGTAAAACGATTTAATCATCCTCCAACATCATGAAAACAAAACATTTTATCTGTTTGGCTTTTATATCGGCCTTTGCTTTTGCAAGCAGCTTTACTTATAAAGCTATTGTAGCTGAAAATGATGTATTTTTTAAGATAGACACCTTAGCTAAAAATCTAACTGTTCCCTGGCAAATTACTTTCCTGCCCGATCGTACCATGTTGTTTACCGAGCGGACGGGTGTTGTCCGGCTCTATCGCCAGGGAAAGCTTCTGGAAAAACCTATTCTTCAGGTAAACGATATCAGAGCTGAAACTAAAACAGGGCTGTTGGGCATGGTTATCGACCCTACTTTTATCAAAAATCATTTTATTTATATCGCACACAATTATGGAGCTGATAATCGCCTATGGCTCCGTGTGGTTCGATATGAATTCAAAAACGATACTCTTATCCATCCAAAAACCCTAATTGAACAAATTCCAGCGGCAAGAAACCATACGGGCTGCAGATTGGTTTTCGATCCAGACCAAAAACTCTATATTTCTACCGGTGATGCAGACCAACCCATCCTGGCACAAGACCTGAAAACTTACAATGGTAAAATTTTAAGGATAAATGGTGATGGAACTGTCCCTGGCGATAACCCTTTCGTCAAAAATGATACCGCACGTAAAGAAATCTGGTCGTATGGGCATCGGAACCCTCAAGGACTTGCTTTCGAACCCAATACAAAAACACTTTATGCAACAGAACATGGCCCAACTGGCGGTGATGAGGTGAATATGATTGAAAAAGGGGGAAATTACGGATGGCCTGTGATCCATCACCAGGAAACTAAAACAGGCATGATTACACCATTTCTTGAATATACGCCATCAATTGGCCCGGCAGAAGCCAGATTTTACAGTGGAAAAGCCTTTCCCCAACTCAAGAATAACTTATTGGTTGCCTGTTTAAGAGGCGAATCTATTTTAAGGATCGAAATGGATAAAGGTAAAGTGCTTAAACAGGAAGTGCTGCTGAAGAAACAATATGGAAGAATCAGGTCTTTGGTTATTGGCCCCGATGGATACATTTATATAGCTACATCAAACTTTGATCTGCCCGAAAGCAAAGGTGAGCGGCCTTACGATATGATCCTCAGGTTGAGTCCTTCAGGTATAAAAGCCGGTCACCTTGCCCAAAACATTTCATCCAACAATAAAACAGCGGCGACTGAGCTTACCACAGCTACCCTATTTAAACAACTTTGTGCATCGTGCCATGGCGACAAACTACAGGGAACCGAAACCGTTTATAGCCTTATAGGAGGCAAATTTAAACATGGGGCAGATAAACAATCGATCGTTAACAATATCACTAACGGTATTATCGATAAGGGTATGCCAGCCTGGAATGGCGCCATTAGTAAAAAAGACATCGAAAGTTTGGCTAATTATATATTAATGGAAACAAAACGCTGAAAATAATTGGGAAAGAAAGAATATTAAATCATTTTGTCATTCAATTCAATCATTCTGTCATTCAACCCTTAAATTCGCATAAATTTTGATACAATACCTGATCCTAAAAAACAATATTCTATATTTATTAAAAAATCCCTCAACCAAATAGATGAAAACAACTTTTACGCTATTGTTATCTGCAATTGCAGTTCTACTTATTTCAGCA
Organism: Pedobacter psychrodurus; assembly: GCF_032678585.1. Classification (GTDB taxonomy): domain Bacteria; phylum Bacteroidota; class Bacteroidia; order Sphingobacteriales; family Sphingobacteriaceae; genus Pedobacter; species Pedobacter psychrodurus_A. The sequence continues at coordinate 37,751 of NZ_JAVTSN010000041.1, read as the reverse complement.
ACCACATTAAGCAAAAAGACTTACAAAAACGGAACTTTCAGTTTAAAGGCTAAAAACAAAATTGATACGCCAGACCAGGATCGTTTTGTTAAAGTTACCCTTGCGCAAGGAGAATTTACGGAACCAACCGAAATGACTATCCTCCCAAATCTCGATATTTTGGTAGCACAACGCAGAGGAGAAGTATTAATTTATAAAAACCTGACTAAAAAAATCAAAGAAGCGGGCAAACTTGATGTGTATTTCAAAACCAATACACCTGATGTAAATGCAGAAGAGGGTTTATTGGGCATGGCCGCAGATCCTAAATTTGCAGTAAACAAATACATCTATCTTTTTTACAGTCCGTTTGACAAATCGGTAAACCGATTATCGAGGTTTAAACTGGTTAACGATCAAATTGTTAAAGCATCAGAAAAGATCATTTTAGAATTCTATTCTCAACGCGAAATCTGCTGCCATACCGGTGGATCTATCGCCTTTGGATCAGACAACCTGCTTTACGTTTCTACTGGTGATAACTCCACTCCTTTTGATGCGCCAAAACAACAATATGTAAATAAAGGATATGCCCCATTAGACAATAGAAAAGGTTTCGAACAGTACGATGCCAGAAGATCGGCCGGTAATACCAACGATTTAAGAGGGAAAATATTAAGGATTAAAGTAAATGAAGATGGTACCTACAGCATTCCTGATGGCAATCTTTTCCCAAAAAACAATCCTAAAACCAGACCCGAAATTTATGTAATGGGCGATAGAAACCCATACCGCATTTCGGTAGATCAAAAAACGAATTTTGTATATTGGGGAGAAGTTGGACCTGATGCAAGCAATGACGACGCTTTAAGAGGCCCGAGAGGTTACGATGAAGTAAACCAGGCACGTAAAGCAGGTAACTTCGGCTGGCCATTATTTATAGGCAATAACTATCCATATAAAGCTTACGATTATACCAACGGTGCCAATGGCAACGCTTTTGATCCGGCTAAACCGATCAACAATTCGCCAAACAATACTGGTTTAGAGCAACTTCCACCGGCACAACCGGCATATATCTGGTATCCTTATGGCGAATCGGCAGAATTTCCACAGGTTGGTGCAGGCGGACGTACCGCAATGGCCGGCCCTGTATATTATGCAACTGCAAATTCGCCCTATCCAACTTATTATAACGGAAAACTGATTATTTATGAATGGGTTCGTGGATGGGTTAAAGCGGTAACAATGAACGCAAAGGGCGATTATGTAAGCATGGAACCCTTTATGGCGAATGTTTCTTTAGCAGCACCAATCGACATGGAATTGGGGCCAGATGGAAAAATATATGTTCTTGAATATGGTAAAGGTTGGTTTTCGAAAAATCCAGATGCTGCGATTACCAGAATTGATTATTTAAAAGGAAACAGACCGCCATCGGTTGAAAGTTTAAATATTGCCAAAACTAGTGGCTTGCTCCCTTACAAGTTAACTGCAACTGTTACCGCCAAAGATCCTGATGGTGATGCTTTAACTTATGTTTGGAACCTTGGAAAAGGAATTATCAAAACAACTACTGCACCAAGCTTACAATATACTTTTACCAAAGCAGGCGAATATCCTGTGAGTGTAACAGTAATGGATAAAAGTAAGGCTTCGGCAAAAAGTCGGGTGATTCCGGTTTTTGCAGGAAACGAACATCCTAACGTGAGTATCGATTTAGCAGGAAATAAAACTTTCTATTTCCCAAATAAACCTATTGATTATAAGGTTTTGGTGAGTGATAAAGGCTCGAAAGTAAACAATAGCCGCATTTATATTTCCAATACCTATACGGAAGGGTCAGATTTAGCAGGAGCACAATTGGGTCACCAACAGGCCGCGCAAACCATGGTAGGCAGAGCATTAATGTTAAAAGCCGATTGTAGTACCTGCCACAAAGAATCGGCAGTTTCTATCGGCCCAGCCTTCGATAAAATTGCTGCAAAATATAAAAGCGACAGTAAAGCTTCTGATTATCTGGCTTCAAAAGTGATTGGTGGTAGCCAGGGTGTTTGGGGAGAAGTACCAATGCCTGCACACACCGCAATGAAAGAAGCAGATGTGAAGAAAATTACCGAATGGATTATGACTTTGGGCAACAAAGAAACAGTTAAAGCATCATTGCCAACTTCTGGAAAAATCGTACCACCGGCAGCAACAGATAAAAAGAAAACGGTGTTCACCTTAAAAGCTACCTACACTGATGCAGGAGGTGCAGGTTTAAAACCGCTAACCACTACAAACGCGATTAACCTGAAAAGCAGTATCATTGATGCTGACGACATTAAAGACTTTGGCGGTTTTGAACGCAAAGATATTTATGGCGGCGAAAAACTGGTATTAACAAAAGATAATGGCTGGATCGCCATTAAAAATGTAGATTTATCAGGCATTTCGGGCTTTGGTTACTCATTCTTAAACCTTGATCCTGGATCAGATGGCGAAATCGAAATCAGATTGGATGATAGTAAAGGGATCATGATCGGAAAATCAACTTTTAGGAAAAGTATCCCGGTAAATATGATCTCGGATGGAAAATTCCATTCTCTTTATTTTATATTTAAAGAACTAAAAACCGGCGACAAAAAGAACCGACCGATTATCCAGTCGATTACTGTAGAACCTAAATAATTTCAATAAACTATCGCGCCCGAAACTTATTCACATTAGGTTTCGGGCTTTTTATTGTAAAAAAATACCGTTTAACACCTTTCATTAAATCAACAATAATATCTTTGCAGCAAATTCGAAGGATTTCCATGCAGAACATTAAAAACATCATTTTCGATTACGGAAACGTAATATTTGATATCGATTTCAGAATTGCGCAAGCATCTTTTCAAAAACTCGGCATTACCGATATCGAAAACTTCTTCGCCCATAAAGCACACAACCAATTATTTGATGATTTTGAAACCGGTGCAATTTCACCAGCCGAGTTTAGAGCAGGAATTAGAAAAGCTGCAGACCAACCAGAACTGACCGACCAGCAGATTGATGATGCATGGAATAGTTTATTGATCGGAACCATTCAGGAAAACCACGATTTGTTGCTTCAGGTAAAAGATAAATACCGTACATTTCTATTGAGCAACAATAACGAAATCCACTACGATTGGATTATCAATTACCTAAAAACCACTTTCAAAATCAATAATTACGACGATTATTTTGAGAAAGCTTATTTTTCTCAGCACATGAAACTGCGTAAACCCAATACCAATATTTTCGAACAGGTATTAAAAGACAATAACCTGGATCCTGCAGAAACCTTGTTTATTGACGATAGTCCACAACATATAGCAGGTGCTAAAAAAGTAGGTTTAAATACCTTATTAATGACTGAAAAACCTGCAAAGCTCGGAGCCCTTTTAAAAGCAAACGGAATTTTGTAAATTGGTGTATGTCAGAAAAAAAGTTTAAGTCGCTAAAAGAGTTCTACCCTTTTTACTTATCAGAACATCGCAATACCACATCACGTATTTTACATTTTATTGGTACAGGATTGGTTTGCCTTGCCTTTTTTACAGGTTTTCTTTTTCACAACTGGCATTTCTTTTTAGCCATCCCCGTATTGGGTTATGGTTTTGCCTGGGTAGGCCACTTTTTCTTCGAAAAAAACAAACCCGCTACTTTTCAGTATCCGGGTTACAGTTTAGTAAGCGATTTTATTTTGTTCTACGATCTGCTTAGCGGCAAACAGTCTTTTGTGGTAAAGAAGTAATTGGCTTTAGCAAAAACCGTTCAACCTAAACTCGATTGAAGCGGCATCCCCCAATCCTTTATTGGGGATATAGCGCAAAGCGAGACTGCATATCCCAAAGGACAACTGCACGCTCATTTTCAAAAAAAATCAAAGACTCGCGAAGTTAGCCGTCCCCCACAAGCTCAATAAGCTTCGCAAGTGAGTTAAACAAAAAAGTTGGCAATTTTCAGTTTGCAGTTTCTAGAACTACCCTACCTTATAGCGAGGCCATAGAGGCGGTCGTCATCCTGAATTTATTTCAGGATCTTTTAAGCATTAACATCTTAATCCTAATAAAATCTTATTCTGTGATCACAAATATTAGATTTATTTTTCCTTTCCCGCATGTCGTAGGGCATCAAAAATAAGACAGGAAAGATGCTGAACTAAATTACTTCAAAAGATTTTAAAGAAAAATCGTCACCTCGATCCGATAGCTATCGGATGAAGTCCAACCTATACCGATTTTCATCGATAGTGAAATAGAGAGATCTTCTGATATAGATTTCTCGACTACGTTGCACTTCGCTCGAAATGACGATCCTAAGATTAACCGAAAACTAAACTATAGCTTTCTTCTTTTCAATTCTCTTTCAATTAAACCCAACTCACGACCAGTTTGTCCGGCAACCGAAGTATTTTCCTGTGCCCTTCTGAACAAATAGGGCATTACTGCTTTAATAGGTCCGTAAGGAACATATTTTGCCACATTATAATCTGAATCGGCAAGGTTAAAGCTTAAATTATCGCTCATTCCCAACAATTGGGCAAAATATACATGAGGATGGTTATGGGTAATATTCTTTTCTTCTAAAAGATAAGTCAGTAAACGGCTGCTATCCTCATTGTGCGTTCCGGCAACAATGGCAATTTCTTCAATATGATCTACACAATAACGCAAAGATTCGTTGTAATCACGATCGGATGCTGCTTTATCAGGTTGAATTGGCGAAGGATAACCCATTTCAGCTGCACGTTTGCGCTCTTTTTCCATGTAAGCACCACGTACCATTTTCACGCCCAGAATAAAACCATCGGCTTTGGCAATTAAGTGGTCGGCTTTCATATCAGCCAATTTATCATGACGGTACATTTGATACGTATTGTATACAATAATACGCTCACGGTTAAATTTACGCATCATATCCAGCGCCAGTTCATCAATGGTGTTTTGGATCCAGGTTTCTTCAGCATCGATCATAATTGGTACGCCTTTATCAAAAGCGGTTTTACAGATCATTTCACAACGCAGTTTCACTTTTTCGTATTCGGCCTGTTCTTCCGCTGTTAAAGTTTCTTTGGCATCCAGTTTTTGCAATAAGGCAAAACGGCCAATCCCCGTAATTTTGAAAACCGTAATCGGAATTTTGGCATCGCCATCAGCGCGTACGATTGTACGGATAATTTCGGCGCAGGTTTCGTCAAAAACCTGTTCCTCTTCTTCTCCTTCTACCGAATAATCTAAAATGGTACCCACTCCGCCTTTATCCAATTGCTCAATGGCTTTATTGCATTCGGCAATGGTTTCGCCACCGCAAAATTGCTGAAAAATGGTTGCTTTAATGGCACCCTGAATCGGCAGACCGATATTTAAAAAGAAGTTTGTAATGGCCGGACCAACTTTGGTAAGAAAATTACTGCCGATCATTTTAAAAAGCCAAAATGCTTTTTTCAGTTCGTTGTTAGATTTTTGACGGAAAGCGATTTCCGTATTGTCGAAATTAGGTTGTTTGTTGGGGGATAAATCCATTTTTATCTATATAATAAGTCAGATTGGTGCAAAATTATAAAAAGCATTGATTGTTAAAACTAAAAACCTCTAAATATTCGTATTTTTGCATAAAATGATACAATTCAAATTAGAAGGCGAATTTATTCCATTAATCCAGCTGTTAAAAGCAAGTGGATTGGTAGGCAGTGGCGGTGATGCCCAAACCGTTGTAGAAGATGGTTTAGTAAAAACTAACGGCGAGGTCGAATTTCGCAAACGTTATAAGGTTAGAGTTGGCGATATTATTACTTTTGGCGAAAACAAAATAGAAGTTATTTAATGGAACCACTAACCAGCGCAGGCCACACCCTATATTTCGAAAGCAACTTAGCCGCACTAAAAACACTTTTAGAAAGCAATACATACAGCAAAGTTTTTGTGCTGGCGGATGAACATACCAGCGAAATCTGCTTGCCCCTCTTTCAATCGCTTTTGGATGATTTTTCTGAATTCGATCTGATTGAAACTTCGGCAGGCGAAGAAAACAAGAACATCGATTTTTGTATCGGAATATGGAAAACCCTGCTGGATTTTGAAGCCGACCGCAAAAGTTTGATGATTAATTTAGGTGGTGGCGTAATTACCGATATGGGGGGATTTATTGCATCTACCTATAAAAGAGGGATAGATTTTATCAATGTGCCCACTACCCTTTTATCGCAGGTTGATGCTTCGGTGGGTGGTAAAACCGGAATTGATATCGACAATGTAAAAAACATGGTGGGTACTTTTACCTTGCCACAAATGGTTTTTATCGAAACCGCATTTTTGAAAACTTTGCCACAGCGCGAGCTTTTATCAGGTTTTGCCGAAATGATCAAACATGGTCTAATTTATGATAGGCCATATTACGAGAAATTAAAAGAAAGTAACTATTTAACACCTTCTGCCGAAGATATTTACCGTTCTGTTGAAATTAAAAACGAAGTGGTTACGATCGATCCACAGGAGAAAAACCTGCGGAAGATTTTAAACTTCGGTCATACCATTGGGCATGCTGTAGAAGGTTACTCTTTGGCTAACGACGAAAATCCATTAACACATGGCGAGGCGATTGCCATCGGTTTTGTTTGTGAAGCGGCTTTATCGATCAAAAACAGCACCTTAACGAAAGAAGAATTGAATGATATCAGTGGATATATTTTATCGCTGTATCCTAAATACCACATCAAAAAAGAAAGTTTCGATACCCTCTTAGAATTGATGCAAAGTGATAAAAAGAATGAAGATGGAAACATCCTATTCTCCCTTTTAGAAAAACAAGGCAAATGCACGTTTAACTGCCGTGTAAGCACTGCCGATATTTTAAGCAGTTTAGATTATTATAACAGTTTGTAAAAATGAATTTTACCGGAAGTGATATTTCTGTTATCGGGCTATTTGGTTTCGTAATCGTTTTAACCTTGGTTGAAATGTATTTCAGTTACCAGCACGACAGAAAGTTATATACCAAACGCGACACCTGGACCAACATTTATCTGATGACGGCCGCTGTTGTGATCAATTTAGGCACAAAAACATTCACGTTTTTCTTATTGGCCTATTGTTACCAATTCCGTTTGTTCCAGATCGCTAACGTTTGGGTATATTGGATCGTGTTGATTTTAGCACAGGATTTCTTATACTGGTTTCTGCATACCGTTGGCCATTATGTACGTTTTTTCTGGGCCATGCACGTTACACACCATTCATCAGAGCATTTTAACCTCACAACAGGTTTCCGTTCAACCGTATTTGAACCGCTTTATCGTGTTTTCTTTTATTTGCCACTGGCATTTATGGGCTTTACTGCAGTTGATATTCTTTTTGCTTACCTGGTTACCCAGATTTATGGCAACCTGGTGCATACACAATACAACATTAAGTTTCCGAAATGGTACGAATACATTTTTGTAACCCCATCGCACCACCGTGTGCACCATGCCAGCAACGTGCGTTACCTGGATAAAAACATGGGTATGGTTTTAATCCTTTGGGACAGATGGTTTGGCACCTTTCAGGAAGAATTGCCTGAAGATGTGGTGAAATATGGTTTAACCACACAACCTCAGGATACAGGCGCAGTAAATATTATTTTCCACGAGTTTATTGCCCTAAAAGCTGACGTTAAAAAAGCACCAACCTTTATCGATAAAGTGAAATATATCTTCAATCCACCGGGATGGAGCCATGATGGAAGCACTAAAATTGCCAAAATTATGCAGCAAGAGTTACGCGAAGAAGAACAAAAGAACTACGAAGCATTACAGCAGGAAAAAGTAAAAGGACTTAATGACCGCGGAGAATTAAGTTCTACAGGATAAAAAATAACCTAAAGGTCTGTGTCTCCACAGACCTTTTTTGTTACATTTTCTTTTGTTTTCTAGCCACGCCGTTTAGGCGGGGATACACGGAAAAACACGGATATTAAATTCATAACACCTATCCGCTACCATAAACGTCATTCTCGCGCATGCGGGAATCTTAATGCATTAGCTATTATTTCATATTTGTAAAATTGCTCCTTCAGTCCTCCTTATATCCGATAGCTATCGGATGACGAACATTCTTTTGGGATCGGTAAATGGTAGCACAGCGAAGAATCTCTGAGTATGCAAAACAAATGTTTTATCGCTTGGAGATGCTTTCTTTCTCATTATGACAACTTATCTGTGTTGATCTTTTTCATCTGTGGTTATAACACTTTAACCATATAAAAATTCGTTTTTAAGCTATTTTAAATAAGATAAAGACCAATTCAGAAAACAGACTGTTTTAAACAAAATTAAATTTTATTAAAAATATTTTCATTTTCCTATTGACAAATTAAATTTTGTTACTACATTTGGCTCAACGAAAAAAAAATGAAAAATTTTAACACATATTACTTTGGTTACTTTTACTATTTTAGTAAGAGCCGGGGCTAATATGCAAAAAGATATATAACAATATTAAAATGTATAAAAAAGTCCCGGCAAACAGCCGGGACTTTTTTGTTTTAACGCAAAAATGGAAACGACAAAACGAGTAGCAATTCAGGGTATTAAAGCATCTTTCCACGAAGAAGCCGCATACAAATTCTTTGGTAAAAACATCGAAACTGTAGAGTGTAATTCTTTTAAAGAAACCTGTGATAAATTAGAGAAAAACGAAGCCGATTTTGTGGTAATGGCAATCGAAAACTCTATCGCTGGTAGTTTATTACCAAACTATACACTGATCCGCGATTATGGCTTTTCAGTTGTAGGCGAAGTTTACCTCCCTATTCAACTGCACTTAATGGCGCTGCCTGGAGTAAAGTTTGAGGATATTAAAGTGGTTACCTCACACCCAATCGCCATCCGTCAGTGCATTGATTTCTTTTACGATTACCCACATATTAAAATTGTGGAGAGCAATGATACTGCTGCCTGTGCAAAACGCATTCAGGAAGAGAAATTAACCGATACGATGGCCATTGCAAACAGTTTAGCTGCTGAACTTTATGGCTTAAACATTTTAGAACGCCGCGTAGAATCGAACAAGAAAAATTATACCCGTTTTCTGATCCTTAAAAAGGATAAAACAGATGAAGGAAAGAAAATAAACAAAGCATCAATCTGTTTTCAGGTTGGACACAAAGCAGGCTCATTGGCTACCGTTTTAAACATCTTTGCCGAACAGGATGTAAGCTTAACAAAAATACAATCTATGCCGGTTTTAGGTAAACGAAATGAATATTACTTTTACGTCGATTTAGAGTGGCCGAGTACCGAAAAATATGATAAGGCCATTAGAAAAGCTTTAAAATACACTTCGAACTTTAATATCCTTGGCGAATATCAAAAGAACGACAAAGTATAAATAGTCAGAGGTCCGAAGTCAGGAGTCCGAAGACAAATAACAGAACAATCAACTCATAATATAAAATAATTAAAATATAACTCCGGATTTCCGACAAAGGACTACGGAATTTAAACACCCCCCATCATCATGAAACTTAATTTAAACATTCAACCTTTAAACACCTGGTTAAACGTAAACAACGAACCATTAATCATTTCTGGTCCTTGCAGTGCAGAAACTGAAGAACAATTATTAACAACGGCACATTTATTGGCTGCTACCGGTAAAGTATCGGTATTGAGAGCTGGTATCTGGAAACCACGTACCCGTCCGGGAGAATTCGAAGGTATCGGAAGTATTGGTTTAGAGTGGTTAAAACGTGCTAAAGCAGAAACTGGTTTACCAACAGCTGTTGAAGTTGCAAATGCAAAACATGTTGAAGAAGCTTTGGCAGCAGGCGTTGATATCCTTTGGATCGGTGCACGTTCTACTGTAAACCCTTTCACTGTTCAGGAAATTGCTGATGCTTTAAAAGGCCATGATGTTCCGGTATTGATCAAAAACCCGGTTAATCCTGATTTACAATTATGGATTGGTGCAATCGAGCGTATCAACGGCGCTGGAATTACTAAAATCGGTGCCATCCACCGTGGTTTCTCATCGTTCGAGAAAAGTTCTTTCCGTAACGAACCAATGTGGGAACTGGCTATCCAATTAAAAACACTTTGTCCTGAATTACCGATCATCAACGATCCAAGCCACATTTGTGGTAACCGTGAGTTAATCCCTTACATTTCTCAAAAAGCATTGGATTTAGATATGCAAGGTTTAATGATCGAATCTCATGTAGATCCTTCAGTAGCCTGGACAGATGCCAAACAACAAGTTACTCCTGCTGCCTTAGCAGAATTGGTAGACCGTTTAACTGTACGTGAACCAGAAGCACCAAACGAAGCTTTCGCTGATAAATTGGCTGATTTACGTAAATCAATTGATAAAATTGATGATATCTTATTGCAGAAATTAGGTGAACGTATGGCTATTGTTGAAAAAATCGGTGAATTTAAACGCGATAATCAGGTGACTATTTTACAGGTTAACCGTTGGGATGCCATCATTAAAAAAGGTCATGCTTTTGCAAAAGCTTTAAAATTAGACCTAAACTTTACTGAGAAATTCTTAGAATTGATGCACGGTGAATCGATCCGTAAACAAACTGAAATTATGAACGCTGGCAAAGCTGAACAAGGCATTGCTGCTGAGCAACATACTGAAGTTAAAGCGTAATAAGGTAGAGGTTTAGGGTTTAGGGAAAACAAAAAACGCTAAAAAAGAAGTCCTCTACAAATAACATTATTAATGTACTGTCAGCTGAAAACAGCTGACAGTACATTTAAGAATAAATACAGAATAAAATGTCGAAAAACGCCTTAGTTTCTTTTAAAGGAACCAAGAATATTGATACGGAAATCCAATTAACAGGCTCGAAAAGTGAATGCAACAGGGCCTTAATTATTAGCGCTTTAAGCAAGAAACTGGTTAAAGTTGAAAATCTTTCCAATGCTGCTGATACAGTAACATTAAATGGTATCCTTAATAATCTTGAAGAAGAATTAGAAGTAGAAATTGAAGAATCTAAAACAGTAGACGTCGGACCTGCAGGAACAGCGATGCGTTTTTTATCGGCTTATCTTTCGGCTAAAAACGGAAATTTCCTGTTAACGGGAACTGAAAGGATGAAACAACGCCCAATTGGCATTTTAGCTGAAGCTTTAAAAACAATAGGTGCCGATATTTCCTATGCAGAGTCAGAAGGTTTTCCTCCATTGAATATTGTTGGTCCGTTGGATCAAAAAACTTCCCAGGTAAAGATTAAAGGAGATATCAGCAGTCAATATATTTCGGCATTGCTGATGATTGCACCTATCCTACCGCAGGGTTTGACTTTAGAAATTGAAGGTGAATTGACCTCGAAGCCATATGTAGAAATGACTTTAGATATGCTTGCAGAAGTTGGTATTGAACACAGTTGGGCAGGAAATTCAATTTCTATTAAACCACAGGCTTTTAAACCTGGCACTTTGGTAGTTGAACCCGATTGGAGCGCAGCATCATACTGGTACAGCATTGCAGCTTTGGCTGATGAGGCAGAAATCGCTCTCCCAGCTTTAAAAGAGAAAAGTTTACAGGGCGATAGCCAGATCAAAAATATCATGAAGATTTTTGGTATCGCAACCAGCAAAACCGATAAAGGAATTGCCATTAGTAATCTAGGTCTTACTTTGGATACCAAAGAAGTTTTAGATTTGAAAACCTGTCCTGATTTAGCGCAGACCATAGTGGTTATTGCTGCTGCTTTGGGCAAAAATATGGCCTTTACAGGCTTAGAAACCTTAAAAATCAAAGAAACAGACCGTATTGCAGCCCTTCAGAACGAATTGGCTAAAATAGGCGTTACTTTTACTGAAGATAATCTGGTTTATACTTTAAATACAGACAACCTTCATTTTCCAGATAAGGTTACCTTTGCAACCTACGAGGACCACCGTATGGCGATGGCTTTTGCACCTCTTGCACTATTGATCAACGAAGTTGAAATTGAAGAAATGCAGGTAGTAGAAAAATCTTATCCTTATTACTGGGAAGATTTGAAAAAGGCTGGTTTTGAGGTGAAAGAGATTTGAGACACGAGATATGAGATTTGAGAGAATCTATACCAGGGTTGAAACACTAGATTAAATTAAGACAAATAAACAACAAGCTAACTAGATTTGAGTAGGGCTTGAGGTGTAAATCTCAAATCTATTATCTCAAATCTAACATTTAAATAATATGGCAGGCAACTCATTCGGACAACTATTTCGCATCACAACTTTTGGCGAATCTCATGGCGTAGCCATTGGGGTAATCATTGATGGCTGTCCGGCGCAATTGGATATCGATATGGATTTTATCCAATCGGAACTGGATAAACGTAAACCGGGTCAATCCAAAATTACGACACAAAGAAAGGAAAGCGATACGGTTCAGATTTTATCGGGTGTGTTTGAGGGGAAAAGTACGGGAACACCTATCGCGCTTTTGATCCCTAATGAAGATCAACGATCAAAAGACTACGGTCATAATGTTGATGTTTACCGTCCTAGCCATGCCGATTATGTATATGATGCCAAATATGGTATCCGCGATCACCGTGGCGGAGGCCGTTCCTCTGCACGCGAAACGGCAGCCCGTGTAGCAGCTGGTGCCATTGCTAAATTATTCTTAAAACAACAGGGCATCGAAATTTTCGCGCATGTTACTTCAGTAGGTACCATCGAAGCGCCAAATTTAGAAAGCAATGATTTATCAGCTTTGCTACAGATTAGAGAAGAAAATATTGTACGTTGTGCCGATCCGGCAACAGCACACGAAATGATTGAATTTATTGATTCGGTTAGAAAAGACGGCGATACTGTTGGCGGTAAAATTGGCTGTGTAGTAAAAGGTTGCCCGGCTGGTTTGGGCGAACCTGTTTTCGATAAATTACATGCCGATTTAGGTAAGGCAATGCTCAGCATAAACGCCGTTCATGGTTTTGAATACGGCTCTGGTTTTGCAGGAAGTGAGTTAAGAGGATCACAGCACAACGATATTCCGCAACCAAAAGCTGCAGATTCGAAAGTATTTAAAACCACAACCAATTATGCTGGCGGTATTTTAGGCGGCATTTCGAATGGTATGGATATTACTTTCAAAGTGGCTTTTAAACCTGTGGCTACCATCATGCATAACCAACAAACCATTAACGCTGCCGGCGAAGCTTCTGAAATTAAAGGAAAAGGCAGGCATGATCCATGCGTAGTACCAAGAGCTGTGGTAATTGTAGAAGCGATGGCTGCGTTGGTTCTGGCAGATCAGTTTTTAAGAAATAAAGTAAGTACGATCTAATTTTTGTTTATGAGAATACTAAGCATCTTATTCGTATTGATCAGCGTTAACGCATTTGCACAACGCTATTCTGAGCAGATTGCAAAACATCGGGAGGAATACAAACATGATTTTATAAAGGATAACAATTCTCCACTCAAGAAAAAAGACCTGGAAAACCTTCATTTTTACGAGGCGGATAGCACTTATAAAGTATTGGCCGAAGTAGAACTACTCAAAAATGAAAAGGTTTTTAAGATGCCAACTTTTAATGGTACCAGCAGTGATTATTATAGGTATGCACATGTAAATTTCATTCTTAATGGAACAAAGATGCAGATGACTTTATACAGAAGTGTTTCTTTATCAAGCAATCCGGTTTATAAAGACCATCTATTTCTCCCTTTTACTGATGAAAGCAATAACAAAGAAACTTACGGTGGTGGCAGGTACATTGATCTGGATGCAAAAGAAATTGTAGACAACCACATTGAAATCGATTTTAATAAGGCTTATAATCCATATTGTGCCTATAGCGATGGATATCGTTGCCCGGTACCGCCTGAAGAAAATGATCTGCAATTGGCCATTAATGTTGGAGAGAAGTTATACACAGGAGAGAAGAAACACCGCAAATAAAATACAGGAATATGTTGATCTAAAAAATAATACTTTAATTGTATTATGATCTACATTTTAGCGGTAATTAGAAACTTTAAATGTAAATTAGTTGTTCCCAAACTAAACTGCATAATTATCCCTAAATGACCTATACGTGTTTAATCGTTGATGATAACGAAATTGAAAGAGATGCCATTGAAATGCATCTTAAAAAAATTCCCTCGTTAAATATTATAGCAGTTTGTGGCAACGGTATTGAGGCATCACAAATTTTATCCCGAACCGATGTAGATATTGTTTTTTCTGATATTGATATGCCAGAACTATCAGGCATGGATTTATTAAAGAGTCTTAAAAAACAACCTTTATTTATATTTATTACCTCATTTAGCGAATATGCAGCTGAAAGTTTCAATCTGGATGCTTTAGATTTTATTGTAAAACCAGCCACTTTCGAGCGTATATTAAAAGCAACCAATAAAGCTATTGAATACCTTGAGTTGAAAAAACTTGTCGGAAAAGAAAATCATTTTGATCATAACTCCACCAATGAGGAAGGAGGCGATCATTTCTTTTTCAGAGAAACCAAGGGGATTACAAAATTAAAGTATGATGATGTGATCTATATCGAAAGCATGGGCGATTTTTCTAAACTGTTTACCAGCTCCGACAAGCACATTATTTTGGTTAGCCTTAAAAACCTTGAAAAACAACTGCCTTCTAAAATATTCTCCAGGGTACACAAGCAATATATCATCAACGTTAATCATATCACCACCTTAACCAATCATGAGGTGCATTTAGAGCATAATTTTCTGGTTCCAATCAGTGCATCAAACCGACAGGAATTATTGGAAAAATCTATTGATAAGAAAATTTTATCCAGATTTTTAAAATAAATTATTTTTTCAATACAATTTTGAAGTTACTACCGCCAGCAGGATTAACATCAGCATTGATTTTACCATCCATCATGCCTACAAAAGTTCTGCAGAGCAGTAAACCTAAACCCGTACCTTTTTCTTTATTCGTACCTAAAGTGCTTATACCCGCACCAATATAACCTGGTTTATTAAAATGAGCCACCTGAACCGAGCTTAAGCCAATGCCGGTATCAGAAATCTTGATTTCCTGTTGCTTGCCCAGGCTAGCTGAAGTAATTTCTACTGTTCCACCGTTTGGTGTAAATTTAATGGCATTGCTTACCAGGTTTCGGATCACCAAACCCAGCATATTTGCATCCGCTTTGCAGATGGTCCCGTCAGCGATTAAGTTCCTGATATTCAGCTCTTTTTGATCAGCATAATCTTTTAAGGAATTAATTACTTCAGCTGTGAGATGCTGTATATCGAGCGATTCCAGATATGGATTGAAGCCCTGCATCTGGCTTGCGGCCCAATTGAGCAGATTCTCCATCATCGTTGAGGTATAGGTTAAATTATTCTTCAGCGATGCTGCATAACGGATTAACTTCTCCTGTTCAATGTTGCCACCTTCCAACAACTGCATAAAAGATATCAGTGAATTTACCGGTGTACGCATATCATGACTTACTACGCTAAAAATGCGGTCTTTAACCTTACTTAACTGCTATAATTCAGCTTTCTGATTATTGATAATTTTATTCAGCCTTGTTGTTTTTCTTTGATTTAAAAATATCACAACAGCAATAATTAAAATTAAAGTGGCAGCGATAGAGAGGAATATTTTTACACGTTCATCAAATTGAATCTGTTGCTCCTGCTTACTGATCTGTTTGTCTTTTATGCTTGCCGCAATCTGTGCCTGAAATTTAGCACTGGCAAATTTACCATCCTGTGCCAAGCGCTGAATATCAAGATCAGCCTTTGCTTTCTGAAAAGTTAACAGATCCAGTGCTTTTTCCTTATCACTTAAGGCCAGTTGCTGCCTTTTTAAAGTAAGTTCCTGTTGTTGTCTTTTTAACTCTCCTTCGGTAAGTTTTTGCTTCAGTAAATAATTTCTTTCCTTTACACCAAAATCTAACTGCATTTGTCGGCGGGTAATCTCTTTTTCCTTTTCCTGGTCAAAAATCCGATCTCGAACATCAATATACTGCCTATAATAAACTAACGATTTATTATACTCTTTTTGTTTTTCGTAAACTGTACTTAAACCCAAAGCAGCTTGCTTTTCAATATCTAAAAACCTGTTTTCCTCACCAATTTTTAAACTATTGCCGAGCAAAATAATGGCGTTTGTAAAATCGTTTTCTTTCTGATAAAAATTACCCAAGGCAAATAAGCTTGAAGCATAGGCCTCTTGATCATCACCTGATTTACTTAATTCGACTGATCTTTGATAAGATTTTAATGCGGCATCTTTTTGTCCTATAGCACTATACAGATCGCCCAGATCGCGTTTCACTGTGGCTACAATGCCCATATCACCTATAGTTTCAGCTACCTTAAGTGATTTATTGTAATATTCTAAAGCCAGTTTAATCTTCTGGTTGGGTAAAACATTCATTTCCATCAGTTCGCGATCGGATGCCTGAAAATAATTTGTGCCAATCAACTCGTAAACCACCGCTACTCCCCTGCTTATTTCTCCTTCTTTAGCAAATACCTTTAAGGCCATTTTCATATAAACAAGGGCCTGGCTTTGGTTACCCAAACTTTGATAAATGGTAGAAATATTGGTATAACAACTGGCCATATCGATTTCATTCCCTAATCTCTCATATATAGCGATGGCTTTTTGGTTCACTTCTAAGGATTTTACATAATCAGGAATACTGCTGTACAATGCCCCCAGATTGAGGTAAGTACCTGCTTCCATATCCAGATTACCAATTGCTGAAAATTCGGAAACTGCTATCAAATAGTTTTCTTCAGCCTTTTGGTAATTAGACCTTCCATGGTACATCACGGCCCTTCGGTAATAGGCCATTGAAGAGAATTTTTTAAGGTTTTTTTCATGCGAAAGCCGGATGGTCTGATCTAAATATTCCTCCGCTTTATCTATGTTTCGCATCCTCATATATTGACGGTAAACTTCTGTCAATATTTTGATCTTGGTCGAATCCGATTTTAAGTTCTTTTGATTTAAACTTAAAAGGCTATCCAGTTTTTTTTGTGGTGCCGCAAGTTGTGCAAAACAGAGGCTATAAGAAAACAAAACCATCAAAAACGTGATACCTGTTTTAAAAAATACGAAAAAGGTACTTACCTGTTTATCAATAAGGTATCGCTTCATTTTCCAATAAAATTAAACATTTTTTTTATTGGAAAATATGTACAAAGAACCTTGAAAATTACAGTGTTTCACAATTGGGATGATATAAAACATGCTGAAATAAAAAATTTTATTTGGTTTATAAAAGTATATAAAAATTCAATTACTAAGTAACCGAATTTTTACCACATTGATAAAAAAACATTTTTTTACATTACTTGAGCATGCCACCATCTCATTCATTTTAAACCAACAGTTAGGTTTAAATGAATCTCATTATTTTAAATTAAAAGAATGCAGGGTATTTTGTCGGATTAGCATCGTGCATCATCTGGTAAATCGTTTCAATCACATCGTCTACAGAAGGTTTACTAAAATAATCGCCATCCGAACCAAATGGTGGTCGGTGTGCTTTAGCCGATAATGTTTTCGGTTGCCCGTCCAAATGGAAATAACCTTTTTGCTCTTCCAAAATCTTTTGTAAGATATAGGCTGACGCCCCTCCAGGAACATCCTCATCTACCACCAGTAATTTATTGGTTTTGGAAAGCGAGTTTACACAAACATGGTCAATATCGAAAGGTAAAAGCGTCTGAGGGTCAATAATTTCGACTGAAATACCCAGAAGTAACAGTTCTTCTGCTGCTTCCTGAACGATTCTTAACGAAGAACCATAAGAAACCACCGTAATGTCGCTTCCTTCTTCTAAAACTTCGGCTTTACCTAAGGCAATAGTAAATTCACCAACATTGCTGGGCAACTTTTCTTTTAAACGGTAACCATTTAAACATTCGATTACCACTGCAGGTTCGTCGGCCCTAAAAAGGGTATTATAGATTCCTGCTGCCTGCGTCATATTTCTAGGTACACACAGGTGTAAACCTCTTAAAGAGCCCAATAACATACTAATTGGTGAGCCCGAATGCCAGATTCCTTCCAACCGGTGACCACGTGTACGTATAATAACCGGTGCTTTTTGAATCCCTTTCGTACGATAAGAAAGTGAAGCTAAATCATCGCTCAATACATTTAAAGCAAATATTAAATAATCGAGGTATTGTATTTCTGCAATAGGTTTTAAACCACGCATGGCCAGGCCAATACCCTGTCCCATAATGGTCATTTCTCTTATGCCTGTATCGGTAATCCTCAATTCACCATATTTAGCCTGCAAACCCGCAAAACCCTGATTTACATCACCAATATTACCTAAATCTTCGCCAAAGGCTACCAAACGCTGGTCGCGGGCAAAGTTTTCGTTAAAACAGGCATTGAGCACTTCCCTTCCATCAACCATTTTGGAAAGATCATCGTAGATGGGGTCTACTATAGTAATATTAGCAGGACTTTCTTTACCATCGGTATGCAGTTTAGAATTGTACCTATCGTAATTAAGTGCACCCTGATCTTTATACCATTTTAACAGTTCATCGCGCTCTGCTGAAGGGTGATTGGCCGACAATCGGATAGCTTTACGTGCGGCAACAAAAACCTCCCTACGTTGCGCATCGGCAATTGAAGCCAAATTAGCAGCAATTTTAGCCAGCTCAGGCTGATGTTTAGCCACTCCGCTGATAAGATCTACTACTTGTTTATGTTCTGGCTTAATGCTGTCTAAAAACTCATTCCAGGCTTCTTTTTGCGCATTACGGACAAGTATTTTTGCCGCTTTTTCAATTTCCGCAATTTCTTCTTCCGTAGCTACAGCCGAGTCGAGCATCCACTCGCGCATTTTCAAGATACAATCATGTTCGCTTTCCCAGGTTAAACGTTCCTTAGACTTATATCGCTCGTGTGAACCTGATGTAGAATGTCCCTGAGGTTGAGTAAGTTCCGTTACATGAATTAAAACCGGCACATGCTCGGCTCTACAAACATTTATTGCTTTTTCGTATACTTCGCACAAAGCAGGATAATCCCAGCCTTTTACTTTATAAATTTCATATCCTGGTTGTTCAGGCTCACGCTGAAAACCTTTTAAAACTTCCGAAATGTCCTCTTTTGTAGTTTGATATTTTGCCGGAACCGAAATTCCGTAAGCATCATCCCAAATGGAAATGGCCATTGGGATCTGTAAAACACCGGCAGCATTAATGGCTTCAAAAAATACACCTTCTGATGTTGAGGCATTGCCAATAGTACCGAAGGCCACCTCGTTTCCATTAACAGAAAAATGTTTTAAATAATCGAGTTCTCTATTTTCCCTGAACAATTTAGAGGCATATGCCAAACCAACCAAACGAGCCATCTGGCCGCCTGTTGGCGAAATATCTGAAGAACAGTTCTTTATCTGCGTTAAATCGTTCCAGCTGCCATCTTCATTCACTGATTTTGTAGCAAAGTGACAGTTCATTTGTCTTCCTCCAGAGAATGGATCTGCTCCATCAGTAGGATTTGCGTAAAGCTGGGCAAAAAATTCTTTTATAGTCGAAATGCCCGTTGCAAAGGCAAAAGTTTGATCGCGGTAGTAGCCCGAACGCCAGTCTCCATTTTTAAAAGCTTTGGCCATGGCCACCTGCGGAACCTCTTTACCATCGCCAAAAATACCAAATTTAGCCTTGCCTGTTAATACTTCCCTACGGCCTAAAACACTGGCCTGCCTACTCTCATAGGCTATTTTGTAGTCGCTTATAACAATTGATTTAAAATCGTCAAAACTCAGTTCGGAAGCATCAGTAGCGTTGGTCATCAATTTTTCATTCGGCATAGTAATCAAAGATTGGTTGTGGCAAATATATACAAAATTAAAAGTTTGCCTTTATCCTCGATTGTAAAATTATATATCGAATTGTAAAATAATAATTGGAATAGTTTTTGTTTTAATATGAAAACATTAAATTTGTTTTAGAATTTAAAAAAATAAATTACAACCACATAACATGAAAAAGATCTTAGTATTATTCGCTTTTGTATTAGGTTTTGGTATTGCTGCAAATGCACAGGCTAAACCTGCTGAATTTAAATTTGAAACTGAAACGCATGATTTCGGTAAAATTGTTTTAAACAAACCAGTAACTTACGATTTCAAATACACCAACGTTGGTGAACAGCCATTAATTATTACTAAAGCTGAAGCAAGTTGCGGATGTACAGTACCTAAATACACTTCTACGCCATTAAAAAAAGGCGAAACTGGTGTAATTTCAGTAACGTTTAACGCTGCTGCTGGTCCATCTACTTTTTCTAAAGCGGTAACCATTACTTCAAATGCTAAAACACCGATTAAAGTGCTTTATATTAAAGGCGAAACGGTTGCAGCAGCATCAAAATAATTTTTTAACCGATAATATTTAAAAAGTCCCGATTTTCATCGGGACTTTTTTATTTTTGTGCCATGCCAAAAATTTCACAAAAAGGTGTGCAGATGCCTGCATCGCCGATCAGAAAATTAACTCCATTTGCAGATCAAGCTAAAAAAGAGGGTAAAAAGGTTTACCACTTAAATATTGGCCAACCTGATATAGAAACACCTGAAGGAATGTTGAACGCCATTAAAAACATTGATTTTAATGTTTGGGCCTATACACCGTCGGAAGGTACACTTGCTTATCGTTTAAAACTTACCGAATACTACAATAAACTGGGTTACAACATTACGCCCGAAAATATACTGGTAACTGTTGGTGGCTCAGAAGCCATTACCATTGCCATGCAGACCTGTGTAAACGAAGGTGATGAAATCATCATTCCAGAGCCTTTTTATGCCAACTATAACGGTTTTGCCTGCATGAGCAACGTGGTGGTGAAACCGATCCTTTCGTACATCGAAAATGGTTTTGCGCTACCTCCAATTGCAGAGTTTGAAAAACTGATTACCGAAAAAACCAAAGCTATTATTATCTGTAACCCAAATAACCCGACAGGTTATTTATATTCAAGAGAAGAATTAGAAGCTTTAAAAACGCTTTGCGTTAAATACGACCTGTTTCTATTCTCAGATGAAGCTTACCGCGAATTCTGTTACGATGGAAGGGAATTTATTTCGCCGATGCATTTAGATGGATTAGACGAAAATGTGGTGATTATGGATACGGTTTCTAAACGTTATAGCGCTTGTGGTGCACGTTTAGGTTGTTTAATTACCAAAAACAAAGAAGTTATAGCCTCGGGATTAAAGTTTGCGCAGGCAAGATTAAGCCCCGGCATGGTAGAACAGATTGCCGGAGCTGCTGCTGTAGATACACCAGATAGCTATTTCGAAAAAGTAAATACGGAATATACCTTACGCCGCGATACTTTGGTTGGCCGGTTAAATAATATTGATGGCGTTTTCTGCCCTAACCCAGGTGGTGCATTTTACGTCGTAGCAAAATTCCCTATTGATGATGCGGATCAATTCTGTCAGTGGATTTTAGAAGAATTTAGTCATGATAACCAAACGGTAATGATGGCGCCTGCTACCGGCTTCTACTCTACCCCCGGGTCGGGTAAAAATGAAGTGCGTATGGCATACGTATTAAATACCGATGATTTAAATGCCGCGATGGACTGTTTGGAAGTAGCCCTGCAACAATATCCGGGCAGAGTAGGTTAATTGTTAAAACTGTTTAAATTGGTTAATTGATGGAATAATATGAACAGTTAACCGATTTAAACAATTAACCAGTTAACCATTTTTTTTGTACATTTGCAATACGGTTTGCAAACTGATTACTTAAAACTGCAAACTGAAATTGGGGCCGTTCTTGGATTTGACGGGGTGGCGAAGGTTATGTTAGCATGCAGTGCGTTGTTCGGAGAGCACTTAAAGTGAACGATCACATTTTAGTTGGCGAAAATACTTACGCCTTAGCTGCTTAGTTTAGAACTAACTAGCTTTTGTCCCTCTAACTGCTGCATTGTTGGGTTAGAATCCGGGGCATCGAAACAACAAAGCTGGCTTTAAGGAGATACGACTTAAAGTGAGATAAAGTATCTAAGGATTTAAATAAGGTCGGTTTTCAGCCCGTTTATTTCCCGAAAATCAATTGAAAAATAAGCATGTAGAAGGTATAATTTATCTCACAACTGGACAAGGGTTCGACTCCCTTCGGCTCCACTGGAATCAGTAACAAAAATCACCAAAAAACACTAAAAGCCTGCAAATCAACGATTTGCAGGCTTTTGTTTTTTGGGAAATAATGGCTTTTTTGACCAAATAACGCATATGCGAGGTGCGTCATTCGGTGCGTCAGACTACGAAAGTTTCGGACGCACCGAATTTGATATTAACTAATTGACTATCAACTAGTTTACCACGTACACATCTTGACTTTTTTTGACTGCAATCTTAAGTTTAAAACACTTTTAAGATTACAATTATGAAAAGAAATTTCAGTTTAATTTTCTTTCTGAAGAAAGGAAAAACAGACCAAAAAGACACCTCATCGATCTACATTCGGATCACTGTTGAGAAAAAAAGAGCAGAAGTTGCCACGGGAAAACAGTGTTTAGACATTGACTGGGACAATGGAAAAGTCAGAAAAAGCTCGTCAGCAGCAAAAAGTATCAACCCTTTTTTAAAGCAACTTGAGCTAAAAGTCCACGATGCCCAGAGAAAACTTATGATGGCGGATGAAGATGCTACGGCACTCAATCTGATGGATGAACTCTTGGGCAGAAGCTATAAGGTTAGAAAATTGACGGAGGTTTTTGAAGACCATAATGATAGAATGAAGGCTTTAGTTGGAAGTGAGTTTTCAAAGATGACATTATTAAGATATCAGACAGCCCTCCGCCATATTAGACAGTTTCTTAAAGAAAAATATAACACTACAGATATTGACATTAAAAAAATCAATCACACCTTTTTAACCGATTATGATTTTTTTCTTAGAACTGTAAGAAAATGCGCCAACAATTCAGCCGTCAAGTATATTAAAAATCTCAAAAAAATTATTAAAATATGCTTGGCACATGGATGGATCATTAAAGATCCGTTTGCGAATTTTAAAGCTACAGTCAAGGTAATAGATCGTATTTGCCTGAATGAACAAGAGGTTAAAGTCCTCGAACAAAAATATATTAGTAATGAACGACTTGCAAGGGTGAAGGACATCTTTCTATTTAGCTGTTATACCGGACTGGCCTATATTGATATATATCAGTTAAAAAAATCTGAGGTTATAGTAGGAAATAACGGTGACCGGTGGATAATATCCAACCGCCAAAAAACAGGTACACCAACAAGAATTCCACTTCTGCCAAACGCCGTACTAATTATGGATAAGTATGCTGACCATCCTATTTGCTGTGATTCAGATAAAATGTTTCCGGTGAGCTCGAACCAAAAAATGAATTCGTATTTAAAGGAAATTGCCGATCTGTGTGCTTTTAATATTCCGCTAACCTACCATCTTGCCAGACATACTTTTGCAACAACTATTACTCTATTGAACGATGTACCTATTGAAACTGTCAGTAAGATGCTGGGGCACAAGGATCTTAAGACAACGCAGCATTATGCAAAAGTAATGGACAGAAAAGTGGATAATGACATGGCCATCCTTAAACAAAAGATCGCTGAATTTAAACCAATTCAGAATTCAACAAAATATAATTACACAATAACAAAGTAAATGGAAACAAAAGAAATTAACCCGTCTATTACCGAAGCAATGGTGACAGGCAAAATTTATCATATAAGAGATCAAAAAGTAATGCTGGACAGTGATCTATCAGATCTTTACCAGGTCGAGACCAAACAGTTAAAACGGCAGGTAAAAAGAAACCTGCTCAGATTCCCAGCGGATTTTATGTTTGAACTCAGTGATGAGGAACAGAAAATCCTAAGGAGCCAATTTGGCACCTTAGGACATGGAAAGTATTCAAAATATGGGATTATGGCCTTTACAGAGCAGGGCGTTGCAATGCTTTCAAGCGTATTGAGCAGTGAAAGAGCAATTCTGGTAAACATTGAGATTATACGGACTTTCACAAAGATCCGAGCTGCCTTGGTTGAATCAAACTCATTGAGGTCTGACGTGGAAAGAATCAAAAACAGGCTGAATGACCATGATAAAAATCTCGAGATCGTCTTCAATTATCTGGATGAACTCATCATATCAAGGGAAAACGAAAAAGAGCCAAGAAAAAGAATTGGTTTCAAACCGGATTTTATATAGCATTCAATAAACTAAAATGGGCTGAGATTGCAAAAATTCTGTATTGGGTCCATTTTTGTTTAAATTTATTAAACAGTTACACATAACATTACTCATATGAGAAAGGACCTTTTTAAATTCCGGGGAAGATTTGACTTTTCCCCAAATCCGCTTGAGATTGGAAGACCGGTTTTCAGAGATGAGGGTTCAGCAGATAATTTTTTTCTGCTGAAGATGTATAGCCTTCCAGAAAGTTCGTACGATGAGTTTTATAATTTTCATCTCACACATTTTATTGGAAAGCATCCCGACCAGGAAAAGTTTTTTTACAACTCAGTATTTGAAATCCTATCGGTTAGAATCAATTACTACCAAAGGATAGATCCGTTTTCCAAAAAACACCCGATACACCTGGAATACCTGGCTTCACTTTCCGCTTTTAAAAAATCTATTTTAAAGAACCTTAAATGGAGCAATTCACTGGCCATCGATAGGATACTTGGGGAAAAACATTCAGAAAATGAAGAATTAAAATTAAGGATTATTGAATTGGAAGCCCAGATCAAGCAGTTTCAACAGTTTGAACCTAGTGAAAAAATAAGCATTACAAAGGGAAGTCTTGCGACTTTTATGGATATTCTACGCCAGTTTCAATCATTGCAGCACCCCAGCGGATCAAAAATCCTAACGTTTCAGGGATATAGTTCCTGGTATAAACTGATCTCAAAGTACTTTGTGCACGGGGACAAGGACATTCCAATGGCAACCGCCCAGAATTATTTTTCTCCCGAATCTTCAATAAAATATACCGAAATATCACCCAAGGATAAAATCTTTGAGATTATTTCAAAAACTTAAACCGAAAAATGCCCAAATTTAAACTTTGGGCATTTTTTTTTTACCGCCAGCTCCTATGTTTACCGTAAAAAAAATAATAATGATCTAGGAGAAGAAAGTATGAATTTGGAAATCATAACAAAAGTGGATTTAGATAATTTTGGGAGAGAGCTGCTGATTGAAATCAGAAAAATCATTAGCATTGAAAAACCGGTTGAAAAAAAATACCTCAAGGGAAATGAGGTAAGAAAACTATTGGGTATATCCCAGGGCACCCTTCAAAACCTCAGGATCAATGGGATATTACCATTCTCAAAAATCGGAAGTATTTATTACTATCTTACCGTAACAGTAGAAAATTTATTGGACCGAAAATATAAAGATCTGAACAAAAAAAAGCCATCACTCCAACCTTAACCATTATGGCAAAAAACAAGATATTGGCCAGTTTATTCAGGGCAATCTGTGATGACCAAAGAATTACGACAATTCATTTCGGCCTTTTTACAGCGATTGCACTTTGTTGGGAACGTAACGGTTTTCAATACCCATTTAATATAAGCCGTCGCGAATTAATGGCGATCTGCAAAATTTGTTCTACCAGGACTTATCATAAATGCATTAAACAGCTTCATGAGTTTGAGTACATTAATTATTTCCCTTCTTATCATCCGGTTTTTGGGAGCACCATTTATTGGCATAAAAACTTCGAAGGAAAATCCAAAAAACTTTTCATAATGGATTTTAACTTCTAATGTTTTAGTATAAAAAAACCTTAATATTTTTACATATTAAGGTTTTTGTAATTCTTATCGATAAGTTATATGTTCTTCATCACCATTTTTCTTCACTTCCTTCGGGTGATTTCTCATTAAATACTTATATGCCAGCGTAGCAAAAGGTAGCAATCCAGCTATAATCCATCCAGCATCTTGTACATCCATACAATTCTAAATTATTTATTAGTTATTTAGTTAATTATTCCTCGTCCTTCACCAAATCCTTAAATACCCACAAGTGGATACTCGTAATAGAGAGCGCTATTAATTGGATAAACTAATCCAACAGCAGTCTACACCGCTTAGCTGATATCAATACATGAACACTTTACTTAATATTTATCTTCTCCGAGTGGAGGAAAATCAAAGTTCCGAAAATGGGGTGCTTTGATTAAGGCGTTTTAGAAATTTAGATACTTAATTACAATAAAGTTGAGAAAATTAATTGTCACTTCCTAATTTATTTTAACATTTTTTAACATTTCTATATATTTAATTAGTCGATTTACAAGCAGTTATGTGCAAATGTGTACTAGACAACTTTTGATCACTATTAGCCGCATAAAAAAACCGCGATGGAAAATTTGCATTTTTTTTCCGACATTAAAATCCATCAGCTAAAATTTCCGATTCCTGAGAGATTCTGCAAAAACCTGAATACGAGCTTCGGATTTTTTTTTGCAATCCTTAATCTACCTGCTTTTCTTTGTGGAGGCTGGGAGTCAGGAGAAGAGCAGGTAAAAAAAATTGGCGGCCGAAGCCCGCCAAACGATTTCGGCGGATTGCTACACTACAATAGGCTGCGTGCGGAAATCCCCAAGGTTCAAAAAGAATCCCCTGTATTGGATTATACCGTCACGGAACATTGTCCACAGCAAAGATGCACCTATATTGGCAAGTACAGGATTTATAAAAAGTTCCTGTTTATCCAGTGCCTCGGCAAGCGAACAGCTTGGCGTATCATCGCCCTGCTCAGAACTTGCAAGCAATTCGGCATATTCTGTTGTCAGTGAAGGGAGAGAATCAACGGTAGTATTTTTTTTGGATTCAGCCTGTTTGATCTTTCCGATTGTCGAAAGCACTACCTGTCCCGAATCTTTACTGTTACCAAAATCCATCAGGTACAGGCAACTGTCCCGATGATTGGCTTTGATGGCTTGCAGGGCAATTGTTTTTTCAATTGCTATTCTGGCTGAAAGGGTATCCACGCAGGAAATGGTCAGCTTTGCAGACCTGTTATTATCTTCGCTGCAAAAAGATTCAAAACGCTCTGGCACAGCTTTCCAGTTTGTCCCAAAGAAACAATTGTAGCGGTTAATTAAGACAACAGCTTTGTTCATACCGATTTCAAATTCTGTAAAAAGCTGTCTTGCCAGGTTTGGCCGTTCAACGGTATCATCGTCAAAAACAGTGACCTGTAAGCCTGCATGGCCGAAAGCCCCGAGTGCAGCATTAATTTTTGCCAAGGCCGTCAGCATCTGACTTCCTGTACCACCTGCGCCAATAAGGTTGACAGAAATGGGGTTAGCAGGATTTAAAAAACTTGGATGAACGATGTGGACTCTTGTTTTCATGACAGCAGATCTTTGATGGTTTTAGGGTGTTTCTTTAAGATGTTCTTTGGAAAATCTTCCCCCGAAGAAATGAGTTTTTGCCAAAGGGGAACAATGTTAACCTTAACAGGAGAAATCTCTGTGAGCAGGTGGCTGAATGCCGAGCCAAAAAAATAGTTTTCCCAAGTTGAAATGAATGTCTCTAGGTCGCAATCAGTATCTATGTCTATATCTACATTCCCCATGCATACCCTGCCATCGGTATAGATATTAAAAAATGGTGCATAATATAAATTAGTCGACATTTCGGGTCTTTTGGATTCTTTTAAAGCCCATATTTCAAGTGAAGATGCAGTGGCTTTCCACAAAAGCGGTGGCATTGAAGCCATTCCATCGGGGATGGTCAGTCCCGATTTAAAAATCAAATGTCTTTTCTTCACAGGCGTGTACCAAATCACAAAACCGTTCCGCTGCGAATTGATATAGATTACTTCTTCTCTAAGCAGTCCATTTGGCTGCAAAAACCCCTGTCTGTTTTCTTCGGACGTATTAAGAACATCGGCAAGCGACTGGCTCTCACGAACAGAAAGCGGGTGTGCATTTATAGGTGTTCCGCTTTTTCCTATGTCATAGCTTTCGATGTAAAATTCATCGCTGCCCTGCTGTTGGTAGAGCAAAAGTGCTTTGGCAGGAAGATAGGTTCTGGAGAATTTATCGGTTATGTTTTTCATGATTAAAATCGTTTAGGTTATCGGTTATCCCGTTCAGTAAATCAAAAAACCGAATTTCAAAAGTGTGGTCATGCGCCTGGGATAACTGTACGGTATCAAAAAACTGTATGGTTGCCGGCTCATCGATTTCGTTGTATTCCTGTAACTCATTATTTACTGTTTCCATTACCTGATCGTACAGGCAATCAGTAAAACTCCAAATAAAAGACAGGTAATTTTCCGCATATACCCTGCATGAATCATAGTTTTCATCTTGGTCAAAAAGACCCGTATCAATCCGATCTATGATCGAAAAGTTGGGGAAATCACAATACAGCGCATATGCCTGTTTAGCCAAAGCCAAAAGTTCTTGTTCGGTTTCAGAACAGGGGCGAAAACCGTTGAGGCGTTTTTCAAACTTTTGCAGGTGGACTTTTTTATTCAGCTTTTCAAGAAGCCACTTGCTGCGATGTCCCATCAGTTCGATGTGGCCGAGGATATACTGCTGCTCATTTTCATCGTCGAAACATTCTTCTTCACTTGACCAGTCATAAATCATATCATAAACAGAAGACAGGTAGCTGCCCTGTTCACCGTGATAAGGGATTCCCCCGATCTGATAGAGGTAGGCTAAAACTGAAAGCAACAGTTCGGCTGTTTTTTTTCTTTTGTCATCCTGCAAAAGATCATACAAAGGCTCTACAGGCAGATAGTATAGCGTGGTTTTTGTATCAAAGGTCTTCTTTACCGATAAACAGGCCGCATGATCTTCATCATGCGCCACAATGAGTTCGAGGTTTTTATCTACTCCCTCAAGCTTCTGCTTTAAATCTTTAATTGACTTTGCTATATTTTCGGGATACACTGATAATGGAAAATTCGCAGGGGCTATCCCGTAGAAGCTGCACAGTTTTTCTGCAGAACTAAAAAATTCCCGTTCCACGCAAGCCCTGTTGCTGATCTCGACAGGATAGCCATTGATTACGGGGCTGAAAACATGCCTTAAAAAACCATTTCTGTCAGGGATTGGGGTGCAGGTCTTTTTTTGTCTTTTTTATTTCCGAAAGGTCGGACAGTCTGTCCAACCTTTCGAGAAATTTCCCCAAATTTTGGTGGAGTTTCCAATTTTGCGAGTATTGTTGTGTTTTGATGCATTTCGCTATGTTTTTCATGGTTAGCCTTTTGTACCCAATGTGGTAATGAATTTAAATTCGAGGGCATCTCCCTTGATTTCGGGTCCCTCGATCTTTGCCGTAGTGAGAATGGGATAAGTCCCCGAATAAAAATCCATAACCTGTTCGGGGCTGAATTTTTGTGCAGGGTCAGACAGTTTTACCTCCTGTCCCTTATCGCTGAAAACGAATGTTCTTGGTAATGCGGTTGCTTTAAGCATGGCTGTTTTTTTTGGTTTACAATAGGGTCATTTGGCTTTTTCTCCAATTGAGTTCCTTTTGGAGTTTTTCGATCTCTGCTTTTTTATCGGGATAATCCTCCACATTTGGAAGAATCGCGAGAGCCTCCCCATATTTACAGGAACTGTTCAGCGCAGCAATATCTTTTACAATATCCTCGAATTTGGTTTTGATAGAAGCAGATTCTATGGATGCGATTGTACTGTCCCCTATCTTTTTCGTATCGGAGACTGAACTGCTTTTTTCCTTGGGTTTGGAGATCAGTTTTGCTTTTGCGTCTTCCAATCCTTTTTGGTAGGCAGATAGGTTTGCAAAAAAAGAAACGGTCTGTTCCACGGGAGCAGAAAGGCTTTCAAAAAAGCCCTCGTCAATTTCCTTAGCTGTTCCACGGTATAACATTGGTGGTAATGTGTTACCACCCGATTCTGCTGCGCTACTTTTGAGCAGAACAGAAACGAGCAGTTCGCTTTCTGCGCTAAATGAAACATTGATGATCCAAGAACCTGCACTGTGCAGCCTTTGGATAGCCTGAAAAAAGTTGGTTCTCATGGTTTCTGTTTAATTAAGTGTGTTCCCCTTTGCTTTGAAAAAACGGCATCGAAACCGTTGCCCCCGATTACGCTTTTAATAATGTTCTCGGCATGGCGGATGCGCACGGCATCCCCTGCGGAAATCCGTAAACAATAGAGGTTTTCAAAAAACTGCAATGTTTTGGCGATTTCGTAAAGGGCTTTTTTTTCTGTGGTATCGGCTAATATGCTCATGATATGGTTTTTTAAGGGAGCGGTGAACCGCTCCCCATGTTTTAATTCAGTTGAAATGAAATATTATAATTTAGGTCGTGTCCCATGCGGAAAACCTAAAATGGATAAGTACCGCCTAATAATTAAAATGGCACATCACCGTCAATGCCCTCGAATTTGTTTACGGGCACTGTTTCTTCTGCATTTGGCGCATCATGCTGTGTATTTTCAGCAGCAGGGTAATCACTTTCACCTCTCTGATTACTTCCCAAGAGTTTGATTTCACTAGTATGAAAGGTTAAAGAGGCTTTGGGCTCACCCGAACCGCTCAGATAGGCGTTAATACCAATTCGGCCATAAACCTGTACCCAACCCCCTTTTTTTAGATATTCCGCTATTCCTGTATTAAGCCAATAGGAACACTCGATAAATGTGGTCACCTTTTTCTGTTCCCCGCCAGAGCGGTAAGTGTCATTGATAGCAATTGAAAAGCCAACAACTTTTCTCTCTCCGCTTACTGTTCTTACCGCTGCATCAGCGGTCAATCTTCCTGTAATTTCCATTCTGTAAAATTTTAAGTTTAACTTTTTTTTTCCTTTCCTTTTTTCCGAAAAATCTTTCCAAAAGAAAAAACGAAAAAAAAGAAAGTCCGAAAAAACGGGTGTATAGGAAACGAGAGCTATAAGTCCCGGAGGGTGTTTTGGCGCAGCCAAAACATTATGCGCTCGCAGAGCACCGAGCGCCCGATATTTACGGCCTTTTTTACCGTTTTCTATTGTAAAGTTTAACTTTACAGCCTATAGCAAAAAAGACGCTTGCCCCGTAAAACTATTAACGTAGGCCCCCAAAAACCAACATTGAAATCAGCCTAAAAAAAAATATATAAATGATTTACAGGGTTTTACCATATTCAAATATTTCCAATGCGTTGATTTTTCAATTGCAGTACTACACTTACCCTAAACCGCGCACATCCTTCTACCCAGCTCAAGCGCTGCCAGGATAGCACTGGACTTTGCCAACCCTACACCTTTAAACCTGGAAAGCGATTTATGGTCCTGCGCTGCCAGCACCTCAAGCCTACCCCCAACTGCTTTTAAGATCTTTTGAGCTAAATCGACAGCACTCACATCAGCCCGGCCAGAACCGATCAGCATCGCCATCAGTTCTGCATCACTCATTTGGGATGCACCCGAAGAAACAAATTTTTCCCGTGGCCTTAAATTGATATCCCATGACCTTATTCCTTTGTTATCAGCGGAACTTTTAAGGCGGGCTACATCCGCAACACTGAAATTGTCCTGGCCCAGATAGCTTGCAGAGTGGAACAGTGAAGACATTGCAGAAATCAAAAAATGAAAATCCTGTTCAAAGACGACAACTGTCGAACGTTTATAGGTTCCATCATCCTGCGCATCACTTCTGGTAATGCACAAATAACGGTTATCGTTAGCTGCTCTTTTAAAATCAAGAAAGTAATTTCTTTTCCCTGAGGAAAAATTTTCGGAGGTGAGATTATTGGTGTTCATATCCATCAAGTTTAGGTATGAACAAAATTATCTATCGTATTCTGAGGATTCGGTTGTATATTGGCTTATCCGATCCGACCGGATAAAAAACGGATAGGGACTACAGAAGATAATTCAAAATGCAGCAGCCTAAAGAAAACGAGCGGACCTGTAGCTACCGCAACTGTAACAATACATTTGAAGGGAGGAGTGATAAGATCTTCTGCAGTGATCAATGCCGTAACCATGCGCGGCGCGACCAGCTAAAGACTGAAAAATGGAATGAACCGGTTTTTTATGATAAACTTTCTGAAATTATTAAAAACAACCATAAAATACTAAAACACCAATTTGAAGAAAAGGGGGAGAATACGATAATTACCAATTTCCTGTTAAGGGACAGCGGATTCAATTTCGAATACCATACGCGGATTCTTAACACATCAAAAGGCATTTACAGATTTTGTTTCAATTATGGCTGGCTGGAATTGGAGAACGGAAAGATACTGATCGTAAAAAACGAGAAGATGGTCGAAATCTGAGCTCTAAACTATTTGTGATTAAAGTCTGCTGTTAAAAACATCCCTAACGACATGCAAAAGCAGGGCCGCTGCCCAATTGGACAGCGGCCCTGCTACTATTTCCCAAAACAGATTTCTTTTACTTTGTATTTTTCTTTTCTGTTACTTCAGCCCTGATCTCCTGAGCAAGGTTTTTAAGATCCTGCATACCTTTACGTACACGTGTTCCTGCTGCAGCGTTTCCTGCGCTGTAGAATTTTTCTACATCAGCTTCAACAGAAGCTATCAATTCTTTGATTTTACTGAATTTTTCCATGCTTATAATAAATTTGAACGGCAAATATATCCATTAACATCAATCCACCAAATTATTCAAATCATAAACAGCTTTACGACATCACATTACCCTAAAAAAACAGCCTAAAAATATTAAATATGCAAAAGCACGGAGGCTTTCGCCTCCGTGCCCGTGACAGCAGTCTGTCCGGTAATTAAAGCAATTCTACCTGCCCCTCCCTGTTTTTTTTTCAGCCGAAGTGTCTTTTATAGCAGCTTCTTTAAGTTCACTGGATATCAATGCCTTAGTCGAAGCTTCATTAATGCCAACTGCTTTGCTGTAAACCGAAACAAGGTTCAGATCATAAAAATCAAGGGTTTTGAACTTAGGATTTGCAGCAATAAAGCCCATAATCTCTTTGCCATCCTTTAAAAAGGTCACCTCATGAAGATTGCCCCTATTCAGGCTTTTCAACAATTGTTCTTTAAATCCCGGTCTGTCAATACCCTGGAATACAAACCCCTCAACAGTAGAAACCAGATTATAATCATATTTTTTGAATGCATAGCCTTTTTCTGGATCACGCTCCGAGAGATCAAGCTTAAACCACATGTTGGCTTTTTCTCCGTTCTTAAGCACAACATCCTTATTGACCGCACGTCCACAAAGTAGATTGTAGCTCTCTTTAACTGTT
Organism: Pedobacter psychrodurus; assembly: GCF_032678585.1. Classification (GTDB taxonomy): domain Bacteria; phylum Bacteroidota; class Bacteroidia; order Sphingobacteriales; family Sphingobacteriaceae; genus Pedobacter; species Pedobacter psychrodurus_A. Next base: position 4,569 of record NZ_JAVTSN010000041.1, on the reverse strand, counting down.
ATTCCCTCACCTTTTTTGATATAAAACCGCTGATTTCTCATTTCATATGGCTTAATGGCCGGCTGAAGATATATATCATATCTGTCAAATGAATACTTATCGGTACCGCTTTCTTTTGATATTTCAAGCTGATACTGTACCACATCTACATGATCCGGCCGATTTTTCGGATTGGGCACAGGCATTTTTAAGTCCAGGGTCATACGGAACCGTGGCAGTTCAAATTCTATACAATTTCTCAATGAAGCGTTTAAAGTCCTCCCAAAGCCAAGGTATTCCAGAGTATGTTTCAGATCACTAAAATTCTTTTCGTTCATAATCATCACATGAAATGCCTTTTATCGAAAATGAAAGATAGTGCCTAACATTCTAAAACAGCCTTTCATTTTCTTAATTTCTACCCAGTTGACCAGTAACTTAAAAAGGCAAGCAGATAAAAACCGGGGACCGAAGTCCCCAGTTAAACAGAGGATACCCCCCAAACAAAACACAATTATCTTCCCCTGCCGTTTTTCGCTTCAACCGAAGTTTCCTCTACAACAGCTTCCTTATTTTCTACCGGGGCCAAGGTCTTCACGGGGACTTCTTTCAGATCAACCGCTTTGCTATAAACCGAAGCAAGGTTCAGATCATAAAAATCAAGGGTTTTAAACTGCGGATTTGCAGCAATAAAGCCCTTCATCTCTTTGCCATCCTTTGAAAAAGTCATTTCATGCAGGTTACCCCTTTCCAGGCTTTTCATCAACTGGTCTTTAAAACCCTGCTTATTGATATCAGGGAGTACAAAGCGGTCAACAGTAGAAGCCAGGTTATAGCCATAGTTTTCACCATAATTTTTAACTGCAAAGCCCTTTTCCGGGTCACGCTCCGAGAGATCAAGCTTTAGCCACATATTGGCTTTCTCACCGCTTTTCAGCACTACATCTTTATTCACCGCCCGTCCTGAAAGCAGGTTATAACTTTCTTTAACAGTTACCCCTTTTCCCTTATTGATGTAAAAAGTCTGGTCAACCGCATCAGGCTGCCCTGCCTTTTGAAGGGATGCATTGTATTTGTTGAAAAAATACATTTCCGTATCCTTGCTTTTTGAAAAGTCAAGCTCATAGCGCATGCTATCAGCGAGTTCGGGCTTATCCTTGGCATTTGGGGCTGCCATACTCACTTCCAACTGAAGCTTGAATTCCAGAAGTGGTTTTTCGATTGCTTCCTTAAGTTTCTGGTTCAACGATTCGCCAAACCCTAAGTATTTCAGATTATTCTGAAGATACTCCAAATTGTTTTCGTTCATAATAAATGGATTAATTTTGATTGATAAAAAATAAAATTTAGCTGTTGATACAGCCATTTTCATTGATTCATAAATTCGTGTAAAAAAGAAATTTTGGATTTCGGGACATATTGCCTGAAAAAAGGCCGTATTTTGACCAATAAGAAAAACCGCCGCAGCGAAATGAGCTGTTGAGGGATACAAAAAATATTACCGGGTAATTTGAAAAATACCATTTCATCCCCGAGGGTGAAATGAACCGCAATCCCCCTATAGTCCATACAGAATTTGATTGTCCGTAGGTTTTCGATCAAATCTCCTCCTAAAAGCAAATTAATCTGTACTTTCCCAGTTTGTTTAAGTATCTCTCCGGGAAAATGATAGTCAGGACCAATGGCAATAAACAACAGCTCGTCTGGTCTGGTAAACCTGCTCGGATTAAAATGCAGAAAAGCAACGGCTTCCATGGCGCTTGAACAGATAAAGACTTGGGTTACAATATTTAGATTGACAACACTACTGCTCCAGAAATCTCCGGCAACGGCTATTAAATGTCCATCCTTCCCAAAGTATTCGGATAGGCCACCATTATAGTCAAATATCACACTGCCGGAAATATCGGTCCTAAACGAAAATCCATAGATCCCGCATATTTTCCTGGCAACAGAAACAGCAGAAAACATTTATCTTGATGTTCCTGATCGGGTATAGCCCCGACTATGACCAGTGCCAGCACTAAACTTCTCATCAGAAATCATATCCCCAAGCTTAGACATCTGCTGTTTCTCATATTCCTTAAATGCCTGTTTGTAACCGTTGTTTTTTTCATTGCTTTGTGCCAGCAAGCCTTTTTCACCGATCAATGCCTTGAGGCCGGTCAACAGCAGATAAGAAATCCCACCGTCCATCAAAACCGAAACAACCAATGCAAGCCTGTTTGAGCGGATGCCCTCGGCACTGGTGCTGCTCGCCTGTATCAAAGTGCCATCTTCCAGTTCGATCTGTCTTCCGGCACTGTAACGCTCTTTCTGATATGGGCTCAAAGTCATACCATTCACCTTTTCCGGCGCTTTCACCTTAAGCATATCAGTCACCACAAATTCTTTTGTGTCCCAATCATATTCGACCAGCAGTGATTTTTTCTCCCCGTCCCGGTCGACTTCTTTTAAGATATTTGCACGCTCGCCCAGAATGAGCTGATCAGCTTCTGCCTGGTTAATATAAGAAGGATTCAAAGACTGTTTGTATATGGGATGGACCAACAAGTCAGGTTTTCCTGACACGCCCCTAACTAAGGAGAGTTTTACTTCCATCTCTTTGATCTCGATACCGCTACGGGAGATATCATGTAATTTGATCAGATTGGTCCTACCGCCTGATAAAAGCGCATGAATATCTTTTCGATCGATCAACAGTTCTTCACCTTTTACAAGCCCGATCTCCCGGAGCTGCTCAAGGGGCAGATCTTTTTCGTTCAATATTGTTGTGTTCATAATAAATTCGGTTTTAATGGTTAATTTCAGTTTCGCGTTCAATATGAATAGTTTACCCCGGATGGTTTTCTTACCCAGAAAAGGTCATTTAAAAAAAGATAAAGGTCATTTCCGTACAGGTTACCGAAGAAATAAAGACACTTTAGCGGATCAACAAATCTCCCCTCGTGTTTTATTCCAAAGTGGAGGTGTTCCCCTGTAACCCTGCCGGTATTCCCCGTGATAGCGATTGAAGTTCCGGAAGCCACAAGACTCCCAATACCGACCATGGATTTTGAAAGATGTCCATAAATACTGCTATAGGCACCATGAGCAATGATGATGTAGTTTCCGATAATCAGGTCAGCTGAGACCTTGACTACTTCCCCGGGCAGGATGGCAAAAACGGTATCTGATCTTGCGCGCAGATCTATGCCAGTATGAAAAACATTCATCCTGCCGGTTACGGGGTGTGTCCTGTTACCAAATCCAGAGTTAACCTGAAACTTGCGCAGTGGAAGCGATAATTTCAGTCCGTCAAAAGACTGAGCATGGGCAAGGTTAAAAGAAAGGCATATTACCTTAAGAAAAACCAGCGACCATAACATCGATCTCCCTGGTGATGCGCATAAAATTGCTCCGGAGAATTTCTTCTTTTTTGCCCCCAAAATCATAGTAAACAGGCAGCTCGACATATCCATCTTCTTCTTTTTTAATTTCGTCCACATCCAGGTTAATCCTGCAATTGATTGCAGAAGTCTCGAATTTACCAGAGTAAGAACTCTGCGCATCGGCTGCAATTACCCCTACCATCTCGCCAGCACCGAGCGAGGCGATCTTCCCTGCAGGGATCAATACCTCGAGTTTTTCACTCAATGAGACCGAAACCTTGCTCCTGTCGATCGAAAGGCTTTCACCCAACTGTTTGGATTTTCCAAGGATCCGTTCCAACCAGTCCAGTGTTTCCTTGTTCCTTGCGGATCCGGAAAGCACATTTCCGATTACAGAAATAATCGTAGAGGCGGTATCTTTACCATATTGCTGTTTAAACTGTGGCAGTTCCTGAAGCCCGATCAAAACAGCAACCCTATTGGATCTGGCCGTGGCAATCAGGTTCTCAATACGGTGTACAAAAAGTGTAGGTACTTCATCAATGAGCAGCGCGGAAGGAAGATTGCCTTTTGAATTGATCAACCTGGTCAAACGGTTAAGCACTACGGAATAACATGCGGAATTGATGTTCTGCGTATTGGGATCATTCGCCAGCACCAATATACCGGGTGATTCTTTGCTGGAAATTTTCAAATTAAAATCATCTCCCGAAAACACCCAGAAGCTTTCTTTGGTCGCCATACGGCTCATAAATATCTTCAGTGTGCCGATCTGCCCTTCGAGCTGATCAAATGCCTTTGCCGCAAATGCTGATTTAAACGGGGAAAGCAGCGAAACCAGTTCAGGATCGGTAAACAGTACGGCAAATATCTCTGCATAGGACCGGTTTAAAAAAGCCATCACATGCGGCAGGCTTGAAAGTTTACCGCTCTGATACCTACTTAAAAAATAAATACAGGAGGCCAGAAAATTAATTGCAGACTGAGTGAAGAAAGCATCACTACCACTGGCCTTATCCCCTTTTTTCAATGCCTCTACGGTTGCTTCAGCTGTTTCGGAAGCATCTGCCAGGGTTGTGATGTAATCGGCACGGAGTGGGTTGATCCGTCTGCTTTTTTCGACTTCGTTCAGATTGATCACGTGAAAAGTAAATCCTTCCAGTAATCCTTTTTTCTTCGAGAGCAAAAAGTGATAATAAGCAATTTTTCCAAGGTCCGG